>JAVBND010000033.1:0-36380 GCA_031551775.1 Eubacteriales bacterium | reverse complement strand
CAGCGTTGAAAAGACGATTTGCTGGGCCTACGTATACAGCGGCATCATGTGCGCCATCGGCGGGGGCATCGTGGCCACCGCCCGCCTCAGCGCGGCGGAACCCACCATCGGAAGCGGCGCGGAGCTCGACGCCATCGCCGCGGTCGTCATCGGCGGCACCTCCATGTCGGGCGGCGAATCAAGAATTTTCGGCACGCTGATCGGCGCCGTGCTCATAAGCGCCATGAACAACGGCCTGACGCTTTTGAATGTACCGACTTATTACAAAATCGTAGTCGTGGGCCTGATCCTGATCGCGGCCATGCTGCTGGATTCCTTCGGCAAGGCCAAGCGCAAGTAGTTCATTTTTCCACATAAGTGGAATGAATAATAGGAGGTAGAGTGTATGAAACGGATCCTGTCAGTTCTTATGGTGTTGGCAATGGTTGTCTCCTGCTCATTCATGGCAACCGCCCAGGACGTATCGTTCCTGAGCGACGAGGCCGGCCTGACCGATGGATCATTCCTTGAGAACGTCGGCGCCCCCAAGGCGGAATACAAGATTGCGAACATCACCCGTACCCTGATGAATGCCCACTGGGTCAAGAACAAAGAAGGCTTTGAAGCCGCCGGAAAGCACTACGGCGTAGTGGCCGACGTGTTTGCGGTGCAATCCGAGCAGGACGTCATGGATCAGCTCAACATCCTTGAAACCTGCATTGAGAAGGGTTATAACGCCGTAATCGTCTCCCCCATCACCGAGCAAAACCTGTTGCCGGGCCTGAAGAAGGCAACCGATGCGGGTATCGTCATCATCAACGTCGATACCGCCGAGATCAGCCAGCAGTCAGCCGATGAGAACGGCATCAAAATCACCACCTTCTTAGGTTCGGACAACTATGATTCCGGCAAGATGGCCGCCGCGTTCATGAGCGAGAAGCTGGGAGACAAGCAGGCGGAAGTCGCCGTCCTGGAAGGCAACCCCGGCGACACCTGCGCCATCGACCGTACCGGCGGTTTCGCCGCTGCGGCCAAGGAACTGTCCAACCTGACGGTGGTGGCTTCCCAGACCGGCAAGTGGGATCGCCTTGAATCTTTGAACGTGGCCACCGGCATCCTCAGAGCCAACCCCAATGTGCGCGGCATCTACTGCAACAACGACACCATGGTGCTGGGCGTCATGCAGGCGGCCGCAGACCTCGGCTACAAGGTGCTCACGAGCGATAACCTTGATCAAGCCGGCGAAGACAAAACCCTCATACTGATTGGCAACGACGGCATCCCGGAAGCCCTGCAAGCCGTTGAAGAGGGCACACTCACCGGTACCATCGCCCAGAAGCCCTACCTGATGGGCTACTCGGCTGTCGAAGCCGCCATCATCGCCCTCAACGGCGAAGAAGCGCCCGCCCGGTTCAGCACGCCCGTTGCCCTGGTCACCAAGGCGGACTTCTAAACAGCGCCAAGCAAGTAGAAAGTGCACAAAAGGTACAGCCTGCTCCCGCATGTCGGAAGCAGGCCTTGCCTTTGACAATCAACAAACCCCCGGACAACGCCCCCGGCGACCTGTGCGCCGGGGGTGAATGGGATTTTGACCAAGGGCGGGCTTTACCGCCCGCCCGACTCAAAATCCCCACCCGCCCGGATTCCGCCCGGGAAAGTCCGCAGACTTTTCAGGAATCCGGCCCCGTTCCTTCCTCATCGAAAAGGTTTTGCCCAGGCAAAAGATTTTCGATGACAGCGTATCGACTTTGTCGGTAAGCTGAGGCCATCCGCTCCCACCTCCGCCAGCGCGTCCCTGTTCAGCCGGTACACCGTCCACTCGTCCATCGCCTCCGCGCCCATCTGCTCGTAGAACCGGATGGAATTCTCGTTCCAGTCAAGGCACCACCAGTCCAGCCGTTCGCAGCCGCGCTTAAGCGCGATCTTCGCCAATTCCACGAACATCGCCTTGCCGATGCCCAGTCCCCGGTGAGAAGGTTCCACAAACAAATCCTCCAGGTACAAGCCGGCCTTCCCAAGGAATGTCGAATAGTTGTGAAAAAACAGCGCGAACGCTACCGGCTCGCCCCGGTACTCCCCGATGATGACCTCAGCCTGCTTTTTCGTGAACAGCGTGTCCCGCAGTCCGTCTGCCGTGGCCACCACCTGATCCGCCATCTTCTCATATTCAGCCAGCGACCGTATGAATCGCAGGATCAAATCGCAGTCGCCTTCCTGCGCGCATCTGATTTTCAGTCCCTCAGCCACTTCGCGCTTCACCTCTCCTTCGTAACCTCAAGCCGCCACCCAAAATCGTCGTGATAGATCATCTGCCGCGTCATGCCGCCGTCGATTGAGATGTTCTCGCCGGTGATGAAGCCCGCCTTGTCCGAGCACAGGAACAGCGCCATGTTGGCGATGTCCATGGGGTTGCCAACCCGGCCCGCGGGATGCTGCGCCGCGTCCGGGCCCGCATAGGTCCTGAACTGCGTATCAATCCAACCCGGCGAGATGGCGTTCACGCGCACCTTGCCCGAAAGACTCACCGCCAGCGCGTGGGTCAGCGCCGAGATGCCGCCCTTCGCCGCCGTGTAGCTCTCCGTGTTCGGCTGGCTCATGCGCTCGCGGGAGGACGCGATGTTCACGATGGCCGCGCCCTTCGCGAAGTGCGGCAGCAGCAGCTTGGTCAGGTAGTACGGCGCCGTCACGCCGACTGCCAGCGCGTAGTTGAAATCATCATACGAGCAGCGGTCGATACCGCCCATGGACGTCATGGCGTTGTTGATCAGGAAATCCACACGGCCGTGATCCGCGATCACCTTTTCGGCAAACCGAGTGAGGGTTGCCTCATCCGCCAGATCGCCCTCAAAATACCCGTTGGGCAACTTGTCGATGACGCACACCGACGCGCCCTGCTTGCAAAACTCCTCCGCGATGCACTGCCCGATCCCCCGCGCGCCGCCCGTCACGACGGCCACTTTGCCTTTAAACATGGTATCATCCTTTCCGCGCAACCAGCGTGCCCGCATCCTCCATCTCTCCCGTTGTATACAGCATATCACAAAGCTACTGCCATCACAACGCACAAAATCGCCGAACCCGCGCATCAAGCGAGCGGTGCGGACACTGAACCGTTACGCTGGTGCCGATCAAGACATGAAGAAAACCTTCTGCGTTTCCTTGCTCGCTACACAGAAGGTTTTGGATTGGTATAACAGGCTCCCGACAGAAAAAACCACAGCCGGTCTGCCTGCGCCTCCCGCTTCTTGACCGGCTTACCCGGTTTTTCTTACGCGGCGGCGCCGGTGTTGCCCTTGATGAGCTTGCCGATCATGACGAAAGGATCGGCGAGGAACGTGGTCAGTTTCTTCCCCAAAGACATGCCGTCGTAGAACTTGAACGAGGGCTCAAGCTTGCCGCCCAGGCGCCGGTTTTCGAGCTCCTGCCACAGAACCATCAGCACAAAGATGCCGATGCCGATGATGTCGGTCACGAGACCCGGATCGATCAACAAAAGCCCCGCCGCGAGGAATAGAATGCGCTGAATCCAATTGGCGCGGCGCGTATAGTATCCTTCAAGCGCCACGCCTACGCCCATCATGCCGATGAGGGCTGTCGCGGACATTTGCAGTATATTCCACCACTCGGCCCCGATCATGAGCATCTTCTCGTTGTAGACGAACATGTACGGAATCAGGAACGCCGCGATGGCGAGCTTGGTCGCGTTGAAGCCGGTGCGCATGGGTTTTGACTTGGCAATCGCGCTGCCCGCCATGGCGGCCAGCGCGACCGGCGGCGTGATGTCGGCCACGATGCCAAAGTAGAATGCGAACATGTGCGCCGTCAGCATGTGGCAACCCATGACCTTCATGACCGCCGGGGCCATGATGGTCGAAGTGATTAGGTAGTTGGCGGTCGTCGGCACGCCCATACCCAGTATGATCGACGAGATCATGGTCAGCACCAGCGTCAGGATTTGGCTGCCGCCCGCGATGTCGATCAGGCCGTTGCCCATCTTAAGGCCCAGGCCCGTCAGCGTGATGGTGCCCACGATGATGCCCGCCATGCCGCACGCGATGGCCACGCCGATGACGCCGCGCCCACCGCCCGCGAGCGAATTCAGAATGTCAATCCCGGTTGACTTCATTACTTCCAGGATCGATTTGTCCTGACCCTCCGCGAATGTCCGTTTCTTTGCCTGCGCAAAGACTTGTATTCGCCGGAGCATGCCGCAGAAAGCCGCCGCCGCGATGCCGATCAGTGCCGAATAGGTGGGCGTGTAGCCGGCCGTCATAAAGAAAATGATGACGATCAGCGGAATGACCAGGTACCCGCGGTCGCGGAAAATCTTGCCAAACTTTGGCATCTGGTCCTTTTCAAGGCCCCTGAGTCCGTACTTGCGCGCTTCAAGGTCAACGATGATCCAAATGCCCGCAAAATACAGAAGTGCCGGAATGATCGCGGCCTTGGCGACTTCGGTATAGCTGATGCCGACGGCTTCGGCCATCAGGAACGCGGCCGCGCCCATGACAGGCGGCATGATCTGCCCGCCGGTTGAGGCCGCCGCCTCGACCGCGCCTGCGAATTCCGGCCGGTAGCCGAGCTTCTTCATCATGGGAATGGTAAAAGAACCCGTACCCACAGTGTTCGCGACAGATGAACCCGACACCGTACCGAACAAAGCGCTCGAAAGAACCGCGACCTTGGCCGGACCGCCGCGACGCCCACCCGCGATGGAGTTCGCCATTTCAATGAAGAACTCGCCGACATTGGTCGTCTCAAGAAATGCGCCAAAGAGCACGAACAGGAAGATAAACGTCGCCGACGCGCCAAGCGGCGTGCCCATGATGCCTTCGGTCGTATAGACCAGGTAGGTGATGACGCGCGTTAGGCCAAAGCCCCTGTGCGCCAGGAATCCGGGCATGGACTTGCCCGCGAATGTGTAGATCACAAAGAGCGTCGCGATGATCAAAATCGGGTAGCCCACGACGCGCCGGCATGCTTCCGCCAGCAGCACGATCAGCATGCCCCCCACGACCATATCGATTACAAATGTCCGGTAACCCGCCGGGTCAATTGCGGGATCAAACTTCTTTGAGATGCGCATTGCCAACTCAACGTGCTGAAGCGCGAGATACAGACAGCATCCAAACGCGAGCAAGGCCAGCACGATGTCATAGAACGGGATATGGTTGGCGCTCTTGCGCATGCCCTTGGCCAGCGGATAGTAGATGAAGGAGAGCATCAATACAAACCCCAAATGAAGGGGCCGAAGCTGCGTCGCGGGAATCTTCGCGGTGAACGCGGCGTACAGTTGAACGAGCGAGAACAGAACGCACAGCGCGCTGACCACAATTTTTTTTGACCCGAAAAACAGCCGTGTGGCCGATTCCCTGTCATACTTGGCCATTACCTCGTTAAAGTCCATTTCAGCTTCCGGCGCCGGTCCATTCTTTGGCAGCTCATTTTGCTCGTTGGCCATGTAACGATCCCCCCTTCATTTTGTCCGGGCCCGGAATATGCGCCCACACTTTACATTAAATTTTAACATCTAATTCAAACTCCGGCAAGGAAAGGAACCGCTAAGAAGCGCGCAGATAGTATAAATATTTCTTAACGGGAGCCTGCGGCCAAATTGTGTCCGGCGATCGACAATTTCTGGCGCTTTGATGACTTTTGCCGAAACTTGATTGACATCGCCCGCGCTTTCTTCTACAATGTCGATATCGATTCGAAGGAGCGTCATGATGAACAACAATCAAAACCCATCCGGTCCGGGCAACCGCTCGCCGTTCAAGGGGCCAAACAACCGCTTCATATATATCATCGTCGCAATCGCGCTCATGATGGCGGCCAACTTCTTCGCCATGTCGAACATGATGAACTCGTCGATCAAGACAGTGGATTATTCTGTTTTTGTCAAGATGGTCGAAGACAAGCAGGTCTCTGCCGTTGAAATCGGGGACACGGCGATCAAGTTTACCGCCAAGAGCGTGGGCCAATGGCCCACGGCGCAGTATCAGACCGTACGCGTGCAGGATTTGACGCTTTCTGAACGGCTGATCGAAGCGGGCGTCGAATTTCGCGGCGTCGAGGCGGGCATGTCCCTGAGCGTGATCCTGAGCATCGTCGTTCAGCTCGCGATGTACGGCGTGTTGGGGTACTTCATGTTCCGCATGTTCCGCGGGATGAGCGGAGGCGGCGGGATCGGCGGGATTGGCGGGCTTGGCAAATCGGGTGCGAAGCTCTATGAACTCAACGCGTCCAGCAAGAAATTTTCCGATGTCGCCGGCCAGGACGAGGCCAAGGAAGCGCTGGTTGAACTGGTGGACTTCCTGCACCAGCCCGAAAAATACAAGGCGATCGGCGCGAAGTTGCCCAAGGGCGCGCTGCTGGTCGGACCGCCCGGTACGGGCAAGACGCTCATTGCGCAGGCAGTCGCGGGCGAAGCCAATGTGCCCTTCTTCTTCGTTTCAGGTTCGGCGTTTGTCGAGATGTTCGTCGGCCAAGGCGCGGCGCGCGTGCGGGATCTCTTTAAACAAGCGGGCGACAAGGCTCCCTGCATCGTGTTCATCGACGAGATCGACGCGATTGGCAAGAAGCGCGACACGATGGGCCTGAACTCCAACGACGAGCGCGAACAATCGCTCAACCAATTGCTGGCTGAGATGGACGGCTTTGATCCCAACAAAGGCATCGTGGTGCTGGGCGCAACCAACCGCCCGGAGATCCTCGACAAGGCGCTCCTGCGCCCGGGACGGTTCGACCGGCGCATCACGGTGGACCTGCCCGACCTCAAGGGCCGCGAGGCGGTTCTGCGCGTCCACGCCCGCCCGCTCATCCTCGCCCCCAATGTCGATCTCGCTGCCATCGCCAAGGCCACCGTAGGCGCGAGCGGCGCGGACCTCGCCAACATCATGAACGAAGCCGCGCTTCGAGCTGTGCGCGTAGGGCACAAAGCGGTCGAGCAAGGTGACCTTGAAGCATCGGTCGATACGGTCATCGCGGGCAGTGAGCGCAAGAGCCTGGTCGTGCCCGAAAAGGAAAAGCGATTGATCGCCTGCCACGAAATAGGACACGCGCTGGTCGCGGCGAAGCTCAAGGATGCGGCGCCCGTCACCAAAATCACCATCATCCCGCGCACATCCGGCGCGCTTGGCTACACGATGCAAGTGGACGAAGAGGAACACGTGCTGCACTCGCGTGAGGATCTGCTTGCGATGCTGACGGTGTTCGCCGCAGGGCGCGCCGCTGAAGAATTCGCGTTTGGCACCTGCACCACCGGCGCGTCCAACGACATTGAGCGCATGACGCGGCTGGCGCGGTCGATGGTAACGCGTTTTGGCATGTCGGACAAATTCGGCATGATGTCGCTTGAGAGCGCTGGAAGCGCCTACCTTGGCGGCGACTCCCAGATGACTTGTTCGTTTGACACCGCGTCGCTGGTCGATCAGGAGATCGAGGGCATCATCAAGCACGCCTTCGAAGAAGCGACCAAGATTCTCAAGGCAAACGCGCAGAAGCTGAGCGAATTGTCCGCGTTCCTGCTTGAAAAGGAAACCATCATGGGCGATGAGTTTATGGCGATCCTGAACCGCCCGCTGCCCGAGGCCATCACTGCGGGCGAATAATTCCATTTGCGTTTCAAAAAGCGCGGGCCTCGCATTGGGGGACCCGCGCTTTGTTGGCGCTTGCTTCTATTGAATGTGCTCCTTCAGGACGCGCGCGATGATCCCGATGGCCTCGTCCAGAAGTTCCTCCCTGTGCGAAGCCATCAGGCTCGTGCGCAGCAGGCACTCGCCCGGCGGCGTCGCGGGCGGCAGTACGGGGTTGACATACACGCCCTCGTCGTATAGGTGGCGGTTGATGACGAGGGTGGCCGTCTGGTCGTAGGTGTAGATGGGGATGATGGGCGTCAGGCTCTCGCGAATTGGCACGCCCTTCTCTTTAAGACCCTTGCGCATGTAGGCGGACAGCGCCTGAAGCCGGGTGACGAGCTGCGGCGTGTCCTTGAGCACACGCAGCGCCTCAAGCGCCGCGGCGCAGGCGGCGGGCGTGATGGACGCGCTGAAAATAAACGGGCGCGAGACATGGCGCGTGTACTTGATCACGCGCGCATCCGCAGCCATGTAGCCGCCAAGGCTCGCCAGGGACTTTGAAAAGGTACCCATAATGATATCAACTTCGTCTGTCAAGCCGAAATGCGCGGCGGTACCGCGTCCGCCCTCGCCGAGTATCCCGAGGCCATGCGCGTCGTCCACCATCGTGCGCGCGCCGTACTGCTTCGCCAGGCGAACGATCGTGGGCAAGTCGCAGATGTCCCCGCCCATCGAAAACACGCCGTCTGTGACGATCAAAATGCCGCAGCCTTCCGGAACCTGCTTGAGCACGCGCTCGAGATCGTTCATGTCGCCGTGATCGTAGCGGAGCATTTTCGCGTAGGAAAGGCGGCAGGCATCGTAAATGCTGGCATGGTTTTCCCGGTCGCAAATGATGTAATCGTTCCTGCCGCACAGCGCCGAGATGATGCCGAGGTTTGATTGGAAGCCCGTGGAGAAGGTCGAGACCGCTTCTTTCCCAAGGAACTCGGCCAATTCCTGCTCAAGGCGTATGTGCATGTCGAGCGTCCCGTTTAAAAACCGCGACCCGGAACAGCCTGTACCGTACTTGGAAAGCGCTTCCATGGCCGCCGATACGACGCGTTCGTTGACCGTCAGGCCCAGGTAATTGTTCGAGCCCAGCATGATGCGGCGTTTGCCTTCCATGACCACTTCGACATCCTGGCGCGATTCGAGCGTATGAAAGTATGGATACACGCCCGAGGCAATGGCCTCATCGACAACGGTGTTGTCGATCTTTTTGAACAGGTCCAATGATATCCCCCCTTACTCACTTGGCTGTTTACACAATGTTTATTCTAACAGGTTTATTGTTGTGGCACAAGTGGATTTATGGCAAAGCCCGCTTCGCAATCGCAAAGCGGGCTTTACCGGCATCTTCCGCCGCCAAAGAGGAACCTTTTTAATGATTAAGAAACGGTCTTATCCGTTCGCGTTGTCGCGCTCGCGCAACTCGACGCGGCGGATCTTGCCGGAAATGGTCTTGGGCAGCTCTTTGACAAATTCTACGATGCGCGGGTACTTGTACGGCGCGGTCGTCTTCTTGACATGCTCCTGCAATTCCCGCTTGAGCGCGTCACTCGCTTCGTACCCCCTCGCCAGCACGATGGTCGCCTTGACCACCTGGCCGCGCACCGGGTCGGGCACAGCCGTGATGGCCGTCTCAACCACCGCCGGATGCTCCATCAGCGCGCTTTCCACCTCAAACGGTCCGATCCGGTAACCGCTCGACTTGATGACATCGTCGCTGCGGCCCACGTACCAGTAGTAGCCCCACTCGTCGCGCCACGCGAGGTCGCCCGTGTGGTAGAACCCATCGTACCATACCGAAGCCGTGCGCTCCGCGTCGCGGTAGTACCCGGTGAACATGCCGACCGGCAGGTGCTTGCCCTCGCGCACGCGGACCACGATCTCGCCTATAACGCCGGGGGCCACGGAATTGGCCTCATCATCGACCAGGTCCACGTCAAACTGCGGCGAAGGCTTGCCCATGGAACCGGGACAAATCTTCATCCACGGAAAGGTTCCGATCGTCACACACAGCTCGGTCTGGCCATAAATCTCCCGGAGCGCGTGGCCGGTCAGGTCCAGCCATTTGTTGTAGACCTCAGGATTGAGCGGTTCACCCGCGATCGAGCAGCGCAGGATCGCCGACAGGTCATACTTCGCGAGGTCCTCCTGAATCATGAAGCGGTAGATGGTCGGCGGCGCGCAGAATGTGGTCACCTTGTACTTTTCAAGAATCAAAAGCAGTTCACACGGCACAAACTTGTCAAAGTCAAACGCCATCACGGCGCTGCCCGCCAGCCATTGCCCGTAGAGCTTACCCCAGACCGACTTCGCCCAACCGGTTTCCGACACCGTCAGGTGCAAGCCGCCATCGACGCATCCCTGCCAGTAGGTCGCGGTCTGGATATGACCCAGCGGGTAGGAAGAAGTGTGCAGCACCATTTTGGGCATGCCGGTCGTGCCGGACGTGAAGTACAAAAGCAGCGGGTCGTCGCTGTCGTTTTGTGGCTCAGGACGCGGGAAGACTGCGCTCTGCTTGGAAAGCTCAGCATCGTAATCCTGCCAGCCCGGCTTCGCGCCGCGCACCATCAGCAGGTTCTCAAGCGTCGGGCAGTCCTTCTTCGCAAGTTCCGCCTGGTCAGAGAATGTGCCGTCGCTCGTGGCCACGATCATCTTGATGTCGGCGGCTTTCACGCGGTACACAATATCCTTGACCGTCAGCAGGTTGGTCGCGGGCACCGCCACCGCGCCGATCTTGTGCAGCGCCATGATCGCGGGCCAGAACTGATGATGGCGCTTGAGCACCAGCATAACCGCGTCACCCTTCCCGATGCCAAGGGATGCAAACAGATTCGCCGCTTGGCTCGACAGGTCGTCAATTTCCTTGAAGGTAAAGTCATGCGCTTCGCCCGCCGGATTACACCACCTGAGCGCCAAAGCGTCCGGAGTCTCTTTTGCGAGCTTTCCCAGCACGTCGTAAGCAAAATTGAAATGTTCCGGCACGATGACGCGGAAATTCCTGAGGTAGTCTTCATATGAACCGAATTCGGTTTGTTCCAAGTAATTTTTGTATAGCTGCATGGGCTGATCCTCCTTGGGTTACTTGATGACGACGGCAATGAAGCGCGCGTCCTGCTCAATGGCGTACATGGCGTGGGGCAAGGATGAATCGTAGTAAATCGAATCGCCCGGACCCAGGTACACGTCGTTTCCGCCAAGTTCAATCTTCATGTGCCCCTTGAGCACGTAGTCGAACTCCTGCCCCTCATGGGCGTGCGCGGTCTTGCCGGTCATCACGCCGTCGCACTCCACCGTCACGATGAAGGGCTCGGCCTTCTTGCCCAGAAAGTTGTAGGCCAAGTGCTGGTAGTGGTAAGCCTTGCGCCGGTCAAAAGCCAGGCCCTGGCCGTCGCGGGTCAAAATGTAGCCCTTGAGCTTGGGGCTTTCGCCGGTCAAGAGGTCGGAAATGTCTACGCCGAGCGTCGAGGCGATATTAAAAAGGTGGCTAAAGGAAAAATCCTTTTGACCACCTTCATAAGCCAGATACTCGCCAATCGGTATGCCCGATCGGCCAGCTACCTCCTCGGCGGTCAATCCGCTGATGTCGCGCAGCTCGCTAATTCGAATCGCAATAACCTTGATGTTCTCGTTCACGCCGGATCCCTCCTTTATTGGAATTGCGTACTACAATACACAAATCGACCGCAAAAGTCAATAGGAAATCCCAGCGAAACAGTTGTTTTAACGTTCATGTGTTATCATACATCCATGGAGAGGAGGGGACCCAGCTATGAGAAAACCGTTTGTAGCAACACTTTTTGCCCTGGCCCTGCTCATATTTGCGCCCTTTGCCACGTTCGCGGCCGACTATTCGATCACCGATTACCGCATGACGGTGGATATACAAACGGACGGTTCGGCCAACGTCGCCGAAACGCTTACCTATGACTTTGATTCTTCCTACAACGGCATTTTGTCAAGCTTTGATGTGCGCGATGTCGATGGTCTGACCGGCCTCAAGCTCTTTGTTGACGGAAGCGTCGCGGTTCAATTGGATGCGCAGGAAGAAGACGGCATGCTCAACGTGCGCGCCTATGCGCCGGGAGAACGCGGCGTGCGCGTGTTCCGCTATGAGTACACGCTTCAGGGACTTTGTCAGCGCTACCGTGACAGCGCGCGGCTCAATTACAAGCTGATCGGCGCGGGCAACCAAGTTCCGCTCGAAAAGGCATATATAGAAATCAGCATTCCGGAAGGCAAAATCACGAACACATGGGTTCACGGCGCCATGACGACGAACGATGCTTACCCACTCGCCAGCCACAGCGTGGCCGCCGGTCCCGCAAGAGTGGAAAGCGGTCGGTTTGTTGAAGTGGACATGCTGTTTGACGCCGATGCCCTTGCGGGCGCGCCGCTGATTGACCAAGACATCGTTCAGGATGTTCGGGCGCTTGAAGAGAAGAACGAAACGGCAGTCCGCGAAGCCGCCAGGCGTCAAGCACGGACCCATGAAATCCTTCGGTTTTCGCTCCCGGGCGCATTGCTCGCGCTTGCCTTGGCCTTTGGCCTTTGGCTAAGGACACTTTCTCGCAAGGCAGGGTTTCGCGGGGCGGAACAGATGGGCGATCTCAAGTCGCTGACCGGCATAAACGCGGCGGTTGCCGAGCAGCTTAAGCGCGGGCACATCAGCATGAATGCGGTATCGGGCACGCTCCTGGAACTGACGCAGACGGGCGTACTGGAAATGAAGCGGCACGGCTCGGGCGATTCGACGATCGGCTTTTCGGTAAAAAAACGCCCGTCTTCGCAGTTGCCTCCCCATCAATCAATCCTGATGGATTGGCTCTTTGGCGACCGCGATGAATTTGGCATCGATTCTATGAACGTGGGTAAGGATAAAGGCCTCGCCGAAGCCTACGACAAGGGATATAACGCCTTTTCCGCCCAGGCCAAGGCGGACGTGGAACTGGGCGGATACCATCAGCCCAAGCGCGTGCTGCGCCAGATCACATCTGGATTCCTGCTTGCTTTGATATTGGGCGCGGCCCTCGCCATCGCTCTTTTCGTCATGAAGCAATGGGTGCTCGGCATTTGCGCGCTGCTTTTGACAGGCGCGCTGTGCTACGGCTTTATCAAGCTTGAGCACCGCAGCGAAAAAGGCCTGGAAGTTGAGGCGGGCTTGCGGACGCTCATCGAACTCGCCAAAAACAAACCATTAACAGACCAAGGTTTGTATGTATACTTGCCCTTGCTGGCCTCGCTCGGCGTGCTCGGCGAAATGGGCGGCGCGCATCACGAAACGCAAACGGATTATGCGCAGGACGGCTTGCCCTATTGGTTGTACTACGGCTTCCCGGGCGACTGGTCGCGCACGCAGACCGGGATGCGCGAGACGCATAGGCACAACCACAGCGTGAGCAGTCCGTCCAGCGGTGCAGGCGGCTCCTTCTCCTCCGGAGGAGGAGGCGGCGGCGGCGGGCACGGCGCGTGGTAGGCATTTCGCCGCATTTCCCTTGACAATTCTGCGCTATGGGCTTACACTGAAAGCAATGTTGAAAAATCCAAAATGAAACGGGGGACACTGTGAGCACGTCAAAATTCGCGGTATTTGTGGACCTTGAAAACGCGGGCGCGAAAGAGTCCATGCTCAACAACATCATCGAAAAGGTGAAGATTCGCGGAGACATTCTGCTGGGAAAAGTTTACGGCTATACCGACCGGTATACCGAGCTCAAGGAGTGCCTGCTGTCGAACACCTTCTCCGTCGTTCCGTCGATCCGCTACGGCAAGGCGCAAAAAAACAACCTGGACATTCAATTGGTTATCGACGCCCTTGAGGTAGCCTACGTCAATCCGCTGATCGATTCGTTCTGCATCGTCTCCGGCGACAGTGACTACACGCCGCTCGTCGGCAAGCTTAAGTCGATGGGCAAGCACGTGCTGGGCATTTCGCGCAGTGAAGTTGCGTCGGGTATTTTCATCAAAGCCTGCAACGAGTTCATCTTTCTTGAATCGGTGGCTTCCACCGTCAAGAAGAACCTGCCCAAGCCATCCAGCAAGGAAAAGGAGGCGCCGAGCGATCTTCAGGAACTGGCGACGCTCGTCGAAACCGTGCTGGCCGACCAGGACGAGGACATGCTCTACGCCAGCGAGCTCAAGGACATCATCATGCGCCTGCGCCCCGATTTTGACGAGCGCAGCTATGGCTTTACCACATTTGGCAAGCTGCTCAATCAGCTTGCGACCCTCTCCGGGCACCTGAAAGTCTGGACTGAGAACTCGTCGGTCAAGATTGCGCTGACCGGTCAGGACGCGCCCACGGCTCAGCTCAACAAGTCCAACTGGCTGCCCGCGTTCACCGAGCAGCTCGCAACGTTCAAGCAGGACGGCTTTGAGCGCATCAACCCCTCCATTCTCAAAGGCGCGATCCAAGCGGCTTATCCTGATTTTGAGGAGCGACAAATCGGCTTCAAGCGCTTCAGCGATGTTATGAAGCGCCTTGAAAAGGAAGGGCTGCTCGTGGTTGAGATGGACGGCGCGCATACGATGCTGCTTAAGATCTGCTGACATTATCGAATCAATACGTCAAGAAGCTCCCCTCGCGGGGAGCTTCTCATAAATGATCGCGGTTTGATTATTCCTCTTCTTCCTCTTCCTTCTTGGCGTTTTCGATGATCTTCTTCGCGTCGCCCGCGGGCACTTCCTCATACCGCTCAAAGCGCATTGTGAACGAGCCGCGCGCCTGCGTCATGCTGCGCAGGTCCGTCGCGTACTTGAACATCTCCGCCTGCGGTACTTCCGCGATGACGAGCTGTTCGCCATCCACCTGCTCCATGCCGAGGATCCTGCCGCGGCGCTTGTTCATATCACCGATGACGTCGCCCATGTACTCGTCGGGCACCTTCACTTCCACATGGTAGATCGGCTCAAGCAGCGCGGGGCCCGCATCGACCAACTTCTTGAACGCCAAGCGCGCGGCCGTCTTGAACGCCATTTCCGACGAATCGACCGGATGGTAGGAGCCGAAGTGCAGCTTGGCGGTGAGCCCCACCACCGGGTAGCCCGCCAGCACGCCCTTGCCCAGGTTCTCCCTCAGGCCCTTCTCGACCGCGGGGATGAAGTTGCGCGGCACGACGCCGCCGACGACCGCGTCTTCAAAGATAAAGTCGGTGTTGGTTGAATCGTCGTTGGGGCGGAACTCGATGACGACGTGGCCGAACTGGCCGTGGCCGCCTGTCTGCTTCTTGTGACGGCCTTCGCAGTCGAGCTTCTTGCGGATGGTCTCGCGGTAGGGAATCTTCGGATCCTGAAGCAGGCATTCCGCGCCGAACTTCGCGGCCAGCTTCTTGGAGATGACTTCGATGTGCAACTCGCCCAAGCCGGACAAAATGGTCTCGGTGGTGGACGGGTCCTTTGAGATGCGGATGGTCGGATCCTCCTCCATCAGGCGGGAGAGGCCGGAGAACACCTTATCTTCTTCGCCTGCCTTCTTGGCGAACACCGCCATGGAAATGCAGGGCTGCGGAAACGCGATTTCGGCAAAGCGCACGGGGTTGTTTTGATCGCACAGCGTGTTGCCGGTGGCAACCGATTGGAGCTTGGCCAGGGCGCAGATGTCGCCCGCGACGACCTTGGTCGTGGTGACCTGCTTCTTGCCGCGCTGAATGTAGATGGTGCCCGCTTTTTCAACCTTCTCCGCGTTGACGTTGTAAAGCTGCGTTTCGCCCGTCAGGACGCCGCTCATGACCTTGAGCAGGGACAGCTTTCCGACATACGGGTCGGCCAGGGTCTTGAACACGCGCGCGGAGAACGGCGCTTTTTCGTCGCACACGCGGTCAACTTCTTCGTCGTTCTTCGGGTTGATGCCCTTGATCACGCGGCCTTCGGGCGAGGGCATCAGGTCGATGATGTTGTCAAGGAGCTTCGTGAGGCCCACGCGCGTAAGCGATGAGCAGCACACGACCGGCACCACGCTGCCCTCCGCGATGCCCTTGCGAAGGCCCTTCATGGTATCTTCCGGGGAAAGTTCCATGGTCTCGAAGAACTTCTCCATCAGTTCCTCATCGGCGCCCGCGGCGGCTTCCATGATGGCTTCGCGCGCGGCTTCCACTTCCTGCGCCATGGACGAGGGGATTTCCACTTCCTTCACGGCCTTGCCTTCGCCGATGAACGCCTTGTTTTCAAGCACGCAGACGACGCCCTTGAACGCTCCGCCTTCAATGATCGGCAGTTCGATGGGCGCGATGTGGGTGCCGTACTTGTCGGTGATGGTCTTAAGCGCCTTTTCGAAATTGGCGTTCTCGCGGTCCATTTGGTTGATGACGATCATGCGCGCCGTACTTGATTTGTTGCACTGCGCCCACGCCTTTTCCGCACCCACATTGAGGCCGGAAACCGCGCCCACGGTGATGATCGCGCCCTCAGCGACTTCCAGCGGGCCCATCATTTCGCCCGCGAAATCAAAGAAGCCGGGCACATCGATGAAGTTGATTTTTACGTCCTTATATTCGAGCGGCGCCATGGAAGCGGAAATCGATATCCCGCGGCGCACTTCTTCCGGATCGTAATCGGTGGTGGTCGAACCGTCTTCCACACGGCCCTGGCGGTCGATTGTGCCAGTCGCAAAGAGCAATGCCTCGACCAGCGTGGTTTTGCCTTCTCCGCCATGGCCGACGACGGCAATGTTGCGAATGTTGCCTGTACGGTAGTCCTTCATTGAGTGTTCCCCCTGTTCATCAAATTGACCGCGCATGTCGCTCAATAGGCAAGTTCTGCGCGCAAATCACTAGCGTATATTCTATCAGAAATAAGCGCCCTTGAAAAGGGCTTTTTACTTATTTTTTTCACTTGACAGCCCAAACATGTCAATTATCACAGGAATCGAAGCCGGATCGGAGGATTCGAAGGACAATTCCCCGGGCCCCTCCCCCAGCGCGTCCGCTTTTTTGAGCAAGCTTTCAAGCCGCCTGGCGGTTCCCAGGTTGCCGTCAAAGAGCAAAGCGCCGGGCGCCTGCCTTTGGATCGCCTTTTTCAAAAACACATAGTGCGTGCAGCCGAGCACCACCGCATCGATGGCCTCCCCGCGATAGGGCGCAAATTTCTCCTCGAGATAAAGGTCAAGCGCAGGTCCGTCCACCTCGCCCCGTTCGGCAAATTCCATCAGCCCCGGACACGGAAGGAGCCTCGCGCCCTCGCCATAACGCTGCATGAGCGATTGAAACTTTTGCTGCCTGAGCGTAGCGCTGGTCGCCATGACCAGGACGGTTCCCTTCTTGTGCTCAAGCGAGGCCGGCTTGAGCGCGGGTTCCATGCCCACCACCGGAATTGTGAGCCGTGCGCGCAGCGCCTCAGCCGCCGCGGAGGTCGCGGTATTGCAGGCAATCACAAGCGCCTTGACGCCTTGCTGAACCAAATGGTCCGCGACCGCGAGCACGAGGCTTCTGATCTGCGCCTCCGGCCGGTCTCCGTAAGGCGCGTTTTTCGTATCGCCGTAGTAGATGTATTTCTCAAGCGGCAACACTTCCGTCAGCGTCCTGAGCACACACGTGCCGCCCACGCCTGAATCAAAAACGCCCACGGGCCGGTTGTCCATGTTAAGCGCCTCCTTGGCGAAATCATCTTCTTCATTATACGCTTTGGTTGGCGTTTGTCAAATGCCCCCATCAAACAAGCCGCCCCGCGGATAAAACGCGAAGCGGCTGTTTTCTGCCCTGCAGCTTTTGGGGATTACGAACCTATGCCCACCTTGCGCCGCACACGGTATCCCTGCGCGCGGTAGATGCCGGAGATTGACTTGATCGCGCAGGCAGTGGTATTGGGTTCTGAGCCGCCGCCCTGCTCGATCACCATGATGCGGTCCGCGTTGACGTAGTACAGGAACATCGCCACGTGGCCGTTCTTGACCAATATATCGCCCGGTATGAGCTTGCTAAAGCCGTCCGCGACGGTCGTGTAATTGGTCGAGGAGTACATCGCGGTCGAGTTCAGGTAGGAACTTGCGCTGTTGTAGCCAAACTGGCACATGGACACATACGAGGAGCAATCGTTTCCGGCGTAACTGGTGTTTGGCATGTTGCTGATCTGGTAGTATCCGTCGCGCTTGACGGCGGTGACGCTTGAGAGCCACTTTTCAAGGTTGAACGTGCGCCGGGTTTGGGTGTAGGGCATGCCGAAATAAATGCGATCGGCGATATAGTAGGTCGAGCCCGACCAATAGCGAACGTTCGTATCGCTCGCCCATGGCACGTCGTACATCAGGAAGCCCCGCTGCAAAATTTCCTTGCGGTTGGCCCGCTCGCGCGCGCTGATCTTCTTGCTGGCGAGGCTGGCCTCAAGCTCGGCAATCGCGCTGGCGTAGATGTCGGTAATCTTGTTGTGGTTGGCGCTGATGGCGCCGGCGCTTGCGACAAATTTTTCCGGGAGCGTCGTTTCCCGCTCATCTGACAGCACGCGGATTTCGATGTTGTCGCTCTTAGAACCCGCCTTGGCGGTGATCGTCGCAACGCCCACCTTGCGTCCCACCGCCTTGCCGTCGCTGGTTACGGCGACAATCGCGGTATCGCTTGAAGACCAGGTCACTTTTGCCCCCGATGAGGCCGGAAGCACCTTGGCCGTGAGCGCAGTCGCCTTGTCCACATAAAGGTACAGGTCGGTCTGCTCGATTGAGACGGAATCGACGGCATTGGGATCGACGACGTTGATTGTGCGCGACGCGCGCACCGTACTGGCCACGGCGCTGGTCGCGGTGATGGTGGTTTTGCCTACTTTTTTCGCCAGCACAACGCCTGCGCTCGACACCGTCGCAACCGTTGTGTCGCTCGACGTCCACTTGATCTTGGCATTGGCGTCCTCGGGCGATACGGTCGCCTTGAGCGTGAGCTTGCCCCCAACCTCCAGATCGTCCGTCGCGCCGGTCAGTTCCACGCTCTTGGGTTTGACCGACTCCTCAACCGTTACGGTGATGACCTTGTATACCGAGGGCGCGCGCACGGAACTTGCCTTGATGCGCGCGATGCCCGGTTTCACGGCGGTGATGACGCCTTCTGTCGATACGCGAACCACCGACGACTTGCTCGTCTGCCACTTGACCGCCTGGGACGTCGTAGAGGGCAGCACCGATGCCTTGAGTTCAAGCGTCTCCCCGACCGAAAGCGAAGCCTTGGGCACCGACAGGAGCACCTGCTTGGGCGCGCGGGAGTCTTTGACCGTCACCGTGCATACCGACCACGCGCCGCCCTTGGCGCGCACGCCGATTTGAACTTTGCCCACTTTTTTCGCGGTCACGACGCCGCCCGACACCGTGGCAATGGACGTCTTCTTGCTCTTCCACTGCAGGTCGTCCTTCAGACTGGCCGGAGCGTTCGTGGTCAGCGTCAGGGTGTTCTCCTCAGCCAAGTCAATGACCGCAGTCTTCTTGCTCATTTTGACCGCGAAAGCGGCCAGAGCCGTTGTGCCCTCAATCGCCAACGCCAGGATCAGCGCGAGCGCCAGCGTCCGCCAAATCTTTTTGTGCATTTCCCTCATCTCCTTTGGTTACGCAGGGTTGTGCGTCAGGTCTTTTTGAGAAAACTCGCGCGCCGCGCGATATAGCTGCCCGAATAGCTCGAGCGGTTGACGAGCGAAACGGTTACCGTGTTGTGCATGTCGCTCGAATCGCCGCCGCCTTGCTCCAGAATCATCATGCGGGTCTTTTCTTGGTTGGTATAGTACAGGAACATCACCGTATGCACGCCGCTTTTGACCAGCATGTCGCCGGGGCGGAGGCCATCGTAACCGATGGTGTTAAAGGACGCCGTCTTGGCAAGCTCGCTTGTCACCATGTAGCAAATTGAGCTGTTCAAGGTGTAGCCGTTGCCGAGGAAGGTCGCCATGGCGAGGAAGGATGAGCAATCGTTGCCCACGTACCTTGCGCCCATGCGCTTGGCGGTCATGCGATAGATCCCGCCCGAACCGCGCGCGTAGTAGCCGCTCGAAACCGCCTTGGCCACGTTGTAGCGGCGGTTGGTGTACTTGTTGTCCTTGCCGGTCTGGATGTAGGGCAAGCCGTAGTACACGCGGCCCTTCAAGTAGTCCTTCGCGCCATTGTACGAGCTGTTCCAGTAGTCAACGCGGGTCTGGGTATACCACGGGAAGCGGTACATGGAAAAGCCGTTGATGAGGATCTTCTTGCGCTTGGCATAATCGCTTTCGCCCATTTCGCCCTTGGCCACAAGGCGGTCCATTTCGTCAAGGGCGCTTTCGTACACCGCGTCGATTTTCGCGATATTGGCCTTGACCGCGGACGTCACTTGCGCGGTCGTACGCGCGGGGATCTCGGTCACGCGTTCGTCGTTTAGGACGGAGATTTGCGCCTCGGCCCGGAGCTTGCCGCGCGCGCTCGTCGCTGTGATCACGGCGCGGCCCGGAGACAGCGCCACGACATGCCCGTTTTCATCCACCGCCGCAACATCCGCGCGGCTGCTCGCCCAGGTCAGCGCCCTGTCCGCCGTTTGCGGCAGGATCTCGACCGACAGCGCCTGACGCTCACCCACCTCAAGGAAGCTGGTCTTTGGATCAAGCGTCAGGCTGGTCGGTTTGAAGGGATCATAGATCGCAAGCGTCAGCGTAGCGCGAACCGAAGTCTTGGCCTTGGCGCGCGCAATGATGCGCACCTTGCCTTCCTTGCGGGGCGTCACCACGCCGGCTGCGCTCACGCTTGCAATCTTTTTGTTGGAACTTGACCAGAGGATCTTTTGGCTGGCCTCCGTCGGCCAGATCGATGCGCTCAACCCGAGCGTCTCGCCAAGCGCAAGCTTTGGCCCGGCTTCCCCGATCTCAATGCGCCTGGGCTTGACCGTCCCCTTGACCTCAACGCGAACCGCCTTCCTTTGGCCGTGCGGCGTCTTGGCCACAATCATCACGGAACCGTTTTTGTGCGCCGTCACCTCGCCGTCCGGCGTCACGCTCGCAATCCGCGCATCCTCCGATGTCCAGCTCACGCGCTGGTTGGCAGAAAGCGACTCGCGCTCGCCAGATGATAGCGTCAACTCTTTTTCAGACAAGAAGAGCGCGGCCAAAGCGCCCGCCGGCACAGCCTGGACCATGCAGGCCAACGCCAGTAGAAGAGCCAAACAGCACAGCCACCGCTTCTTCATCGGCCACCCTCCCCCCACTACATCTTACGCGCATCGTCAAATTGTGACCCGATGGTGACTAAGTATTGCAATTATATTACATTTATCAGGAAAAATCAAGCCCTTTCCTTCTTTTCCTTTGATTGCCACGGCATTGCCTCAAAAATTTGACAGGCGCATAGATGCTTAACGAAAGTTGTGATTGACAATGGCTGTGCATTCATCTATAATTGGTCGGTAAGCCGCTCGAGAGGGGCTCGTTAACATGTGCGAACATGGCCTCAGTCTCGGCGAGTATTCAATAAGGAGGTGCTATGCGTGTACGCAGTCATTCAGACTGGTGGCAAGCAGTACCGTGTACAGCAGGGCGACGTAATCTACGTAGAAAAGCTGAACGAGCAGGAGGGCGCGAGCGTCAATTTTGACGTATTGCTGCTGGGCAAGGACGATTCCTGCCAGGTCGGGCAGCCGACCGTCCAGGGCGCGAAGGTGACCGGCAAGGTGCTGGGTCAAGTCAAGGGCGAGAAGATCATCGTCTACAAGTATAAGGCGAAGAAGAATGTCCGTAAGAAGCAGGGCCATCGTCAGCCGTATACAAAGGTGGAAATCGCTTCCATCACCGGCTAATGACCCGGGCAAACTTTTTTAAGCGTGGAGCGGACCTGGCGGGCGTCAAGGTACACGGCCATGCGGGCTACGCCGAGGTCGGCTATGACATCGTGTGCAGCGCGATATCAACCGCGTGCCACATGACGGCACTGGGGCTCATCGAAGTCATGAACCTCAGGGTCAATGCCGAGGCCCAAGACGGCGACGTGACGATCATCGTTGACGAGCGTGACCTTGAAAGCGCGCAGCCGATGCTCAGGACGCTTGAAAAAGAGCTCATAGAGATCAAGAAACAGTATCCCGGAACCATCCGGATCACCTACCAAGAACGGAGGGAATTCAAATGTTCAAATTGAACCTTCAGCTCTTCGCGCACAAGAAGGGGATGGGTTCTTCGCGCAACGGGCGCGATAGCGCGGCGCAGCGCCTGGGCACCAAGCGCGCCGACGGGCAGTTTGTGCTGGCAGGCAACATCCTGGTTCGCCAGAGGGGCACCAAGATTCATCCGGGCCTCAACGTAGGCAAGGGCAGCGACGATACCCTGTTTGCCAAGATGGACGGCGTCGTCCGCTTTGAGCGCCTGGGCAAGGATCGCAAACAAGTGAGCATTCACCCGCAAGCGGAAGTCGCGGCGGAATAAGACACGCACAAAAAGGTGCCGTTGCAGAAGGAATCTGCAGCGGCATTTTTTGATTGAAGCAACCCCGCAACGGCGACCGAGGGGGGATTATCCCAGCTTGTCAAGATCAATCTTGGAATCCTTGCGCGCCTTGCGGTAGATCACGAACCTCGCGCCGATGACCTGAACAGGCTCGGCGTGTACGCGGGAACACAGTTCGTCGCACGCTTCGCGCGCCGTCATGGGCGCACCGCGCTGAACCGATACCTTGATCAGCTCGCGCGCCTCGAGCGCGTCCCAGGCTTGCTTTGACAGGTTGTCCGAGATGCCATCCTTGCCGATGTAGAGTACGGTCTCGATGGGGTTCGCCATTGCGCGCAGCGCCGCGCGTTGTTTGGTCGTCATAGGTAAAGCCTCCATTTTGTTAGTCCACAAAATCAAATTCCATATCGCCAATCGCGACGCTGTCACCCTCGCCCGCGCCCGCTTCGCGAAGCGCGTCAATCACGCCCCAGCGCCTGAGTGAGCGGTGGAAATAGTTGAGCGATTGCTCGTCGGCAAAATTGACCGAATCGACCAGGTAGTCGATCGATGTTCCGCTCAGGCGATAGATATCCCCATCTTTTTTGACGGTAAACGGCGCCTCGGGAATCTCCTCAAACAGTTCTTCCTCGTAAAACGGCTCCGTCACAGGCAGCGCCAAAAGCTGCTTGACGGTTTCCCGCATAAGCGGGGCAAAGCCCTCGCGGGTCGCGGCCGAGATGGCAAAGACGGGCATGCCGGTCCCCGCAAGCTTCTCCTTCAGGCGTTCAAGATGCTCATCCGCGCCCGGCAGATCCATCTTGTTCGCGGCTACGATCATGGGCCGCTCGGCCAGGCTTCCGTATTGACCGAGTTCTTGCCGGATGGCGTCAAAGTCCGCAAGCGGGTCGCGCCCATCGCTGCCCGAGATATCCAGCACGTGGATGAGCAACCGCGTGCGCTCGATATGCCTGAGGAACGCGTGGCCCAGCCCTATTCCCTCGCTCGCGCCTTCGACAAGGCCCGGGATATCGGCCAGCACGAAGGAATCATCGTCCTGCTTGACAATGCCAAGGTTCGGCTGCAGGGTTGTAAAATGGTAGTTGGCGATCTTGGGCTTGGCTGCGGTCACCACCGACAGGAAGGTGGATTTGCCGACGTTCGGGAACCCGACGAGCCCCACGTCGGCAATCGACTTGAGCTCGAGCGTCAGTTCGCGCACATGCGCCTTTTCACCGGGCTTGGCGAAATTGGGCGCCTGGCGCGTGGGCGTGGCAAAGCGCGCGGTGCCCCAACCGCCGTTGCCGCCCCGAAGCAACACGCGCTCCTCACCGGGCTTAAACAAGTCGAGCAATACCTTGCCGGTTTCCTTGTCCTTTACCACCGTGCCCACCGGCACGTCGATGACCACGCGTTCACCGGATTTGCCCCTGCAGCGCCCGGCCGAACCGTCGCCGCCGCCTTCCGCCGAAAACTTGCGCTTGAAGCGGAAATCCATCAGCGTATGCATGCGCTCGGTCGCGACAAACACGATGTCGCCGCCGCGCCCGCCGTCGCCGCCGTCAGGGCCGCCCGCCTGCACGTATTTTTCGCGGTGGAACGACACGCAGCCGTTTCCGCCGTCGCCCGCCTTGCACGTAATGGCCACCACATCTACAAAAAGTGCCATAGGGTCTCCTTAATTATGCTCGTACTTCTATGTTGTCCGTTTGCTTATCAGCCCAATCATCCGCGCCTTCGCCGGCAAAATACCGGCACAGCGGCGCGACGGGGCACCTGTCGCATGCGGGCGCGCGGGCGCTGCAACACCTGCGCCCATGCCAGATCAGAAGGTGATGCGCGTGCGCCTTCTCCCCTTCCGGGATCAAGCGGCGAAGCGCCGCTTCGGTCTTCTCCGGCGTGCCTTCCTCTACCAGGCCAATCCGGTTCGCCACGCGGAACACGTGGGTATCAACCGGTATCTCGTCCTCGCCAAATGCCGCAAGCAGCACGACACCCGCCGTCTTCTGGCCAACGCCCGCTAGCTTCATGAGCTGCGCGCGCGTTGCCGGTACCTGGCCGCCGTATTCCCCCACAAGCGCGCGGCAAGCTGCCACGATGTTCTTCGCCTTCATGCGGTACAGCCCGCAGGTTCGGATCATGGGTTCCAGCTCTTCGGGTGTCAGCGCCGCAAACGCTTTCGCGTCGGGATAATCGCGGAACAAGCGCTCGGTCACCATGTTCACGCGCCTGTCTGTGCATTGCGCGGAGAGGATGGTGGCGATGAGCACCTCAAAGGGATTGGCGAAGTTGAGCTCAGCGCGCGCCTGGGGGTATAGCGCCCCAAGTTCCTGAAGCACTCTTACCACATCCATCGACAATCCCCTCGTCCTTCGTACCTTATTGTATAGGTATTATACCAGCGCGCCAAGTGAATGCCAACGCCTGGCGTGTTATTTTTAGGGCCCGAGACCCGCTGCGCGTCAGTAGGCGCGCGCGAGCGCGGTCAGTTGCGGCCGCCCTCCTCCGCGCCGGTCTACCTGATACATGCCGATGAGGTTGCTTGGCCGCGCCCTGTTCAAAACGCTCATAACCTGCGGCGCATCCGCGATATCAAACTTAACCGACAGTCCGCAGCCAATTGCGACATCGCGCGGCGTGGAAATGACGCTTACGCGAAGACCCGCTCTGCGCAGCGCGCCCTCAAAATTCATGACCTGTTGCCGGGACCGGAACGCGGCGATTCCGAATACTTCATCCATCGAACTTACTTCCCCTCTTTGCGGGATAATACCGATCCAAGCCACTGAACCGGCATCTCGGCGCATACCGGAAAGCATGCGCCCGTATATTGTACGGCGGAGGCCCTGTGCGGGTGCGAGGAGGTTACGCTAATGGAAATTTATCTCGACAATGCGGCGACCAGTCATCCAAAACCTGATCCGGTACTCAAAGCGGTAGCGCGGGCGATGACCGAGCTCAACGGCAATCCGGGCCGCTCGGGACATGCGCGCGCGCTTCGGGGTGCCATGGAATTGGTCGACTGCCGGGAAACGCTGTCACGACTGATCGGCGCAAGCGATCCCATGGACGTGGTGTTCGCGTTCAACTGCACCGATGCGCTCAACCTTGCGATCAAGGGGAGCATTTCCCGTGGCGACCATGTCATCACGACCCTCCTCGAGCACAACTCGGTCCTTCGGCCCCTGATGACGCTACAGGACCAGGGTACGATCGAGGTGACGCTGGTTGCGCCGGAACCGGACGGATTCATTTCACCCGAAGCCATCAAGAACCAAGTCCGAGGCAATACGCGGCTGTGCGTGGTCAGCCACGCAAGCAACGTCATTGGCGCAATCCAACCCGTCGCAGCCATCGGGCGGCTGATGCGCCAGGCAGGCATTCCGTTCCTCGTGGACGGAGCGCAGGCGCTGGGCGCACAGCCGGTAGACGTAAGGGCGCTTGGCTGCGACATGTACGCTTTTCCGGGGCATAAGGGACTGTTGGGGCCGCTTGGAACGGGCGGGCTTTATATCCGCGAAGGATTGTGCCTGAATACGCTGCGTGAGGGGGGGACGGGATCAAGCTCGGATTCCATGCGCCAACCGGGCGAACGCCCGGAACGCTACGAGAGCGGCACGGTCAACCTGCACGGAATTGCGGGATTGAACGCGGGCGCCAGATATGTTATGCAAAACGAACTGACACTGCGCGCGCACGAACGAGCGTTAACCGACCAGCTTATGAAGGGACTATCGGCCATAGAGGGTGTCACCGTGTACGGAAGCCCGGACGCGCGCAACCGGGTAGGCGTTGTGAGCTTTAACGTCGGGGACTACGCGTCGGGCGCGGTGGCGGACGCGCTAGACCAGGAGGGGTATCAGGTCCGGGGCGGCCTGCACTGCGCGCCCGGCGTACACGAATGGCTGGGCACGCTTGAGCGAGGCGCGGTACGCGCCAGCATCGGGCGGACGAACACAGCCAAGGAAATCGACGGTTTTCTGGGGACTGTCGCCAATATCGCGCGGAAGGGACTCTAAGACCGGCAAAAGCAGCGCCGCATGCCCGTGAAGGACATGCGGCGCACAGCTTATCGACAAAGTCGATAAGCTGTCAATCGGAAATCTTCGGCCTTTGGCCAAATCGTTCCAATGCGTAGGGGTACGGGGCCGAATTCCTGAAAATCCGCGGATTTTCCGGGCGGAATTTGGACGGGTAGGGATTTTGAGTCGCAGGGGCGGTAAAGCCCCGCCTTGGTCAAAATCCCATTCACCATCGCGGTACACGCCCGCGAGGGCGTTGCTTTCGGGGTTTGTTGATGGGTTGGGGGGCTGTTGCCTAGCTGCGCAACAGCCCCC
Organism: Eubacteriales bacterium; assembly: GCA_031551775.1. Taxonomy (GTDB): domain Bacteria; phylum Bacillota; class Clostridia; order Christensenellales; family Aristaeellaceae; genus Anaerozeibacter. Next base: position 10,096 of record JAVBND010000033.1, on the reverse strand, counting down.
CTGCTTTTTTAGGCAACACCGCATAGGTATCGGATGTGATGATGGGATGATTTTTTGTCCAGGTGGTCCTGCAAAAACCGCAGGACTAGCAGCGCTAATTCAAGTGTTTTTGCAGGACTGCCTGGGTGGAAAAGCAGCCCGTCAGCGCGTTCGCTACCTGTGCGGCGTTGCCTTAATGAATTACAGGCCGGCTTTCGCCATGGCCTTGGCCAGCGCTTCCATGAAAGCATTGGAAGTAATCGTCGCGCCCGCGACGGCGTCTACCTGCGAGGACTGCTTCTCAAGCGCCTGGGCGATCAGCGGTTCAAAAGCGGGTACGCCGATGGCTTCTGTCTCTTCCTGCTTGACAATTTCGATATCGGTCATCTTGCCGCCGTCTACGATGATCTTCACCTGAATGGCGCCATGCATGCCGTTGTCGGAGGTCCCGAGGAACTCGCCGCCCGCCGCCGCTTCATCCGCCGCGCCATTGGCGGCCGCCGAACGGCCCGAGATGTAGCCGCTGGTCATCACGCGGCCTAAGCCGTGGATGCGCATGCCCGCGCTGCACTCACCGCTGGCAAAGAGGTTCGGGATCAGTTCGCCGTGGATATCGACCACCTGCATATCGCTGTTGACCCTGAGGCCCGCGTAGCAGTCGTGCAGGTTCGGGGTGGCCCACGCCGCGTAGAACGGGCCCTTTTCGATCTTGTTGGCAAGCGTCTTCTTGCCCCAATCGGCGTCCTCACCCGCGTCCACAAACGAGTTGTAGCGCTTGATCTCATCTACCAGCGTCTGAGGATCCATCTTGATCTCTTCGTAGTACTTGTTGACGACTGCCTGCGCCAGCTCTTCAAGCGTATCGGCCTTGAAACAGTAGCCATTGTCATAGTCCACAATACCCTGGCTCATATCCCAGTCATTGCGCGTGACCGCGTCCTGATCGAAGATCGCCCACAGAGGACCGCCGTATCGCCTGGCGTTGCCGTCGCCTTCGGGGTCCACCAACACACTCGCCAGCGCCGTGTTGAAGAATTCATAGGAATCGTAGGAGTACTTACCGCCCGCGCCCTTGTCCTCGTTGCCGCACCGCCGACCGAGCATGTTCACGATGCACAGGCTGTCGTAGTCGGGCGATATGCCGTTGGCGCGCACCAGTGACCACAGCTTGCTCTTGTCGTTGTAGCCGCCGCCGTAGCCGTATTGGCACCCAAAGCGGTTGGCCATGGTGATTTGATGACCGCCGTGCTGCATGAAAGAGGCCAGGTTTCCGAGCGACGCGCCGATTTCCATGGCGGCAATTTCGCCCGAGCCGTCCTGATCGGAAAAAGGCATGCCCGACAGGCCGTCAAACTCCGGGCCGAGCCGGGGATCAAACATGGTGCGGAAGCGAAGGTTGCCAATGCTGCCGCCGGTGGCGATGACGACGCCCCTGTTGGCCTTGATGTTGACCGTTTCCTTCGTGCTCTCAATGTTGCCATCTGACATAAGGCTTTGAAGCGGCGCAGTCTCGCCAGGGAGAATTCGGGGCGTATAGGTAGCCATGACGCCGAGCACGCGTCCGGAAGCCGGATTCTCGCGATAAATCTTGTCCATGTGGTAGTTGAGCAGGAACTTGGCGCCCTGGGCGCGGAGCGTACGCTCGAGGGGACGCGTGATGCCCAGGCCCCCGTTGCCCTTGCCCGTATACTCGTCCACCCACCCTTCAGTGGTGGCATCGGTATAGGTCCAGCGCCCGACACTCTCAGGCTCCGTGCCGCCGTCGCCGAAGTAGTGGGGACGCGCGGGTTCAATGTCCTGCACGATCAGACCCTTGGCCAGGCAGAACTCATAGCACTCGGCCATGCTGTCGGCGACGGAACGTGCGTATTCGCGGTCGTTGTAGCGCGTGGCCAGGGTTATGCCCGAGGTATGGTCGGCATAGTACTGGTCGGCAGTGTCTTCAATGCCGTACTTCTTCTGGATCTGGGTGCCGCAACCGGAGTGCAGATTTCCGCCCGATACCGCGCAGTGTCCGCCCACATCCCAGTTGGCTTCCACCAACAGGACGGACGCGCCGTCTTCCATCGCTTTGAGCGCGGCAGGCAAGCCCGCGCCGCCCGTGCCGATGACGACGACGTCGGCTTCATAGTCCCACGAGATGCCCGCTTCTTGAGCCGCTTCCTGCCCCATCGCGGCGGAACCCAGCACGCCCATTGCGACCAATCCCACCGTACTTGCGGCAGTGCCCTTTAGAAACTGTCTGCGTGATAGTTTTTTGTCCATGATTTTCCCCCCTTTGCGTAAATAGGCGCCAATTTTGGTTGGACAAAACCTTCACAATCGATTATAATTATGCATGGAATAAATAGCAATCTCAGATAATCTGACTTGTGTCAATTATCTTTTTACCCCCCTTGTATTTCCCGGACGCACGCGGTATGATGCTTGTCGGAGGAATAACATGGAACTCACTTCACTGACCTACTATGTCGCGGTTGTCCAAGAAAAAAGCATCACCAAGGCAGCGGTCAAGCTGTTCATATCCAAACAAGCACTGTCCCACGTGATTAAAAAATTGGAAGAGGAACTGGATGTTCCCTTGTTTGTGCGCACTCCGCAAGGCGTCGAGTTGACAAGCGCCGGTCTGCGTTTCTACGAGTACGCCATTGAAATGGGCAAATCGTGGAAGGCCTGTGTAAACGATATTCACAAAACAAAAAAGCCCCACACGACCGAGCTGCGCGTAGGCTTTGGGTATATGAGCTACCTCCTATGGTCAAGAGAAATTGATGAGGATTTTGCCCGGCTGCACCCCCACATCTCCCTCACAACGGTCGGACGGCTGTCCAAGGAATTGCTTGTCGAACTTGACAACAACCGCCTGGACGCGGTCATTACCTGCATGCAGGGCGACCAGCACGCGCGATATGAGAAAACCTTGATTCAGCAAAGGCCCTTGTATGTGCTTGTGCCCTCGGACAACCCCATGGCGAGCAAGCATGTGATTACACCCTATGACCTCAACGGCATGAAATTGATTTATTCCGACAGCGGCGCACGTTTTATGCAGGAAATGCAAGCTTTTTTTGAAGAACTCGGCCTGAGCATCCAGGTGTGTTTGACTCCGGCGGGGAATTTTTTTGCCTCTCTTAAGCAAGCGCGGGACGTGGGCGGCGTATTGCTCACAAACGATGTTTTCCGCCAGGTAGCGCCCTCCATCGACGGGTTCAAAATCATTCCCTTTCAGCACAAAGGCGCCGGCGAATTGCCCGAGACACGCATCTATGCCCTGTCCGCAAAGGGCGCGCCGCTGAGCTCCGCCCTGCGCCAATTCATCGAATACTTTTACGCCGCGCTCCTGACAGTTTGACGGGCGAGAAGCCGTTTAATTAGCGCGCGCGTAAGCGCGCTGGGTAGCGCCAACCGTCAATGTCAGCGATTCGCCGTCGTAGGAAGCGTGCGCGTCGCCTTCTCCAAGCGTCACGCTGAGCGCGCCGTCCACGGTTTCAAACCTTCCGTCGGCTACCCAGGCATCTTCTGCATTGAAGCAAAAGATCAGCCCCTCTTCCATGAGCGAGCACCACCACCCGTCCTCGCTCTTCCAATTGCCCGCAAGGCTCCCGGCATCCGCCTCAACCGACAATTCAATCCCCGTCACGCAAAGCGGCGCGTCCGGGTCGTCCTGTTTATCCACCGTCACCCAGGCGCGGCCGGTCTGTTCCCCGCCGTCCGAAAAAGTCAATGTGAAGTCATAAGGGAACGCGCCGTCTTCCGCTCGGGCCGCTTCGCCCGCGTAAGCCGCTTCCAAGCGGTACCCATCGCCCAGGCCCACGTAGAGCGCATCCTTGCCGACAATAACTTCCTCGCCGTCGCCTTCGATGTCATCGACGGTAAGCAGGCCGCCAAACGCCTGCTTGATGAGCAATTGCGCCTCTTCGCGGCTGACCTCGGCATACAGCTCAAACCCATCGCCAGCGCCGTCAAGCGGCGCGCCATCCTCCTGATGGTAGATGTTGGCCATGTAGAACAGGTATGCCTCGGCATACCGGCTTGAAATCTCGTCGCCGTCGGCCGGATAGGATAGTCCCGCGTCAAGCTTCACCGCGATCAGCGCGCAAAGCGGCGCTTCAAGGTCCGCCAGATCCTCTTCATCAAATTCGGCTCCCGCTGTGCAAACCAGCGCCACGGACAGCAAGAACGCCATGAACGCCGCGAGCCAACTTTTTATTTTCATGCCCAAACACTCCCTTACAGCTTAACATTGTACGAAGATTTTTATCTTTTGTCAATCGCGCAAAGCCTTCCCAAGGCGCACCAGCGAACTTAATCCGTGTTTTCTTGACAGGTTTTGCGTGCACGGGTATTATAAAACCATTGACAAAACAGGGGGGCGACATGTTAATGAAGCAAGACATGATTGTTGTGCTCGACCTCGGCAGCGCCGAAAACGCGCGCATTGCGCGCCTGCTCAGAGAACTGGGTATCTACTCGGAAATCCATCCGCACGATATCTCGATGAAAATGTTGAAGGCCCTTCCGGGTCTCAAAGGCGTCATCGTCAACGGCGGCAGCAACCGTCTGGTCGCGGGCGAGGCCATCGACGTGGACCCGCTGCTTTATGAACAGGATTTCCCCGTGCTGGTGGTTCAGCACGACACCCCGTCGCGCAAGAGCGACCTTCCCGAATGGCCGCTTGATCCCAAACCCGAGCTGGACGCCTTCATAAAGCGCACAGGCGCGAGCCGCAACTGGACCATTCAGAACTTTGTCGATGACCAAGTTGAAGCCGTGCGCGCCCAGGTGGGCGATAAAAAAGTGCTGCTGGCGCTGTCGGGCGGCGTGGATTCTTCCGTGGTCGCGGCATTGCTCCTGCGCGCAATCGGCAAGAACCTGACCTGCGTACACGTCAACCACGGCCTTCTGCGCAAGGGCGAACCCGAACAAGTGGTGAATGTGTTTGGCAAGGAACTTGGCGCAAACCTGGTCTACGTGGACGCCGCCGACCGCTTTCTAAATAAGCTTAAAGGCGTTGCCGATCCGGAAGAGAAGCGCAAGACCATCGGCAGCGAGTTCATCCGCGTGTTTGAGGAAGAGGCGCGCAAGCTCGAAGGCATCGAGTATCTGGCTCAAGGCACCATCTACCCGGACATCATCGAAAGCGGCACCAAGACCGCCAAGGCGGTCAAAGCCCACCACACTGTGGGCGGACTGCCGGATGACCTCAAATTCGAACTGGTCGAGCCGCTTAAGATGCTCTTCAAGGATGAAGTGCGCGCCTGCGGCGAGGCACTGGGCCTGCCGCGGGGCATGGTCTACCGTCAACCGTTTCCCGGACCGGGCCTGGGCGTGCGGTGTCTTGGCGCGATCACGCGTGAGCGGCTTGAAATCGTGCGCGAAAGCGACGCCATCCTGCGCGACGAATTCGAGAAGCACGGCCTGGCCGAAAACGTTTGGCAGTACTTCACCGTGGTACCCGACTTCAAGGCCGTGGGCGTACGCAGCCACCAGCGCGCGATGGAATACCCGGTCATCCTGCGCGCGGTAAACACCATCGACGCCATGACCGCAACAGTCGAGCCGCTGACATTCCCCGTGCTCAACTGCATCACCGACCGCATCCTGAACGAGGTCAAGGGCGCGGGCCGCGTGCTCTACGACCTCTCCCCCAAGCCCCCGGCAACCATCGAGTGGGAATGATTTGAGATCGCCTGAAAGGCCCGGAATATAAGGGTATGAGGGCACCGCCAGAACGTAATGGTAACGTTTTGGCAACACAATCCATTATTCATTGAAAAGAGCTAACTGATTTGAGTCGTCAGTTAGCTCTCTTTTGTTTTCCGAAATTACTGATCGGAGGTGTTGGCATGATCCTTTCCAGCCCGCAGCGTATCACGTTCCACTTTGGTGCGCTCTGCTTCAATCCTTGGGTAGTTGTAGCGCCACGCGTCGTATTCCTCTTTGGTGATCTCCCCGCTATCGAGCCTTTCGGCCTCCTGATGCCAAGCCATGAGCATATCCAGCATGGCGGCATAGGTCATTCGCTTGGATTTATCCAGCGTCAGGCAGATCTCACCGTCGATGCTGTTGATCTTCAGCCCGTATATGTCCTCGCAGGCAAACAGCGTGTGCATCAGGCCGTCGTAGCTGCCAATGTCGGGTATGGCCAGCGCGCGAGGGCTGCTGACGGAACAGGCGGCCGCTTCATCGGAGAAATATCATCAGGCCTCCGAACGATTGAAAACCATCGAGAAACACACGACCGAAATCACAAACCTGCAAAGGCACATCGGCGCTTATATCAAAACGCGCGATGTGTACAGGCAGTACCGCGAGGCCGGATACAACAAAAAATTCTACGCCGCCCATGAATCCGACATCCTCATCCACCAGTCCGCAAAGCGGGCATTTGATGAGCTTGGCCTAAAGAAACTGCCGGCGATCAATGCGCTCCGACAGGAGTATGCCACGCTCGATGTCGAAAGAAAAACGCTGTATCCGTTGTACCGGCTGGCGAGAGAGGAAATGCAGACGCTGCTGGTGGCGAAAAACAATGTGGATAGGCTCCTGAATATGGCACCGCCGTCGCAAACGCATCGTCTAAGGAGCGAACCGGAGTTATAGATTCGCAGAATCCAAGCGGCCGCAGGCCGCGCAGCAGACGCGATAGCGGCTTGGAAAAGGGATGCGGGAGCGTCCCCTTCCACGGGGTTTGGGGCAGCGCACCAACAAGCAAACTTTGCTTGCCCGGTAGCTCAGTAGTGCCTTCTTGGGGGATCCCGGAGGAGCAGCAATATGCCTTTATCTATATCCAGAATCTACGTGAGCAATGAGGATAAGAATACATTAATAATTCTGTCTTCCGATTGACTTGTTGAGTTGGTTAGTGTAAACTAAAGAAAAGATAGCGCTGCTATTTTTGCGAGGTGATGTTTTGAGCAAGTCAGATGAGACCCAAAAACGAATTTTGGAGTTGGCAAAAATAGAGTTTTTGGACAAGGGGTTCAAGGATGCGTCAGCCCGAAATATCGCCAAGATAGGCAACATTACGACAGGCGCGATTTATCGCTACTTTCCGAGCAACGAAAGCCTGTTCAGTGCGCTGGTGGAGCCCGCGGCAACCATGTTGCATGATTACTACTCCACTACACAGCAAAACGTGCAAAGCGTGACGCCGCAACAGCGCGGTGAGAGCATTGCTTCGGACAACGGCGAAAACTTGCTAAAGATGCTGGATTTCATTTATGAGCACTTGGACGCATTCCGGCTCATCGTTTGCTGTAGCGAGGGGACGCAGTATGAGAGATACATTGACCGCATGGCCGACATATCAGTGGAAAACACCTATGGTTTTATCCGGGCGCTGCGCGAGGACGGCATGGCTATCCCGGATGTATCCGACTACGCCATCCGTACGCTGTGCCGCAACACATTGACCGCTGTCTTTGATGTGGTTGCACAGAAGATTCCAAGAGAGCATGCCGTGACCTATATCAAGGAGGTCTTTGTGTTTTACGATCATGGATGGAAGGCGCTGCTGGGACTCTGAGCCACTGGATTAGAAACAATAAGATCAATGGCCCGCACGGTTCGGGTTTTCTTCATGCCATTGAGTTAGGTCTTGCTAACTATCTGGGAGGTGTCATCTATCGGAAACCATACTTTGGACGCGAGAACGAAACTGATCTTACTGTTGGTCATTGTCGTTTTCGTTGCGCTATCACCAGGGCTCTACGCGGAACTGACCATGATGATCTTGATCACTTTGTTGGCGTTTTTGCAGGGTGAGCACCGGCGCTGTACGTCCTTCTGGATCATGTACGCCGTCGCCCGTGGGTTGCTCTACTGCTGCGCCTGGATACCCGGCTCGCTGGCCGGGGTGCTGATGATCATCCTCGCCATCGTGTGCAAGTCGATTCCTACGGTGATGTACGCGCTGTGCATCCTGTTGACCACGAAGATCAGCGCACTCATCAGCGCGATGCAAAGGATGCGCGTGCCGCCCAGGCTCACCATCCCCCTGGCTGCGGGGCTTAGGTTCTTCCCCACGGCAATGGATGAGTTCCGTCATGTGCGGGAGGCCATGCGGCTCCGAGGCGTGCAGCCCAGCGTAAAAAACTTACTTGTCCGGCCGGGACTGGTGTTTGAGGGGTCGATCATCCCACTGATGCTGCGCAGCGCCACCATCGCGGAAGAACTGTCCGCCGCGTCCGTCACCCGGGGCTTGAGCCCGGATCGAAAGCGCACCACCATTCAGCATTTCCGTTTCATGGCGTGGGATGTTCTGTGGGTCATGCTGTTTCTGATTCCCTTCGCGGTGGAAGTGGTTTGGAGGTCACTATGATTTCGTTTGACAAGGTGTCCTTTCAATATGCGGAGGGCGAGGGGGTGCTAGACATTGACTTGGAAATTCCGCATGGGGAATGCGTGGTGCTCACAGGCACCAGCGGTTGTGGGAAAACCACCATGACGCGGCTGCTCAACGGACTCGCGCCCCACTTTTATCCGGGTGAGATGAGCGGCACGCTGACCATGATGGGCAAGACTGGCGCTGCGCTGATGCCTGAGTCACTGGCTGGAACCGTCGGCTCGGTGTTCCAGAACCCGCGCAGCCAGTTCTTCAACCTGGACACGGACAGCGAGGTTGCGTTCACCAGCGAAAACCTGGGCAGGAAACCGCGCCAGATTGAGGCGGATATGGCGCGGGTGATTGAGGGGCTGGGCATCGAGGGGTTGATGAACCGCAGCCTGCTGACACTGTCCGGCGGCGAGCGGCAGAGGATTGCCATGGCTTCCGTGATGGTGCCGGGGCCGGATATCTATGTGCTGGACGAGCCGTCAGCCAATCTGGACATCTTCGCTACACTGGAACTCGCGGGAACGCTTCAGCGCTTGAAAGCCATGGGCAAGACAATCGTCATCTCAGAGCACCGGCTCTACTACCTGGTGGGCATTGCCGATCGATTCCTGTACATGGAAAATGGACGCATTACCCGCCAGTGGAGCGCGGCGGAGTTCGCCACACTCGATGACCGTGAGCGCAAGTCTTTGTGCCTGCGCGCGCCCGATTTGGAGAAGCTCGCTCCGATGGATTTGCGGCAGCCGCCCTACTCTGGGCACAGGCTGTGCATGGAGAAGTTGGCGTTTTGCTACAAGCGCGGTTCTCCTGTGCTTAAAGATGTGTGCTGTGCCATCGCGCCCGGCGAAGTGGTGGGCATCGTAGGTAAGAACGGCCAGGGCAAATCCACTCTGTCGAGAATCCTGTGCGGCCTCGAGAAAGAACAGCGCGGCGCGCTCCAATACCGGGATTGTCCGCTTGCGCCCAAGCGCAGGCCGGAGGTCGCGTATCTGGTGATGCAGGAGCCGGGATACCAGTTGTTTACCGAGAGTGTGCGGCAGGAGATGCGCGTCACCGACGCCGCGCCATCTGAACAGGTCATTGACGAGATGCTGTCTGTGCTGCAGTTGGAACCGTTCGGGGAGCGGCACCCAATGAGCCTGTCCGGCGGGCAGAAGCAGCGGCTGTCCATCGGCGTGGCCATGCTGCAGAACCGGGAGGTTCTCATCCTGGACGAACCGACGAGCGGCCTGGACTACGAAAACATGCTGCGCGTCAGCGGCCTGATCCGGCAGATGCGCGATCAGGGGAAGATCGTGCTCATCGTGACCCACGACTACGAGTTCATCCTTGAAACCTGTACCCGAATCCTGCACATCGGCGGCGGAACCGTCGAGCACGACTATCCACTCAATCACATAAACCTACACTGGCTTCGGGATTTTTTCATCCCCGGGAAGGAGAGCGCATGAACACACAGATCACACAATCGGAAAAGCAAGGGCTGACCACGAGGGACCTTATCACCTTGGCCGTGTTTTCGGTCATCTTCAGCATCATCATGACGGCCGTCAACTTCATCGGCGCGATACCGGTGCTGCATCCTTTCGCCGCGGGCATCGCCATGATCCCCGGCGGCATTGTATGGATGTATCTTCGGGTCAAGGTGCCCAAGCCCGGCGGCATCGTGATCCAGTGCGCCATCTTGGCGCTGCTGATGCTGGTGCTGGGCGGTATCTGGCTGTTGATTCTCGGCATGGTTGTGGGCGGGGTGCTGGCGGAGCTCATCACCCAGCCGCG
>JAVBND010000057.1:0-11491 GCA_031551775.1 Eubacteriales bacterium | reverse complement strand
GGTAGCGGATGTGATGATTAAATGATTTTTCGTCCAGGTGGTCGTGCAAAAACCGCAGGACTAGCAGCGCTAATTCAAGTGTTTTTGCAGGGCTGCCTGGGTGGAAAAGCAGCCCGTCAGCGCGTTCGCTACCTGTGCGGTGTTGCCTTAAGCACAATGCTTCAACAACAGGGCCGCCGCCACGCAATCGTGGCGGCGGCCTCATCATCACATCCGCGCGCTGTGCTGTTTTGCCATAAACCCTTGCCTCTTAAAACCGCTTGAACGCCCCGGAGTGCCGCTCGCTCCCGCTTTTTCACCCGCCGCTCAGGCAGGACGGAGACCTGCGGTTGCTTGCTGCCGTCCCCTCTAGGGGGCATGACATCCGCTCCCGACCCGGAATCCTTTTGTGAAGATGTGGGTAAAAGCAGTCACGTTACGCACACCCCAGGAAAAATCGTTCTCGCAAATAGATTATAGCGCCCGCGCGCCAAAAATGTCAAGTAGCGCGGGAAAGATCGGTACAATTTCCCAAATGACCCAACGGATCAGCGACATGCCAATGTGAAGAGGTGAACCTCGCAGGGCGCGCCTACGCGGATGGGCAAGAGGCTGTACCCGATGCCGCTTGACACCACGACCACTGTGCCGTCTACCTCGTGGATGCCGTTCAGGAAGAAAAACCTTCTCTTGCCAACCGTGCCTCGCTCATACCCCAGCGCGTACATCGTCAGCTTCCCCAGCGCCACCTGGCCGCCGTGCGTATGGCCGCATAGCGCGAGATCGGGCATTTGGGGGCAGGGCAGCACCTGGTCAAGCGCCCAGGGCGAATGGGTCAGGAGGATGTGGCAGTCGTCTTCCGCGCGCCCATAGAGGAGCGTGCCGCGCTCCGGATGGCCGTACTTGCTCTCGTCGAGGCCCGAGATGACCAGCCGCGCGCCGTCAACCTGAACAAAGGCGTTCTCGTTGACCAACAGGCGCACGCCTGCTTGCGCAAGCATCGCGCGAAAGGGCGCGTAATCGCCGCCGAAAGCTTCGCAGTCGTTGTTGCCCGGCACACTATAGACGCCGTATCGCGCCTTAAGGCCCGGGAGCAGGCGGACGAGCGCGCGCTCGTCTTCAATATTGTCGGCAAAATCGCCGCCGATGAGCGCAAGATCGGGATCAAGCCTGGCCAGGTTCCCGATCAGCTTGCGCGCCGCGCTTTCCGAAAACCAGCGCCCGAAATGGATGTCGGTGACAAACAGGACGCGAAAACCGTCAAGCGCCTTGGGGAGATGCAAAATGGGCACCTTGACACGCCGAAGCGCCGGTTGGGCGTTTAAAAACTCAATCCATCCCATGCGAAGCTACCGCTTGATCCACAGCGTCTCAACGCTGGTCGATACGCCCGACGCGCCCGCGCGCAGCGCCTGTTCGATTTCACTCTCTTGCGTGATCATCCCACCGGCGATGATGGGTTTGTTCAGTTCCCGCTTGAGCTCGGTGATCGCCTTGGGCACGAGCCCGGGCAGCACTTCGAGCATGTCGGGCGCATAGGTTTTAAACAGGTTGACGCCGTGCTGGAGGGAGGACGAATCCATCACGAACAGGCGCTGGATGGTGATCATGTCAAGCTCGCTTGCGCGCTTGAGCAGCGGCGCGCGGGTTGAGATCATGCCGTCGGGATGAATTTCATTTGAGCACCACTCAACCGCCGCGTTGTCGCGCCCGATCCCGCCGAGCAGGTCCAGGTGGATGAAGACCAGCTTGCCGCCGTCCTTGGCGCACTTGACCAGTTCGCGAAGCGTCAGGATCGATCCGCCCAAAAGAAATATCGCGGCCACATCGGTCCCGATTGCGCGCTTGACCGCGTTCAGGTCGCGCGCCGAAGCGATGACCGGATATTTGTCAAGGGCGGCCGAAAAAGATTGCATGGCACATCCTCCATTCTTACCGGTTTAGTATAGTAGCTTGCGCATTGACTGTCAAGTTGCGCGCCGCGAACATATCCTAAAAATAGAGAAGGGGGGAGGTATGTCAGGTGAGCAGGCGGTGCAATACCGGCGGCAGCGGGCAACCGTCGGGCTGCTGGGGGATCGCGTTGATCGCGGGGGGCGTGCTCCTGTTGCTGCTGGCGTTGCCCAGCTGGCTTTGGATGGGGCTCCTTGGAATCGTGCTGATCGTTTTGGGGTTTTTGTTATTGAGATTTGGCTAACGCCTTGCCAAGCGGGCCACGGTGTGATATACTTTTGCCTGTTCACACGGGTGATGACGGATTAGGTCCCGTGCGGCACCATGCCGTGAATCTTGTCAGGGCCGGAAGGCAGCAGCAATAAACGGAATTTGGCGTGCGCCGCGGGAATGCCTGGCCCGAGTCCGTGTGGATTTTTATATTCACAGGGAGCGGAGGGCGCTTTGATGGATCACTTTGACCAATTGCTTGCCCATGCCGAGGGCATTCGCGCCGTCAATACCCACGCGCACCACCTGCCGGATTCGCTCTTTGACGGCTATGACCTCAAGCGCCTGCTCAAAGGCGCCTATGTGTCGTGGTACGGCCAGCCAATCGGCGCATCGGACGACTCGCGCGAAGCCTATCTCAGTCAAGTCAAAAATACCAGCTACTTTATCTGGCTTGAGCGTTCCCTCAAGTCGCTTTACGCAATCGACGAGCCGCTTTGCGCTTCGAGCTGGCTCCGCTTTGACGCCGCCATCAAGGCGGCGCATGCCCATTCAGGGGCGCGCCTTGCGCTCATGGAGCGCCTGTACCACCGCGTGATCCTCGACGCCTACTGGAAACCGGGGGACGACAACGCGCATCCCGCACTCTTCGCGCCGACATTTCGCGTGAACATGTTCTTCTTCGGCTACAACCGCGCGGCCAAGGACCACAACGGCAACAACGCACAAACCTACTACGGCGTGGACATCCATGACCTTGATGAATACACGGCGTTTGTCAAAGAGAAGATCGGCGAGATGAAAAGGCGGGGGGCGATTGCGCTCAAGTCGGCGCTGGCCTATGACAGGCCGCTTGATTTCGGCGCGCCCGAGCGCGACAAGGCGGCGCGCGTCTTTCGCAAGGACGGATATATGCCAAACGAGGCGGATATCCGCGCGTTTCAGGACCATTTGTTCGACGTGATCGCAAAAACCGCCGCCGAACTGAATCTCCCCTTCCAAAATCACACCGGCCTTGGAAAGCTCAAGGGAACGAGCGCGCTCAACCTGCTGGGCGCGATAGAGCGCAACCCTGACACCCGTTTTGTCCTGTTCCACGGCGGATACCCGTGGACAGACGATATCCTTGGCCTTACGCACAACTTCAGGAACGTATTCCCCGATTTGTGCTGGCTGCCGATCATTTCAACCACGCGCGCCGCGCGCTTTGTCAACGAACTCTTGGACGTGGCGCTCTTTGACCGAACCACTTGGGGGTGCGATACGTGGAGCCCGGAAGAGAGCCTGGGCGCGCTGATGGCCGCGCGGCATGCGCTGGCCCGGGCGCTGAGCGACCGGGTCCGGGACGGTTTCATGGACCTTGGCGAGGCAAGGCGCGTGATGGAAGGCATACTCGCGGGCAACGCGAAGAAACTGTACGGACTGTAAAAGAGGATCACCCGCGAATGGGGCGTGATGCCCCTTTTTCGCGCGGCCATCGCATGGGATGCGCCAAGTCTTCGGACAGCGGCCGCGTATGGTTGAAATCACAGACGATGCAAAGTAACCGGAGGTGGCGTTATGGGGGGGCCCGTGGTGGTGTTTGGCAGCTTTGTGGTGGATCTGACCAGCCGGTCGAAGGGCCTGCCTGTGCCCGGACAGACAATTATGGGCAGCGCTTTTAAGATGGGCGCGGGCGGCAAGGGTTCAAATCAGGCGGTTGCCGCACACCGCGCGGGCGCAAACGTGACGCTGATCACCAAGGTGGGCCGCGATGTCTTTGGCGATGTGGCGCTCAATTTTTACCGGGACGAAGGCATGGATGCGCGCCATGTGCTGATCGACGAGGGGCGCGAGACCGGCATCGCGCTCATCATGGTGGATGAAGTGTCCGCGCAAAACAAGATCGTCGTGGTGCCGGGCGCGTGCGCCACGATCACAGCGAAGGATGTTGAAAGCGCGCGGGGGGTGATCGAAGGCGCGTCGGTCCTGCTTTGCCAGCTTGAGACCAATTTCGACGCGCTGTCAAAGGCGATCGATATCGCGCACCGCGCGGGCGTAACGGTGGTGCTCAACCCCGCTCCGGCGGCGCAGGTCCCGGAGGAAATATTTTCCAAGGTTGACATCGTAACCCCCAACGAAACCGAGGCGGAAGCGCTGACCGGCGTTTCGGTCAAGACGCAGGAGGACGCCGCGCGCGCGGCGGACGTGTTCATGGCCAAGGGCGTAAAGCAGGTGGTCATCACGCTGGGCGCGATGGGCGCTTTTGCGACCGACGGGACAAGGAGCGAGCTTCTCTCGCGCATCCCGGTCGAAGCCATCGACACGACCGGCGCGGGCGACGCCTTCAACGGCGGCTTCGTGACCGCGCTTTCAGAGGGCAAGAACCTCTTTGACGCGCTGAGGTTCGGCAACGCCACAGGGGCCTTGTCGGTGACCAAGCTCGGCACCGCGCCGTCGATGCCCGCAAGAAGTCAGATCGATGCGCTGGTGGCGCGGCAGTATTCCTGATTGCCCTCCAATTTAAACGCCAAAAATCTCACACAAAGGGGCGCTGTGTGTAAAAATTACACATGGCGCCCCTTTGTGTGACTTTTCTTTCACAAAGCTGCGCTGTATACTTGGCACAGCACAAACAAAAAGGGAGGAAAACGGAATGAAGAAGAAACTGGTTTCGGTGTTTTTGTGCGCGGTGCTGTGCCTTGGCGCGTTTGTCGGCGCGGCGCAAGCGGCAAGCGGCGTGTTCGAGGGCACAGGACAAGGGCGCAACGGGGCGATCGTGGTGGCTGTGACGCTTGAAGATGATGCCATCGCGGCGATTGAGATCCTCGAGCATTCGGAGACGGTGGGCGTTTGCGAACTGCCTTTTGAGGTGATCCCCCAGGGCATCATCGCCCATCAGAGCCTCAAGGTGGACTCGGTCACAGGCGCGACCGGCACGTCCAGCGGCGTGATCGAGGGCGTAAAGAATGCGCTCGCGGCGGCAGGGCTTGACGCAAGCCAGTACATGACCGACATCGAAGCGCAGCAAACGGCCATCGACATCGGCCAGCGCGACATCATCATCGTGGGCGGCGGCATGGCGGGCATGGTGGCCGGGATTCGCGCCGCCGAGCTGGGCGCGCGCGCGGTGATCTTCGAACAGGCGTCGCGTTTGGGCGGCTCCGCGCTGTACGCGGGCGGCTGGATTCACGGCGCGAATACCGAGCTGCAAATCGCCCAAGGCATCACGGACGATACGCCCGAAGCGCTTCTCGCCGATTTCGTGGCCATCAACGGCGAGGGAACCTTTGACATGGAACTGGCCAAAGCCCACGTCGCGCGCGCGGGCGAGGGCGTCGATTGGCTCAAGAATTACGTGGGCGTCGAGTTTGACGGTTCCGTGTCGTTCGGCTCGCCCAACTATCCGCAGATGGCCACCCCCCGCATCTACATGGGCGCGAAGGGCGGCGCGAGCTATACCAACGCCTTGATTGAAAAAGTCAGCCAGTTCACCGAAAGCGGCGAGCTGCTCGTGGCGCTGGGCAACGAGGTAACCCAGATCACCACGGACGAAAACGGCGCGGTTGACGGCGTCATCGCGGGCGGCGTGGCGTACAAAGCGCCCGCCGTGATCATCGCGACCGGCGGCTACGGCCACAACGAGGAATGGCTCAAGCGGTACAATTTCACGAATGTGACCACCAGCGCGTTTACCACCGCGACCGGCTCGGGCTTCGACCTGTGCGAGGAACTGGGCGCGCAGTTTACCGCGATGGAATACTGCGGCTCCTACGCGGGCTCTGTTCCCTACAACGGCTTTGAGAACGTGTACAAGTTTGACGCCAACGGCTGCTATCCTTCGGTTATCTGGGTGGACAACACCGGCAAGCGCGTTGCCAATGAGATGCAGCAAAACGCCGGCACCACCGCCAAGTATTGGGCAAGCGCGCCGGACAACCAGATCTACATCCTCTATACCGAAGAGATGATCCTTGCGGACCGCGCCATGCTGATTGCCCCGACCGCGGCAGGCAAGTCGCCCACGCCCGAGGAATCGGCCAGTTTGCTTAAGAGCCTTGAAGAAGCGGGCAATTGCGTCTACAAGGCGGATACCATCGAAGAGCTTGCAGGCAAGATCTCAATCGACAAAGATCAGCTCGCCTCCACCATTTCCGCTTACAACGGCTACTGCGACGCGGGCCTCGACGCGGAATTTGGCCGCGCCGAGCACCTTGACAAGTTTGAAAAGGGTCCGTTCTACGCGCTGTATACCGTGCCCTACGTGCTTCTGACCTCGGGCGGCCCGGCGACCGACGCGAGTGGGCGTCTGCTGGGCGCGGACGGCGCGGCCATCCCCGGCGCGTTCGTTTGCGGGGAACTCCTGGGCACCGGCAACGTCAGCGGCGCCAAGTCGATCGGCGGCATCGGCCTTGGCGTATGCACCACGTTTGGCATGATCGCGGCAGAAGGCGCCGCCGAGTACGCGGGGGTTGGCAAGTAGATTCCCGTAAGGAACGAAAAAAGGGCGGCGGGCGTTCATGCCCGCCGCCAAATCTGTTTTTATGAAACCTTGCCGCGCGTCAATCCTTGAAATACCGCCCCGCCTCGCCAAACATGATTTCAGCCATGAACGCCATGTCTTCCCGTCCGGGAAGCGTGCCCGCGCTGACCTCGCGCCCAAACACCAAGGCTTTCTGCCCCTGGGCGTCATACGCGGGCCAATAGACCTCGGAGGGGAGCGCTCCGTCATTGGGGTCGCCTGTCTTGATGAAATTGACAAAACGCGTGTGCATCTCGTCTTTCAAGGCTTCCTGCTCCCGGCTGGCATCGGGCGGCAGGTTCCCGAATGCGTACGCAATCTCGCTTCCGTGGTGCGCGCCCAGCCCGATTTGCTGATTCTCCGGCGTCGCGTAATCAAAACAATAGGCGTATACCTTGTTGCCCGCCCCCGACAGCACGTCGCCGTAAGGCTTCATGACGGTTGAGAACATGCCGTGCGTCAGGATTTCGCGCGAGCGCGCCGTGGCGCTGTGCGCCTCGTCCACCGGGAAGCGCTCAAGCACCGCCTCGGCGTTGTCATAGCCGAACATCTTGCTGGCCAGCATCAGGTACTGGGCCCGCGTCTTGCCCTCGGGAATAAAGATCGATCCCTCGTCGCGGTTGAACCCCCACAAAAGGTCCACGGCGTTTACGTTGCCCTTCACGAGTTCGCCATAGGCGTCTTGGGGCAGGACATACCCGTCAAACACCGGCGTCATCATGTATGAAGGGATCGCGGTGAAATCCAAGATAAGCGGGCTCATCTCGGCAAACACCTCGGCCGATGCAGCGCGCAGCGTGAGAAGGCCGTCCGCGTCGTCCTTGGCGCCAAAGGTGCTCGCCATCATGCGCCCCATTTCGATGCATTTTTGCAGGTCCCCGCGCGTGTACTGGCAGTTTCCCGGGATGCCCAGCACGCTGCCGCTTTCCATGATGGCGCGCCCAAACAGCCCCTTGGCGAGCGGACTTTGAATGAGCATGGACGTGGAGTAGGCGCCCGCCGATTCGCCGCCCACCGTCACCCGGTCCGGATCCCCGCCGAAGGCGGAAATGTTCTCCCTGATCCATTCAAGCGCCTTGATCTGGTCGAGTATGCCCCAATTGCCCGTGGTGCCATAGGTGTCAAGCGTGTGCCCGCTGGCATAGAACCCGAGCGCGTTGAGCCGATAGTTGATGGAGACGTACACGACGCCGTCTTGGGCGAAGCGCGTGCCGTCATACATCGGTTCAGATCCCGCACCCAGCGCAAAGCCGCCCCCGTGAATCCATACATAGACGGGCAGCTTCTCCCCCGTGCCCGCCGCGCTCGTCCAGATGTTGAGCGTGAGGCAGTCCTCCGATGTCCCGTCCGGCTTCGATTGAACCGCGGCGGGGCCGAACCCGGTCGCGTCAAGCGTCTCCTTCCAGGGCGTCACATCTTCCGGCGGCGCGAACCGCTCGGGCGGATTGGCATAGGGGATGCCCTTGAAAACCGAGATCCCATGGTTGCTCAACCCGCGAACCGGGCCGCTGGGCGTATCGACCCGGGCGAATTCTTCCCCCGCCGCGCCGACCGCGAAAATCAGGGCCAGGGGCACAAGCAGCGCGAGTGCGCGTCTCCAAAGAGAGGCAGCGTGTTTCATAATGTCCCTCCTTCGTGTCGTCCGATCGCGTTTTGTCGCGTCCAATCCAAATTTTACCGGTGTCTCGGCCTATTGCTGATAAATGTAGTGATGCAACTGCCGCTTGTTCTCTTCAAAATCCACGTCCCACAGCGCCGATACGCCGTTCTTCACGGTTTGGTTCATGGTCTTGTTGGCCGGAATGCGCAGCTTGGTCTCCATCTTGGCGCCCCCGGAGATCACGGAACTGGCAAGGCCCACCGCGTCAATCATCCCGATGTTGGTCTCAAGATTGCTCCACATGTCGCTGGCGATGCCCAGGATCTGTCCGACGTTCGCGCCCTCCTTGACCCGCTTGAGGACCGCCTCAAGCATCTGGCGCTGGCGGTCGGTGCGCTGGTAATCCGCGTTGCCCACATGGCGAATGCGCGAATAGCTCAGCGCCTGGATTCCGGTCAAGAGCGTATCGCCGCCGTAGCTGGTGAGCTTGAGGCTGTCCTTGTTCTCAAGGTACCACGCCCGGTCGTACCCGGCGGCCTCAGCCTGTTCGCCCAGGCTCTCGTTGATCTTGTCCATCTCTTCCTTGGTGACGTTGACGCGCACGCCGTCCAGGCGGTCGATCACCTTTTGAAAGCCCGCGAAGTTGACCATCGCGTACTGGGTGATGTTCAGGTCAAACAGCTCGTTGACCAGCTTCATCACCGCTTCCGGGCCGCCATATTCGTTGACCGAGTTCAGCTTGATTTCCTTTTGCGCCCCGCTCTTGTCGGTAATGGGCACCATCATGTCGCGCATGAGGCTGGTCAGCTTCACGCGCCCGTCCCGGACGTTGACCGATGCGATCATGATGGTATCGGTGCGCGATTTTGAATTCAGGTCGCGCGAATCGCTTCCAAGCAGCAGGATGTTGCGCCAATCGGAGGACAGGCCTTGCGCAACCGAAAGGTTTGCGGTATCGATCTGCTCCTCGGGCGAAACCGGCGCGTTCTTATCTTCCAGGATGGTTTCGCTTTCACGCTCAAGCTGAGGCTCGGATGTCTCCTGAACCTGGCCCCCCGGTGTAGGCGCGGGCGCGGTTACCGGCTTGGGCCCGGCCCCGAATCCCTTGACGATGAACACGCCTGCCAGGACGACCGCGACCAGCACCGCCGCCAAAAATACATAGAACCTGCCGGTGGCGCGCTTCTTGCGCCGATACTTGTTGCCCACGCTTGTTCTCCTTTATATCCTATGGATAAGGCCGCCCATGATCAGGCGGCCCCTTCTGATTCGCGTCAGCTCCCGTAAATGTACGTATACAACAGCTGTTTATTGGCCTCAAAATCACAATCCCACAGCGCCGATGTATTTTTGCGCGTCTCGCTCTTGAAGGTGTTTTTGCCGGGGATGCGGCCGTTGGAGTCCATCTTCGCGCCGTTCTTGATGACGCTGGTGGCAATGGATATGCCGCTCATCATGTCGATGTTGGTCTGAATCTCACCCCACACCGAGGTCGCCATTTTGAACAATTGGACGGCATCGGCGCTCTTGACGCCCTTGAGTATGGCGTCGAGCAGGCTGCGCTGGCGGTCGGTGCGCTGGTAATCGCCTCCGCCCACGTGGCGGATGCGCGCGTAGCCCAGCGCCTGGATGCCGGACAACAGCAAGTTGCTGCCGTAGGACTTGAGCGTCATGCTATCCTTTTTGGCCAAATATTCTTCCTGTGTGTACCCGGCCGACTTGGCCTGCTCGCCCAGGCTGCTGTTGATCTCGTCCATCTCTTCCTGCGTAACGTCCATTCGCACGCCGCCCAAGATATCGACAATCTTCTGGAAGGATGAGAAGTTGACCAAGACGTATTCGGTGATGTTCATGCCAAAGAGCTGGTTCACCAGCTTCATCACATATTGAGGCCCGCCGTAGTAGACCGCCGAGTTGATCTTCATATCCTTGGTGACGCCCTTGTTGTTGGTGATGGGCACCACCAGGTCGCGCATGATGCTGGTCAGCTTCACATGCCCGGTCTTGGTGTTGATCGAGGCGATCATGATGGTATCGGTGCGCGACACCTTGCTGATCTTGCGCGAGTCGCTTCCGAGCAGCAAAATGTTGCGCCAGTCGGGGGAAAGGCCGGGAGTGACCGACAAATCGTTCGTCACGATGGCCTCTTCGCCCGTGGCGACGCCCGCATCGACGTCAATCTCCAAGAGGTCGCCGACCGAAGTCTGCGAAGATGAACCGTCCGTCTCATCCGTGCCCTGATCGGCCGCATCCGAACCAAGGAGGGCGGAATCATCTATCGTAGCCGGGTTGGACGGCTGCACGGTTTCGGCGGGGGCAGTGACCGGCTGCGCCGTGGGCTGCGCCTGGGCGACGGGTGTCGGCACGTTTGGCGCGCCGCCTGAGCGGTTGGCGATCAACACGCCCACCATGACGGCCAGCACGACCACCACGGTCAAAAACGCGTAAAAGCGCCCGGTAATCCGGCGTTTGCGCCTGCGGTATCCTCTGTTGTTCACGGCCATTGCTCCTTGTTAAAAACAGATTTGTTAATGATCATTATACCGCCAATGACCGAAAAAAGCAAACAGACACCTGTTAAGGTTGTTTAAATGTACGCATTGTGTATGCCCATGGCAAACATTTCATCGGGGCTGCCAACAAAAATAAAGCACAGCAGCCCCCCTATGTGGGAAAAAGTTCGATTTCGCAACATGGGAGGTATCGGAGGGGCCGCGCCCCTCTGATGTAAATCGTCCCGGCGGCGTGTACGGCGGGGCAGGCGCATTGTCCGGAACCCGAAGGCGGAGGAAAATGTCACCCGTACCCGGCGCCGCCCGGAATTTCCGCAGAAATTCAGGCGCCGCCCCACCCCGGAAGGAAGGGTGGCAGTGGCGGGAAACCTTGGGCAACACCGCAAAGGTAGCGGATGTGATGATGGGATGATTTTTCATCCAGGTGGTCCTGCAAAAACCGCAGGACTAGCAGCGCTAATTCAAGTGTTTTTGCAGGGCTGCCTGGGTGGAAAAGCAGCCCGTCAGCGCGTTCGCTACCTGTGCGGCGTTGCCCTTGGTTTCCCGTCCACAGGGGCTGCTGGGCAGCCCCTCAGACCGTCAACAAACCCCGTGAGCAACGCCCTCGCGGGCGTGTACCGCGAGGGTGAATGGGATTTTGACCAAGGGCGAGCTTGCCCGCCCGACTCAAAATCCCTACCCGCCCAAATTGCGCCCGGAAAATCCCACAGGATTTTCAGCAATTTGGCCCCGTTC
>JAVBND010000041.1:0-38264 GCA_031551775.1 Eubacteriales bacterium | reverse complement strand
AACGCGCTGACGGGCTGCTTTTCCACCCAGGCAGCCCTGCAAAAACACTTGAATTAGCGCTGCTAGTCCTGCGGTTTTTGCACGACCACCTGGACGAAAAATCATTTAATCATCACATCCGCTACCTGTGCGGTGTTGCCTTAATGATAAGCGAAGTGAATTGGTTTTACAACCGGACCTCTCGGTGCTATACTGTTTTTGAGGGGTGGTTGTGTGGAGCTTGTTACACTTGCGCTTTTTTGCCTGATCTTGATTGTGTGCGTCGTCTTCAATGTCTCGATTGTCGTCGCCCTGATCGGCGGTTTTTTCGTGTTCAACGCCTATGGGCTTATCAAGGGCTATGGCGTGCGCGAACTCGTCCAGATGATGATTTCGGGCATCAAGACGGCGAAAAACATTTTGATCGTCTTTGTGCTGATCGGCATGCTGACGGCGCTGTGGCGCGCGGGCGGGACGATCTCGATGATCATCTGCTACGCGGCGCGGCTGATTGGCCCCGGCACGCTGGTCCTGATGGCGTTCTTGCTCAACTGCGCTGTGTCGGTCTTAACCGGCACGGCGTTCGGCACCGCCGCGACCATGGGCGTGATCTCCATGGCGATGGCGGCCTCGATGGGCGTCAACCAGGTTCTGGTCGGCGGCGCGGTCCTGTCCGGCGCGTTCTTCGGCGATCGGTGTTCGCCCGTCTCCACCAGCGCGCTCTTGGTCAGCGAATTGACCGGCACCAACATATTTGACAACATCAAAAAGATGCTCCTGACGGCGCTCGTGCCGTTCTTGCTCACGTGCGCGGTTTACCTGATCGTGGGGCTTCGCTCGGGCGGGGAAGGCGCGGCGTCTGATTTGCGCGCGCTCTTTGAAAAAGAACTGACCCTGAACGCGTACGTGCTCTTGCCCGCCGCGGTGATTTTGCTCCTGTCCGCGTTTCGGGTCAAGGTGAGGATTGCCATGTCGGTCAGCATCGCCGCGGCATTCGCCTTGTGCCTGTTTGTGCAGCACATGAGCCTTGAAGATGTGTTGCGCGCCGCGCTTCTGGGGTTTGAAGCCCGCGACGCCGAGGTTGCGGCCTTGCTCAACGGCGGCGGGATATCCTCCATGCTCCGGGTATGCGCCATCATCGTAATTTCTTCCTCTTACTCGGGCATATTTCAAAAGACGCAGTTGCTCAGCCGGGTCAAGGAATCCCTTGCCCGCCTGAGCCATAAAATCACGCCGTTTGGCGCGTGTACGCTTACGGCCATGGTCTCGGCCATGATCGCGTGCAACCAAACCCTGGCCATCATGCTGACCAATCAGTTGATGCGGGATATCGAGCCGGACCGGAGCGCGCTCGCCATCGACATTGAGAATACCGCCGTCGTCCTATCGCCGCTTGTGCCATGGTCCATCGCGAGCGCGGTACCGCTTTCTTCAATCGGCGCGCCGACCGCCAGCCTGCTTGCGGCCTGCTTTCTGTACCTGGTTCCCTTATCAATGCTCGTAAGCAGCCTTTGGCGTCAAAGGCGCCCGGCACAGGGCTCATGACGCCGCGCCGCCTTCTTTCGCCAGGCTCTCCTTTGTGATCGCGACCGGCTCCAGGATCAGGCGCCGGGGCAGGTCTTTTTCGCCGGACAAGATGCGGTAGGCAAAATCGATCGCCTCGCCGCCGCCGGTTGAACAGTAGAACGTGGCCTCGAGCGTGCCGTCCCTGACCATGTCCTTGCCGCCGCCCCAGCTGTCGAGGCCATCGACGCCGACGTAGCGGACGCCTTCCACGCGCAGTTTGTCCATGGCGACGTGCGCGCCGTAAGCCATGGCGTCGTTGTGGGCGAACACCACGTCGATTACGCCCGGGTTTTGAATCATGTACTCCTTGGTGCGGTCCTCCGCCTGATCCTGCATCCAATTGCCCGCGAGTTGAGAGGCCACCACCACGCCGCCTTGCCCGCCGATGGCGTCGGCGAAACCCTTGGAACGCTCGTCCACCGGCGGCGACTGGTCGCGGCCCAGAATTTCCAGCACGCGCCCGCCCCGGACGGCGAGCATTTCAAGCACCGCTTCGCCCGCCATGTACCCGATCTTGTAGTTGTCGGGGCCGATGAAGAGCGTGTACGCGTCGCCGCGCACGTCGCGGTCGAGCACGATGACCGGGATATGCGAATACACCTCGGCGATGGTCTCCTTGAGCGCTTCGCCGTCGATGGGGGAGATGACCAACAGGTCGATCCCGTACCCCATCAAGGTGTTGATGTCCGAGATCTGGCGGCGCACGTCCGCCTGGCGCTGCACCTCGTCGTGGCGCTGGATGTCTTCGGAGGCATTGGTGAAGATCACGCGCATGTCGCCGTAGCCTTGGGCCGCGCGTTCGATGTCGCGGTTCATGGTGATGCGCCACGGCTCGGTCAGGTTGGCCTGGCTCATGCCGATCAGGTACTCGATCTGCCTGGGCGGTTCCTCAGCGCCCGGACCCTGCCCGAAAAAGGCGAACGCCGCCCACAAGGCCAGGGCGGTCAGCATAGCCGCCGCGACCGCGACAAGCACGAACATCCTTTTCATTTGAGTTTCCCCTCGTCCCGGTATTCGACAGGCGACAGGCCAAGCACCTTTTTAAACGCGGTGCTGAAGTAGTGCTGGGTACTGTAGCCCACTTTTTGCGCGATGTCCTTGATCTTCATGTCACCCTGGCGCATCAACGTCAGCGCGGCGCTTATTCTGACGGTTGTCAGGTATTTTGCAAAGGACGCGCCCAGTTCCTGCTTCATCAGGCGGCTTAAGTGGGAAGGCGTGATGCCGACCGCCCGCGCCACATCGTCGAGCCCGAGCGCGGAGCACGGGTAATTGAGGCGGATGTACTCTACCGCCTGATCGACCGCCTGGGGGCGCGCGGCGTCCCGTTCAATGGTCTCAAGCAGCTTTTCGTAAACGCTGGGGAGCGCGGATAAAGCGTCGGCTTCCCCCAGCGCGATGGTCGTCGTGACCGACAAAAACGCGCCCGCTTCCCTGGCCGCCTGCAAAAGCGCTTCGTCCAGCGAAGGATCGGCGTCAAAGAGCACCAGCAAGTATTCGCGCTCGTCCTGATACACGGCTGAGAAACGGCAACGCGCCAGCGCGCCCCGCAGCGCGTTTGAAAACGCGAATTCCAGCATGCGCGGCCGCCACAAAAGCGCCGCGGACGGGTCAGGGCGCGCGCGGATCATCATGAGCGCGCAGCGGGAGAACGCGGGAATCTTGAGAAATGCCGCTTGCTCCCGGATTTCTTCTTCCGACAGGCGGTCCTGGGCGAGGTCAAGCAGGAATTCTTCAAGCAAGAGCTCGCGCCTTTTGTCGAGCTGAGCAAGCGCCCATGTAAAATGGCGCTCGCGCTCGCGCGACTCGGATAACCTCAAAATCGCGCCATCAAGCGTCTGACGCAATTCGCCAAGCTCCACCGGCGTGAGCAGGTACGCGTAGACGTCAAGTTCGAGCGCGCGCTTGGCGTACTCAAATTCCTCAAACCCGGTGATCACGATGATCAGGGCGTCGCTTTTCATTTTTTTTAGCTGCTCGATGAAATCCAGCCCGCTTAAAAAAGGCATGTTGATGTCAACCAGCAGGATGTCGGGCTGCGCCTTGGCCGCCGTGCTGAGCGCCAACTCGCCGTCGTCCGCTTCGGCCACGACCTCGATGTCAAGGCCCATGTGCGCGATTTGGTTCTTGAGCCCGCGCCGGATCTTGGGCTCGTCGTCCGCAATCATCAGCTTCCACACCGTGTTCACTTCCCTTCCGCCTGATCGTCCCTGATGATGGGGTGGGTGATGGTGACCGTTACGCCGCCGTCCGCGTTGACCGCGTAGGTCAGTCCATAGGCGTCGCCATGGCTTAAACGAATGCGGTCGTTGACGTTGAAGATGCCGTAGCCGTGGTCGTACTCCTTGCTGCCGGGCGCGCGCAGGGCAGTGTTGAGCTGCGCGCACTGCGCCTCGGTCATGCCCGCTCCGTCGTCGCGCACCGTGAGCACGAGCTTTCCGTTTTCCTCGCGCGCGCCCACCGTGATATGGCCGGCGCCCCGCTTTTGCTTAATCCCGTGGTAGATGGCGTTTTCCACCAGCGGCTGGAGGATCAGCTTGTTTACCCTGTCCTTGAGGCACCCTTCGTCCACTTCGATCCTGTAATCCAGCTTGTCCTCGTAGCGGACCTGCTGGATGAACAGGTAACACTTGACGTGCTCGAGCTCGTCGGCCAGCGAGATGACCTCGCGGCCGCGGCTAAGGCCGATGCGAAACAGCTTTGTCAGCGCTCCGACCATCTGCACGATCTCAATCGCGCCCCGCTCCTCGGCCATCCAGCGGATGGTGTCGAGGGTGTTGTAGAGGAAGTGCGGCTTGATCTGGGCCTGCAGCGTCTTGACCTCGGCTTCGCGCTTGTTCTTTTGCTCGACGTAGACCAGGTCGATGAGCGAGCGGATCTTTTCCATCATGGTGTTAAAGCCCGCGCCCAGCTGGGCAACTTCGCCATGGTCGCGGCGGGACGTGAAACTGACGTTCAGATTGCCGCCCTCGGCCTCAGCCATCAGCTTGCGCAACTGTGAAATGGGCCTGGTAAACGACGCCGACAAGGTGATCGCGGTTACCGACGCCACAATGATGGCGATGAACGCCAGCATCAGCGTATAGCCCCGCAATTGCTGAACGGGGCCGAGCACCTCGCCGCTCTTGAACACGCCGATGGTGCGCCAGTTGGCCAGGCGCGAATGGGTGGACAGCAATTGATACCGCTCGCCCTGGACGGTGTGCACGCTGCCGCCGGGGGGCGCGTCATGTGTCCATTGAGGCTGGATGCGGTAGACCGTGGGGTTGACCGGCGCGTAGACAACCTGCCCTTGGTCGTCCATGATGAACACGTAGCCGCTCTTGCCCAGCGTCAGATCGCGGATGTGGTTCTCGATCACCGACAGGCGCATGTCCACCATGATGACGCCCAGCGCCACGCCGGTCGCGGGGTCGGTCACCGCGCGCGCCACCGAGACCACGTCGTCGGCGCTCGGATTGTGGATGTTTCGGATGTTGCGGCCGATGGGCCTTGAGATCAACACACGCTCACCGCCGGCCGCCTCGGCCGACCGGTACCAGTCGTCCTCGATCACCGAATAGCGCGCGATGCGGAACATCTCGTTTGAGATGTACATGTCGTGCCGGTTGGCGATCAGGATACCCGATAGTAAGTCCCGGTTGGCTTCGACATAAGGCACCATTTTGAGCCGCGCTTCGGTCTCGATGTCAACGCGCCCCGAAGCGTAGGAGTCCATCAGGCGCAAAAAGTCGAGCACCGCCTCGTCCCCCGCCAAGTAGGAGATGATCTGGTCTACGGCGTAAACATTGCTGTCGATGTTGATCTGAACTTGCGAAAGCATCTGGCTTGTGTAGGAGGTCGCCTGTTCGTCCATCGCCTGGGCGTAGAAATAGTTGCCGAATACGGTCATGACCAGAAGCGGGATCGAGATGAGCAGCACCATGTACACGAGCAGCTGCACCCGAAGGCTCTTGCCGAGCATACGCCCCTTGCGCTCCTCCACCCGAATCCCCCCTTCCCCCGAATATGATACCATCCATGCCCCGGATGCGCAAGGTCAACGCCATCGGCCGACCACCTCGGCGCTCAGTTCCCCGACCAATCAGGGGTCAGTCCCCTGATTGGCCGGGGAACTCCCGCGACATGGCCCTGCTTGGGTGAATCGGATTTTGACAAAGGGGAGGCTTTATCGCCTCCCCCGAAAAATCTCTATCCGCCCGGATTCCTGAAAATCCCGCAAGGTAATTGATGATTATTTGCCGCCCATGCGCGCGTAGATTTCGGCGGCGTTGTCCGGCGTGATGATCTCGGTGCCCAGGGTGACTTCCTTCTCGAGTTCCTGGCCCTCCACGAGCAGCTTGTACGCGTTCTCGATGGCTTCCTTGCCGCCGGTCGGGTAGACCATCGACAGGCTGAGGCGACCGTCCATGACCGACTTGATGCCGCCGTCGGGGGTCGGCAGGCCATCGACGCCCACGAACAGGATGTCGCCTTCGCGGCCGGCGTTCTTGGCGGCGATGTACGCGCCTTCGGCCATGGGATCGTTGAGCGCGAAGAACAGGTCGATTTCGTCGTTGACTTGCAGCATTTCTTCGGCCACGGTGATCGCCTTCTCGCGCAGCCAGTCGGCGTTGTTGGCGGCGATGATTTCAAGCTTGGGATTGCCGGCAATGCCCTCGCGGAAGCCGTTGTCGCGGTCGATGCCGCCGGAGGTGCCCTCAAGGCCCTTGATCTCGCAGATCTTGCCGCCGTCGGGCAGCAGGACCTCGGCCACGTACTTGCCGCATTCGCGGCCGATCAGCACGTTGTCCGCGCCGATGAACTGGGTGTAGGTGTCCCCTTCGATCTTGCGGTCGAGCAGGATTACGGGAATGCCGGACTCGTAAGCCTTCTTAACCACGTTGGTCAGCGGGCGCGCCTCGTTGGGAGAGGTGATGATGAGGTCCACGCCCATCTGGATGAAGTTCTCAATGTCGGCGATCTGCTTGGAGTTGTCCTGCGCGGCGTCGGAGTAGATGATCTCAAACATCGGGTAGTCCTTGGCTGCCGCCGCGATCTGGTCGTTCATGGCCACGCGCCACGGCTCGCCCAGGTTGCACTGCGCCATGCCGATGACGAACTTCTGCTCTTCGGCCAACGCGGCGGTGCCCATGCCGAGCACCATGACGAGTACCAATAAAATGCCCAGAACCTTCTTCATGATTTCTTCCTCCCCATATTTGATTCGCGATTATGAAAGCCCCGCGGCTTATCATCAGTAAGAAAAGGGTCAGTCCTTCTTTCGCTCGGCCTGCGCGAACACCGCGACGATGATGAGCAAGCCCTTGACCACGAGTTGCAGGTTTGAGTTTACGCCCTTGAGGCCCAGCATGTTGTCGAGCATGCCCATGATCAAGGCGCCGACCAGCGTGCCGCTGATGCGCCCGCGCCCGCCCGCCATGGAGGTCCCGCCGATGGCGACCGCCGCGACCGCGTTGAGCTCGTAGCCCATGCCGTCGTTGGGTCCGCCCTGGCTGGACTGCGCGGCGTGGATCATGCCGGCGAGCGCCGAGAGCATGCCGCACAGCATAAAGGCGATGGTCTTGACGCGCGAGACGTTGATACCGGAGAGGTGCGCGGCCTGGGCGTTTCCGCCGATGGCGTAAAGCTGGCGCCCAAAGCGGGTCTTGCCCATGACGATGGTGAAAATGATGATCAGGGCGATGAATATGACCGCCGGAACCGGCACCACGCCGGCAATGCGCGCTTGCAGGAATTCAAACGCGGGCGCGGCCAGCCCTTCGCCGTAGCCGTAGGACAGTGGAATGCCGATGCCATTGGCCCATGTGCGGGCGAGGCCGCGCGCGATGTTCATGCTGGCAAGCGTCACGATGAACGCTTGAATCTTCATACGCGTGACGACGAGACCGTTGAACAGTCCGTACACCGCGCCGATCGCGAGAGACGCGATGACGGTTGGGATAAAGGCGAAGCCGTTGTTGACCATGAGCGCGGCGCTGCCGGTTGAGACGAGGCCGACCACCGAGCCGACCGACAGGTCTATGTCGCCCAGCAGGATGATCATCGTCATGCCGATTGCGATGATGCCGTTTTCGGAAACCGCGCGCAGTACGTTCATGAAGTTGTTGATGTCGAGGAACGTGTTGCGCCCCTTTACGTTGACGCAGATGATCGAGGCAATGATGAAGATGGCGATCAGCGCGATATAGCTTTGAAATTGTTTGATCAGTTTTTTGAGGTCAAGCGGCGGCTTCTCGCGAAGCGACGGATTGACCGGCGGTTGGTTCATGCTCATACGGCGCTTTCCTCCCTCATCGTTGCGGCGTCCAGCAGCTTCTCTTGCGTGGCGCTTTCCCTTGAGAATTCACCGGTCACCCGGCCTTCGCAGAATGTCAGGATCCGATCCGAGATCCCGATAATCTCAGGAAGCTCGGACGAGATCACGATGATCCCCATGCCAAGGCTTGCCAGATTATTGATCAGCTGGTAGATTTCCGCCTTTGCGCCCACGTCGATGCCGCGCGTCGGCTCATCGAGCAGCAGCACCTTGGGGCTTGTGATCAGCCACCTGCCCAGCACCACCTTTTGCTGGTTGCCGCCGGACAGCGTTTCGCAAAGCGCGTTGTAGGAGGGCGCCTTGATGCGCATGCTCGTCATCTGCTCGTCCCATTTTTCGCGCTCAAGCGCGCGGTTCATGAAGCCCAAGCGCGAGAACTGCCTCAGGCGCGGCAGCGACATGTTCTCCCCGATTGAGCGCGGCAGCACCAGGCCCTTGCCCTTGCGGTCTTCGGTCGCGAAGGAGATGCCCTGCGCGATGGCGTCCAGCGGTCCCTTGATGGTGACGCGCTTACGGTCGATGAAGATTTCGCCGGAGACATCCCTTGGGTGCATGCCAAACAGCGATTCAAAAAGCTCGCTGCGTCCGGAACCCAGGAGTCCCGCGATGCCCAGCACTTCGCCCCGGTTCAGCGTGAAGGAGATGTTCTTGAGCGTGCGCCGGAAACTCCCGTCGCTCTTGAGGCATAGGTTATTAACCCTCAGCACCTCATCCCCAATGGGCACGGAAACCTTGGGGTACATGTCCTTGATTTTCCGTCCGACCATCATGGCGATGACCTCTTCGCGCGTGGTCTCCTTGGCGCAAACGGTTGAGATGTACTGGCCGTCGCGCAAAACTGTGAGCCGGTCGGCAATGGCGAAGACCTCTTCCATGCGGTGGGTGATGTAGATGATGCCCACGCCTTCCTTGGCGAGGCGGCGGATGACGGTGAACAGCTTATCGGATTCCTGCTCGGAGATGGCGGAGGTGGGTTCGTCCATGATGAGGATGCGCGCGTTCAGCGAAAGCGCCTTCGCGATTTCGACCATTTGCTGCTCACCCACGCGCAGCGTCTTGACGCTCACCGCTGGGTCAATGGCCAGGTCCAGCATGCCCAGGTACTCACGCGCCTTTTGCTCCATGACCTTTTTCTGAACGAAGCCGCGCTTTACCACTTCGCGCCCGATGAACATGTTCTCGGCTACGCTCAGTTCCTTGACCATTTGCAGTTCCTGATGAATCTTGGCGATGCCCGCCTCGCGCGCGGCGTGCGGGCTTTGAAATATTTTGTGCTCCCCCAGAACATAAATTTGCCCGTCGTAATGGTGCAGCGCGCCGGAGAGCACGTTCATGAGCGTGGACTTGCCCGCCCCGTTCTCGCCCATCAGCGCCAGCACTTCCCCGGCGTGAAGGTCAATCGAGACGCCGCTGAGCGCCTGAACCGGGCCAAAGCGCTTGCTGATCTTGTCCATGCGCAACAGTGGCTCGCCCAATCTTCCCGCCCCCTTTTATAGAAAATGTTAAGAAAATTGAAAAAATTCAATAAAGTGCGAACGCAAAAAGGTCCTTCCTCTGGCATTATATCACATTTGTTACTGGATGCGTTTTTCGATTTTCGGTGATTTTCTTTCAAATTTCCATCGCGCCGGCTGAAAAGGAAAACCAAACCGCCCAAGCCGCAGGCGTCGCGGCGCGCCCTTTGTGTACAGCCAAGGGCAAATCGGTGAAATTCGATGAATTTAGCTGACAATGGGCGCACAACCTGGTAAAATAATGCAATGGGCAGCAAGTTTTACCACCCGGATGCGCGGCGGGTGCGCGAGCGCGTGTTCAGACATACTAGGAGGGAAAGAAGGTTCTATCATGCAAGAAATTATCCTGGTCGCGGAATCGGGCGCGGACATAACACCTGAAACCGCGCGGCGCCTGGGCATAGAAATCGTCCCCATGCACGTCTCGTTTGGTTCGGATACGCTGCCCGACGGAACTTTTCCGGTTCAAAAAATCTACGACTATTACGCCAGCACACGCGCGTTGCCCAAGACCAGCGGCAGTTCGCCGGAGGATTTTACCGCCGCGTTTGACGAGATTCATTCTCGGCGCCCGGATGCCCATATTCTGCATTTGGCGTATTCCGCGGTGACCACCGTTTCTTACCAAAGCGCCGTCATCGCGGCGCAAGGGCGGGATTACGTGACGTCAATTGACACGAAGCAAGTCTCGGCCGGGCAGGGCGCGGTGGCGGTCAAGACGGCTGAGTGGATGTCCTCGCATCCGGAGGCGACGCTAGGCGAAGTCATGGAAGAAGTGAAGCGCCTGATGGACAAGGTGCGTATGTGCTTCCTGCCGGGCGATCTGTCCTACCTTCGCGCGGGCGGGCGCGTGTCAAACGCCCAGTACCTGGGCGCGCAGGTGCTTCGCCTTCATCCGTTAATTGAGATCGTGGGCGGAAAGCTCATGTCAACGCGCAAGTATATCGGCAATATGACGCGGGTGTCGAGCAAGCTGATCCGCGAATACGGCCAGAGCGAAAAACTGAGACGCGATTGGTTGATCATGCTCAAGTCCGCGCCGGTAGAAGAAGAATACCGCTTGGCCGTCGAGGCGTGCGCCAGAGACGAGGGCTTCAAAGAAATAAGCTGGGTTCACACCGGATGTGTCGTCTCAACCCATTGCGGGCCGGGCGCGTTCGGGCTTGTCGGATTTTCCGAATGACGGCGTGGTTTGAAGGGTTTTGTCGGCGCTTTGCCGATTGGGTTTAGTCCTCTTGGTCACTGTAACGTCCGTGTATGCCCAGGTCGTTCTTGACGACGCTTGCGCTTAGAATGCTGTCCGGGCCGTACTTTTGACGGATCTTGTCCATGACGCGCTCCAGGTTTTCGCGCTTCTCGCGGCCAAGTTGCACTTCGGGAGAGTCGAACAGCGACAATTGCTCAACGGCCCGCTCTTTTTCCACCAACTTGAGCGCGGTCACCGTGAGCAGGCGGATCGGTTTGTCCTTGGGCCAGTTCGCGTCGATCAGTTCCATCGCGCATGATTCAAGGTCGCTTGACAAATGACTTGGCGCGGGCAGCGCCTTTTGCCGCGTAATGACCTTGAAACTCGGATCCTTGATCGTCACCTGCACCGCACGGCATTTCAGGCCCTGATGCCGAAGGCGCGCGGCGACGGAGCCAGACAGCGCGCCGATTGCCGTTAAGATGTCCTCGCGCGATATCAGGTCGCGCTTGAACGTGATGCCGTTGCCGACCGATTTGACATCCTCGATCCGGTCGATCGGGAAAACCGGCGACGCGTCCAGGCCGTTGGCGTTCGCGCGCAGACAGATGCCGTGCTTGCCCAGCCTGTCTCTAAGCGTTTTTTCGTCCATGACGGCCAGGTCCCCAATGGTCAGGATGTTCATCGCCGTAAGGACCGCCGCGGTGGACCTGCCCACCATGTGCATATCGCCTATGGGCAGAGGCCATATCTTCTCGCGGTAGTTTTCCCGCGTGATCACCGTGACCGCGTTGGGTTTCTTCATGTCGGAAGCGGTTTTGGCAAAGAACTTGTTGAAGGAGACGCCCACCGAAATGGTCAGGCGCAGTTCGCGCTCAATGCGCATGCGGATTTCGTGGGCCAGCTTCTCCGGGTCGCCGCCGAACATCGGAAGCGTCCCCGTCACGTCGAGGAAGCTCTCGTCGATGCTCGCGCGTTCGAGCAGGTCGGTGTACTCGGCGTAAATGCGGTTGGCCTTCTCGCAATATTCCTCGTACAGTCCGTGCCGCGCCGGGCGCAGCACCAGATTCGGGCACTTGCGTCGCGCCTGATAGATGGTCTCGGCGGTCTTGACGCCGTACCCCTTGGCCAGCTCATTCTTGGCCAGGATGATGCCGCGCCGGCTTTCGGGGTCTCCGGCGACCGCCATGGGTACGCGTTTGAGCTCAGGATACAAAACCTCTTCGACGCTCGCGAAGTAGGCGTTCATGTCCAAGTGATAGATCACCCTATCGCGCGCAGGCATCCGGACGCCTCCCTTTGCTGTTATGGCAATATTATACCATAAACAAATTTGGGCGCAAAGAAAACACAGCGTTTTATTTGGCGTCCGGGGCCGCTTTTTTCTTCTGGCGCGCCTGCGAAATCAGCCACAGAACGAAGGGAACAACGATCAGTGCGAACGCCGAGAAAAAGCGGAACAGGAGGTCAAGGGGCCCCTTGTCCCCCGCGTGATGGTATAGGACGAGCGATACGGCGGCGCAGATTGCCATGACCGGGAGGGAGAACACCATGTCATCGCGCGTCCCCGCAAGCCGCGCGACGCCCATGTTCAGAAAACTCGCATATACCGTAGTCCTGACCAGGATCATCGCCACAATGCAACCGGAAATGAGCGGTTCCAAGTGCGTGCCAAAATCGCCGATGCGCAGGACCGAATACGAGGCGTAGATCGGATAGAAGAACCCGCCGTACGCTTCTGCGCCCAGAATCGCAATGGCGCGCATCAGCGTGACCACGGCGTAAAGCGTGGCGAAACCATAGGCGAGCCAGACCGCTTTGCCCTGGTTGCTCTTGCCTGCGCGCGTGGGCAGGAGGCCGAGCAGCACAAACACTTGACCGAACGCGAACAGGCTCATCACCGAGACGCTCTCCCACATGGTGCCAAACGGTTGCCCGGCAACGGGCAACAAGCGCTTTATATTCATGACGTCGCTGGAAGCCAGCAGCGTGATCAGGGCGATGAAAATGGCATAGGGGAGGATGTAGAGGCTGTAGCGGCCCAGTGTGACCATGCCCTTTCGCTGAAAGTAAAGGCACATGATTGCGTAAAAAACGGTGACGTACAGGATCGGCGTGTTTGGGAGCACCATGATCTGTACGTAGTCGGTAAAATTGCGAATGGAAAGTGCGCATAGGCAAGTCGCATAAAGCGCGAAAACAAAGGTTGCTATTTTGCCGCCCGCATTGCCCAGGAGCGCGTCAAAAATCTCAAAGAGGTTCTTCTCCGGGTTGAGCTTATATATCCGAAGATACATGAAGACGAGCGGAATGCCAAGGATCGCGGAAGCGAGCGTCACAAGCCAGTCGTCTTGCTTGGCCTGACTTGAGTAATTGGTATAGACGACGCATTGAATAAAGATGATGACCACTCCGAACACATATAGGCCGGAAAATTTTTGTTTTTGCTCACTCACGTTGTTCGCCCTTCACCTTCAATGGTTCAACATGCCATGCACCAACTCGTACAAGCTGGGCATATTCTTCCAGAATTCATTAAGACCCAGCAAGGTCAGCGCGGAGAGGGTCAGCAAACTGTACAGGCCGATCTCTTTTTTGCGCCCTTGCTGTTTAAGCCGTCTCAGGTCGATGGCGCTGCCGCACCCGATGAACAGCGCAGCAAACAAAAACGGTAAGATATGCCCGCCCCCCTTATTATTGCGTGACCCCGTTGCTCGTGACGATGACGCTGGGTACGCACTTGACGACCGTGGCCTTGTACACATTCGGCCAATCCTGTGCCCAACCGCCCACCCATTCGCTCCGATATCGGTTTTGGATTTGCGGTTTGAAGAAAAACAAGTCCGCGCCCCATTCATCGATCACCTTGCGTACGGTCGTTTCGACCTGGTTTGCCAACTGGCGTTCGATGTCATGCACAACATCGGTTTCCTTGATCCGGTCGAGGGTGGGCGTTTGGTCCATGATTTCCGGGATGGTTCCGGTTATGCTGATGGAAATTTTCATCGTGAGGCGCCCATCCTCCATTGTCGGGCGGCAGTCTGTGCTGGCGGCAATGGTGCCAAAGGAGAGGGGTACGCCCAGCGCGGTGCTTTGAAACGCCAAAAACCCCGTGTGCAGCTTTCCCATTGCCAACAGGCAGAGTTTGGCTTCGCTCAGCGAAAGATAGCCTGACAACCTGCCGTTGTTCATAATGGCAGGGCCGTCGAGCTTCACGCCGGTGTTTTCGCCCTCGCCCGTGATCATGGCCGATGAAACCATGTCCGCCAGCCCCGCCGGGATGTTGTTGTAGAGATGGTGCATCTTTCCTTCATCGGTCAGGCCAAACCGGCTGGCCTGAATCGAAATGGATTCGGAGAGCTCCTTTGAGAGAAAGGGTTTGGTCCTTGGCTTGACCTTGAAAAAATCCGCGCCCGTCCCATTCTTGACCACCAGAACTTTGATCACGCGCTGTGCGTGCGCGGCGCGCATGATGGTGTCGATGATCTCTCCCACGCCGTCGCGCGCCGTGTCTTCGCCAAAGACCAAAATTTCCGCGTGCTGGTAGTACAGCCGCCCGGATGCCTTCTGGCTCATGTCTTCGAGCGCATTCACCAAGGTTTTGCCCTTGCCCGACAATACGACCGTTTCCAGGGGCTGACTGTTTTCTGACAGGATTTTGGCGGTTTCTGCGGTCAGGATGAATTCGCCGGTATCCTTCTGGTAATCAATCGCAATGCCCAGCACCGAAACCAGCGAGTCGATCTCAAGAGAGTCGCAGCCGCAGAGCGAAATGACGCAAAGCGCAAGAGACAAAAGCGCCGACAAGCGTTTGAACCCGGTTTTACGCCGCATGCCGTTTCACCTCCGGACCCGGTCCCGGGAAAACCCCGGCCGCATTTTCATGCTGAAGATGGGCGCGCGTATGAATGAATCCTTCGACAGGAACCTGTCGTCGCGAAAAAAGTCGCGAACATATGGATAGCCGAAGGAATGAAGAGACAAGAGGTGGATCAGCGCCATAACCCAAACGAAGTAAAACCCCAGCAGCCCCGAAATGGAGGCCATGGTGAGGGCGCCAAAGCGCATCACAAGGATGGCGCCTTGGAGTTTTGGCATGATCAGGCCTGTGATGCCGGTCATGGCCACCACGATGACCATGGGCGCGCTGACGATTTTGGCCTCTACCGCAGCCTGTCCGATCACGAGGCCGCCGACGATTGAGAGCGCCTGTCCGATCTTGTTGGAAGAGCGGATTCCGGTCTCGCGCAGGATCTCAAATACGATCAGCAGGCTGAAGCATTCAAATACCGTAGGGAAGGGCACGCCCGCCGTCGTGGTTGCGATGGTGAGCATGAGCGGCGATGGGATGACCTCTTGATGAAAGTTGACGAGGGCGATGTAAACCGCTGGCACGCTGACGGACAGGATGAAGCCCAGGATGCGCAGAAACCGCCCCATATTGGCGAAGAAGAAATTGAGGTAGTAGTCGTCGGACGACTGAAAATTCTCAATGAACAAGTATGGCGCGGTCAATGTCGTCGGGCTTCCGTCGAGGAAGATCGCCACGCGCCCTTCCAAAAGGCATGCGGCCACCGTATCCGGCTTTTCGGTTGTGCCGATGGTTTCAAAGGGCGAGAAGCGATGATCGCGGATGTGCTCGGCAATGTAGTTTGCGCCGAGTGCCGCGTCGATCTCGATTTTGCCAAGCCGCTCTAAAATGTCTTCAAGCACCCGCTTGTCAACCAGCGAATCCAAGTACCCGATGCAGACGCGCGCGGGGCTGCGCGTACCGATGGATGAGATGCTGAATTTGAGGTCAGGGGTTTGAAGTTTGCGCCTGACCATGCTCAGGTTGGTCACGAGCGCTTCGGTGAAGCCTTCGCGCGGGCCAACCAGGGCCTTCTCGCTGTCGGGCTCATCAATCGCGCGGGTGGCAAACCCTTTGACGCCGACCGTCAGCGCTTCTTTTTCACCGTCCACAAACAGCACCGCGCTTCCGGCCATAACCGCCTTGACCATGTCTTCGATTTGCGCTACGCGCCT
Source organism: Eubacteriales bacterium (assembly GCA_031551775.1). Taxonomy (GTDB): domain Bacteria; phylum Bacillota; class Clostridia; order Christensenellales; family Aristaeellaceae; genus Anaerozeibacter. Next base: position 22,675 of record JAVBND010000041.1, on the reverse strand, counting down.
CACTTCATTGCAGGTGACGAGGCGCGCCTCTATGTCCGCCATATTGGCGAGGCGCGCGTTCACGTCTTCCTCCATAAGCGGCTTTATCAGGTTCAGGCTCATGAGCTTTGTGTCAACCATGCCCTCGATGTAGACCGCGACGCACTTGAGGCGCGCGTTCTTGTTTTCCGCGTTGCGGTAAATCACCGTGTCGTCGCCTTCGAAAATGGCCTTCATCAGTGAGACATTGTCCTCCAGGCGGCCGGTAAGGTCATAGCCGCTGTAATTCGCCCGCCCCTTTGCATCGGGCGCAAAGTCGGCATATCCGCCGGGCTGCTGTCGTCTCATCTTGATCACAATCCCCTTGATTCAAATGCGTTTTTCTTTCACGGTCATTATTCCTGAAACGGCGCAATGCTATCCGCGCATATGTCTAAAAGGGATCGTTTCGACAAAAGGACTTGCCAATCCGCCGGAATTTTCGTATAATACACCCATATGATCTTGAACTCGATGTGTAGGAGGATTCAATTCATGAAAAAACGATTTGCGGTCGCGCTGGCGCTGATGCTTTTGCTGAGCTTGGCAACCCACGCATGGGCAACCAGCGCGCCGGACGCGACGCCTGATGTCGGCGCGCAGACCGAAGATGTGGATGAATGGTTGTTTGCCGAAGACGAGGACTTTGACAATTGGGGACAGGACGAGGAATACGACCCAAGCATCTTTGACGACATTTCCGGCGACGGATATGAAACGATGGACGAAGAGGACCTGGTTGAGGACACGTTGCTCAGCGCCATGGAGGTTTACAGCTGGTTCGTGTTACAGCCGCTCGACGTGGATCCGGACAAGCCCGATTCAACCGGTACGCGCTTCCAGGTGCTGGATGAGCGCTTCAACACCATGACCGCGCTGCGCGATTTTGTCTCCACCTATTTCAGCGATGAACTGGTTGAAGAGTTGTTCGCGATGAACGTATACACCGAGGAGAACGGTTATCTCTACACCACGACCGATGGGCGCAATATCGATGAAAACGTGGCCGAGACCGAGTTTGAGGTCACCGAGGAAACGGCGGACGAAATCGTCTACACCGTCACCGTACATTATTGGGGTGAAGAGGACGATACCGAGGAGCAGTTCACCTATGTGCGCAAGCTCATCGGCGGCACGTGGAAGTTTACGGAATTCCCGTTTTATTGGTAGGGATTTTGAGCCGGGGAGGCGATAAAGCCTCCCCTTTGTCATAATCCCATTCACCCCCGCGGTGCACGCCCGCGAAGGCGTTGCGAACGGGGTTTGTTGATGGGCGGTATCCGAGGGGCGCAGCCTCTCCAATTTTTATCGTCCCGGCGGCGTTGCACTTCGTACCTTCCGGCTTGAAATATCCGCAAAGCGGAGATTTCAAGCCATGCCGTACAGGCCGGTTTTGTTTTTTACGCGCGCGGGGCTTGACGGCTCTGCGCTTTTTTGATATAATCACCGCTGGATATGCCTTATCCAGAGTGGTTGAGGGACGGGCCCGATGAAACCCGGCAACCGACGCGGTTTACCCCGCGACGCGGTGCCAATTCCCGCAGCGCGCTTGCGCGCTGGAAGATGAGGCGCTTGTTTATGCATGCGGGCTCGTCTTCGAGGCCGTTGTTTTTTTGTTTGCGAAATCAGGAGGATGAGAAATGCGTACATTGTTTACTTCCGAATCGGTGACCGAAGGCCACCCGGACAAGGTTTGCGATCAGATTTCAGATGCCGTGCTCGACGCGATCCTTGCGGTGGATCCGAACGCGCGCGTGGCGTGCGAATGCGCGACCACGACGGGCCTGATTCTGGTTATGGGGGAGATCACGACCAATTCCTATGTGTCGATTGACAAGATCGCGCGCCAAAAGGTGATCGACATCGGCTATGACCGCGCAAAGTACGGCTTTGACGGCAACTCCTGCGCCGTGATGGTGTCGGTGGACGAGCAGTCGGGCGATATCGCCATGGGCGTTGACAACGCGCTTGAAGGCCGGGGCGAAAACCTGTACGACACCGGCGCGGGCGACCAGGGCATGATGTTTGGCTACGCGTGCGATGAAACCGACGCCTTTATGCCCCTCGCGATAGAGCTGGCGCACGCGGTGACGCGCCGCTTGTCCCAGGCGCGCAAGGCGGGGGAGATTCCCTACCTGCGCCCCGACGGCAAATCTCAAATTACGGTTGAATACGAGGACGGAAAGCCGGTGCGCGTGGACACGGTGGTGGTCTCAACGCAGCACGCGCCGGATGTCGATCATCAGACGATTGAGCGCGACATCATCGAGAAGGTCGTAAAGCGCGCCATCGATCCCAAGTGGCTCACAAGCGCCACGCGCTACCTGATCAACCCCACGGGCCGGTTCGTGGTGGGCGGACCGCAGGGCGACTCGGGGCTGACCGGGCGCAAGATCATCGTGGACACATACGGCGGCTACGCGCACCACGGCGGCGGTGCGTTCTCGGGCAAGGACCCGACCAAGGTTGACCGCTCGGCGGCCTACGCGATGCGTCATGTGGCGAAGAACCTGGTCGCGGCAGGCTTGGCCGCGAAGTGCGAAGTGGGCGTGGCCTATGCCATCGGCGTAGCAAAGCCTGTTTCGCTGACGGTCGATAGCTACGGCACCGGAAAAGCGAACGACGAGGTGCTGGCGCAGTTGGTGGGCGAGGTGTTTGACCTCAGGCCCGCCGCGATCATCGACCGGCTGAACCTGCGCCGCCCGATCTATCAGCAAGTCGCTTCTTACGGCCATTTTGGCCGCACCGACCTCGATCTCCCGTGGGAGAAGCTGGACCATGTGGAAAAGCTCAAGGCCGCGGCGGCAAAGCGCGTCAATTGACAGATCGCGGGGAATATGCTACCATAATATTGCACAATTCGTCGGGAATTGTCTATCTTTCATATAATAGGAAGTGATATTCCATGAGCGGCTATTCGATCATCACCGACTCTTCCTGCGACCTGTCAAACGAAATGGCGCTCGATCTGGGCGTCGAGGTATTGCCGCTTTCGTTTTTGATGGGCGACAAGACGTACGCCAACCACCTGGACGGGCGTGAAATTTCGTTTAAGGAGGTATACGCACGTCTGCGCGCGGGCGAGATGGTTAAGACCAGCGCGGTCAACACCGAAACCTTCGAGGAACTGTTTACGCCGATGCTGGACGCGGGCCAGGACGTCTTGTACCTGGGTTTTTCCACGGGACTGAGCGCGACGTGCCAGAACGCGCAGGTTGCGGCGCGCTCGCTTGCCGAGCGCTACCCCGAGCGCAAGGTTTACGCGGTCGATACGCTGTGCGCGTCGATGGGGCAGGGGCTTTTGGTTTACCATGCCGTTATGAAAAAGCGGGAGGGCGCTTCGATCGACGAAGTGCGCGATTACGCCGAAAAGCTTAAGTTCAACCTGTGCCACTGGTTCACTGTGGACGATCTGCACTTTCTAAAGCGCGGCGGGCGCATTTCCGCCGCGACCGAGATCGTGGGCACGATGCTGAGCATCAAGCCGGTCTTGCACGTGGATGACGAAGGGCGCCTGGTCAAGATGGAAGCGGTGCGCGGGCGCAAGGCCTCAATCCGCTGCCTGAAGGAAAAGATGGAGGCAAGCGCAACCGATCCGGGCGAGCAGGTCGTGTTCATCAGCCACGGCGATTGCCTTGAGGATGCCCGCCTCCTGGCTGACCTGGTTCGGGAGAGCATGAACCCCAAGGAGATTCACATCAACTACGTGGGGCCGGTCATCGGCGCGCATTCAGGCCCTGGGACACTCGCTCTTTTTTACATGGGAAAAGAAAGGTAACGATTATGGGATACCGCATTGTGGCTGACAGTTGCACGGATTACCCCGACACGCATGAGGGGCTTCGTTGGGTCAAGCGCGTCGCGCTGACCATCTACTTGGGCAAAGACACCTATCGCGACGATGAAAACCTCGACACGGACGCGCTCCTTTCGCAGATGAAGCGGGAGAGCAAAGCCCCGACTTCCGCCTGCCCGTCGCCGGGCGAATACATGGAAGCCTGCGGCAAAGGCGAAGAGGACGTCTACATGGTCGTCATGAGCGACAAGGTGAGCGGCTCATGCCAAAGCGCGATGGTTGCCGCCGAGATGATGCGGGCGAAAGAACCGGACCGCAATGTTCACGTGTTCAACACCCTTTCCGCCGCGGCGGGGGAGGTGGCCGTATGCCTCAAGATTCGCGAACTCGCGCAGCGGCTGCCCTTTTCCGAGGTGGTCGAGAAGGTAGAAGACTTCATCAGGTCGATGACGACGCTGTTCGTGCTCGAAGATTTGAGCGTGCTCAAAAAAGGCGGGCGGCTCAGCCACCTGCAGGCGCTGCTCACCACGGCGCTGCGCGTCAAGCTGGTGATGGGCACAAAAGCTGACGGCAGCATTGACATCAAGGGCAAGGCGCTGTCCATGGAACGCGCAATGCTGTCGCTGGTGAACATGATCAAGGAAAAGTGCCTTTCCATCGTGCCGGGTGAGCGCAGCATTGTCATCACCCATTGCAATTGTATCGCGCGGGCGCAGATGGTCCGCGAAGCGGTGGAAAAATACTGCGGATTCAAAGAAGTGCTCATCTGCCGCACGAGCGGCATCAGCACCATGTACGCCAATGACGGCGGCGTGATCGTAGGTTTTTGAGAAAACGGAGCGAAGGTTCAACCGTTGACGGCCTCGAGCAGCGCGTGAAGCGCGGCGCCCGGGCCGTTTTTGTTTAAAATGGTGGCGTGCGCCGCCGCCGCATACAAGGGGCGGCGCTCTTCATTGAGCGTCAGCAGGCGTTCGCGCCCACCGGCGAGCAGCGGCCGGCCGCTTGGGTCGATGTCCAAAAGGATTTGTTCAACCGGCCTGTCGATGAAAAGCACCAGGCCGCCTTCGCGCAGCGCCTTTACGTTCTTGGGGCAAAGCACCACGCCGCCGCCGCAGGAGAGCACCGCGTCCCGCCCGGCGTAGCGGATGGTTACTTGGCTTTCGATGCTCCGAAAGTAGGGTTCGCCAATTTCAAACAACGCGGGGATGCTGCGGCCGGACTCGCGTTCGATCACCTCGTCCAGGTCATAGAACGGCTTTTGAAGCGCCTGGGCCAGCATGCGCCCGAGCGTGGTCTTGCCTGAGCCGGGCAGACCGATCAGCGCGATGCTGCCCATCAAACCGCCTCCCGCATGGCTTTTTCAATGGAGCGGATGGCTGCCTCGTCCACGCTTTCATTTCGCCAGAACGCTTCCGCAGCGATGGCCTGCGCGACCAGCATGGTCATACCGTTTACGGCCTTGCGCCCTGCCGCGCGCGCGTACGCCATGACGCGCGTCTCGCTCGGGTTGTAGATCATATCGATGAGCGCGCCGGCGCGCGCGGCCACGTCCCGCGCAACCGGCGAAGCGTCTATATGCGGGTACATGCCCAGCGGCGTCGCGTTGACGATGATGTCAAAATCCGTATGTTCAAGCGCTTCATAGGAGGTCCATATGCGCCGCGCGTCCTCTGATTTCAGGTCTGCGGCATTGCGGCTGACCAGCAGCACCTTGCCAGCGCCGCCTTCAATCAAGCCGAGCAAGCCCGCCTTGGCCGCGCCGCCCGTCGCGCCGAGCAGCGCCACCGTCCGGCCCTTTACGTCCACGCCGCTTTCCTTGAGCAGCGCGTTAAAACCGTACAGGTCGGTGTTGTGGCCCGTCATGCGGCCATTTTTCAGAAGGATGGTGTTTACCGCGCCGATGCGCTTGGCTTCCTCCGTCAAGCCGTCAAGCCCGTCCATCACGGCTTGCTTGTAGGGAACGGTCACGTTGAGCCCGTCAAAGCCTTGGGTTTCCATGACGCGGCGCAGGTCGGCCGCGCGCTCCGGTTCAAGCTCCAGCAATTCATAGCTGTCCTTCGCGCCAATTTTTTCAAAATACATCCTGTGAATCGGGACCGACAGGCTGTGCGAGAGCCGCCTGCCCAAGAGGCCCAGTTTCATTGGCCGCCCTCCTCACCCTTTTTGTATAGCCCGACAAGCGCCATTGTTCGCGCGTCCCGTCCCGCTGCTTCAAGCGCCGCGCCCAGCGCGCCGCGCCCCTTCGTCCATTCAAGGTCGGCGGTGAAGCGGTAGGTCCAGGCGGACCCGGGTACGGGCCGCGATTCCAAACGCTTGAGGTTTACGCCCTCAAGCGCGAACGCGGCGATCACGCGCGCGAGGGCGCCCACTTCGTCGTGAAGCGTGAACACCACGCTGGCTTTGTCGGCACCCGGCGCGTCAAGCGGCTCGCGCGCGAGGATGGCAAAACGCGTCACATTGCGGGCCTCGTCCTGAATGCCTACCATAAGGGGCGCCAGGCCGTACACTTCGCCCGAGCGGGCGCTGGCGATGGCGGCAACGGCAGGGTCGCCCAGGTCCCGGACCGCGCGCGCGGCCAGCGCGGTATTTTCACTGGGCACGACGCGCCATTGGGGGTGCGCGGCCAGAAGAGAGCGGCACTGCGCGATGGCCTGGGGATGCGAGCGCACTTCACCGACGTCCTTGATCGCCGCCCCCTTAAGGCCAAGCAGGTGGTGAACCACCTTCACATATACTTCGCCCACAATGCTTAAGGCATATTGTTCGATCAGGCGGTAGCTTTCCACAACGCTCCCCGCCGTGGAGTTTTCAACCGGCAGCACCGCGACATCCACATCGCCCCGGGCAAGCGCGCGCGATACGTCCTCGAAGGTATCAAGCGCCTGCGTTCGCGCGCCGGGACCGAAGAAATCGAGTGCCGCCTGCTCGCTGAACGCGCCGTGCGCGCCTGGGAAGGCTACGCGCGGGTCGCTTGGCAAATGCGATGCGGGGCGTTTGTCGCCGGTTTGCGCCTCTAAAATCAGCTTGTGCTGAAGCGCGCGGCTTGCGGCCATCATGCTTTCATAGACCATGCGCACACCCGGCGCGTAATCGGAGTTTTTAAGCCGCGCTTCGGCCTTGTCCAGCACCGTGCGTTCGCGCTCGCTTTGCAGCACCGCGAGGCCGCGCGCGCGCTTAAAGCGCGCGACGTCCATGCACACGTCCATGCGCTCTTCGAGCAACCGGACGATCTTAGCGTCGATCGCATCAATCCGGGCGCGGTATCCCTCTAATCCCTCCACGTTTCTTTCTCCTTCCACAGCTCGCCCACGGCAAGCGCCGCTGCGGCTTCGATGACCGGCAACGCGCGCGGCACAATGCAGGGATCGTGGCGGCCGCAGATTTCAAGCGCCGCGTCTTCGCCGGTTTCAAGGGACACGGTTTGCTGCAAGCGCGCGATGGAGGGCGTGGGCTTGATCGCGGCGCGGAAAACGAGCGCTTCGCCGTTTGTGATGCCGCCCAGGACGCCGCCCGCGTGGTTGCTCAGGTGGGCGACGCGCCCGTCCTTCATGGCCATTGAATCGTTGACCTCGCTGCCCCGGCGCGCGGCCAGGTCAAACCCATCCCCGAATTCCACGCCCTTGATGGCGGGGATCGAGAAGAGCAGGTGCGCAATCACCGATTCCGCCGAATCAAAGAACGGCGCGCCGAGCCCTGCCGGAAGACCGGTGACGGCGCATTCGATCACGCCGCCCACACTGTCGTTGGCCGCCCTTGCGGCAAGGATTTCTTTTTCCATCGCTTCACTGAACCCATCGCCCGTGACGGCGCCTACGCGCACCACGCGCGCGGCGATTTGAACTTTGTGTCCTTGAAGCCACTGGCGCGTCAGTGCGCCCGCGAACACCAGCCCCGCCGTCAGCCGCCCCGAGAAATGCCCGCCGCCGCGCGGGTCCTCATATCCCCTGTAGCGGACGTGGCCGGTGAAATCGGCATGGCCCGGGCGCGCAAGGCCCGCCGCTTGGCCATAATCGGAAGAACGCTGGTTCGTGTTTCGGATGATCGCGGTTACGGGCGTGCCGGTCAGGCGGCCTTGGTAGAGCCCGGAGAGGATTTCAAATTCGTCCGCTTCTTTGCGAGGCGTGGTGAGCTGCCCCTGTCCCGGCGCGCGGCGCGCCATCTCGCGGCGCACGAGGTCCCAATCGATCTCAAGTCCGGCGGGAAGCCCCTCCACCGTCACGCCTACCGCCGGGCCGTGCGATTCGCCAAAGATGGTGAGCTTCAGGCAATTGCCGAAACTACTGGACATGAACGATCCCTCCCAGCGCTTTGAAATCCTTGAGGAAGTCGGGATATGATTTGTTCAGGCATTCCACGCCCGCGAGCGTGACCGGCTCGTCCGCGAAAAGCGCCGCGACCGAAAGCAGCATGGCGATGCGGTGGTCGCCCGCGCAATCAAGCGTCACGCCGCCCCTGAGTTTCTTAACGCCCGTGACGGCCATGCCGTCATCCGTCTCCTGAACGCGCGCGCCCAGGGCGTTTAGCGCCGCGCACGTGGCCTTGATGCGGTCGCTCTCCTTAAGCCTCAGCCTGCCCGCGTTCACAATCCGGGTCTCGCCTTCTCCAAGCGCCGCCGTCAGCGCAAGCATCGGCACGATGTCGGGGCAGTCGCGCCCGTCGATGACCGTGCCGTGCAGGTTTTCCGCGCGCGCGCCGGTCAGGCCGTCCTTTTCCCACACGTTTGCGCCCATGCGCATCAGGTGCGCAAGCACCGCCTGGTCGCTTTGAAGGGAAACGGGGGAGAGTCCCTTGACCGTCACTTCATGCCCGAGCGCCGCCGCGCACAGGAAGACCGCCGCCTGCGAATAGTCGCCTTCCACGGTAAAGTCGCGCGCGCGGTAGCGCTGGCTTCCCGGCACGCGAAACAGCTTTTCATTCGGGCGCTGGACCTTGACGCCGAAAGCCCGCATGACGTCAAGCGTCAAATCGATGTACCCGCGCGATTCCACCTCTCCTGTCAGGCGGATGGTCGAGTCGCCCTTGACGAGCGGCAAGGCCATCAGGAGGCCGCTCACGAACTGGGAGGAGATGTCGCCCGGCAACTCGTACGCGCCGCTCTTGAGCGTGCCTTCGACCTTGAGGTCGAGCACCGGTCCCTCCCGCCGCTCGTACTTGACGCCCTGGCTCTTGCAGATCTTCTCATATGGCTCCATGGGCCGCTCGCTCAGCCGTCCGCGCCCGACAAACTGCGCGCCGCCGCAAAAGACCAGCGCGACCGGCAACAGAAAACGCAGCGTCGAGCCGGACTCGGCGCAGTCGATCAGCGGCGGCGCATACTCGTGAATATCCAGTTGCGGACGCGTGCCGCCCAGGATCTCAAGTGTGCCGTCCTTCATCTGGTAGCGCGCGCCAAGCGCGCGCACGGCGTCAAGCGTTGCGCGCACGTCCTCGCTCAAGGCCGCGGGCGAAATGGTGTTTTTCGAGGAAGACAGAGCGGCCAGCAGTACCGCGCGGTGCAGCACGCTCTTGGAAGGCGGCGCGGCCACCACGCCCTTGAGATGCCCGGGTTCGATTGTCACTGTAGCCACCTTGCCACCTCCTCAAAAAAGTCAGGGGGGACGCGTTCGATGCGCGCGCGACCGATCCGATCGAGTATTACGGCGCGAAGCGCGCCATCCAGGTGCTTTTTGTCCTTGGTCCACGCGCCGCGCATGCCGCCCAGCAGCGCCTTGCCTGCGGTTGTGGGCAGGTTCCACGCGGTGAGCACGCTTTCAATTCTGTCGGACGTGCCCGCCTCGGTCAAGCCGCTTTCTTCGCTCAGGCGCGTAATCAGGCGCATGCCCGCCGCCACCGCTTCGCCGTGGGAATAGAGCGCGTAACGCTGGGCGGATTCGATGGCGTGGCCGAGCGTATGGCCGAAATTGAGCAGCATGCGCTCGCCCGTGTCGCGCTCGTCCTTTTCCACCACCCAGCGTTTCAAGTCCAGGCACCGGTAGACGATTTCGGCCATGTTCGCCTGGGCATGCGCGCGGGACGCCCCCACAGGGATCAGGAGGCTTTCGTCAAACGCCAGCGCGTACTTGATCACTTCCGCCATGCCGCCGCAAAACTCACGGTCGGGAAGCGTCACGAGGGTGTCCGGGTCTATGACGACGACCGACGGCTGATGAAACGCCCCGGCCAAGTTCTTGCCCGAGGGCAGGTCGATGGCGGTTTTGCCGCCGACCGCGCTGTCCACCTGCGACAAAAGCGTCGTCGGCACCTGCGCGTAGCGGATGCCGCGCAGGTATGTCGCCGCCGCAAAACCGCCCAGATCGCCCACCACGCCGCCGCCAAGCGCGATCAGGAGGTCGCTTCGCGTGATGCCCGCCTGGGAAAGCGCTTCGTAGACCGCGCCCAGCGTTTGCAGGCACTTGCTCCCTTCGCCGGGCGCGACCGCGACGAGGGATGCGGCGCAGCCCGCTTCCGCAAGGGACGCCATGAGGGCGGGCGCGTAGAGCTGCTCAACGGTTTCATCGGTCACGACCAGCGCGGATCTCGCGGGCGCGGCGGAAAGGATCTTTCGCGCGGCGTCCTTGATCAGGCCGGAACCGAACATGATGTCGTAGGAGCGCGCGCCCAGGTTCACGTGAAGCAGTTTCGGCTGCATGAAAAAATCCTCCCTGGCTATAGAGTCCGACCCGCAAATCTCGCTGTGCTTAATTTGCGAGAAGGGCTAGTACCTCGCGTCTTAGGTGACGCAAGGCACTATAGGCTGCGCCCGACCGCTTGCGCGATGGGGCGGATGTCGTTCATGAGAGAGGCAAACACCTCGGGCACGATGGACTGCTTGCCATCGCTGAAGGCGCGGGCCGGGTCGTTGTGAACCTCGATCATCAATCCGTCCGCGCCCGCCGCTACCGCGGCCTTGGCCATTGATTCCACCATCCACCATTTGCCGGTGGCGTGGCTCGGGTCGATCAGGATCGGCAGATGGCTGAGACGCTTTACCGCCGCGACCGCCGAGATGTCGAGCGTATTGCGCGTATAGGTCTCAAAGGTGCGAATGCCCCGCTCGCACAGGATCACGTTCTTGTTGCCGCCCGCCATGATGTACTCCGCCGACATCAGCCATTCCTCAATGGTAGCGGATGGGCCGCGCTTGAGCAAGATGGGTTTGTCGAGCTGCCCCAGATGGGAGAGCAAGTCGAAGTTCTGCATGCTGCGCGCCCCAACCTGAATGATGTCCACGACAGGCTCGAACGCGTCGATGTCTTCGGGGGAAATGATCTCGGTTACGATGGGCAGACCGGTCTCTTTCTTCGCGAGCGCAAGCAGCTTAAGCCCTTCGCGCTTGAGCCCCTGGAAGGCGTAGGGGGAGGTGCGGGGCTTGAACGCGCCGCCGCGCAGGAAGGCGGCGCCCGACGCTTTGACCGAGCGCGCGATTGAGACGATCTGTTCCTCGTTTTCAACCGAGCAAGGCCCGGCGATGACGGTCAATTCTTTGCCGCCGATCTTGCGCCCCGCTGCGTTCAGCACCGTATCGTCCGGGTGGAAGGCGCGGTTGGCAAGCTTGAAGGGTTCCCCTACGTGCATCACCCGCTCGACCAGCGGATTGGCTTCGATGGCGGCGGCGTCGATGTGCGTGGTATCGCCCACGAGCCCCAAAACCGTAAGGTCCGTCCCGACGACCGGGTTGACACGAACGCCTTGCCGCGTCAGTTTGTCGGTCAATTGATCGATGCCGACCGCATCCGCGCCTTTTTTGAGTACAATAATCATATCGTTATCCTTCCCACTCCCGAATCACAAGAAAAGGCGGGCCCCTTTCGGGCGCCCGCCAATCAAATGATCGAACTGATCACGGATTTATATGGCGACCGAAAGGCGAGTACGCAAAATAGCCGAAGCCGGTAAAGCTGCGGATGCAAAAGCCCATAAACTTCTGCGGATGCGCATTCATGCCATTGTCTCCATTTCCTGTGATTTACCTGATTATATGCGCGAAGGACAATGATTGTCAAGGGCGGCTTTGGTTAAATGAATCAATTTGTGTCCGCGCGCAGCGGGCCCGCCAGTTCCTCCATGTAGAAGAGTTTGCCCGGCATGGTGGGGATAAAGCTTGACGTAACCGCCTTGTCCGGTCCGTACCGAAGCGTCATCCAGAAGCTCATACCTTGCCATTGCATGCCGCGCGAGAGAATTCCGTCGCAGCCGCCGATCGCGTAATCGGTCCCCAGTATAATGCCGGGGCCGATGGTGTTGGCGTAGCAGGGGATGAGCGGCCAGGCGCTCCTGAAGCTGGTGATCGCGTTTTGCTCGATGGTGAAGGGATGAAGCCGCGCGCCAATCCGGTGCGTTGCTTTTTTCCAGTCTTCGACGCTCGCGTACTCGTCGGCAAAATGCGGCTCCCAGAACGCGATGTGGCACATGCGCCCGATGCCGTAGATCATGACCTGCTTGGCGCCGCCCGCCTTGAGGCGCGCGATTTTCTCGGCGTAGGTCGGAAGGTTTTCGCGGGTGGCGAAGTTGCGCTGGGCGGCGGGGATCGTGAAATCGCCAAGCGGCGCATAGAACGCGCTCAGCATGGCGTTCTCAAAGGCGGACGGATCGCTCGAGGGCAGCGTGTTGCCGTTTTCGTCGCTCCATTCGTCCATGTTGAAGCCGTGCACATGCTTGCAGTCAACATTCCACGCCTTAAGGAAGTATACCGCCCACTTGTACATACCCATGGGGCCAACCGGCAGGATCAGGATCAGCTGACGGCCTTCCTCACGCGCGAGCTTGATCTGAAAGGCGATCTCATGCCCCATCAGCGCGCCGAATTCTTCCAGGTTGCTCGAGGACATGAGGCTAAAACCGTCGTTCCAAAAGCCCTGGCGTTCATGTACGGTCTCGGGAGCGTTGCTGATTGACGCCTTGATCTTCTCAATGTTCCAGCCCCTGGGGAATACTTCGGAGAAATAAGACCCTTTGAGCGTACTCACCATATCCATGCGATTGCTCCTCCCATACGCTATTATTTCAGTGAGTTTATTTACTGTATTCATTATCGCATCAATGGGGGCAAATGTCAATGCGTATGTAAAATATTTGCGATTACAATTTAAAAAAGACTTCTCTTTCTTGTTCGAATATTGTATAATCATGCCGTATAGTCGAAAAGGAGTGCGCCAGCCATGAATTACTTGGGCGATAGCAACCGGATCGGCAGGCTGACCAATCAGCAGCTCATCAAAGAAGACAACATCAAGCGCGTGTTTGACCTGATCAATGCATCCGAGCGCATGTCGCGCGCGGAATTGGTCAGGCTTACGCAGCTTAGCCCCACCACCGTATCCGCGCTGGTTGACGAATTGATTGGCGCGGGTCTTGTGGTGGAGACAGGCACCGCGCCGACCGGCCTGTCGGGCCGCCGTCCGATTCGCCTCGCGGTCAATGCGCCCTCAAAGCAGATCGCGGTGTTTTCGCTGAGCCGCTGGGGCGTTATGTATACGCTATACAACCTGCAATACGAAGAGCTGGAAAATTTCTTTCTGCCGCACGCGTCGGATCAGTATGGCGGATTTGAAGAGGACGCGCTGGACGATGACCCGGAGGCGGGCGAGGCCTACGCGCGCTTGTTTGAGCAAATATTGGCGTCAAACGCCCCGCAGTTTCGCCGCGAGAGCACAGCGGCCATCTGCGTGAGCTTTCCCGGCATCTACCTGCGCGAGCGCGACGCGTTTTCGCTCTCGTCCATGCGCGCCTCTCTCAGCCGGCAATCGATGGAAGCGTTTGAGGCGCGCGTGGGCATCAATGTCTTTTTTGCCAACTGCGCTATGTGCTCGGCCTACGCCGAGAAAAAATGGCTGGACAAGAACGGCGCGGCGGTCGAAGACCTGATGTATGTCATTGTGTGCGACGGCGTCGGCGCGGGCATGATCGTCGCGGGGGAGATGTTCACCGGCTTTGGCAGCACCGCGGGCGAGATCGGCCACATCACCATAGACCGAAACGGGCTCAAGTGCAATTGCGGCGCGCGCGGGTGCCTGGAGCGCTACGTGTCAATCGACGCGGTGCTCGAGCGCGCGACGCGCGCGCTTGAGGAGGCCGGCGAAACAGTGACCGGGCTCACGCTTGAAGAAATCGCGCGGCGCTGCGCCGCTGGGGAAAAGGCGATTGTGAACGTGACCGACGCTGTCGCGGGCGAGCTGTTCGCGGGAATCCACGCGGCCGTGTGCATAACCGGCATCAAGTCGATCGTGCTCGGCGGCGGAATCGAAAAGCTCGGCGACGCGTTTCTTGCAAAGCTCACGTCCTTTACCGAGGGAAAGAGCTACCGCCCCATCATGCGCGACATGCACATCCGCTACACCTGTTCCGGCGAAACGTGCGCAAGCGTCGGCGCCGCGCAATACTACGTGGACCGCGTCTTCAGCATCACGCGGTAGCGGTTTATAGAACCTGCTGCTCATTGATGATGAGCTTGAACTGAAGCCCCAGTTTTTCAGCCGCCTTGCGGCACATGACCATGCGCCCAAGGAAAATTTCGAAGTAGTCCATCACCGAGCCGTAGCGCATATCGACCAGCAGTTTTAACTTGATCAGCGTCTTTTCCTCATTGATCTTGATCAGCGATTTTTTGACCGAATAGTTCACCCGGTCGTGGATATCAAAGGTGGTCTCGTCCTGGTTCCGGACGCGCGTGCGCCGCACGTCGGTCTTGTCGGCCAGGATCAGCGCGGCGGAAACCGCGTTGACCGCGATGCCGGTGCCTTCGTCGTGGTTGCCGATGGCGGTGACGACGGTCGCGACATCGCCCGCGTCCATTTGAAGTTCTTCGAGCAGGCGAAACGCCATCACCGCGCCCGACTGCGAGTGGTCAACCCGGTTGACCAGATTTCCGATGTCGTGCAGGTATCCCGCGATCTTGGCAAGCTCAACTTCGTGCTGCGTATAGCCCAGCGTTTCCAAGATATAAGAAGCGGTCTCGGCCACGCGCGTGACGTGGGCGAAACTGTGCTCGGTATAGCCCAGCGCCGCGAGCGATTCATCGGCGCGGGTGATGTAGGTGCGCACCTTTTCAAGGTCCTTCAATTGCTCAAATGTCACCATGGTTTTTTATCCTTTCGTTCCTCCTGACTGAATGCATACAGTCAAGTATACATCGCATGCCCGTCCCCGTAAACCGTGCCAGAGTGGTTTACAGGGATTTGATATTTCCCGCGCGCATGATATTTTTGAAAATATCGGATGAAATAATTGGGTTGGGTGCTGGACAAATTGTAAAATTGCAACTATAATTAAGGAGATGGCTGTTAATTATTAACGGTACAGGCATTAGAACGCGATGGGAGTAGGCGCGATGCAAGATCTGTTGCTGATGCAATCCATTGAAAAATCCTTCCCCGGCGTCAAGGCCCTCAAGGACGTCACGCTTGCGATCCGGCCCGGCGAGGTGCACGCGCTGATTGGCGAAAACGGCGCGGGCAAGAGCACCCTGATGAAGATTTTGTCGGGCGTTGAACGCAAAGACAGCGGAAAGATCGTTTTTGACGGGCGCGAGGTGGAAATTGATTCCACCACCCGCGCGACCGGGCTTGGGATTTCGATCATCTACCAGGAACTCAACCAGATGCCCAACCTGTCCGTGGCCGAGAACATGTTCATGGGGCGGGAAAAGAAAAAACGGGGCATCTTTCTTGACATGGGCCAAACCGTTTCGGAAGCGGAGGAATACGTGAGGCGCGTGGGGCTCGACGTCGACGTGCGCACGCTTTGCCAGGATTTGTCGATCGCCCAGCGGCAGATGGTCGAGGTCGCAAAAGCGCTGTCCGTCAATGCCCGCCTGATCGTCATGGATGAACCCACGAGTTCCTTGACCGACCGCGAAACCGGCATCCTGCTGGACCTGGTCCGAAGGCTCAAGAGCGAAGGCGTGGCGGTGGTGTACATCTCCCACAAGCTGGGCGAAATTTTTGCGGTCAGCGACCGCATAACGGTTTTGCGCGACGGCGCGTGCGTGGGCACGGTGGAGACCGCTTCCACGAGCGAGGGGCAACTGATCGAGATGATGGTCGGCCGCGCGCTGACCGACATCTTCCCCAAGGCCGATGTCCCGATCGGCGAAGAAGTGCTCAAGGTCGAGCATTTGTCTTCGGGCGCGGCGGTGCGTGACGTCAGCTTTTCGGCGCGCGCGGGCGAGATCGTGGGCTTTGCGGGGCTGGTCGGCGCGGGGCGGAGCGAGACCATGCGCGCGGTATTCGGCGTGGACGCCATGGACGGGGGAAGGGTGACGGTCGCGGGGCATACGCTGGCGCGGCATACGCCGAGCGACGCCATTGACGCGGGCCTGGGTTTTGTGCCGGAAGACCGCAAGCTCCAGGGATTGATCCTGGGCATGACGGTCCGGGAAAACACCACGCTTGCCAGCATGCGCAATACGCTGGTCAACCATCTGGTCAATCAGAGGCGCGAAAATGAAATCACCCAGGAATACGTGAAGCGCCTGGACGTCAAAACCCCCACAATCGAACAAAAAGTCACCAACCTTTCAGGCGGCAACCAGCAGAAGGTGGTCATTGCCAAGTGGCTGGCGACAAAGCCCAAGGTGCTGATCCTGGACGAACCCACGCGCGGCATCGACGTGGGCGCGAAGAAGGAGATCCATGCGCTGATGGGCGAGCTGACGCGCCAGGGCGTAGCCGTGGTGATGGTGTCATCGGAGCTTCCGGAAGTGCTCGGCATGAGCGACAGGATCGTCGTGATGCACGAAGGACGCGTCGTGGGTGAATTTCTCCGCGGTGAAGCGTCTCAGCAAAAGATCATGCAGCTCATCCTTCAATCGAAATCCACCAAGCAGGAGGCGGCAAAATGATGAATTCCGAGAAAAACAGCAAGTCGGTCCTCGCGAAAATGCGCCAGTCGAGCCTGTTTGGCATCGTGCTGATTTTGATCGGCATGTGCCTGATTCTGACCGTTTCTGTGGGGGGCAAGTTCTTCTCGACCACCAACATCATGTCGGTCGTGCGCCAGTTTTCCTTCTACGCGATCATGGCCGTCGGCATGCTGTCGGTCATCATCACTGGCGGCATCGACCTGTCGGTCGGTTCGGTGTTCGCGTTTTCGGGCATTATCTCGTGTCTGGCCATCACGAAGTGGGGCATGCCGGTGGCGGTTGGCGTGATCCTTGGCATTTTGTCGGGCGCAGCGTTTGGCTACGTCAACGGCCTGTGCATCACCAAGCTCAACCTGCCGCCCTTCATCGCGACGCTTGGCACCATGTCGATTGCGCGCGGGCTCTCCTACGGCATCACCGGCGGGTATCCGATCGGGAGCCTGCCCGACAGCTTCAAGTTCATCGGCCTGGGTTCGATCCTTGAAATCCCCACGCCGATTGTGCTGATGGTGGTGCTGTCGGTCCTTTACTCCGTCTTCCTGCGCCGTACCATTGTGGGGCGCTGGATTTACGCCATCGGCGGCAACGAGGAAGCCGCGCGCATCTCGGGCGTCAAGGTGGACCGCACCAAGCGCCTGGTGTACGCGCAGTGCGGCGCCATGGCGGCCATCGCGGGCATTGCCACCGCCGCGCGCCTGGGCGTTGGGCAATCGACCGCGGGCATCGGTTATGAGATGGACGCCATCGCGGCGGTCATCATCGGCGGCGCGAGCGTGACCGGCGGCGTGGGCCGCGTGTTCGGGCCGATCCTGGGCGCGGCGATCATGGGCGTTTTGCGCAACGGCCTGGTGCTCATGAACGTATCGGCCTACTGGCAACAGGCGGTGTTGGGCGTTGTGATCATCGCCGCCGTGTCCTTTGACAAAATGCAGCACGCCCGAAGGAAGTAAGCCAATTCTAAATTAAGCCCTCGGGCTTAATAATAAAAAAATCGGAGGGATTGTTTCATGAAAAAGCTGTTGCCCCTGTTGCTTGTATTGGTGCTCCTGACGATGTGTGTCGGCGCGTTCGCCGAAGACATCGTGATCGCCGTGGTTCCCAAGTCCTTGGACAACGCGATTTTCCTTGACTCGAAGAGCGCCGCCGAGAAGAAGGGCGAAGAGCTGGGCATCAAAATCCAATGGGAAGGATCGACCACCTCCGACGCGGCCCAGCAGGTCAATGTGATCGAATCGCTGATCGAGCGCCAGGTTAACGGCATCCTGATCAGTTGCAACGACGCCGACGCGCTCAAGGACGTCATAGACCGCGCGGTTGACGCGGGCATCAAGGTGGCTTGCTTTGACTCGGATTCGCCCGCTTCCAAGCGCGCCTTCTACTGCGGCACCGACAACTACGCCATCGGCAAGCTGTCGGCGGAATACATGATGGAATACCTGCCGGACGGCGGCAAGGTGGCCATCCTGACGGGCGTGCTGGGCGCGCCGAACCTTGAGATGCGCATCACCGGCTTCAAAGAGACGCTGGCCGCCGCGGGCAGCGCCATCGAAGTCATGCCGGTCCAGACGGGCGAGGACGACGTGCAGAAGTCGGTCGAAGTGGTCAGCCAGTACACGGCGGCCAATCCCGACCTTGCGGGCTGGTTCTTCGACGGCGGCTGGCCGTACTTTGCCGATCCCGACGCGCTGCCGGAAGTGAAGGCATTCATGGAAAAGGGCGGGCGCATCATTTCGATCGACACCTGCGAGCCGATGATGCAGTACGTGGGCCTTGACATGGTGGACATCCTGATCGGGCAGAACTACCCGGCCATGGGCGCGATCGGCGTTGAGACGCTGTACAAGCTCATCAAGGGTGAAGAAGTGGACCTCGGCGACGAAAACAACTACATCGACACCGGCTACGAAGTGGTTGACAAGACCAACTATGAAGAGGTGTGGGCGACCAAATCTCCGTGGTAAACGCGCCGCCCAAAATCCTTGGCTAGCCAAGTCTTTTTGCTGATGGGTGTACTTCGGGTTCCCGGCCTTTGGCCGGGAACCCGAAGTCAGCTTATCGCCCCCCCCGTTGGCAACGCCCCCGCGGGCGTGCACCGCGAGGGTGACAGCTTTATCGATTGAGCCAGTTGACCGGGTCTTTTCCGCGCTTGACCACGTCCACCACGACCTGGGCGTCAAAGTAGCTGACCGCGTCAAAGGTCTCAAGGGTATCGGCAGCCTGGTGGGGGGAGAGCACGACGTTGTCGAGGGCAAAGAGCGGATTGCCGAGGGACGTGGGTTCAACCTCGTATACGTCGATGCCCGCAGCCGCGATGCGCTTGTCCCGAAGCGCCCGGTAGAGCGCGTCTTCGTCCACCACGATGCCGCGCGCGACGTTGACCAGTACGGCGCCTTGCTTCATCTTGTCAAAAGCCGCGTCGTTAATCATGTGGCGGGTCTCGCTTGTGCCGGGCACATGGAGGGAAATCACGTCGGATTCGCGAAGTACGGTATCCAGATCAACCAATTCAATGCCCAGTTCCGCCGCCTTCGCCTTGTTCGGGAACATGTCGAAGGCCAGGATGCGATTGAGGCCGAAGCCGCCGAGTACCTGGGCGACGTTTTGCGCGATCGCGCCAAATCCGATGAGGCCGTATGTCTTGCCATGCAGGATTGTGCCCGCGTGCCTGAGCCATTCGCCCTCGCGCGTGGTGCGGTCAAGGTTGATCAGGTTGCGGCAGGCTGCCATGGCCAGCAAAACGGTCATCTCGGCCACCGAATCGGCGTTCATGCCGCGCGCGTTGGCAACCTTGACGCCTTGACGCTTGGCCGCCTCCAGGTCGATCGATTCGACGCCGATGCCGAAGCGGGCCAGCACCTTAAGGCGCGGGCAGGCGGCAATGACATCCGCGCTCCATTCGTCGCAGCCCAGGATCGCGCCCTCGATGTCCCGGCCCACAGCCTTGATCTCATCGGCTGTCATGACCGTCTCGCCCTGGTATTCCACGATTTCAAACCCCTCGTCCTCAAGCAGCTTGCGGGCGCGCTTGCAGTATTTTTCAAAGAGTGATTTGGGCAGGGTGCTGAGCACTTTGTGTCGCATAACGGTGAAGCTCCTATCCATTGTGTTATCCCTTTACCGCGCCGGCGGTGAGTCCCGTGATGATGTAGCGCTGCAGAAAGAACGAGATGATGATGATCGGCAACGTGATGACGACGCTGGCCGCCATGATGCCGCCCCAGTCCACGTTTGAGTACGAGATGAACTGGTAGATCGCCAGCGGCAGCGTCAGGGTCTTGCTGGAACTCAAAATCAGCGCGAACATGAAGTTGTTCCAGGAGAAGATAAACGCCAATATGGCGCAGGTCAGTACGCCCGGCGCGCTTAGGGGCAGCATGATGCGGATGAACGCGCCAAAATTTGAACAGCCGTCGATCCAGGCCGATTGTTCAAGCTCCCTGGGCAGCGTCTCAAAGTAGGGGATCATGATCCAGATGATGAGCGGCAGCGATATGATCAGGTGGCACAGGATCAGCGCCGAATAGGTGCCGGTCAGCCCCAGCTTTGAGAACATGATGTACCAGGGCACCAAAAAGGATATCGCCGGAATGATGCGGATCATGAGGATGATCCCCGAGAAAAAGCGCATCTTTGACCGCCCGATCGAATAAGCCGCGGGCAGCCCCAGCAAGAGCGCCAGGACGGTTGAGACAAAGCTTATGAGAAAGCTGTTGAAGATCGGCATCTTGAAGTTGTACTTGACGAAGACGTTGATGTAGTTCTTGAGCGTGGGCTCAAAGGAAAACATCTTCTTGACGTTCAGGATTTGCGCGTTGGTCTTAAACGATGCCATCAGCATCCACAAAAGCGGAAAGAGAACCACCAGCAGGATGAGCGCGACCAAGGCGTAAAATCCGACGGAGCCGTAAAGCTTGCTTCTTTTTGATTGTGCGACGCGCTCAACCATTACAAATTCACCTCCGCCTTGCTTTTCGCCTTGATGGTCAGGGCGGCAATGGTCATGACGACAAAGAAGAATATGATGAGTGTCGCGGAGGCTTGCCCGAATTCCAAGTACTCAAAAGCCTGCCGGTAGGAGAGGATGTTGATCGTCTCGGTGGCAAACCCCGGGCCGCCCTGCGTCATCGAATAGAGGATGTCAAAGGTCTTGAGCACGTCGATCAGGCGCAGCAGCACAGCGGTAAAGATGGTTGGGCCAAGGAGCGGCAGCGTGATCTTCATCGTCGTCTGAAAGCGGGTCGCGCCATCGACCATGGCCGATTCAAAGGACTCGGTGGATATCGAGGACAAGCCCGCCAACACGATCAGCATGACCATGGGCGTCCATTGCCAGATGTCTACCGCAATCAATGAGAACAGGGCGTTGGACGTGGAGCCCAGCCAGTCGATCTTGGGCCCGCCGAACCAGAACCGGATCACATAGTTCAAGATTCCGATCGTCGGTTCGTAGATCAGCTTCCAAACCATGCCGATCGCGACGGGCGTCGCGACCATCGGCAGGAGAAACGCGGTCTTGGTCAGATTTTTTCCGAAGAAGGCGCGGTTCAGCAGCAGCGCGATTGAAATGCCCAGCACGACCTCGAACGACAGCGCCACCGCCGCAAAGACAAACGTGCGCCATACGGCCATGGGGAAGCGGCTCGATGTGAACATGTTGATGTAGTTTTGAAAACCCACCCATTTCCAGGGGATGTTTGCCGACATGCGCCAGGAATGAAAGCTCAGGACCAGGGTATACAGGATCGGGAACAGCACCATGCCCAGCACGAAGATGATGGTGGGAACCGTAAATATATACTTGAGGTTCCGGTCGGCCCAAGTGCCCAATCGTCTCACTTGCGTAACGCCTCCGTTCTTAAAAAATTCGTATTGTCTTGGCCTCCTTGGATTTTTTGTTTGTCTTTTGCGCGCTGCCGCCCCGGCACGAAAGGCGGGGCGGCAGCGTGCCTTCATCGGCGTCAGGAAAAGGCGCGTTACTTCTTTTCCGAATCGATCAGCGCCTGGAACTCGGCGTTCTTCTGGTCCGCCAGCGCCGCAATGTCCTGATTGCCCTCGATGGCCGCCACGACCACTTCACCGATGATGTCGCGCGCCTTGGCGACGTTGATCATGTAGGGGCGGTCGGTGGGCACCGCGACCAGAGCGGCGGCGTCGGATACCGTTTGCAGCTCTTGGGGCCATCCGCTGTAGTTTTCGGCCCAGCAGCTCTTGCGCGCGCCGGAACCGCCCTTGGTCTGCACCTCAATCTGCAAATCGCTGCTGGAAGCCCAGTTGGCAAAGGCATAGGCCGCTTCCTTGTTTGGGGATCCCGCGCTTACGCCGATCGCCCATGCCGTGATCAGGAAATCGCCGTGGTCGCCGTTGGGGCCGACCGGGATCTGGAAAAATCCGATCTCGTCGAGCTCAAGCAGCGAGTTGTCGGGATCCCAGGAACCCATGTTGGTGTTGGCGTCAAGGCGCATGCCGGCCTTGCCTTGGGTTAAAAGGTTCCAGGTATCGGTCCAGCCCATGTTGAGCACGCCGTCGGGGCCGTAGTTTCGCAGAATCTTGCCGTAGAACTCAAACGCGGCAACGGCTTCGGGCGTGTTGATGGCGGCGTTGCCGTTTTCGTCAAAGAAATCGCCGCCAAAGGCGCGCAGGAATGTGGAGAACTGGGTGACCGAGGGGTTGCCCGCGCCGCGGCAGGCAAAGCCGTAGATGTCGTTTTCGGGATCGTCGAGCTTTGCCGCGGTCTCGTAAAGTTCGTCCATGGTCTCGGGGAGCTTTTCGATGCCCTTCTCTGAAAACAGGGTCTTGTTGTAGTAGACCACCGCGCTTTCAACCATCAAGGGAAAGCCCACGATGTGGCCGTTTGACGGGTCCTTGCAAAGGCCCAGCGAGGCCTCGTAGTAGTCGTTGAGGTTGACCGCCGCGGGGTCCGCGTCGATCGAGCTTTGCAGGTCCGCGAGCCAGCCGTTTTGCACGAACAGCAGCGTCTCATCGAGCGGGCGGAACATGAACGCGTCCACGTCCGCGCCGCCCGC
>JAVBND010000102.1:0-33222 GCA_031551775.1 Eubacteriales bacterium | reverse complement strand
GGATTCTCTCTGAGCATATCGCCAATCTTAGCTGTTGACATCCGTTCGCGATGCTGATATACTCGTCTCGTTGATGGTTGTTCACATTTATACTATTCGACAAAAAACTGGCTTCTCCTTTTGGAGTCGCCAGCTTTTTTTCGGCGAGGTGGGGCTGTTGCTTGTGCAACAGCCCCCAGTCACCACTGTTACTATATATTTGCGCCCTTCCCCGCAGCAACCAGCGGCGGGGAAGGGCATGGATCAGTTGAATACGCATGCGCGCTCCAGTCTTTATGTCGCCTTTGAGCCCGCACAGGCCCGAGCGCTGGCTTCGAGGCTTGAAATTCATCAATAATTCTGACGCTGCTCCGGTCAACTGGCGCTTTTCTTCCTCCGATTCCAGAATCAGACTTCGCTCACTCTATCCTGTCGTTCTGTAGTGGATGAATCACTGGGCAGCCTTGACCGTCCTTTTTTCCGCGCGTCAGTTGTACATGTGAATCCTGTTTAGATCGCTTACATCGTCGAGGTTCACGCCGCCGACCAGACCCACCAGCAGATGTTTTTCTGACATGTTGTCGTACATGATTTTCGGCACCATGCCAAACCCCTCGATCTCGCCGGTCGAGCGCACGTGCATGCGCGGGCCGGTACACATGTGCGGGTGATCGCCAAACATGATGTGATTTTCGTCCCGAAACGAAACTGGCAGATCCAGCGCAACTTGATCCTTCACGAATTGCTCAATCTTGGGGACATCGATTTGCGGGTGAGCGTCAAACTCAAGCACAAAACCATGCCGGACGTCGCCGTGCTTAAAGGGCATATCGGTCTGGCGCATCAGCTCCTGCTCCGATAAATCCTCCGCCGTATGCGCCATCTTGCGGTATACAATCGATTTGAACACGATCTGCGCGATGTCCGCCGGATGCGGGCCAAATATCGTAGGCCGCGTGACCAGAATCTCTTCGCCCACGCCGATTAAGAGCTCCGCGTTGAAGGAGATAAACGGGCGCAAAAGATCAAAATGCTCGACAACCACGCGCTTGCCAAGTTTGAGGGCCGTCTCCACCGCCTCGGCCAGCACGCCCATCTGCGTAAACGCCGACTCAAAGCGTATGTCGAGGTGGTAGGTGTGGGGGCTGAAGAACCCGCCTTCGTCAACCGACAGGATCGGCAGCGGCCTGACGTTCACGCCATTGTCGTCGTTGGTCATCTCAAGGCCCGGAAACATGCCCTTGACCAGCATGCTTTTGCCCGACCCTGCTTCGCCCACGATGCCGATCAACCGGTCAAAGGGACTTAAGTGCCTGGCGGCGATGGTCTGTCCCATCTGGGTCATGCGCACCACGCCACGGGGCGCGAAGTATACGCTGTACAAATGGCGGTCGTTCATGGCGTTCATCGGCATTCCTCCCGTTTGTCTTTACACATTGTTGTCAGTATACCAGTTTGTATGGACGGGTGCAAGGTGCTGTTCACAGCAGGGAAAAAAGTCAGCAATCCGGGCTTGCCTCGCCAATAAAATGGCCTGACAGTCCATGCGTTAAGATCTTTTTGTGCTCGTGGACGCTTTGATTCATTGTTAAATTACCATATAATTCCATCTATACAGTATGTGAAAAACAATTGCGGCAATGCGCGCATTGAGCAAAGTTGAGGGAATGCAGATGTCAAGAATGACGAGAGTTTGTTTTGCTGCGCTGATATGCCTGTGTTTGATGGAGGTCGGAGCATGTGCGCAAATAGGTGAATCTCAACAGGATGCATTGATGCTGAACATTTATGATTCTGCTGTCAGGGTGCGGGATTACACCGAGCCGTGGTTCAGCACGGCGGCAAGAAGCGTGCAGTGCACGAGCAGCGATGTGAACGTGGTTACGGTGTTCAAAACGGTGGATGGTCATGACGGGGGAGATTGGGCGGCCAGACCGGTAGGCGTTGGCGAGGCGGTTATCACGGTGCGCGAGGCCGGAACATCAAATGCCACGTCTCTTGCGGTGCGCGTGTACAAGCTGTCCAGCAATTTAACCGGTACAAAGCTTGTGCCGGGCGATGCGGTGAATTGGATGGACGCGCTGGAGTTTGAGGGGATCGAGAAGAGCGAGATTGTCTTTGACGGGGATATTGTTGACCCGGACGGCATGATTCGCGTGCCGGTTGCCGATTACAAAAATGCATACGATTTGTGCGTGTCGGCAATGGGTGGGATAAAGCAAATCAAGACTCAAATCGAAATTGTGGGATTGGCGCTGGATAGAAAGGCCATCGCGCTGGATATGGGCGGGAAAGAACCGGCGCAGGCTGATTTATCGGTCGTGGTTCCGGAATATTTCCGGGACGGCCTTGCCGATGGGTGGGCGGTTCTGTCGGTAACGCCGCTTGACAGGCGCGTGGCTACCGTTGCGCCGATCGATGGCGAAAACGGCGGTTCCGGTATTTCGTACAGGGTTACGGCAACCGGCGAAGGGGAGACCGAACTGGTGGCAAGGCTTCGGGCGCCCAGCGAGGGCGTGGACGTACGGTCAAGCGTCAGAGTAAACGTCGTGCGCAGCGGAGCGTTGCTCAGGCTCAACCGGAGCGATTTGTCGCTGGACGTTGGGGGTACATTCCAGCTCAAGGCGCTTGCGGAAGGTGACGGCGCGGATGGGAATGCGGCATGGGCGGTCGAAGAAGGCGACGGCGTGGTTTCGGTGGATGGGAACGGCCGCGTGACGGCGGAGGCGCTTGGGCAGGCGGTTGTCTTGGCGAGGCTTGAGGCGGGCGGTGAGGCATTGGCCGCGCGCTGCCGCGTGTCGGTTGAAACAACGCCCGCAACCCGGGAATACACGGCGCTGTCGGGGCTCAGTGTTTGCCTTGGGAAAGAAGAGCCGCTCTTGGCGGGCGGCGCGCCCGTTGCGCTATGCGCGAATCTCGAGCCGCGTTCGGCCGATGAGCCGCTCCTGTGGGCGAGCGGCAACCCACGCGTGGCGATCGTCGATGAGGAAGGCGTCTTGACGCCCATCGCGCCCGGTATCGCTGTCATCACCGCGACGGGCGCGTTGGGCGGGGCAAGCGCGAAGCTGCCGGTAACGGTGCTCAGTTCCGCCGCGCCCGTGGCGCTTGCCTTTTCGCCCAATTGCATATCGCTTCCGGTGGGGGAATCGCGGGACCTATCGGGGCTTGTTCAAACGGTGCCTTCGGGCGTGGTCGCGGATGTGGCGTTTTCCGGGCAGGATGGCGGGGCCTTAAAGCTCAGCGGCGCGAGCGTTACGGCGCTGAGACCGGGCGTGCACAAAGTAACGGCCACCATGCGCTTGAGCGGGAAAGAGCCATTGACCGCGAGTCTCACGGTGCTCGTCCCGCGCCCGGAAGCGGCGCGGATCGTGTTTGACGCGGGAAACGATCCTGTGATCGAGGCGGGCGGTTCGGTGCTTTGGGGCGCGGCGGTGGAACCTGAAGGGGCGGATCAGCTGCTTGAGTGGACCAGTTCCGAGCCATCGGTCGCGCGCGTGTATGGCGGTCGCATATTTGCCGTGGAGGCGGGCACGGCCACGATCCGCGCCTCGTCGGCCAGCGGCGCGTATCGCGAGGAAACGGTGACGGTTACACCGCCGCACGGCGATGTCGGCGTTGCGCTTTGGCTCGGCGCGGGCGATACTTGGGCGGGCGAGGAGGTATCCTTGGCCGCGCGCATGCTGCCTTCGCTCCGGGATGCCGTTGACGCGGTTTATTACTTGAATGGGGCGCTTCTTGCGGGCGACACGACAGACGTCCTCGGGGCGGGCGAATACCATCTCAGCGTAAAGGTGGGCGGCTTATCCGATGAGAGGCGGATCACGGTGAAAGCGCGCGCCGAAAACGTTGCCGTCATAGCGCCTGACCGGGCGTCCGTTGAAGTTGGAGAAACGCTTGCGCTCGCCGCGGTGGTGACGCCCGAGGATGCTCAGGAAGCGCTGCTTTGGGCAAGCTCGGATGCGCGCGTGGCGTCGGTTGACCAGGACGGACGCGTGAAGGCGCATGCGCCGGGCGACGCGGTCATCACGGCGCGAACGATTCATTCGGGCGTGGAAGACACCGTGGCGCTTACCGTGACTCAGGCGCTCAGGGGTGTTTTGCTGCCGGACACGGTTAAGATTCCGCGCGGCCAGGGCACGGTCACGCTCAAACCGGTGGCGCTGCCGTTGGGCGCGGCGCTTGGCGGTGGGCGCTGGCAGGTATATGATGAAGAAAACTCGCGCTGGGCGGACGTCGAAGTCATGGATGACGGCGCGATCCCGGTCACGCTCAACGCGATCAATGTGATGGCGGTGCGCTACTACATCGCGGGTCTTTCGGACAACGCGCTCGGACGGACCATTGTTCAGGGTATTGCAACGCCGGTGACAACCGGGATACGGCTCGAGGGCTTTGATGAGGAAGCGGACGGCGTCATCCATCTTCAACTGGACGGCGCGGACGCGAAGATAAACGTATCGCTTTCAAGCGGCGGTGCGTACATGAGCGCCATTGGGCATGAGGCGCAAGTCAATGCCGACGGCGCAGTGGTCAGCGCGTCTTATGACGCATCGGCCGGATGCCTGACGCTTGAGCCCCTTGCGCCCGGCAACGGGTGGATGATCCTGACCTCAGGCGGCGCGTCGATCTTTTTTCGGATTGAGGTGCGCCAGGATGTGACGGGCGTGGTCCTGCCGGATGCGATTGAACTGCCGCTTGGCGGCGTCCAAGTGCTTACGCCGGTATTTGCGCCTGCGGGATACGACGGCGCGTCTTTCGTAAAATACGATGTTCGGGGCGGGGCGGTCCGGGAAAAGCATGGCGTTCTCTACGCGGTTGAGACAGGCGAAGCGAGCGTTACAGCCGTTTTGGGCAATCTTCGAAGCGCGCCCATGCGGGTTTGTGTATACGAACGCGCGGGTTCGGTGGCGTTTGGCACGGATGCGCTCTACGTGGCTTTGGGCGCGAGTGAAAAAGCCGAGGCGCGTTTTTTGCCCACCGGAACGAAAGGCGCGCTTGCCTGGGCGTCAAGTGACGAAGGCATTGCGACGGTTGATGAAGATGGGTGCGTGTCCGGGGTGGGTGAGGGCCGCGCGACAATTACCGCGCGGCTTGAAAACGGCATGGAGGCATCGCTCGCGGCGCATGTTTGCGATCCAAGCGCCGCATTCACCGATGAGAACCAAGACGCCATTGACCAAGTAAACCTGCTGGCGGGCGGCGAAGCGGGCTGTGCATGGCTGAAGGGTTTGCCCACCGGCGTAAAGCTCTTAATGGCAAACGATGCTCAGGCGCTGTGCGGCGCACGCATCGACATGCTAAACGCGCCCGATGGCCTGGCCGACTGCCGCCTGACATTGACACCGCGCGCGGACGTGTCGGACGCGACAAGCACCACCGGACGCGTAACGCTTCGCGCGGGCGGGCGTGATTATCCGCTGACGGTGACCGTGCGCAATCCGGTGCGGGCAGTGGAGCTTGAAGCGGACGGACCGACGACCCTTCAGTTAGGGGATAAGCGCAAGCTGACCGCGCGCTTGACGCCCGCGCGCAACACGGGCGCGTTGGTGACATATGAAACCGACAACGAGTTTGTGCTCAGGGTTGATCCCAGAACGGGAGATGTAAACGCGCAGGGATTCGGCAGCGGGTCGGTCAATGCGCTTGTGGACGGCGTGATGATGGCGAGCATGACGTTCTACGTCGAAGCGGAAGAGGGTTGTTTGACGCTGACCGACGCGGCGGGCGCGCCGCTGCTGAATGAGATGACCGCGTACATGGGCGAAGGTGATGTGCGCTTGGGCGTGGAGTTCATGCCCGATGACGGGAGCCGCCCGGACTTTGCCTACTTGAGCTCCAACCGGTCGGTCGCGCAGGTTCGTGAGGATGGAGCGGTGGCGCTCAAAGCGCCGGGCGAGGCGCTGATATCGGTTCACGCGCCCATATGGCGGGGCGACGCGGTCCTGCTTAAGGTCAAGCGCCGCGCGGACGGAATGACGCTCAAGGCAAGCGGCGACACGCTCGCGCCGGGTGAGCAGATCATGTTTACAAGCGCGTTTGAACCATCGGGCGCGGTGGGAGAAAGCGTGCGTTACCGCGTGATGGGCGGCAATGGTGCCGAGCTTGTGTGCTTAACGCAAGAAGGGGTGCTCGGGCTCAAAGCGGGCGCGGCGCGCGACGGAAACGTATACGAGGTGCGCGTGGCCGCATCCGCGGGCGTGTTGGCCGACCAGTTGACGGTGCATGTCGATCTGAAAAACCATTTGACCATCACCGCCGAACCCGGGGATGTAAACACGCGGGAAGGTGAAATATCCGGCGTGCTGCGCGTTGCCGCGCGCGCGGATGAGGGCGAGCCCGCCTATCAGTGGTATGCGCAGAACGGCGCGGCGGTCGATGGCGCTACGGCTGCCGAGTTCACACTTCCGCAGAACCTGACGGAGGGCGTATACGGCTTTTTTTGCCGGGTGAGCGCGCCCAACGCAAAAGCCGTTGATTCGCGCGCGGCAAAGGTCACGGTGGAGAAGAAGCAGGGTGGCGGGCAGATGGTCGATCTTGATCAAGTGAGCGGCATTGAGCTGAGCGCGACAACCGCCGCG
The DNA here is from genome assembly GCA_031551775.1 of Eubacteriales bacterium. Classification (GTDB taxonomy): domain Bacteria; phylum Bacillota; class Clostridia; order Christensenellales; family Aristaeellaceae; genus Anaerozeibacter. Next base: position 26,665 of record JAVBND010000102.1, on the reverse strand, counting down.
GTGGGCGTGGGCGGGCGCGTACGCCTTGGCGCAAAAGTCACGCCCGATACGGCGAAGGATCGCTCGGTTGTGTGGACATCCGGCGACAAAAACATTGTGACGGTTGACGGCGATGGCCTGGTGACCGGTGTTTCGGAAGGCGAGGCGACGGTCACGGCGGCCTCAGGGAACGGCGCATTCGCGCGGTGCGCGGTTACGGTCACATACATACCCATTGACGGGCTCTCGATGAAACCGCCCGGACCGCTCAAAGAAGGGCAGAAGGTGCGGCTTGCGTGCGCATGGTCGCCGGAAAACGCGACAAAACCCGCCCTGCTTTGGAGCAGCGGCGCGCCGGACGTGGCGTCGGTTGATGCGGAAGGCTTGGTGAGCGCGCTCACGCCGGGTGAAACGGTGATTACGGCCGCGACGAACGACGGCGCGTTTCAAGCAAAGGTAGACATTGTGGTGATTGAGGCTGCAGAGGAAGATCCGGACCCCGCTGAGGAATTGGGCCTTTGGGTGGACACGCTGGCAGTTGGGAAGGGGAAACGCCTGACATTGCCAAAATTCAAGGGATATGAAGGCGTGTGGGCGGTCGCGGACGAGTCGGTTGCGAGAATCATAAACGGCAGGGTGGTTGGCTTTGCACTGGGAGAGACGAGGCTGACCTTCACCGTGGCGGGTGCGTCCAAGGCGGCCGAGCTGAACGGGCGCATGCTCGCGCACGGGCAAAGCTATCCCGTAACGCTTCTGGTCAGGAAGAACGGACAGCTTCCCACCGGCGTCGTTCTGACGCCCAAGAGATTGGCGCTCGACCTTTTTGAAAACAATGCCGCGCAACTCACGGCAAAAGTGCGCCCAGCCGGCAAGGCGCAAGTCACCAAGGTCTTCTTCAGTTCCACAAATCCCGCCGTCGCGACGGTGGATGCGGCAGGCCGCGTGCAAGCGGTTGCGCCGGGCACGGCCAAGATTTATGTCTATTGCGCCAACCTCAAGCGAGCCCAAGTAAAGGTAACGGTGGCGGGATTGATCCGAAAGATCAAAATCGCGGATATTACCGGCGCGCCGATAAAAAAAGCTGTGCTCAAAGCAGGCGAGACGCTCAGGTTGACGGCGCTTTTCAATGAGGACGCGGTCAGTGAAAAAGTCGAATGGTCGAGTAGCGCGCCGCGCATCGCCTCGGTGGAAGGCGGCGGCATTGTGACCGCGCAAAAGAAGGGCAAGGCGGTCATCACCGTTCGCGCGCTCGATGGAGGCGGGGCAAAGGCCAAGGTGACAATCACCGTCAAGTAAGGGGACGGCGCGCATATTCCCTCCGCGCTCGGTCAGGCGCACAATCGGATATTATATGAGGAAACAAAGCCACCGGTCGCGCAGGCGGCTTTATCCGTTGTGCGAACTGATTCTTGAGCGGAAATGGACGCGCGGGTTTGAGTGAATGTGTAAAATTAAAAATGCAACGCATAAAAAAGTAATTTATACTAAAATTCGTTGAATATGGTATTAGGGCATGGTATAATCAAATTTGGCTAGCAGAATATTCCTCAATGCGCGCAATCGTTTATTTGTGACCGCCTGCGCAAGCAAGCAGCGGTCGATTTTTTCATAAGAGCAAACATGCCGACAGGAGCACGATAAGATGAAGCGCCGTTTTTCATGGGGCAAGGCTGGAATGGTGGCAATTTGCATGCTGGCGGTTGTTTTTTCCGCGCTGTCCATCTATTCCTCCAATCGGATTGCCGAGCAGGCCAGTCAGATATACCTTCACCCCTATGCGGTCAAAAGCGAAACACAGGTCATGCGTTCGAGGCTTTATGAGATGCAGTCGCACCTGCCGGCCTTGTTGACGGCGGACCACGACGAATCGGTTGATTTGACCGAATTGTTGTCTCAGCGCGACAGAAGCCTGGATCAGTCACTTGAGAATATTCGCGAGCGTTTTTTGGGGCCGGGCGAATATGTGGATGAACTTGAAACCGCCGTAAATGACCTGCGCCACGCGCGGCTTGACGTGCTCCACCAGGTCCGGGATGACGATGCGTTGCTTAGCATACTGGATGAGGTTGTGAAGCGTGAGGTGGACCCGTATACCCAAGACGTGGACCTGGCGCTGGCCCGTATCAGCGATCACGCGGATATGCGCGTTAAGCAGTTCAGCGATACAGCCGAGGGCACGCGCAAAGTCGCTACGACCGGCGCTTTGGTTTTGTGCGCCTTGATTGTGGCGATGGTTGTGATTACAAGCATCAGCAACGACCGGAAGAACAGGGAAATTGAATACCGGGACAAGCTGTTCGACTTGCTGTCGAGCAGCATCGACGATGTATTTCTGATCTATGATTATTCGCTCAAACGCATGGAGTATGTCAGCGAAAACAGCATGCGCATACTGGGCATCGCACAGGAATCGTTCCGCAAAAAAACGCTGGTGCTCAGGGACTATATGCCCGAAGAATCCGTAAGGGTGTTTGATGAATTCCTGGGCGACGGGGTATTTCTCGAAAACAGCTACGCAAGCTTTGAATTTAACGGCAAGCGCCGGCAGCGCCTTGCGGTTGCGGCGTTTCCGGTTTACTCAAATGGCAGCCCGCACAAGTGCATTATCGTGATCAGCGACCAGACCGAGATGCTTGAACGCCAAAATGCGCTCAGCGACGCGTTGCTCAGCGCGCAGCGCGCCAACAACGCCAAACGGGAATTTCTCGCGCGCATGTCGCATGAAATCCGCACCCCGATGAACACCATCATAGGCATGACCGCCCTCTCGATACGCCATATAGACGATATCGATTACGTAAAAAACTGTCTGGCGCACGTAACCAACGCGTCGGGGCATCTGCTCTCGCTCATCAACGACATCCTGGACATGTCCAAGATCGAAGATGAGAAGCTCACGATCAACAAAGAGCCTTTTGAGCTGAAAAATCTGGTCGATTCGATTTCGTCCATCGTCTATCCGCAGACGGTCCAGCGCAAACTGCATTTTGAGATCGAGATAACCGGACCTGTCGAAGAGAGGTTGATCGGCGATGCGCTCAGAACCCAGCAGATTTTGATCAACCTCTTGTCTAACGCCGTCAAGTTTACGCCGGAGAATGGTCAAGTGCGCCTGTCAATTCAGGCGCTCGTGCCCAAGCACAACCGGCAGATGGTGCGCTTTGCCGTCACCGACACCGGAATTGGCATGTCCGAGGAGTTCCTCAAGCGGCTATACACGCCCTTTGAGCAGGCCGACAGTTCAATTGCGCAAAAATACGGCGGATCGGGCCTGGGCATGTCGATCACCCACAACCTGGTCACGCTGATGGGCGGCGCGATTGCGGTTCAAAGCGAGCTCGAACAGGGTTCATGCTTTACCGTTGAATTGCCGTTTGACTTGCCGGAGGAGCGCAAAACAGGAAAAACCGACGCGATTCGGGACGTGAGCGTATTGGTGGTGGACGATGACAAGGGCATCTGTGAGTATGCGATGCTCCTGATGGAGCAGATTGGCGTCAACGCCAGTTGGGTGACGAGCGGGCGGGAAGCGGTGACGCGCGTCATAGCGGCCCATGAGGCGGGCGATGATTACGACGTTTGCTTCATCGACTGGTGCATGCCCGAGATGGATGGTGTGGAGACGGCGCGCCGCATTCGACAGCACCTGGGGCCTGAGGCGCTGATCATCATCATCAGTTCCTATGACTGGAGCACGATTGAAAATGAAGCGCGAGACGCGGGCGTGAACGCGTTCATCGCCAAGCCGTTTTTTGCCTCGTCGATCTTCGATGCGCTCAATAGCGTGCTCAATCAGGGCGGCGTCAAAGAAAGCGAGGAGGGCGGCGAGCGGAAAAATTTTTCCGGCCATAAGGTGCTGCTGGCTGAGGACAACGAGATCAATCAGGAAATTGCGGTCACCCTGCTTCATGACGTGGGCGTGGAAGTGGACTGGGCGCCAAACGGGCAGCGGGCGCACGAGATGTTTAAGCAATCCTCCGAAAGCGAGTACAGCCTGATTCTGATGGACATTCAGATGCCTGTCATGGACGGTTATGAAGCGACGCGCGTGATCCGCCGGTCGGGCCACCCGAACGCAAGCGCTGTACCCATCCTGGCCATGACGGCCAACGCCTTTAACGAGGATGTGGCCGCCGCGCGTGACGCGGGCATGAACGGCCATTTGTCAAAGCCCATCGATGTGAATCTTTTGTACACCACGCTGGGCGCGTACCTCGCGCCCGCCAGGGGTGCTCGGGAAACAACAGCGCCGTAAACAATCGCGATGCAAAAAAAGCCCCCGGAAACGGCGAATCAGCCGGACCGGGGGCGCTTTGAACGGGCATAACGCGTTTTAGGGCATCGGCGAAGCCTCGGGCGTCGTCTGGGGCAACATGTCCACGGCCGCAGCGGCGGGTGCATTGATCTTTTGGATGAAGCTTGAGATCTCCGCGCCAAAGAAGGCGCAGGCCAGGACGGAAAGGACGGTCAAAAGCGCCGTCAAAATCAGCGCCGCGATCAGTCCGTTGCGCTTGCTCGCCCTGCGCGTTGTGAGCATCAAGACCACCATCAGGATCATATCGGCCAGGATTGTCGCGCCGATCAGAACGATGAGGTTGACGTTCCATAGATAGCCGGCAACCGCGGCCAAAACGATGGGAATCAGGAACAGCAGCATGGTACCCATCCAATTGAGGACCGAAACCTCTTGCCGCCGGTATTGACCTTCGCGGACGCGTTCTTCAGGCATGGGGAGCGCTCCTTTCTGCATTGCATCTAACATACGCAACCATTATACCCGCAATTGTGCCCTACGTCAATGTGAAAAGGAAAGCAGCTCGGAAAAATCGTGAATGTACCGGTCGGCAATTTTTTTTAGTTTATTCTGATCCATGCGCTGGGTGGAATCGGATATGGCGTAAACCGTGAGTCCGGCATTCTTTGCACCCCGGGCGGCGTACAGCGCGTCCTCAAACATGGCGCAGCGGCGGGCGGGGAGATTCAGTTTCTCGGCCGTCAGATCGTACACCGCCCCGTCTCCCTTGTCCATTTGAAGGTCCGACGAGGACAGGACAAATTCCATTTCTTCATATAATCCATGCCGGTCGAGCGCGGGAATCGCGAGATTTGTGGGACTTGCGGTCAGCACGCACGTGCGCACGCCGCTTCTTTTTAAATGCCGCACGTAGTCAAGCGCATGGGGCTTGGGCATAATTTCGCTCTGATAATAGACGCCCATCCGCCGCCGGTATTCGTCAAGGATTTGCTCGGCGCTCATGTCGAGGTTAAAATCCCGGGCGTACACTTTTGCGCAGATGCGGTTTGAAATATCCATAATGTCGGCGCGAATCTCTTCGGGCGGCTCGAGGCCACGCGCGGCCAGGAAATCCACATTGATCCTGCGCCAATACGTCATGGAATCCAGCAGCGTTCCGTCCATGTCGAAGATCATTGCGTCAAACTGTGATGGCATGCCATTTCCCTCCGTTAAAGCGTCTGTATACCAGGATCAGCCGCAGGATCATGTCGATCAGCGAGCCCGCCCAGCAACCGATCAGCGCGATATCGGGTCGGCGGAAGATGTGCGTGAGCAGGTTGATCGCGATCACCGCCAGGACCGGGCGCAAGATCGATACGCACACCATCATGACGAGGGCCACGTACTTGTTATCCCCCGCGCCGCGCAACGCGCCCGAAATCACAACGGCCGAAGTCTGGAAGGGCTGGAACAGCGCGACCAGCAGCATGACCTGCCCGGCAAGCGCGATGACATCGTCCGCGCGCAGTGCGGAGGCGGCCAGGTCCACGCCCGCGTCGCTCACGAACAGCGATGCCAGGGGAATTCTGAAGACGGCGATGGAGGCGGCCAGGACGAGCGACACCACAAGCGCCATTCGCTGCGCGGCCTTGCCGTATACCTGCGCAAGGTCCGGCCGCTTCTTGCCCAGCATCTGCCCGACGAGCGAAGTGCCCGCGACCGCGATGCCGTCGCCGAAGGTAAAGGATAGGTTCAAGAATTTAAGGCAGATCTGATGCGCCGCGAACGCCAGCGTACCCAAGCCCGCGACCATGCGCGCATAGACAAAGAACCCAAAGCGCAGCGCTATCTGTTCGAGCATGGCGCCCTCGCCCATTTTGACGATGCACCCCATCGATTCGCGGTCAATCTTCCAATCGTCGTGGCGGCTCAAGTGCAAAAAGCCGCCGCTCGAACGCCGCCCGGTTACGGTAAAAAGGCACAGCGCAAAGCCCACGCAAAATCCGAGCGCCGTGGAATAGGCCGCACCCGCCACCTCAAGCCGGGGAAACCCCATGTTGCCGCCGATCAGCAGGTAATTGAAGATTACGTTGACGACGTTTGAGGCGGTGTTTACGTACATGGTGATGCGCGTGTTGCCCACGCCCCGCTGCGCCGCGCAGATGCACATGGTCAGTGCGTTGACGGGCAGGAAACAGGTCAATATGCGATAGTATGTGACGGAGTCTTTCAGCGTGTCCTCGTTTGCGCCCGCGAGGCGCATCATGCCCGCGGAGGTGAGCAACCCCGGGATCATCACCGCAACCGACAAACCCAAGCACAGTGCGATCGCGTTTCTGAGCGTCTTGTTGGCGTCGGCGCGCCGGTCTTCGCCCTTGCGCCTGGCGACGATGGCGGTGACGCCGATGTTGAGCGCGAAGAACAGCGACATGAGCAGCATCCGCGGTTGATCCACGAGCCCCACCGCCGCCAGCGGAGCCGCGCCCAGCGCCTGCCCGACCATGATGGTGTCCGCCATGCCGATCAGGCTCATGAGCACCATTTCGACCACCGAAGGCGCGGCGATTTTGGCGACGTCTTCGTAAGCCTGCCGGGTAGACGGCACATCGCCCAGCGCCCCGGACTTGGGGAGCAGCCTTTCAATGGAGAACATGTTTTTCCGCATGGCTATTCGCACTTCTTTGTTTTCAGTATTGTAAGCGCCGCGTCGAGCGCCCGCTGCCCGTTTGCCGCGCCCTGCGCGTGGGTATCGCGCCCGCCGCCCTTGCCGCCGAGCGGCTTGACGACGGAGGAAAGCAACTGCCCCATGTGAACGCCGTCGCCTGCCGAGCGGGAAAACACCAGCGGCGCGCCGTCCTGCGCGTTTCCGGCCAGCAGGCAATAGGTTTTGTCCTCGCGCGTGAGCGTCGCGGCGACTTCGGTCAGAAGCGGCATGTCGAGCCCATCAAGCGCCGCGCTTACGGCCTTCCAGCCCTCCCTCAGCCGTTCCGCTTTTTCCAGGAGGCCGGGTACGTCCTTCAGCGCCGAGTCAAGCCGCGCTTTTTTGAGTTGATGGTCGCTGTCCTTGGCCCGTGCGATCAAATTCTGGACCGCGCCGGGCAGCTCGGACGCGCTCGTGGACAACAACTCCGCCGCTTCCGTCGCGGCTTTGTACTTTTGCTGGTAGTCTTTTACCGCGCGCATGCCGCACACAAAGGTGATGCGCAGTTTGCCCCGGCTGGGCCGCGCATCCAGGATCTTGAGAAGCGCGACTTGCCCGGTGCTCGATGGGTGTGTGCCGCCGCACGCCACGCATTCCGCGTCGCCCATCATCACCACGCGGATGTGATCGGCCACGCTCGGGTCCTTGCGAAGCGGCAATGCCGCCATCTCGTCTTCGCTTGGAAACCAACAGCGGATGGGCAAGTCTTGCTGAATCTCATCGTTTACAAGGCGCTCGATCAAGTCAATTTCGCCATCCTCCAACCGCGTGCGCCCATCCGGGAGCACCACGTCAATGGTCGAGAATTCACTTCCCAGGTGCAGCCCGACGGTATAACCGCGCAGAAGACGGTGGATTACGCCCGCCATCAGGTGATCGCCCGCGTGCTGCTGCATATGGTCAAACCGGCGCGCCCAGTCGATTGCGCCCTTTATGCCCAAACCCGGCGTCAACGCGCGGTCGGTCACATGCACGACACCGCCGCCTTCATCCGGGTAGACGTCAAGGATGTTTGCGCCGTCAAGCGTCCCTTGGTCGTGGGGCTGTCCGCCGGAAGTGGGATAGAACGCCGAGCGGTCGAGCGAGATCAAGAACCTGCCGCCGTCCGTGGCTTCACAAGCCTCGACCACGGCGTCAAACCGCGTCAGGTACGGGTCATCATAGTACAAACGCTGGGTCATCGACAACACCTCTAACGCTATCATACCCCCGTGCGCAGGCGGGTTCAAGGGCGGGCCGGTTAAACCGGCTTGCGCGATTTCACAAGTATTTTACCTTTACTGAAATTGACTATCTTTGACTAATGATGTATAATGCAATCAGTCGAAGGGAGAATGTTCCCGGCGAGAATAAAAATACTGATTTGGAGGGATCAAGATGTCTAATCTCATACCGTATCGTTTTGGCCGTCATCCGATTGCGCGCAGCGAGTTTCCGTCGTTGATGGATGATTTTTTCCGTCCCTTCTTTGGAAGCAATGAGTTGGTTGAGACGAGTCTTCGCGTAGACGTCAAGGACGAAGGGGACCATTATCTGCTTGAAGCGGATCTGCCGGGCCTCAAGAAAGAGGATGTGCACATCGATGTGGAGGATGGCGTGCTGACCATCAGCGCCCAGACGCAGGAGCAGAAAGAGGAAAAAAAGGCCGATTATGTGTTCAACGAGCGCCGCCAGATGAAGTATCAGCGGTCCTTCTCACTCAGCGGCATTGACGAAGCTGCGATCAGCGCCAAGTGCGAGGACGGCGTTTTGAAGCTGACCATGCCCAAGATGGTCGAAGAGGTCAAATCGGGCCGCCGAATTGAGATTGAATAAAATGTTGACCGACGACAGGAAGGCGCTGTTGCAAGCTTGTGCAACAGCGCCCTTCAGTCGGTGAGACCAATCACTTAATCCCCGAATAAACGAAGGACTCAATGAATTGTTTTTGAAAGATGAAGAACAAAATGAGCAGCGGCGCGACCACGAGAAATGTGGCGGCGCAAACGTCGCTCCACTGCGCGCCGGTTTCATAGGACATTGCGAAGATCGCAAGGCCCATCGTAAGCGGCCTTTTCTGAACCGAGTCGATCATGATCAGCGGCCAAAGGAAGTTGTTCCACTGATAGGACGCCGAAATCAGCCCGAACGCGATGTAGCACGGGGTCAAAAGCGGCACGTAGAGCCGGAGGAGCATCGTCCAGAACGGACAGCCGTCCACGCGCGCCGCTTCTTCAAGCTCATAGGGAATGGTCTTGATCGTCTGGCGCATGAGGAAGGTGCCCATGGCCGATGCAAAGAAGGGCAGCATGACGCCAATCTGCGTGTTGATGAGGCCGAGCTTGCCCATTAGCTGGTAGTTCGGGATCATCAAAACGTCCGGCGTGATCATGAGCTGGGTCAAAAACAGGATGAACAGCACGTTCTTGCCGTAAAAGTCCAGCCGCGCGAATGCGTAACCCGCAAGCGTGATCAATGTGAACTGCGCGGCGAGCACCCCAAACACCATGATGAAGGTGTTCATGTAGTAGGTGCCAAAGGGCGCGGCATTCCACACGCGGGTGAAATTCATAAGCGTGGGCCAGGAAAGCGAGAACAGGTTGAGCGCCTTTTCGGAGGGGATGAAGGCGGTCCTGACCATCCAGATCAGCGGGATCGCGCAGATGAGCGCGAACAAATAGAGAAACCCGTAATGCAATAGGTGCCCGGCGGAGGGCCGTTTTTTATGCTGTATGTTTGAAACCATGATTACGCCCCTCCCTAACTGTAGAATGCGCGCTTGTCCTGGGTAAAGAACTGCACGCACGATACGACGAGCAGCAAAACCACCAGCACCACCGTCATGGCGGAAGCGCGCCCCACATCCCAGAAATCGAAGCCCACCTGGAAGATATAGAACAAGAGCATGTTGGTCGAGTTGTTCGGTCCGCCCTTGGTCATGATGTAGAGGTGATCGACCAGCTTGTAGGCGTTGGTGAGCGCAATGATGGTCACATAGATGGTGGTCGGGCGAAGCAGGGGCCACGTGATGTGGCGGAATATGCCAAACGGCTTCGCACCGTCAATCGAGGCCGCGTCATACAATTCCTCGTTGATGTTTTGAAGGCCTGAGATATAAAAGATCATCACGTACCCGGCTTGCTTCCAGATCAGCATGACGATCAGCGCCCATATCGCGGTGTTGGTGTTGCCCAGCAGCTTCCACGTGGGGTTGAGGTAGCCGAGCAGACCGTATCCGGGCGTATAGATGAACAGCCAGATATTCGCCACCGCCACCATGGGCAGAAGCGTGGGGTAGAAGAAAGCTACGCGCACAAAGCCTTTGCCGCGCTTTACTTTATGCGCAAACAGCGCCATCGCGACCGCGAGGGCGATGCTGGTTGGAATCGTAACGACGGCAACCAGCAGGTTGTTGTTGAAGGATTTGATGAAGATGGGATCGTTTAGCAGTTGCGCGTATTGCGTGAAGCCCACATAGACGGGCTTGATGGTTGAGAGGTTGTCGCGGTAGAGGCTCGAAATAAAGCTTGAGACGATGGGGTAGAGGGTAAATGTGCCAAGGAATACAAAAGACGGCGCCAGAAGCGCCCAGGCCAGGAAGCTGACGCGCCATTTTTTTCGGGAATCAGGGTTTAACAGCGGACGCCTGACGCGCCCGGCGGGGGTCATGCTTTGCGCCATGAACTCACGCTCCTATCGGCAAGCCGCCCCGCCGGGCACCCATAGAATCAGGGCCTGTTGGGGCGGCAAGCCGGTCGTTTAACAAACTTCCGGGTCTTATTGCCTACTTATAGGCGGCAAGCACTGAGTCCGCTGTCTGCTGTGCCTGAGCCATGGCGTCCTCCGGCGTCGCCGCGCCGGTCATGACCGCTTCAATGCCCGTATCGAGCGCATCCTGCACCATGCCCTGGTCGTAAACCGAGAACTCGGCGTGGCCATACTCGAGTTGGTCGCGGGCGGTCAGCGCCTGCGGGAACTCGGCGGTGTAGGCCTTGAGGCGCTCGGTCTCATAGGCGGCGGGGCGGGTTGCGACATAGCCGGTGTCCATGGACCACTGCGCCACGCGCTCGGGATCATTGGTCATCCACTTGATGAAGCGGAACGCGGCTTGCGTCTGCTCCTCGGGAACGCCTTTGAACAGATAGAAGTTGCCGCCGCCGGTGGGCGAGCCGCGCGATTCATCCATCGGCAGCATGGCGGTGCCAAACTCGAACGTGGCGTTCTTGCGAACGTTGGTCAGGTTGCCGGTGGTGTGGTACACCATCGCCACGCGCTGCTCAAGGAAGTCGGTTACCGTGGTAGACCAGGCGGAGGTGCCGGGCGCCTGGCTGCCGTCGTCGGACAGCCCCTTCCAGTACGTGAGCGCCTTGATGGTGCGCGGGTCGTTGAAATAAACTTCGGTGCCCGTGTCGCTCATCAGATTGAAGCCGCTTTGCTGGTTGCAGAAGGTCTGGAGCATCCAGTAAGCGTAGCCGGCTTTATCGGAGGGAATCTGGATGCCGTAGCGCGTGGTGACGCCGTTTTCGACCTTGGTCAACTGCTTCGCGTACTGACGCATTTCCTCCCAGGTCGCGGGCGGCGCCTCGGGGTCAAGGCCGACTTCGCGGAACGCGTCCTTATTATAATAGAGGATGATGGTTGAACGCTGCCACGGGATGCCGTAGGTCTTGCCGCCGGTGCGGCTGTTTTGCATGAAACCGTCGTAGAAGCCGTTGAGCCACGCCTGATCGTCTTGGGTCGTGCAGAACGAATCATAGTCGTACAGCGCGTCCATCGACAAAAGCGAAAACAGGTCGATCGAGAACATCAGCGCGATGGCCGGCGTGTTGCCCGCCTTGAGCGCGGCCTGCACCTTGGTGCGGGTTTCGGCGTAGGTGCCGGCGTAGACCGGATTGACGATGATGTCGGGGTTTTCTTCGTGGAATTGCTGGCACAGCGCCGAGATCAGCTGATCCGGACCGCCGCCGACCGAGACGGGGAAGTACATGTCGAGCTCAATGACCTTTTGCTCCGCCGTCGCGAAGGAGGGGGCGAGGAAACTGGTCAGGAGCAGGACCATGAGAACCAATGTCAGGCATTTCTTCATGAATCGTAACCTCCATTTTTTTCTTACCATTGACAGTATACGTGTCCTGTGTCATGAACATGTCAGGCGTATATACGGAATGCGTAAAACCAAACGGGGGCATGGTTCAGTGGCGCGCGTCGGGGAGCGGATGTCACGCTTGCGCTTCAACCACTTCGGCGTCCGGCGCGTTTTCCTGCACGCTGTGAACGCCGTTTAAGCAGCTCTCCTTCTCCGTATAACCCTGGGAAGAAGCGATGTTCTGGCCGTTGGTGGCCGTCAGGCGGAAGCGCGCTTGACCTGCTTTGTCAAGATAGACTTCGAACTTGGGGTGCTTGAGGACTTCAAAGCCCTCCTGGGTCTGGTCCTCGATGCCGGCGACGGGCGCGTTTTTCATGACGCTTTCGATGCCCTGCTTGCAGGATTCCTTGGAGGTATACACTTCACTCGTTGCGATGGTCTCGCCGTTGCCCGACTTGAGGTGGAATACGAACCCGGTCTCGGTCTTCCTGATGTAGAACTTGCCCATGGGTGTTCGCCCCTTTCTCATTGGAAAAATTTACATGGCAATTTTATTATAAACGTGTATTGTTTTTGTGTCAAGGGAAACATCCATGGCCGACGCGCGTGATATGATTGAGCCAAAATTCCGCGTGACTGTTATCTTTTCATGCAATTGTTGGCAGGCGCGGCGTTCGAGGTTTTCAGATCGGGGCGAATATGCTATAATGTTGGTCTCTATACATAGGCTGACTTTCTCAAGTGGGGGGAATACGCGTGCGTCAACCGATCATTCTGGCCTCAGGGTCGCCGCGCCGCAAGGAATTGCTCGAAAAAATGGGCGCCACGTTTACCGTTGTCAAAGCGGACGTGGACGAGCATACGGATGAGCGGCCGGATGTCGCGGTCGCCTTGCTGGCGGGGCGAAAGGCGAGCGCCGCGGCCCGGGGTTTGGCGGAAGGTCTGGTGCTGGGCGCGGATACGCTGGTGGCGCTTGAGGGCGCGTCTCTTGGCAAGCCCCAAGATGCGGCCGAGGCGGCGAAAATGCTTCATGCGCTATCGGGCAAAATGCACGAGGTCTATACTGGCGTTTGCCTGCTGGACGCCCGGACCGGGAAGACGATGGTCCATACCGAAGAGACGCGCGTGACCTTTCGTGAATTGACGGACGAGGAAATAAGCGCCTACATTTTATCGGGTGAACCGATGGACAAGGCGGGCGCTTACGCGATACAGGGCGGCGCGGGCGCGTTTGTTACATCGATAGAAGGGTCATTTTCAAACGTGATGGGGCTGCCGATCGAGGCGCTTACACAAATGCTGGCCGATTGGGAGGCTGATTGATCATGGGATTTTTCTCGGGAGACGGCATCGCGATAGACCTGGGTTCCGCCAACACGACGATCTACCTTGAAAACGAGGGGATTGTGCTTCGCGAGCCGACCAGCGTGCTGGTGGTCGCGGGCGATCATACGCAGGTGGTGGCGGTGGGCGGCGACGCTTACGCCATGCAGGGCCGCGCGCAGGGTAAATTTGAGCGCGTGTCGCCCGTCATGGATGGCGCGGTGACCGACGCGGAAATGGCGGCGCTGACCATGGTGACGCTTGCCGAGAAGGCGACCGGACGCAGAAAACCCATGGAAAAGGCGCAGCTCCTGGCTTCCATGTCGCAGGGGCTGACGCGCGTTGAGAAAAGCGCGCTCCAGCAGGCCGTGCGCATGACGGGAGCCAAGCGCGCGGTGCTCGTCAAGACGCCCATGGCGGCGGCGCTTGGCGCGGGGCTTAAGGTGGACGGCACGCGCGGGGTCATGATGTGCGTGCTCGGCGGCGGCACGACCGAGCTTGCGGTCATCGCAAGCGGCGCGATCGTCGCGGCGCGCGCCATGCGCACCGGTTCGCTGTCGATGGACGACGCCATCGCGCGATACCTCAGGCGCAAGAAGGGCGTCGTGATCGGGCTGACCACCGCAGAGGACCTCAAATGCGACATCGGCTCGGCGAAACTGCCGGCTGAAGATTATGACGAATCGCAAGACGACGCGGACGACGATATCGCCCAGCCGGCGCTGGCCGCGCCATCGGAAGAGGACGGCGAAAAGACCGGGGAAGAGATGGAAGAAACGATTCAGGACGACGGCCATCCCCAAGGCGAAGAGGTGCTGCTCAAGGGCCGCGACGTGGCGACCGGCAAGCCCACGACCGTCAAGGTGACCACGCGCGACATCGCGCTGGCGCTGCGCGAGCCGATCAGGCTGCTGGTTGACGCACTGCGCGACGCGCTCTCCCGCGTGCCGCCTGAACTGGCCGCCGACATCCTCGATGCCGGCATTTGCCTCTCGGGCGGCGGCGCGCTGCTTTCGGGGCTTGCGGAGCTGATCGCCGAGAAAACCGGGGTACCGGTATCGGTCGGCGAGCATCCGCATGAGGACGTGATCCTGGGGCTTGGCATGCTGGCCACGGACGAGCGCCTTTTGCGCCTTACGATTGAAACCGGCGCGGCCGAAGAAGTATAAGGAGACTGTGACCGAATGGCATGGGGTAGGAAAGACAAGAAAGCGGCAAAGGGTGCGGGCTCGGTCCGAACGCCCGGCGTGACGGCCAGGCCGGTGACCCCGGCGCGGCCGAGCAAGGCGCAGCCCCCAAAAGCGGCAAGGCCGCGCGGCAAGAGCGGCGCGTGGGGCCGGGTGTTCTTCGCGGTATTGGTGACGCTGGCCATTCTGGCGCTGGCGTTCTTCCTGGTGGTGCGCGACGCCGATCGCCTGAGCGTGGCCGAAAACACGGTGGGATCGATCTTCACGCCGGTCCAGAACGCGGTTTCGAGCGCGACAAGCTATGTCCGCGACCTGATCAATGGTGCGAAGGATTACGTTCAGATGACCCAGGATCTGGCCGTCGCGCGGCAAGATATCGCGTCGCTCGAACTGAAGCTTGCCGCCCTTGAGGCCGATTCGCTTGAGAATGTACGGCTCAAGGATTTGCTGGGCGCGCAGGAAAGCCACGAGGAGATGGACCCGCTCTTCGCGCGCGTGATTGCCAAGAGTCCGGGCGTGTGGATGAATACCTTCACCATCAACCGGGGAAGCAAGGACGGCATCCTCGCCAAAATGCCGGTCATGACCGGGAGCGGCCTGGCCGGGGTGGTGTCCGAAGTGGGGCTTAATTACGCCAAGGTGACCTCGGTAATCGACCCGAGTTCGGCGATCGGCTGCATGATCGAGCGCACGCGCGACATGGGGCAAATGCGGGGCAAAATTTCATCGGCTTCCACAATTGCCGAATGCCACATGTTTTACCTGCCCGCGGTCAACGACATCGTGCCGGGCGACGTGGTGCTGACCAGCGGCACCGACAAGATCCTGCCCAAGGGCCTGGTGGTGGGCACGGTGGCATCGGTTTCGCGCCAGAGCGACTTGGCCGATCAATACATCGTGGTGCTGCCGACGGTGGATTTTTTGCACATTGAAGAGGTGCTGGTCCTGCGCACGCAGGTTCAGAGCGAGGACGAAAGGCTGCCGGTCTTGCCGACGCCGACGCCCCGGCCGACACCGACGCCTTCCCCCACGCCGACGCCGTCCGGGGACGATGCCGACCTGGATCCGGACGAGACGCCGTACTGGAGTTATCCGACGCCGCTGCCCGAGGACGGGATCATCACGATTCCCGGGGAAGGCGCGGATGCGGTTACGCCGTCGCCCACGCCCGGGCCGACGTTTGACCCGGATACGATGGCGCCTGAGGATCGATGGGTAACGACGCGCTGACGCGCGTGACTCGAAATCTCCGTCCTTGCGAGGACGGATATTTCGAGTCGTTTGGGGTGACGGGGCCGGATTCCTGAAATTCCTGCGGAAATTTCCGGGCGGAATCCGGGCGGGTGAGGATTTTGAGTCGGGCGGATCACGGAGGGAGCGCGGCCTGTGGCCGATGAAGCGACCGCAGTGATCAATGAGCAAAGGAGTATCCGGCCTTTTATAAGGCCGGGACGACTATTGCGAATTGAGGACCAAGCTCGCCCTTTGTCAAAATCCCATTCACCCCCGCCGCACAGGTCGCCGGGGGCGTTGTTGCGGGCGGGCTCACGCCCTCCCGGTACCCTCTGGGGCTGGCCGGTCGGGCTGTTGGTTTCCGTCGCAGATGGTTTTCGGGAGGCCTTGGCCTCCCGGTACCCTCCGGGGGGCTGAATTGCGATTCATTGCGGCGCTTGCGTTTAGCTCCCCTTATCAAAGGGGAGTTGGCCGCGAAGCGGACTGAGGGGTGACCTGCCGGTGTGACGGCAGAGGAGGATGTGGATGAGGCGAATTTTGCCGGGGGTGCTGGTTGTGCTGGCGCTTCTGATCGATACGTCGGTCGTTCCGGCGCTGGTCGCGCATTGGGCTGTGCCGATGCTGACGCTCGTTACGGTTAGCGTCTTGGGGTTGCTGCTGGGGCGAACGCGCGGGTTGCTGTATGGCATGATCGGCGGCCTGCTGCTCGATATCTCGGTGGGCGGTGCGTTTGGCCTGTATACCGCGCTGATGCTTTTGACCGGTTATCTCTCCGGCGTTGCGGGGCGTAAGTTTCAAAGGTACTTGCTGACCGTCGTACTCGCGCCCGCCGCGTGCTTCTTTATCTTTGAAGCCGCCATGGTGGTCTTCGTGTTCATGGCGGGGCAGGATGTTGACGGCGAGGCGCTCAGGAACGCCATGGCGCGCGTCTTTATCGAAACTGTGCTTGCGCAGTTTATGTACCTGCTCTACAATCGGTTGTTAAGGCCCAAATGGTCGCGTTACGCGGGCAGGTAGAAAGAGACTTCGGTCAGAAAAAGGGTGTTGGGATTGACGGCAATTCCAAAAAACTGTAACCCAAAGGCGATTTGCTTCGTCTCCTTATCGAGGGAGGTGTCACCATGAAACCAAAACGCGCGCGCTATGCCGTGCTTTCCGTGCTGATTCTGGGCATGTTTGTGCTGATCGGGCTCAAGATGTACGACATGCAGATCGTGGGCTATACCGATTACAAGGTTCAGGCCGACACCAAGACCACGCGCACCATCACGCTGACCGGTATGCGCGGCACCATCTACGACAAAAACCTGACGCCGCTGGCTTACGACAAGCTGGCCTACAACGTGCAATTCTACCGGGATCCTTCGCGCTCGGGCGAAGAGGACCGCGCGATATACACCAAGTCCATCATTGAGACCATCGAGATCATCGAGAACAACGGCAAGGAGACCATCACCGAGTTCTGGCTCAGGCGCGGCGAGGACGGCGCGTGGATGTTTGACACCGGGACCGAAAACGCCACCGTCGCCGCCAAGCGCGAGAGCCAGTGGCGCGAGAACTTCTACCTTGAGGATGTGCCTGTCGGGGAGTTGTTTGACCGGCTGTGCGAAAACTACATGATCCCCAAGGCCGACATGAGCGAAGAGGAAATCATCAAGGTGTTGGCCGTGTGGCAGATGTCGCGCATGTACAATTATCTGTCCGTGCCCGTCACCATTGCCTCGGACGTCGGATTTGAGACGGTCAGCGAGATCGAGGCGCGCTCAATGGAACTTGACGGCATGAGCGTTCAGCAGGGTTCTACCCGCGTCTATCCCAAGGGGAAGACCGCGGCGCACGTGATCGGCTATATTTCAAAGATTTCGGGCGAAGAGACACTTGCCAACTACAAGGAAAAGGGCTATTCCAACGACGCGACCGTCGGTCAGACCGGCATCGAGTATTCGATGGAGGATTACCTCACCCCCTATATGAAGTACCGCCAGGGGCAGAAGGTGGTCGAGATCAACAACCGCGGCAAGATCATCCGCGAGATCAGCTACCAGGCGCCCATCGACGGCAACGACATCATCCTGACCATCGACACGCGCCTGCAGGCGGTGCTTGAAGCGGCGCTTGAGAAAAACATCAAGGCCATCAACCGCGGCCAGCAGGAATTGATGAACACCGCCACATGGCGGCAAAACAACCGCGAAGACCTGCTGAGCTACGAAAGGGCCGGCAAGAAGGTCGAGCTTGCGACCAGCGGCGCGGCGGTCGCCATGGACCCACATTCCGGGCGCGTGCTGGCCATGACCAGCTATCCGACGTTTGACCTTTCGCAGTTCAGCGGCGGTTCGGTTTCGCCCGCCTACTGGAACGAACTGGTGGGCAACGTGGACAACCCCATGTACAACCGCGCCATCTCCGCGCGCGATACGCCCGGTTCGTGCTTCAAGATGGTCACGGCGCTTGCGGGGCTGATGGAGGGCAAGCTCGGCCTTGACGAGACGATTTCGGATGAAAGCCCCTTTAAGAAGGCGGATACGGCGCACCAGCCCAGTTGCTGGATTGGCAGGGGAAACCGCTACAAGCACGCCAACCAGACCGTCATCCAGGGCATCAAGAACTCGTGCAACTATTTCTTCTATGAAGTCGGCTTCAGGCTGGGCATTGACAACCTGGTGAAATGGGCGGCCAGGCTCGGGCTCACTTCGCGCACCAACATCGAGTTGCCCAACGAGTCCACCTCCTTCGTTGGCAACCAATCCAAACTCTACGACTCGAGCCGCTCTTTTGAAGGCCAGTACACCTCCAAGCCCTACTTCGCGTCCATCATGATCAAGAAAAAGTTGCGCGAGGTGGGCGCGGACCGCGGCATCGAGTACGACGAGGACCGCATCAACAAGGCGACCAAGAAGATCATCGACATCGTAGACGAAGAGGGGACCAAGGACACGTGGAGCAAGAAGATCCGCACGATCCTGCTCGAGGATATGAACATTCCCTCCGACTACATCAGCAGCCACTTTATGGTCAACACCTTTTACTCCTACATCCAGGACCTCAGGTGGACGGCCAGTGAAACCATCATGGCCGCCATCGGTCAGTCGATCACCCAGATCACGCCGGTTGCAGCCGCGCGCTACGTGTCGGCCATCTGCAACGGCGGCGTGGTGTACGACGCGCAGATCATCGACAAGATCGTCTCGCCCACAGGCAAGGTGGTGCTTGACAAGCAGCCGGTCATCGCCAACTACATCTCGGGCGCTGACGCCTACCTTGCCGCGATCAACGAAGGCATGCGGGAAGTGACCTCGGTAGAAAACGACGGCAGCGCCGCCGCCAGCTTCGCCAAGTCCTGGGCGAAGATCGCGGCCAAGACCGGCACCGCCCAGCGCAGCGACATCGACATTGAAAACAACTCGTGGCTGGTGACCTACGCGCCCTACGACGACACGCCGCAAATCGTGGTCGTGGTCTACATCCAGAACGGCTACGCGGGCGCGCGCTCGGCGTCTACCGCCATCACCACCATCGAATACTACCTGACCAACAACAAAAAGACCGATCCGTTGACGGTGCCCGCCGCCAGCAACGCGATCGCCAAGTAACGCGGGAGGGCTGTGGGATGGGCGATGTGATGGTGATCACCTCCGGCAAGGGCGGTGTGGGCAAGTCAACGCTCGCGGCCGGCCTGGGTTTGTCGCTTGCCAGAAAGGGCAAGCGCGCAGTGCTGATCGACATGGACATGGGCCTTCGCAGCCTCGACATCTTGCTCGGGCTTGAACACAAGGTGGTCTACGATCTTTCGGACGTGGCCGAAGGCATGTGCCGCGTCAAGCAGGCGCTCATCCGTTGCCCGGACGCGGAGGGGCTTTACCTGCTCAGCGCCGCCCAAACCCGCGGGAGCGACGCGCTGACGCCCCGGGCGATGGAAGGCGTGATGAACCAACTGCGCGACCGGTTCGATTTCATCCTGATCGACAGTCCCGCGGGCGTGGGGAGAGGCTTTCGCAACGCGGCGAGCGCGGCGGACGGGGCGATACTGGTCGGCGCGTGCGACATCATCGCCATGCGCGACGTGGAGCGCGTGGCCGGGCTTATCGAGCGGCAAATTGTGAAGAGGCCTTTTGTCGTGCTCAACCGCGTGCTGCCGCGCGACATGACCGACCCGGTCGTGGGGCCGGGCGCCTACGAAGAGAGACTGCGCCTTAAAGTATTGGGCCTGGTGCCCGAGGACGAGCATATGGCGCGCCGCGCGGGAATTTCTGATATAGGAGATTCGGACGCCATGCGCGCATTGGAGCGCATTGCCCGGCGGTTGCTCGGCGAAGACGTGCCCATCGAGCCGGTCAAACGCGCGGGACTCATGAAGCGGTTGAGGGAAGCGCTCAGGCGCGAACCGGTTCCCGCCGTCAAGGCGCGGGAACCGTAGGAAAACTCCAGGGAGGCAATCATGCATAGCGAAGAAGCTTTACACCCGGAAAGAAGCAGGCGCGAGCGGCGCATTCGGCGCGAAGGAACCAAGGTGAAAAAACCGGCGCTGCTTGAGAGGCAGTACCAAAGGACGCTTCGGTTCATCGAGCGCAACAAATTTACCCCGACGCTTTTGCGCAACTTTGATTGGGGGCTGTTCATCCTGCTGATGGGCATTGCGCTCTTTGGCGTCCTGTGCATCTTCTGCGCTACGGCCGCTCCGCTCGCGACGGGAAATGTGAACAACCTGTCCTTTCTGGAACTGCTGCGCACCCAGCCCACGTACTACGCGGGGCTTCAACTCATGTGGGTGGGCGTGGGGCTGCTGGTCATGGGATTTGTCATCTTTCTCGACTACGAGCTGTTCGAGCGTCACGCCAACAAAATCTACTGGGCCAATATCGCGCTTTTGACCGTCGTGCTGTTCATGGAGCGGGGCCGCGGCGGCATGGCCGGGTGGTTTCGCTGGGGCAGCGACATGGCGCGCACCATGCAACCGTCGGAGTTTGGCAAGCTGGCCATCATCATCTCGCTGGCCAAGCTCTTCGCCGCTCGGCAAAACCCCATCACCACGGTGCAGGAGTTGCTGCCGACGCTGGCATATGTAGGCCTGCCGCTGATCCTGATCGTCGCGCAGCCGGACGTGGGCACGGCGCTTGTGTACATCGTCATTTTCGGCGTCATGCTCTTCTCGTCCGGCACCAGCTACAAGCTGATCTTTGGCATCCTGGCGCTGGCGGTGCTCATGCTGGTGCCCCTGTGGTACCTAATGAACGTGGCGGAAAACAGTTTCCGCCTGGAGCGCATCTTGGTGTTCCTGGACCCCACCTACGATACCTCCGGCGCGGGCATGCAGATGAACAACGCGAGAATCGCGGTGGGTTCGGGGGGCATGTGGGGCAAGGGCCTGTTCTCCGAGGGCAGCATCGCCTCGCTCAACTACATCCCCGACGACTACACCGATTTCATATTCGCCATCGTCTGCGAGGCCTTCGGCTTCGTGGGCGCGGGTCTGCTGGTGTTGGCGTTCGCGCTGCTCATGATTCGAATGGTCGCGCTCTCGAGCCAGGCGGCGGACCCGTTCGGGACATACGTGATCATCGGCGTCATGTCGATGCAACTGTTTCATATCGTCGAAAACGTGGGCATGGTTGTTGGCCTGTTGCCGGTTACCGGCATTCCTTTGCCCTTCATCAGCTACGGAGGCTCGAATCTGCTCACCAACATGATCGGCATGGGCCTGGTATTTGGCATATCCATGCGCTCGCGTGAAAATCGAAAACGCGGCAAGGCGCGGCGGGCGGCACGGCTGTAACAGCCGGCCAGCATATATAACGGAGGGACGGGTATCATGATTACCTCGGTCAGCCTCAACCCCAGCGTGGACAAATCGGTAACCATTGAGTGCTTTCACTTTGGTTCCATGAACCGGGTGGTGGACTCGCGCAAGGATGCGGGCGGCAAGGCCATCAATGTGGCGGTGGTGGCGGCGGAACTGGGCATTGAAACCCGGTGCGTAGGGTTTTTGCGCCGGGAGAACGGCCAGATTATTGAGAACAAACTGATCAAGCATGGCGTGGCGTGTGAGTGCCTGTGGCTTGACGGAAGCATCCGCACCAACCTCAAGGTGCTCGATCAGTCCAAAGGCGTGGTGACCGAGATCAACGAGCCGGGCTTGCCCGTAACGGCAGCGCAGCTTGAAGAGGTGACTGAGGTCATCGCGCGCGCGGCGGAGGACAGTGATTACCTGGTCCTGACCGGTTCGCTTCCGCCGGGGGTGAAGGCGGGCTACTACGGAGAAATCATCAGCATGCTTTCCGGTTCCGCCTGCCGATTGGTGCTCGACGCCGAGGGCGCGGCGTTCAAGCTGGGCGTTTCCGCAAAACCGTACTTCATCAAGCCCAACAAAATGGAGCTTGAAATGGAACTTGGACGCAAACTCATGAACACGAAGGAAGTCGCGCACGCGGCGCTCAAACTTGTGGAAAAGGGCATTGAGCGCGTGGGGGTGTCCTTGGGGGCGGAGGGCGCGTTGCTCGCGGGTTCGGACGGGGTGTTTTTCACACCGGCGCTCAAGGTGGCGGCGCTCTCGACGGTAGGCGCGGGCGATTCGATGGTCGCGGGCATGCTGTCGGGGATGCTGCGGGAGCTCGGCGGCGACGAAGTACTCAGGCGCGGCGCGGCGTGCGCCACCGCCAGCGTCCTGAAGGAGGGCACGGGCCTTGCCGACAGGGCAAAAATAAAGGAATTGCTTTCGCAAATAACGGTTGAGAGGGTCGATGTGTGATGGGCAAACAAATGGGCGTCGCGGTGGCGGGCTGCGGCGTCGTAGGGTCGGGTCTGGCCGAGATGCTGACGAAGAACCGCGAGGTGATCTCGCGCGCCGCGGGCGCCGACATATTCTTAAAATACATGGTGGATGTGCGCGAAATTGAAACGCCCGAAGGCGTGACGCTCACGAGCGATTTTAGCCGTGTGCTTGACGATCCCGACATCAAGGTCGTGGCCGAGACCATCGGCGGGGCGCGCATTGCCTACGATTATACCAAGCGCGCGCTTGAGAAGGGCATCAGCGTCATCACTTCCAACAAGGAACTGGTCGCGACGCACGGCGATACGCTTAAGGCGCTTGCCCGCGCGCACGGCGCGAAGTACCTCTACGAGGCATCGGTCTGCGGCGGCGTGCCGGTCTTGCGCCCCATCGGCGCGTGCCTTGCGGGCAACCGCATCACTTCGCTTTCGGGCATAGTCAACGGCTCGACCAACTACCTGCTTACCCGCATGGAGCAAAGCGGCATGGGTTTTCCGGCCGCGCTGGGCGAAGCCAAGTCGATGGGTTATGTGGAGGCGAACCCCGATGCCGACATCGAGGGCTGGGACGCGCGGCGCAAGCTTGCGATTCTGGCCAACGCCGCTTTCGCAAGTGCCCTGACGGACGATGTCTTGATCCCGACGGAGGGCATCGCCCGCGTCACCGAGCGCGACATGGCGTGCGCCAAGGCGCTACACGGCGCGGTCAAGCTGATCGTGCACGGCGAGATGGTCGGGGCGGGCTGGACCGGTTGGGTGCATCCGGCGCTGGTCACGCAGGAGAGCCCCTTGTATGGCGTGAACGACGTATTCAACGCCCTCGTCGTCACGGGCGACTGTGTGGGTGACGTGTTGTTTTACGGGCGCGGCGCGGGCAAGCTTCCGACGGCAAGCGCGCTCGTCGGCGACTTGATTGAAATCGCGCGCGGCGCGGCCAAAGAGCCCGGCGCCCCGTGCTTTGGCGCGGCTCCGGCTTTTGTTTCCCCGGACGATACGGCGGTGACGCTCGCTGTTCGGGTCGAAGGCGAAGCGCCGCAAGATATCCCAGGAATCGCGAAGACCGTTCAACTGGACGGGATGAGCGCGGTTCAGCTCGAGCCGATGAGGTACAGCCGGGCCATGGCGACCATCTCAGCCATCGAGCGGGCGGGACTCAAGGTGGGCATACCCCTGATCGTTTTTTAATACGCTATATCCTGAGGAGGCGCAACGCTTTTGGCGTTTGGCGCGTCTATTAAAGGACATGGCGAGGAAATGCGATATGGCAAGCGTTGGCGGATGCCTCACCTTGGGGTCGGGACAAGCCGAGGCGCACCTGCTCGAGCCGCTCACGGAAGCGCTTCAAATGCGCGGCTGGGACAGCGCCTTTATGGATGTGGAGGCGGCCCGGCGCATGGCAAGGCTTGACGATGTGCGTACCCGCTACGTCGAGCTGGCCGCTCGCCGCGGCGCGTCCTCCGTGGTTGGCCTGGGCGGCGGCGCCGCCATGGCGCTCGTGATTGCCGAACAATACGCGGTTTCCTCGCTGGTTCTGATCGCGCCGTCCTGGACGGGGGAGCGCGGAGGACAGGCGCTGGGGCGGCTCGCGATGCGCAATTTGTTTGCCGTGGTCGCGCCCACGCTCATCGTGGTGAACGCGGCGGGCGAGGGGAGAGGCGTGGGTGTGCGCCGGATTACAAGCGGCCTGTCGGCCCGCATGAAGAAAGTGTCCTTGATCGAGGGCGCGCAGCCGCTGGGCGCGGCGGGCGAGGCGCGCGAAACGGTGATCGCCCAGATCATCGAGCACCTTCGCCTATCCGGTGACACAAATTCGCTTGCGAACTGACACGATTTCATTATAAAATAGTAGCGTGCGTAAATCTGGAAGGAGATAAGACTTCATGAACAAACAAATGGGGAAATTGCTGGCGCTGCTCCTGGTGACCGTGGTGATGCTCAGCGGCTGCAACTTGATCAAGGTCAACAAGGAAGTGGACGATCAGACCGTGGTTGCCGAGTATACCGGCGGCAAGATACTCAAGGGCGAAGCCATGGCCCAGTACGACGAAGTTGTGAGCTACTACGAGAGCTACGGCCAGTCCCTGACGGACGCCGCGACCATCACTTCGATCAAGCAGGACTTGCTCGACTACATGGTCGAGGAAGCCGTCGTGCGCCTCAAGGCGGACGAGCTGGGTCTTACCGCTATGACCGACGACGAGAAGGCCGACCTGACCGCCGAGATCACCGCGTCGTACAACGAGGCGATTGAGTACTATACGGTGTACTTCGATGAAGGCTCCGAGGAGGCCAACCGTCAGGCCGCCGTCGATTACCTGGCCGAACAGGGCTATGTGCTAGAGGGCGAAATCCAGTACGCGATAGAAAACGCGTGGGTGGACAAGATGTTCGAGCATGTGACAAAGGACGTGGCCCCGACGGAGGAGGAGATCCGGGCGGCTTACGACAGCATGGTCGCCTCCGACCAGGAAGCCTATTCGGCCAGCCCCTACGATTTTGAATACGCCGCGACCAGCGGCGAGACGGTCGCGTGGGTGCCGGAAGGCTACCGCACCGTCAAGCACATTTTGCTCTCCTTCACCGACGAGCAGATTGAAAAGATGGACGATCTGGTGATCGAGCTTGAAGACGTGCGCTACCAGCTCGAAGGCAGCCCCGAAGAGGGCGACCTGCCGCTTGAGGAACACTACGAAGGCGACGGTCACGTGCACACCGAAGACGAGCTGTTGCTTGAATCCGACGGTGCGGCGGAAGATGCCGCCGAGACATTAGGCGAAGCGCCCGCTGCTGAAGGCGAGGCAGCGCTCATGGTCGAGCAGGAACCCGCGGACGCCCCCGATGAGGACTTTGAGGAGGAACCGGTGCTCAGCGAGGCGGAGCTCAAGGCGAAGGAAGCGGAACTGACCGCGAAGCTCGACGCGCTCAAGGCCGAGTTTGCCAAGACGCTTGAAGCCAAGGTGGCCGAGATTCAGGGCAAGATCGCCTCCGGCGCCGACTTTGACCAGTTGATCGCCGAATACGGCGAGGACGAAGGCATGAAGATGGAACCCGGACTGAGCGAAGGCTACTACGTGTCGGCGAATTCCGAGATGTGGGAAGACGAGTTCACGAAGGCCGCCATGGCGCTTCAAAAGGTAGGCGACGTTTCGCAGCCCGTCATCGGATCCTCGGGCATTCACATCATCCGCTACATGAGCGACGTAGCCGCAGGTCCTGTGCCGTTCGAAAAGCTCAAGGCCCGCGCGGAAGAAGCGGCGCTTGACGCGGCCAAGGACACGCACTATGAAGAAACCGTCGCCCAGTGGGTGAGCGAGGCGAACGTCAAGACCTATGTGGACAAGATGAAATAAGACGGGCTTTTGTGTGGCCGTCCCGTGATCAATCATGGGACGGCCCTTTTTTGCCAATGGCATTGTGCCCTGTGCGCAATTCCGGTGAAGCCTGGCTTGCACCCCGAAATGAAATAATTATGTAAACCACTTGCTTTTTTGTGCCGAATGATGTATTATAGCACTTGCGTTCGCAAAGTTGTGCTCTTATAGCTCAGTCGGTAGAGCGCATCCTTGGTAAGGATGAGGTCTCCAGTTCGAATCTGGATAAGAGCTCCAACAGAAAGCCCTGAAAACATTGAGTTTTCGGGGCTTTTTCTTTGCCCTCGAAAACCATTTGCTTAGCAGAATCTCGTTTCTGCTAAAGAATCCTGCTAAGCATTCTGTGACTGCGCACCGCGAGCACCTAGCGCACAGGCTGCATTGAGCGCAACATTCCTGCTAAAAGCTGAGGATTCTTCTGGATTTCCTCCAGCAACCGCTCCAATGTCAAGCCGCTTTCGGCGCCCTGATCATCCGCTTCAGCCTTCGGATAGAAGTTCTCCTGAACCTTTGCCGCCAATCCCTTCTTCTCGATTTCCAGCGATTCATCGTAGTTGCTCATCAGCACAGCCGGTGAATGGCCGCCTGCTGCCGCTACTGTCTGATAATCGTAGCCGCTCAACCTAATCTTGTACATCTGCGCCGATTTTCGAATACCCTGGGTACGTCAACAGAAAAACGGACAAAAAGCTAAGCAGCTAGAAGGAACGATCTCGCCTCCCAAAGACGGAGCCACTGAAGCGGGGCGAGAAAGCCGAGGTTTTTCTGAATTCTGCGGGTGTTGTAGAAGCCATCAATGAA
>JAVBND010000100.1:0-29603 GCA_031551775.1 Eubacteriales bacterium | reverse complement strand
CGATAAAGCCCGCCCTTGGTCAAAATCCCATTCACCCCCGGCGCACAGGTCGCCGGGGGCGTTGTTAACGGGGTTTGTTGATGGGCTGAACGAGCCCGGACGCTTTGTCCGGGCTCGTCGCTTTGTCCGGGCTCGTTTTTGTTAGCTCAACTGATGCCGCACCCGATCCCGTTCCTCGGACCGCTTGCCGTTGTTGAAGCGGTCGAGCGTCCCGACCAAGTAGCCGGTGATGCGCCGGATTCTGTCAAAGGGCTGAGCGTCAAACGTATAGTCGAGGTCCACGTATTCCCCATCGACGGTGACCGTCATGGCCTTGGGCAGTGCGCCGTACTCGGCGCGCGCATGCTCCACATAGGCATTGAGTTCCTCCTGGGGCAAGCTTCCGTTTAGTACGCGTATATTGGTCTGCATCGGAATCATCTCCTTATGCTACCATATATACCACTCACGCCCGCACCGAAACACCATATATAGGTAAAATCTAGGTTATTCCGGTTTTGCTGCCCTTCGCTGGTTCTTTCTTTGAACGTAGCGTTCCCTGGCCTGATCCCATTCGGCCTTTTCTTCATCGGTCTCAGGGATCAGGCCGGGCACCCTTGTCGGGCGTTCCAAGCCGTCGAGCGCGACGATGATCATACGGGCCGTATTGATCAGGTTCTGCTCGCCCGTCAGTTGCTCCACATAGGTATCGACGCGCACCTCCATGGAGGTCGAGCCGGCATAGGTGATCTTGCCCTTGAGCACAAGCGTGTCGTTGACATAGGCCGCGCCGTCGAAGGTCAAGCGGTCGATGGCGGCGGTGGTGACGTTGCATCCGCAATGGCGCCTGGCGACGACCGCCGCCACGATGTCGATCCACTGAAGCAGCTGCCCGCCAAAGAGGCGGTTGAAACCGTTCATGGCGCTTTGGGTCAGAATTTGAACCTGTTCGGTGTACGAATCGCGAACGTATTTATCCATAAAGCACCTCATTCTACCGTAACCGATTTTGCAAGGTTTCTCGGCTGATCGACCGGCAGCGCGCGAAACACCGCCGTGTGGTAGGCCAGCAGTTGGAGGATGACCGCCAGCGGGAACAGCGTCAGGTCGCTTTCGCCGGGGATGCGCAGGATGTAGTCCGCGCTCTCCTCATCGACCGCCCAGCCGTCCACCGTGATGGGGATGACCATGCCGCCGCGCGCATGCACTTCGCGCATGTTGGAAAGCGTCTTTTGATAGACGTCGATCTGGGTCGCCAGGCAAAACGTGGGCACGCCCGGCTCGATCAAGGATATCGTACCGTGCTTGAGCTCGCCCGCGCCATAGGCTTCCGAGTGCAGGTAACAAATCTCCTTGAGCTTGAGCGAGCCTTCCTCGGCCATCGCCACGTCAAGCCCGCGCCCGATGTAGAACATGTCGCTTGCGCGGTGAACGGCTTCGGAAACCGCCCGCACTTCGTCATCGCGGGAAAGCGCTTTTTCCATCAAGCTGGGCGCATCGAGCAGTTGCGCGGTAAGATCGCGCAGCCTGCCCTGGTCCATTTCTTGGCGCAGGCAAGCCAGGTGCAGCGCGATCATGTAAAGCGCCGCGAGTTGCACCGTGAACGCCTTGGTGCTGGCGACCGCGATTTCGGGCCCCGCGTGGGTGTAGAACACGGCGTCGCTCTCGCGCGCGATGGTCGATCCCTTGACGTTGACCACAGCGACGACGGGCGCGCCGCGCTTCTGGGAAAGCCGCAAAGCCGCCAGGGTATCCGCAGTCTCGCCCGATTGCGAGACGACGATCACCGGCGTGTGCTCGGTGAGCAGCGGGTCGCGGTAGCGAAATTCGGAGGCGATGTCCACCTCGACCGGCACGCGCGCCAAGCGCTCGATCCAGGCCTTGCCCGCGAGTCCCGCGTGCATGGCCGTGCCGCAGGCGACGATATAGATGCGTTCGGCCGCCTTGAGATACCGATCCGGCAAGTTTTCATCCGACAGATCCACCATTTCCCGCCTCACGCGCGGGAGGATGGTGCGCCTGAGCGCGTCCGGCTGTTCGAAGATTTCCTTGAGCATGTAGTGGGGATAGCCCAACTTTTGCGCAGCCGCATTGTCCCAATCGGCGTAGAGCATTTGAGGCGCTACCGCTTCCCCCGCGCGGTTCACCATCTCCGCGTCCCCGGCGCTGAGTGTGAGGAGCACGTCCTCCTCCGGCACGAAGTAGTCGCGCCCGTAATCAAGCAGCGCCGTCATGTCCGACGCCAGAAACGAACCGGTTTCATTTGTGAGAACGACGATGGGGCTGCCCCGGCGAATGGCATAGAGTTCGTCCGGACGGTCCTCAAAGAGCACCACCAGCGCGAACGCGCCCTCGATCATGCCGGTCGCGTCCAGAATCGCGCGCCCCGGGTCGCCGTCGTAAAGGCTGTCAATCAGCATGGCGGCGATTTCGGTATCGGTCTCAGACCCGGGCAAGCGCCCAAGGCGCGCAAGCCGCTCGCGCAGAAGCGCGAAGTTTTCGATGATCCCGTTGTGCACGAGGGTCACCTTGCCCGCGCTGTGCGGATGGGCATTGGGTACGGTGACGCCGCCGTGCGTCGCCCAGCGCGTGTGGCCGATGCCCGCGTGGCCGTCCTGTGCGCGTCGCGCCTTTTCGCACAGGGCCGCTACCTTGCCGACCGCGCGCGTGACCTCTACCCCGTTCCCCGTCTGAACCGCGATGCCCGCGCTGTCGTAGCCTCGGTATTCAAGCCTTGTAAGCCCGGTCAACAGGATCTCCTTAACAGTAAGGTTCCCGACATATCCGATGATTCCGCACATAGGGACACCTGCCTTTTATCGTATCGCCGCGCGCAGCCTTGCCGCCTGCTCCCCAAGCGCCCCGCCCGGAGCAAAGATGCTCGACGTGCCCGCGACAAAGATGTCCGCGCCTGCCGCGCGCATCCGGGCCGCGTTTTCAAAGCTGACGTTGCCGTCCACCTCGATCTCGATGTGTCTGCCGCCGTTGGCGTCGAGGAACGCGCGGGTGCGCTCGATCTTTTTCAGCGCGCCCGGCACCATCTTTTGTCCGGCAAAGCCGGGATTGACCGTCATGATGAGCACCGCGTCAATGGCATCTATCGCGTACTCGAGCACCTCGATGGGCGTCATGGGGTTGATGGCCAGCATGGGTCGCCCACCCATCAAGCGGATCTGCTGAAGCGCGCGCAGCGGGTGGGGCGTCGCTTCGTAGTGGACAGACACGTAATCGCCTTGGCCTATGGGCAGCCACGCAAGGCTTTTTTCCGGCTCGGTCACCATCAAGTGGATATCGAGCGGGATGGAGCACGCGTCCTTAAGCGCCCGGCAAAAATCCGGCCCCAGCGTATAGTTTGGCACGAAGTGCCCGTCCATGATATCGACGTGCAGGTATTCGATTGCGAGCGCTTCAAAATCGGCCAGCGTTTGTTTCAGATTCATAAAATCCACGCACATCACCGAAGGCGCTACTTGACCTTTCATCCCCTCGTCCTCCCGTCCATTGTATTCCCCCCGCGATTATATCATATCCCGCGCCCGATTGCGTAAAGGATAGCATCTTTTTAAAGGTAGAGCGCGTTTCGTAACCGGCGGAAAAAAGCCGCCGTACCCGATAGCGCGGGCGCGGCGGCGTCAAATGCTCTACAGTGGTTTCCTGCCCGGTTCGCCCGCCTTGCGCGGGTACTTGGGGGGCGTGGGCCGTGTCTTCTCGATGAGAAGCAGGCGGTGATCCCAATCGCGGCCGGGGACCGGAGCCGAGGCGACGGCGCGCACGCGCCCACCGAGTTCCTCAAGCGCCCTGTCCGAACGCGCCAGTTCTTCCCCAACCGCCGGGCCCTTGTAGGCCGCGAGCACGCCGCCAACGCGCAGCAGGGGCAGACCGAGTTCCAGCAGCACCGGCGTATCGGCCAGCGCCCGCGCGGTCACCATGTCAAACGCGGCGCGGTAGCACGCTTCGCGCCCCGCGTCTTCGAGGCGCATATGCACCGCCCGGGCGTTGAGCCCCAATGCCTCAATGACCGAATTGAGAAACTTCACGCGTTTATCAAGCGCATCGATCAGCGTCACGCGCGTATCCGGGCGCGCGATGGCAAGCGGGATGCCGGGGCAACCCGCGCCCGATCCGATGTCGGCCAGCGTGCGCACGCCGTCCATCAGGCCCGGTGCCCCAAGCGGCGCGAGCGAGTCCAGGTAGTTGCGGTCTGCGGCTTCCAGCGCATCTTCCGCCACGCGCGTCAGGTTCATGGTTCTGTTGCAATCGACCAGCATCTCGTGATAGCGCGAAAACTGTCCCGCCTGACGGTCCGTCAGCGCGATGCCCATTCGCGCCGCGCCTTCCTTTATGTGTGCGCCCAGCATGCCGCCCTCCTGAAAATGTGCTGAATTCTTCGCCTACCAGTATAGCACAATCGCATGCCCGGTGCAAAATATCGGAAAACTCAACATTTGTGTGGCAGGAAAAGGTATGGGTTCGTCGAATGATTGAAGTTGTGGCAGTTTGGGGTTGTCGGAGCTAAGATTGTTCAGAAAAAGTCAAACTTCCAAACCGCAAAGCGCGCCTTGCGGTCGCGTTGCCGCACCGGCGAGGCACGGGCATCGATCCAGTCCATAAGAGTAAGGGAGGAATATGGAGCATGGACATCGGAAGAAAGCTGGGGTTCGGTTTCCTGGTCATGCTGATGGGCATGATCATCGTCTTCATCGGCCTGATCATCCTGATCGGAGCTGTCAACCTGATGGGCCGCTTGCTGCGAAGGCTTGGCATTACAAAGGCCAACGGCGTCAGTGAGAGCGCCGCCGCCTTGGTTGAGAGCGCTTACGAAACGGTGTCGCTGCCGGTCGCGGCTGCGGGCAAGGTGCTTGAGAACAACGCGGGCGGGGAACTGGCGCTGGTCGCGGGACTGGCCGCCATGGCGGTTTCGGCCGCTGACACGGGCAAGAAGTATGTGGTCAAGGCCATTCGCCGCGTGGACGCGGGCTCGTGGAACTGATCCAACGGCATTTCGTCTCCCCCCAACCATATAGAGACATAGAGATTCATATTTGAAAGGGGTATAAAACCATGCGTAAGTACAAGATCACCGTCAACGGCCAGGCCTATGAAGTGGAACTCGAAGAAGTGGGCGAATTTGCAGGAGCCGAAGCGCCCGCCGCCGCGCCCGCGCCCGCCGCCAAGGCCGAACCCGTCAAAGCCGCGCCCGCCGCAAAAGCCGCAGCCCCCGCCGGCGCCGAAACCATCAAGTGCCCGATGCCCGGCACCATCTTGTCCATCAACGTACAGCAAGGCGCAAAAGTCAAAAAGGGCCAGGTGCTTCTGATCCTTGAAGCCATGAAAATGGAAAATGAAATCATGTCCCCCCGCGACGGCGTCGTAAGCGCCGTACTGACCTCCAAGGGCTCCTCTGTCAACACCGGCGACGGTCTGATCGCGCTGGGGTAATTGCGGCAAGGGCTTAAAGAGGATAAGGAGGGAAATCCATGAAGACTCGAAGGACCCGTCTGGCCATCATTGCGTTGGTCATGATGTTGTTGGTCTGCCTGTTCTCAGCGCTTGGCGCGGTGGCCGAACCGACAAGTGAAGCCGCGCCAACCGAGACGACGGAACTGGCGGCGGAAACCACCGCTGAAGAAGATGTATACGACCTGGATTTCTGGTCCGGCATGGCCAAAATCTGGGATTCAACCGGTCTCGCGCACGGCGACTGGCGCCAGTATGTCATGATGGTGGTCAGCTTCGTGCTTTTGTACCTGGCCATCGTCAAGGGCTTTGAGCCGCTCCTGCTGCTCCCGATCGGCTTTGGCATGCTGCTGGCCAACCTTCCGCTGGCGGGCCTCATGGACGAGGGCGGCCTGCTCTACTATCTATACCAGGGGGTAAAACTGGGCATCTACCCGCCGCTCATCTTCATGGGCGTAGGCGCGATGACCGACTTCGCTCCGCTGATCGCCAACCCCAAGTCGCTTCTGCTCGGCGCGGCGGCGCAGCTGGGCATCTTCATCACCTTCATCGGTGCGATACTTCTGGGCTTTAGCCCCCGGGAAGCCGGTTCCATCGGCATCATCGGCGGCGCGGACGGCCCCACAGCCATCTATGTCACCACCCACCTGGCCCCGCACCTGCTCGGCCCGATCGCGGTGGCAGCCTATTCCTACATGGCGCTTGTGCCGGTCATCCAACCGCCCATCATGAAGGCGCTCACCACCAAGGAAGAGCGCATGATCGTGATGGAGCAGCTCAGGCCGGTTTCCAAGACCGAGCTGGTCATCTTCCCCATTTTGGTCACCGTTGTGGTGTCGCTCCTCTTGCCCCCGGCCGCGCCGCTGATCGGCATGCTGATGCTGGGCAACCTCTTGCGCGTGAGCGGCGCGACCGAGCGCTTGTCGAAGACCGCGCAGAATGAGCTGATCAACATCGTCACCATCTTCCTGGGCGTCACCGTCGGCGCGACCACCAACGGCGCGACCTTCTTAAGCCCGCAAACACTTTACATCATCGTGCTGGGCGTCATCGCCTTCGCGGGCGGCACCGCGGGCGGCGTGCTGCTGGGCAAGCTGATGAACAAGCTTTCCGGCGGCAAGATCAACCCGCTGATCGGCTCGGCCGGCGTATCGGCTGTCCCGATGGCGGCGCGCGTTTCACAGGTGGTCGGCCAGCAGGAGAACCCCGGCAACTTCCTCCTGATGCACGCCATGGGCCCGAACGTGGCCGGCGTCATCGGCTCGGCCGTGGCGGCGGGCGTGTTCCTGTCGCTGTTTGGCAAGTAATCCCGAATCTCACGTAAAGGAGGGAACATCATGGGCAAGAAAGTATTGATCACCGACACGATCCTGCGCGACGCGCACCAGTCCCAGGCGGCCACGCGCATGCGTACCGAGGACATGCTGCCTGCGTGCGAGAAGCTTGACAGGGTCGGTTACTATTCGCTCGAGTGCTGGGGCGGGGCGACGTTCGACAGCTGCCTGCGCTTTTTAAATGAAGACCCGTGGGTCAGGCTCAGGAAGCTCAAGGAAGCGCTTCCCAAAACCCGCCTGCAAATGCTCTTCCGCGGCCAGAACATCCTGGGCTACAAGCATTACGCCGACGACGTGGTGGACGAGTTCGTGAAACTGTCGCTCAAGAACGGCATTGAGATCATCCGTATCTTCGACGCCCTGAACGACACCCGCAACCTCGAAACCGCGATCAAGGCCACCCGGAAATACGGCGGCATTTGCGAGCCCGCCATGAGCTACACGATCAGCCCGGTCCACACCGAAGATTACTTCGTGGAACTGGCGATTGAGCTTGAAAAGATGGGCGCGGACCAGATCTGCATCAAGGACATGGCCAACCTCTTGCTGCCCTACGACGCGTACAGCCTCGTCAAAAAGCTCAAGCAAGCGGTCAAAGTTCCGATCCACATGCATACGCACAACACCTCCGGTACCGGCGACATGGTCTACCTCAAGGCCATCGAAGCGGGCGCGGACATCGTGGACACCGCTCTGTCTCCGCTTGGCAACGGCACGGCGCAGCCCGCGACCGAACCGCTGGTGGCGACCCTTCAGGGCACCGAGTACGATACCGGGCTCGACCTTTCGCTGCTGAGCGAAATCGCGGTACATTTCCGCGCCGTCGCCGAGAAGCTCAAGAAAGAAGGCTTCCTTGATCCCAAGGTTTTGCAGGTGGACATCAACACGCTGCTCTACCAGGTTCCGGGCGGCATGCTCAGTAACCTCATCAGCCAGCTCAAGCAGGCGGGACAATCCGAAAAGCTCTACGAGGTTCTTCAGGAAGTGCCGCGCGTGCGCGAGGACTTCGGCTATCCGCCGCTGGTCACCCCGACCAGCCAGATCGTGGGCACGCAGGCAGTCATGAACGTACTCGCGGGCGAGCGGTACAAGATGAATCCCAAGGAGTCCCAGGCGCTGATGAAGGGCGAATACGGTCGCCTCCCCGCGAAGGTCAACGAGGACGTGCGCAAGAAGGTCATC
The DNA here is from genome assembly GCA_031551775.1 of Eubacteriales bacterium. GTDB lineage: Bacteria > Bacillota > Clostridia > Christensenellales > Aristaeellaceae > Anaerozeibacter. Next base: position 21,651 of record JAVBND010000100.1, on the reverse strand, counting down.
GGCGACGCCGAGGTCATCACCTGCCGCCCGGCCGACAACCTCAAGCCCGAGCTTGGCAACTATAAAAAGGAGATCAAGGAGTTCCTTGAGCAGCCGGAAGACGTGCTCAGCTACGCGCTCTTCCCGCAGGTCGCCACCAAGTTCTTCGAGGCCCGAAAGGAAGCCAAGGAAGGTCCGAAGTACCCGAACCTGATCGGGCAGGAAGCCGAAGTCACACCGCTATAATTATGTTCTACCTTAAAAGCCGTCTCAGTTGAGGCGGCTTTTTACTGAGGTTTCAAAAAGATTCATTTGCCGTTCATTGAAACGACAAAGTTGGACTTTATAATGATAGCATGCTAAATGTTAGGGGGAAATTACCATGGTACAGGATGGCGGCAACCATGCGCCCAAAAAGTCACTGATTTATTACTCGATCGTCGCGATGCTTGCGATTTTGCTGCTCAACGCGTTTTTCTTTCCGACGGTACTTGAGCGGCAGGTCACCTTGGTCACCTACGATGAGTTTTTGACGAAGCTCGACCAAGGTCAGGTGACCGAGGTGGCGCGAGACGTCGAAAGCAGCATGATGGTGTTTGCCACCAAGGGCGAGGACGACAAGGATGTTTACTACAAAACCGGTCTATGGCCGGACGAGGAACTGCTCACGCGCCTGCGCGAGCACCCCGAGGTCAAGTTCTCGGCAACCATCCCCACGCAGGCGTCACCGCTTCTAAACTTCATCATCTCCTGGGTGCTGCCGATCCTGCTGTTCTCCTTCATCGGGCGTTTGATGATGCGGCAGATGGGAAGCAAGGCGGGCGGCATGAATGCCATGAGCTTTGGCAAGTCCGGCGCAAAGATCGTGGCCGAGGATTCAACCGGCGTCACATTCCGGGACGTGGCCGGGCAGGACGAGGCCAAGGACGCGCTGAATGAAATCGTGGACTTCCTGCACAACCCCGATAAGTACGCCCAGATCGGCGCGAAGCTGCCCAAGGGCGCGCTCCTTGTCGGCCCTCCGGGCACAGGCAAGACGCTGATGGCGAAGGCCGTCGCGGGCGAAGCCAAGGTGCCGTTCTTTTCGATCTCAGGTTCGGAGTTCGTTGAGATGTTCGTGGGCATGGGCGCGGCCAAGGTGCGGGACCTGTTCAAGCAGGCGGGCGAAAAAGCGCCGTGCATCGTGTTCATCGATGAGATCGACACCATCGGCAAAAAACGCGACACCGGTCTTCCCGGCGGCAACGACGAGCGCGAACAAACGCTCAACCAACTCCTGACTGAGATGGACGGCTTTGACGCCGACAAGGGCGTGGTGATCCTGGGCGCGACCAACCGCCCAGAATCGCTCGACAAGGCGCTCTTGCGCCCCGGCCGGTTTGACCGTCGCATCCCGGTGGAGCTTCCCGACCTTGCGGGCCGCGAAGCGATCCTCAAGGTACACGCTGGGCGCGTGAAGCTTGACAGCGACATCGACCTTGTGCAGATCGCGCGCTCAACGCCCGGAGCCAGCGGAGCGGAACTGGCCAACATCATAAACGAAGCGGCGCTGAGGGCGGTTCGCGAAGGGCGAAGCGCCGTCAGGCAGGCGGACCTTGAGGAGAGCGTCGAAACGGTCATCGCGGGCTATCAAAAAAAGAACCAGGTGCTCTCCGAAAAAGAAAAGAAGATCGTCGCCTATCATGAGGTGGGCCACGCGCTGGTAGCGGCCATGCAGACCCATTCCGCGCCGGTCACCAAGATCACGATCATCCCGCGCACTTCTGGCGCGCTGGGCTACACCATGCAGGTGGACGAAGGCGAGCACTTCCTGATGAGCAAGGAGGAGATTGAGAACAAGATCGCTACCCTGACCGGCGGACGTGCGGCGGAGGAAATGGTTTTCGGGTCGGTCACAACCGGGGCGTCAAACGACATTGAGCAGGCGACCAAGCTCTCGCGCGCCATGATCACGCGCTATGGGATGACGGACGAGTTTGACATGGTGGCGCTTGAGACGGTGAACAACCCGTACCTGGGCGGCGACGCGTCGCTTACTTGTTCCGCTGAAACCGCGTCGCTGATTGACCGCAAGGTGGTAAGTACCGTCAAGGCACAGCACGAAAAGGCGAAGGGCATTCTGAAGGATAACGAGAAGAAGCTGCATCAGATCGCCGAATACCTGTACAATGAGGAGACCATAACAGGCGGGCAGTTCATGGATATCCTGAACGCATAACCTTCGCGAGGCTGTTCCTGCGCTCGGCTTCCTCGCCGGAGCGCAGGAACAGCCTGTCCGCCGCCTCATGGCGGACGGCCATGCGCTCGTTTTTACCGAACTTGCAAGCACCCTCAACGGGCGTCAACACGCAATTCAGATGTGACAAGTCCTGACAAAATTTGATGTGCGTAGAGCCGATATTTTTCTTCAATTTGCTTGAACTACTTAAAAAGCGGTGTTATACTCAAATAAGTAACGGGATTGTGCCCGTTTTTTCCGAATGATTGGAGCATACATTGCCTGGAATATTCGACAAATTGGAGGCGTTTGGCTTATGACGACCTGCGCGATCGTGGGCATCAACTGGGGTGACGAAGGCAAGGGGCGCATGGTTGATTATCTGGCCGGGCAGTACGACGTGGTCGTGCGCTACCAAGGCGGCAACAATGCCGGCCATACCGTCATCAATGAATACGGAAAATTTGCGCTCAACCTGCTGCCGTCGGGCATCTTCCGCAAAGAAACGATCAACCTGCTGGGCGTAGGCACCGTGATAGACCCCCAGCACCTTTGCGGCGAGATTGAGCGCGTGCGCGCGCAGGGCGTAACCATTACACCGGACAACCTCAAAATTTCAAACCGCGCCATGATCGTGTTTCCGTTCCATCCTTTGCAGGATCAGCTCGAGGACGCGCGGCTCGGCGACGCCAAGTATGGCTCCACCCGCCGCGGCATCTCCCCTGTCTATGGCGACAAGTATATGAAGAAGGCCATCCAGATGGGCGACCTCCTGCACCCCGAATATCTGAAGCGGCATCTGACCCAGCTCGTCGAGTGGAAAAACGCGGTGTTTTCCAATGCTTATGGCCAGCAGCCCATCGAAATGGCCGCAATCGAGGAATGGCTGAACAAGTACGCCGCGCCGCTCAAGGCGCACATCTGCGATGCGGGCGAATTGCTGGGCAATGCGCGCGCGCGCGGCAAAAGCATCCTGTTTGAGGCGCAACTTGGCGCGCTGCGAGACATCGAATACGGCATCTACCCCTATACTTCCTCCTCCTCTCCTCTGTCCGCTTATGCGCCGCTTGGCGGGGGACTCCCTTCGGTCAAGCTGGACCGCGTGGTCGGCGTGGCGAAAGCCTATTCAACCTGCGTTGGTGAAGGCCCGTTTGTGGGTGAACTCAAGGGCGAGGACGGCGACTGGCTGCGCGAAGCGGGTGCGGAATACGGTGCGGCAACCGGGCGTCCCCGGCGCGTGGGCTGGCTCGACATTGTGGCTACGCGCCATGGAACCGAGCTTCAAGGCGCAACCGAGGTTGCCCTGACCAAGCTCGACGTCTTGTCGGGCCTGGTTGAAATCCCGGTGTGCGTCCGCTACAAATTTGAAGGCGCCGAGATTGACCGTTTCCCCTATACGCCGGACCTGGACGATTGCGAGGCGGTCTATGAGGTCTTGCCCGGTTGGGACGAGGACATTACGGACGTGCGCGCATTTGAGGATTTGCCCAGGGCCGCTCAGGATTACATCCTGTACGTTGAAAAGGCGATCGGGGTGAAAATTAAGTACGTATCGGTCGGACCCGATCGCGAGCAGCTCATCATTCGTTAAGGAGCTTTGGGATGGAACGCAAGACTTCATACGAAACCCCACTGAACAGCCGCTATGCCTCAAGCGCCATGCAGCGCCTCTTTTCACCGGACCACCGCTACGGATTGTGGCGCAGGCTCTGGGTAGCGCTGGCGGAATCGGAGATGGAACTGGGTCTGAACATCACCCCCGGGCAGGTCGCCCAGATGAAGGCGCACCTTGACGACATCGATTACGAACGCGTGCGGGTGCACGAGGAGCGCGTGCGTCACGACGTGATGGCGCATGTGTTGGCGTTTGGCGAACAATGCCCGGAAGCTGCGGGCATCATCCACCTGGGCGCGACCTCGTGCTACGTGACCGACAACGCCGATGCGCTGATCCTGAACGATGCGCTCACGCTGATCCGCGGGAAGGCAGTTGAAGTGCTTCGCCGCTTGCGCGCGTTTGCCCTTGAGCACAAGGACCTGCCGACGCTGGGGCTGACGCATTTGCAACCGGCTCAGCCCGTTACGGTGGGCAAGCGTGCGTGCCTGTGGATGCAGGATCTTGAAATGGACGTCCACGACATCGACCATGTGCTTTCGACCGTCAAGCTGCTCGGCAGCAAGGGCACGACCGGCACGCAGGCCAGCTTTCTTGAGTTGTTCGACGGCGATGGTGCGAAATGCCTGGATTGCGAGGCGCGAATTGCGCGCAAAATGGGACTTGACCGGGTATTTGCCGTGAGCGGGCAAACCTACCCGCGAAAGCTTGACAGCCGTGTGCTGGCGGTGCTCTCGGGCGTGGCGCAAAGCGCATACAAGTTTGCGCAGGACATGCGCCCGCTTCAAGCGTTTCACGAGATGGAAGAGCCGTTTGGCACGGATCAAATCGGGTCCTCCGCCATGGCCTACAAGCGCAACCCCATGCGGTCGGAGCGGATATGCTCGCTTTCCCGCCACGTGATGGCGCTTGAAAGCGACGCGGTGATGACCGCCGCGACGCAGTGGTTTGAAAGAACGCTTGACGATTCCGCCAACCGCCGCCTGTCGCTGAGCGAAGCGTTTCTCTCCCTTGACGCGGTGCTTGAACTGTATGCCAACGTCGCGGGCGGCATCGTGGTGTATCCGAAAATGATCGAGAAGAACCTGAATGAAAACCTGCCCTTTATGGCGACTGAGAACATCTTGATGGAAGGCGTCAAGAAGGGCGGCGACCGCCAGGCGCTGCACGAGATCATCCGCGTGCTTTCACACGAAGCAACCGCACGCATGCGGGCCGAAGGCAAGGAGAACGACCTGATCGACCGTATCCAAGAAAGCGGCGCGTTTCAGTTGAGCGGCGAGGAGTTCGCCTCGCTGCTTGACGCGGCAAAGTACGTCGGGCGCGCCGGCGATCAAGTAATCGAATTCATTACAAGGGAAATTGACCCATTGCTCGGCGGCACGCCGCTTGAGATGGGCGAAATCAAATTATAAAGAGGGGTACGGCAAATGATGCGTGATCGAGTGCCGCGCGCTGTCGTCGGGCGGCTGCCGGGATATTACCGCTACTTGTGCAACTTGGAAAAAATGGGATTGGTGCGTATTTCTTCCCAGCAACTAGGCGAGCGCATGGGCCTTACCGCCTCGCAAATCCGCCAGGACATCAATTGCTTTGGCGGTTTCGGCCAGCAAGGCTACGGCTACAATGTCGCGGAACTTCGGCGGCGCATCGGTGAAATCTTGGGGCTTGGCCACAAGTACCATACCATCGTCATCGGCGCGGGCAACATCGGTCAGGCCGTGGCCAATTACCGGGCTTTCCGCGACATGGGCTTTGAGGTCATGGCGCTTTTTGACATGCGCGAGGAAGTGCTGGGCGAGACGCGCAGCGCCCTTCCGATCCTCTCCACCGATCATATTGAAAACTACCTCCAAGACAACCACGTGGACATCGGCGTCATCGCGGTGCCCGAAAACGCGGCGCAACCCATGTGCGACCGATTGGTCAAGGGTGGCGTGAACGCGATCTGGAATTTTGCGCCGGTCGATCTTGACGTTCCGGACAATGTGACGCTTAAGAGCGTCCACCTGGCTGACGCGCTTTTGGAGCTGTCGTACTATATGGCGAATCCGGCCATCGTCAGAGAACCTTAGGAGCTGAGATGTGGGAAAACATTCCAAACGCGAGGACTTGGCGTTCTGGGCGGAAGAACCGGTTTCCGCCGAAGCGCCGCCCAAGTCTGGGAAACGCAGGAAAAAGACCGAAGTCTTAAACGATGCCAAGGAAAAGACCGAAGTCAAGTATACGCGCCGCAAGCGGCGCAAACCGAAGATCAGCTGGTGGTCGGCGCCGGTCACGGCGGTGATGGGCTGTATTCTGTTTGTGATCGTTGCGGCGTTCTTTATGTCCACCGTTCAGTACAGCCGTTTCCGGGCAATGCGTCAAGCCGTGGAAACGGACAGATTCTATCCCGGCATTGCGGTAAACGGCGTGGACATGAGCGGGAAGACGCTTGAGGGCGCGCTTGGTGAGTGGGCGGCGCAGGACGAAGCGCAAAAGAGCGCGTACGTGATCGAGATTGCGATCGGCGGCAAAGAATGGCTGCTGACGCCCGATGACATCGAATACAAGAGCGACTATTTAAACGTACTCAAAAGCGCGTGGTCGGTTGGGCGTTACGGCACCCTGAGCCAGCGCTACGGTGTGATTGAAAAGACGGCGGGCGCTTGGGCGCGCTCTTATGAAGTGACGGGCGGGGCCAACGAAGTCAAGCTCGCTGAGCGCCTGGACGCAATCGCTCTGGCCGCGTCGGAACCGGGCACGGCGGCGAAGATCACGGGGTTTGATCCGGCGACCAAGGGATTCTCCTTTGAAGAGGGCACCGAGGGGCTGGCGGTCGATGCGCGGGAACTCAAGAGTGCGGTGGAGAAAGCGCACGCGGAGGGCGGCGGCGCCATAACGGTCGAGCGGCGCACGGTCAAGCCGTCTCAGACGGTGGAATCGCTCAAGAAGACATTCGGGCTCGTCGCCTCCACAAAAACCAGTGCAAAAAGTTCGTCAAGCAACCGCCTGACCAACTTGAGGCTAGCGTGCGAGGCGCTCAACGGTTTGCGCCTGGAACCGGGCGAGACCTTTTCCTTCAACGAAACGCTTGGAAAGCGCACGGCGGACAAGGGATACAAGCAAGCGCCCGCGGTATCGGGCGGCGCGCACACCATGCAGATCGGCGGCGGCATTTGCCAGGTTGCGACGACACTGTTCAACTCAGTCGCCAAGGCCGGGCTCAAAATCGTCAAGCGCTATCCACATACGATCCCCTCGACCTACGTCGCGCGCGGCCTTGACGCCACGGTCAACTGGCCCAACCAGGACTTCAAGTTTAAGAACGACACCGATTACCCGATCTACCTGGCAGCGGGTGTGACCAAGGACAAGCAGGTGATCGTGGAAGTCCACGGCAAGAAATTGGATGAGGGCATAGAGATCAAGCTCAAGGGCGAGACCGAAGGCCGCACCGCAGCGGGCGAACCCAAGTACGTGATGGTGAACGACCTGCCAACAGGCCAAACGCGCACCGTGGAGAGCAAGCGCAGCGGCTATCAAATGATCACCTACCGCCTGTACTTCAAAGACGGCAAGCAAGTGGAAAAAGAGCGCCTGTTCAAGAGCAACTATCCATCTTCAGGCGGAATTGTCGAGGTGGGCCGATAAAGGGACACAAGAAAAGGCAGGGGTCACGCTGCCCTGCCTTTGGCATTATGCCTTTGCCTTGATTTTTCGCCTGAGTTGGATCAGGCGCTTGACGTCATCAAGAATTCTTTCGCTCGTAACGCGGATCATCAGCCAGCGCCCGCCCATCAGCGCTATGGCATCTTTGTACATCTTCTGTATGCTTTCATCCATGGTCGGCATGACGAGTTCAGCTTCCATATCTTCCTTCGCGCCGATGACGATCAGCGCGATGAAGAATCCCGCCATCGGGTAGAGCGTCAACAGCGACCGCCCGGCTTTTTGATACTTGACGTTCCAGCCGGGCTGTCCGGCGCAAGAACTGTAGCTGTACGTCGGCTCCGTCTGGTAATTCGCTCGCAGAAAGCCGTTCAGATCTTCCCAGAGCGGGTTTTTGATATATCCGGCAATTTCCGCCGGGGTCGGCTGCCTGTCCGCGTCAAACAGATCAACCCAATCCATGCAAACACCCCCTCACCTTCATTATACACGCAATTGATGACAAGGCGCGTCAGGTTATAGAGGCGCGGGATTCTCTTTTCTTCATTCCCGTACGGCTGGCGCATCACGGAAGACTCCTCCCTGCGATTCACCGACTCGGTAATCGAGATCCGACAAGTCGCCAAGGGCATGCAGGTCCAGCCCGCACGCATTGACCCGCGCGCTTTGATCGCGCTCTTGGCCGCGAATGGTTGAAGGAATATCGCCATCCAATTGTCCCCGAACGCTTTGCGCGCGCAGAAGGCAAAACCGCTTGAGCGTCCGCGCTCCAAGCAAAAAGTCCCCATAGCTGCAAAACCGCGTCGTATCGCTCAAAACATACGGCTTGATTCTCTCCATCATCTCATCAAACCGCTTACCAAAAATCCCGCTTTCAAAGTAGCCGCTGATCAGCTCATCCATTGCCTCATGGTACCGCACAAAGTACCCGTCCGCCTGCATAAGGTTGTGAAACATTGGCCTGTTGACCATCGTCTCGCCCGGACCGGGGGTATCAATCGGGAAATTGACATAATCCCCGGCGCTTTTATCGCCGTTGTCGCGCCACAGCGAATATGTGGCAAACGCCAGGTTGAAGTCCCAGGGCAGCATCGACAACCTGCCGCCGTGTTCATAGAGAAAGTAGTTGTGTCCGGTGACGCCCAGATATCCGTCCGTGTTGACCGCAAACACTTGCACGGCAAAAAAAGGCAGCACATGGTCGATATCGACAGCTTGCGCTATCGTGCCGGGCGATTGACTCAGCTTCAGCGCGCGAATCAGGCGCCGTTTATCCCTGTCGTTAATCCTCGTCCTTGCGTGCCGGAAAATGTTGTCATACCCGTCAAGTTCATCCCCGCTGTACCGCAGGGCGACGTCCCGGTTCTCATCGCGCAAACGGCGATAGTCCGGCTTGTAGAGCTTCCCATGGCGCGCGCCGTAGTTGCGCAGCGCGAAGCTGTCTTCTATTTCCTCCACCACCTGATACAGCCCGATTGGCGCGCCGTTCAAGGAGAGTTGGGCAAAGCTTAAGAGCGGGGCCGGTTCACCCATGTGCCGCGTCATGTCATACGCCACAAAATCTTTCAGATAGGAATTATCCTGATAGGAGGCGTTCAAAGCCATTTTGTCAAGCCCGTGGTAATGCATGCCCTTGACATAGTGGTCAAACTCAACCTTCCAACTGAAGCGCGTAAGCCCTCTTTCAAAGAGCGTGGTTTTTGAATTGTTGCCCTTTGGACGCAGACCTACGCCTGGATACCGCTCGCCATCAATGACAAGCGTCGCTAGGACGTATTCCTCATCGATGGCATTGACCAGCATGTCTTCCCATACTTCGTCGGGGACCCGGATATCTATCTCGTGTACACGATCACTTGAAAACACACGGTTCGGGTAATCCATCGCGACGGGCGCGCCTTGCGCAAAGCAAACAAGCGCAATCGAGGCAGCCACAAGCAGGATACAAATTCGGTCCATGAAGGGCTTTGTGATCATTGTGCTCCTACCTCGATCATTTGGGCGGTCAGGCCATGTACTCGCCGTGGAAGCTTGCGAGGTTGACGGAATGAACACCTTCTATCTCCGAGAGCATATTGACGAATTCCGTTCGATTCTTGTCAACCCGCACCTCATAATGCAGTTCGATCATGCCGCCGGAAATACACTTGCCCTTCAAGACGCAAGCGCTCGTGTTCTGTTCAACCAACTTAAGCGCGCGGCGTTCCTCTTCGGCGCCCCGGCAATGAAGCGTCAGCAGGTATGATCTTGTGATCAACCGGCGATGCGACAGCGCCAGCAGCAGTATGCCGATACACGCGCTGCCCACAACCCCCAATGCGTATAGTCCCGCGGCCAGGACAATGCCGACGGCCAAGCTCCAGAAGAGAAACACGATATCCAAAGGATCCTTGATGGCCGTTCGAAAGCGCACGATGGAAAGCGCGCCCACCATCCCGAGCGAAAGGACGATGTTGCTCGTCACCGCCAATATGACCAGACTGGTGATCATCGCAAGCGCAATCAAAGAAATGCCAAAGCTTGCGCAGGCCGTTGCGCCCGATACCACGCGCTTGTAAATGAAAAAGATGAACAGCCCGACGACAAATGACAGCGCAAACGACAAACCCATCTGCACCCAGGAAATGCCATCCATGGTACCAAAGAAACCCGCGTTGTGTAAATCTTGGAATGTCACCATTGAACCTCCCTATCCAAACACACTGCACATTCGGTACTTGGAAAATGCAGCGGAGCGTTCGGACACATCCGATAGCGCGGACACCACGATATCCGGCAAGAAATGACCGTATTTCAGTTCGAGCACCGCATAGGTGTGATTGATGCTCAACAACGGAACATCCGCGAGGAAAGCTTGCGGCTTTCCGGCGCGGATTGAGCGGTCGAGCGTAATGCGCACATCCCCCGGCGCGTAAATATATGCCGCGCGCTGATATTCGATCGTGAGCTTTGGCCGCAAGCCTTCAAAGCGCGCCTGCCGCCTGAACGCCATGAGCAACGCGTCGTTTTGCGCGTCAACCGATATCCAATCCGTATCGCCATTCAACAGGAGCAGCGCTTGGGTGCGCGAGACGGGCGTGGCCCATTTTTTCCCGATCCCGCGCTCCTTGCTCTTTTTCTCAAGCCTCAGGCCGGACAACCCTTGATTGTAGTAGCGCAAGCGGTACTTCTCGCGCCTGTCCACACCGTTGATCACGTCCCAAAGCGCCTTGTTTTCAGCGGTATCAAAGTAGAGGCTACGCACACGGTATTCACCGTGTGCGTTGGCGTGCGGATCGGCTTGAAACAGCTCGCCCAGGCGTTGCCGGAGTCGGCAGTATTCATGCGCATCCAAACGATACTTAAGCTCGCGGCGCATCAACTGCCGCCGCTGTTTCCGGAATTGCCGGAATTTCCGGAGTTGCCGTTGTTCCTGGAACCGCGGGATCGCGTCTTGCTTGCCGGTTTCTTCGCCGACTCAACCGAATCGCCGGAATCGCCGTCGGCATCCTGGGAATTGCCGTCGGTCAGTTGGGAATCGCCGCTGTTGCCGTCATCGCCGGCCGCATAGCCGCTGTCGCCCGACAGGCTATCGCCGTAATCGGAGTAACCGTAACGCGAATTCCCGTCGCGCCGCGTGAGAAGCCTGGCCGCATGGCCCTCGTGCATACCAATCATTTCGACGATCCGCGCAATGTCGTCATCCGTGATGCCCTGCTTGGCCGCATCGTCGTCGGCGAGCAACTGAAGCAGTTTATTTTCGACGGCTTCCAGATCGTCGTCATCGGGATTCAATCGCATCTGCGACCGGATCGCATTGGACAGCGCATGATAATACGCGTCCGAAGCAACAGCGCGCGGCAAACCGTAGGCGTTGGCAAAAGCTTCAATGTCCTCAGGGGATACGGCCGCCAGGATCGGCATGGCGGCGGCGATGACCGCGTCCGCCGCGTCATCGTCGCTGATTTCAAAACCGCCGTCCATCACCATCCTGAGCATGGGAAAACAGGGCTTAACCATGTCCGCCGGAACCTCGCGCTTCTCGACCTGCTCCCAGCGCTGTTGCGGCGTCAACGCGGCGGTCTGTTCTGCGGCTGCCCCAACCGTGACCGTGAGCAACAGCGTCAAGGAAAGGCAAAGTATCGCCAACCTTTTCATCTGGCATCAACTCCTCATTTCAATTCCAACTACAGCATACCAGACTTCTTTCGCGGGGCATAGACATGGACCCACTTCCTCACTTATTCCTCACAAAGCCCCCATTGGTCCTCGTCGTCCAGAGGCAGCACCACAGCAAAACGGCTCCCCTTGGCGGGTTCGCTTGTCACGAAGACATCGCCGCCGTAGCGGTGCACGCAGTTCATGACGATATTCAACCCCAGTCCGCTGCCATAGGGATTGCGCGCGATGGCCTCTTTCGCCCGGTAGAAGCGTTCAAACAAGTGGGACAAGTCTTCTTGCGCGATGCCGATTCCATCGTCCACAACGGTAATCATGCCGTTTTCCAGCGCGATTTCAACCTTTCCGTGTTGCCTTCCATACAAGATCGCGTTGATGATCAGATTGTACAGGATCTCATGCATGTCGCTGCGACGCGCTTTATAGCGCCCGTTTCCGTGAATGCTCACGGTGATTTGCTTGTCCCTGCGCACGGGTTCCAGGGACATAACGATCTCCCGGCTCATCGTTTTCAGGTCGATCTCGGTTCGTTCGCTGGGCGGCACGGTTTCCGATTGCGCTTGGAGCAGCATTTCCTCCACGGTCTTCTTGAGGTGATTGCCCTCTCGCACAATGCATCCCGCATATTGGCTCAACTCAAAATCCGTCCGCTTCTTCCCGTCCGCCAGCATCTCGGCAAAACCGATAATTGAAGTCAGGGGATTTTTCAGCTTGTGGGAGATATCGGCCGTCAATGCGCGCCGCAGATTTTGCTCGCGGCGCACCTCCGACAAGTCGTAATACAGTTTGTTGATCTTTAGCGAGATGTCCCGCAGCAATGGCCGGAACTCGTCACATACGCGCCGGTCGATGTCATCCTCCCGCGCGCCGCGATTCTCCAGCAATTGCCTCACGCAATCGAATTGCCAAATCAGGCGCCTGGCAAATTGCGCAATGGAGTGCCTCAGGATAAAAAACCCCGCAATGAGCAGCGCCAAAGCAAATAGGAAGTATTGCGCCAATACCTGCGTCACGACTTCAAGCGGATAACTGAGGCGCAGGACCAGCGAATCCGAAACTTTTGTGGCAGCATAGAGTGTGGGGATCGACAGCGTACTGCTCTGGCGAACGCTCTCCCCTATGTTCTGCTCAAGCGCCTCAAGCACCTCCGGGCGGTCGGCGTGATTGTCCATCAGCGCGGCGTCGCTTTCGCTATCGCACAATACCACGCCGTCCCTGCGCATGAATGTGACGCGAAGGGGCGGCGAACTGTCGGCAATGAGATCGGATAAAGCTTGCAGATCGGTTGCCGCATCGAGCTCCCAGGCGGACGCTGTCGCGAGGATCGCGCTGAGTTTCGTGCGATCCGCCTCCAACTGTACGCCCCAAAACAGAGCCGCCAGCGCGCCGATCATGATAACGGAAACGATGACCAAGAGCAAGTAGATGCGCTGCAAGTCCCTCTTCATGGCCTCTTCTCTCCAATAAACCGATAACCCACGCCGCGAACCGTGTCCAGATACCTCGGCGCGGCGGCATTGTCGCCCAGTTTTGCCCGCAGCACGCGTATGTGGTAATCCACAGTCCTCGAAGGATCCTCGTCGTAGTGATAACCCCAAACTTGCTTGAGCAGGGTAATGCGGTCGATTACGGCGTTCTCGTGAGCGGCCAAGTAGTACAAAAGCTCAAACTCGCGGAACGTAAGCGGAATCAATTTTCCATCCACCTTGACTTGCCGCCGGTATGCGTCGATCACCAACCCCTCAAACTGAAGGCAGGGAAGCGTTGCGGTGGTACGCCTGAGCGCCGCGCGAACGCGCGCCTGAAGCTCTACGACGCTGAACGGCTTTGTGATGTAGTCTTCCGCCCCAAGTTCCAATCCCAACACCTTGTCTTCCACCGCGCTGCGCGCGGAGATGATGATGACGGGCACCTTGGTGGTGCGCTTGTTTGCCTTCCACGCGCGCAGAATATCAATCCCGTCTTCATCGCGCAGCATCAGATCGAGCAGCAGCAAATCGGGTATGCCCTCCCTGAGCGCGCCCATGACCTCGTGCGCGCACGCGCAGCAAACCGTTTGATGCAAAATGTCCTTTACCGCCTCGGAAATCAACAGCCGAATTCGATCATCATCTTCCACAATCATGATAAGTGAAATACGCATCCCCTCCCCATTGCCCGCCGCATCGGCATCGCACGCTTTACCAAACCGAAAGATATGCCGTTTGTGCCATCGGAACACATCCCCCCGCCGATGGGCGCATCGAAAACCGCGCCGCCAACGGCAAGACCGCCTCATGGCCGACGCGTATCGTCAACCGATTGTCACCGGGCATGAAAAGCCCCCGAAAACCTTGATCTTCGAAGGTTTTCGGGGGGGGCGTTATCATTCCCATTCGATGGTACCCGGCGGCTTGGAGGTGATGTCGTAGACCACCCGATTGACGCCGGGGACCTCGCCTATGATGCGCGAGCAGGTTTTTTTCAGCACCGCGTAGGGGATCTCGCAAGCGTCCACCGTCATGGCGTCTTCGCTCGTCACCGCGCGCAGCGCCACACAGCCCGCGTAGGTGCGCGCGTCGCCCATGCAGCCCACCGTGTTGACGCCGGTCAACACCGCAAACGACTGCCAGATCGCGTCCGAAAGATTCGCGCGTTTGAGTTCATCCAGGAAGATTGCGTCCGCCGCGCGCAGCGTATCAAGCTTTTCTTTTGTCAAGCCGCCGATCACCCGCACCGCAAGGCCGGGTCCGGGAAACGGCTGGCGCCAAACCATTTCATGCGGGATGCCCAGTTTTTCACCCACCTGGCGCACTTCGTCCTTGAACAGGTCACGGAGCGGCTCGACGATGTGCTCCCTAGAAAACAGGCTGTCCTCCGGCAGGCCGCCCACGTTGTGGTGGCTTTTTATGGTGGCCGATCCGCCCATTCCGCTCTCGATCCGGTCGGGGTAGATGGTGCCTTGAAGCAGGTACTGAGCACCGGTCTTTTTCGCTTCTTCCTCAAAAACGCGCACAAACAGCTCGCCGATGATCTTGCGCTTTCTCTCCGGTTCCGTCACGCCCTTGAGCGCTTCCAAAAACCGCTCGGACGCGTCCACATGCTCAACGTCCAGGCCCAGGTGCTCGCGGTAGGTTTGCATGACCTGTTCGGCTTCGTTCAGGCGCAACAGGCCGTGATCGACAAATACGCACTTGAGCTGACCCTTGTTTAGCGCGCGATCCGCCAGCACGCACGCGACAGAAGAGTCTACGCCGCCCGACAGTCCCGCTACCACCTTGCCTTCGCCCACCTGATCGCGAACGAAGCGCATCATGGCGTCAATCGCGTCCTGGGCGCGGTAGGTCCCGACGCAAGCGCATACCTTGCGCACAAAGTTTTCAAGCATCGCGCGTCCCTCGAGCGTATGGTTAACCTCGGGGTGGAACTGTACGCCGTACATGCCCTTTTGGGTATTTGAGAAGGCCGCCACCGGGCAATGCGCGGTCGTGGCGTCAACGGAGAAACCTGCGGGCGGCGCCGACACAAAATCGGTGTGGTTCATAAAGACATCGCTCTCGCGCCCGACCCCGTCAAAGAGCGCGCCGCCGGTGACGGTGAGCATCGTATGGCCGTATTCGCCGACCGAAGCGCGGGACACCTCGCCGCCCAGCACATAATTGATGAGCTGCATGCCGTAGCAAATGCCGAGCACCGGCACGCCCCAGCGGAGCATCTCTTCCCCCAGCATGGGTGCGCCATCCGCGTAGACGCTGCTTGGACCGCCGGTCAGGATGACGCCCCTGAGGGACGCGTCGCGCCATTCGCCTTCGGGCGCGGTATAGGGCAGGATTTCACAGTACGCGCCCAATTCGCGCACGCGCCGGGCAATCAGCTGGTTGTACTGGCCTCCGAAATCCAAAATGACAATTTTCTCAATGTGCATGGGGGGGCCTCCTTTGCGGAAGGAAAAAATACTTTCCCAGAATACTCGCCCGGAGGCCGCTTGTCCATTCCGTTACGGGAAATATTTTTTTGATTTTCCATGAAGAACAATTATAGGAACAGAAAAGCACGGGAGACGGGCGTGCGGCCCGCATCCCGTTGCGGTATGAAAGCGCCTCGCCTATTCCATCAACGAACGCTTGTCCTTAAGCAGCACATCGTGCGCGCCGCCTTCGACGATTGAGACCGACGAAACCAGGGTGAGCTTGGCCTTTTTTTGTAGCTCCGGAATGGTGAGCGCGCCGCAGTTGCACATGGTGGACTTGACCTTGCTGAGTGTCACCGCAATGTTGTCGCGAAGGCTGCCCGCATAGGGCACATAAGAATCAACGCCTTCCTCAAAGCTCAGCTTTTTGTCGCCGCCCAGGTCGTAACGCTGCCAGTTGCGCGCGCGGGCGCTGCCTTCGCCCCAATACTCCTTCATATAGCTGCCGTTGACCAACACCTTGTTCGAAGGGCTTTCGTCAAAGCGCGCGAAGTAGCGCCCCAGCATGCAGAAGTCGCAGCCCATCGCAAGGGCCAGCGTGACGTGGTAGTCCTGCACAATCCCTCCGTCGGCGCAGATCGGCACGTACACGCCCTTTTCTTCGAAATACTCGTCGCGCGCCTTGGCCACCTCGATCACGGCCGTCGCCTGACCGCGCCCGATGCCCTTGGTCTCGCGGGTAATGCAAATCGCGCCGCCGCCGATGCCCACCTTCACAAAGTCCGCACCGGCATCCGCGAGGAAACGGAACCCGTCGCGGTCAACCACGTTGCCCGCGCCAATCTTGACCTGATCGCCGTAGGTCGCGCGCACGAAGCCGAGCGTCCGCGCCTGCCATTCGCTGTAGCCTTCGGAGGAATCGATGCAAAGCACATCCGCGCCCGCGTCCAGCAGCGCCGGAATGCGCTCTTCGTAGTCGCGCGTGTTGATGCCCGCGCCCACGATGTAGCGTTTGGAAGCGTCGAGCAACTCGTTGGGGTTTTCCTTGTGCTGGTCGTAATCCTTGCGGAACACAAAAGCCACCAGGCGCTGCCCGTCGTCGATGATCGGCAAGGCGTTGATCTTGTGATCCCAGATGATGTCATTGGCTTCCGAGAGCGTCACGCCTTCCTTGGCAAAGACAATCTTGTCAAGCGGCGTCATGAAGCTGTGAACCGGGGTAGAGCGCTCCATGCGGCTGACGCGGTAGTCGCGGCTGGTCACGATGCCGAGGAACTTGCCCGACGCGGTACCGTCGTCGGTCACGGCGACGGTCGAATGGCCGCTCCTGGCCTTGAGCTCCAAGATGTCTTCAAGCGTCTGATCAGGGCGGATGTTGGAATCGCTCTTGACAAAGCCGGCCTTGTAGGATTTGGCGCGGCGCACCATATCGGCTTCGGACGCGATCGGCTGGGAGCCATAGATAAAAGAAATCCCGCCCTCGCGCGCAAGCGCGACTGCCATCCTGTCGCCGGAGACCGACTGCATAATGGCCGAAACGAGCGGGGTGTTCATCATCAGCGCGCTTTTCTCGCCACGCCCAAACCGCACCACAGGCGTCTTGAGCGAAACGTTGGCGGGCAGGCATTCGGCGGACGAATAACCCGGCACCAGCAGGTACTCGCTAAAGGTGTGGGAAGGTTCATCGTAGAAGTAGGCCATTGAGGTACTCCCCCCTTCTGTTCGGTAACCATTTGTTCCGATCAGTATACCGAAAAAACAAGGGCAAGTCAACGCGCCGGACGGCGAAATCCAGGTTAATCTCGTGTGATCCGGCGCAAAAACAGTTTTGAGGCTTATGGTCCAATAAAACGCACACAAATACAAGAAAAATTTTCGAATTAGTATATTGTGTAGCCCCCTCGTGCATACTCTGTACCATCAGAATGTTTCAGGAGGGATATGGATATGGTTGAAACCATCACGCAAGGAGGGCGTCGCGCCGGCTGGTCGGACAGCGAAGCCAATTTGCTCTGGGAAACAGCCGATGAAGCGCAGCAGCAGGGGTTACCCCTGAAGTCGGTATTTGAAAGGATCGCAAGCGAAACCGGACGCCGCCCCAATTCCATCCGCAATTACTACTACGCGCAAGTACAAAAGCGCTTGGGCGGCGATGAACGCCCCGCCCGCTTTGTGCCCTTCACGGAGGATGAGGTGAATTCCCTCATGGAAGAAGTGCTGCGCGCGCGCGCCAAGGGCCATTCGGTCCGCTCCTGCCTTCAGCGCATGGCCGACAGCGACCACAGCCTGATGCTGCGCTATCAGAACAAGTACCGTTCGATCATCAAAACCAGGCCCGAACTGGTGAGTGAAATTGTGGGCAAGCTGCGGGGCGAAGGCCTTGACGTATATCCGCCCGAGGTCAACCACCGCTCGCGCACCTCGCTTTTTGACGCCTGCCGAAACCTAAATGACTCGGCCCGCGTCAAGGACGACCCCGAATTGATCCGCGCCTGCGAAACACTCACCCGGTTCATGCTGGAACCCCGCGAGACGCCGCAGCACAACCGCTCCAGCTTAAACGTGCGCCTCGATTTGTACCGCATGGCGCTTGACGACAAACAAACGGCGCTTACGCAAATGAGTGAGTCGGCGCAGGAGCTGATCGGCGCGCTGAAGGAATTCCTGGGCCAGTCAGAAAAGATGCGCGAAGGGCAACTGAACGCGTTTTGCGCCTCGATTTCCGAGCGCATCGGGCTTCTCGAACAGCGGCTACAGGAACTTTCGGATTGACCGAACGCGCAAAACCCCATAAAGGCCCCCCTGAAACGCCCGCACCGGCGTTTCAGGGGGGCCTCAGAGCGTCAACAAACCCATGAACAACGCCACCGGCGACCGGCGCGCCGGTGACCCCGTTCCTTCCCCATCGAAAGCGTCTTGCCGCGGCAAAAGGTTTTCGATGACACTTAAAGTTCGACCACGCATCCTTCCTCAAGCGATTTCTTGGTCGCCAGAACGATCTTTAGCACCGTGCGCACCTGGTCGTCGGTTACGGCAAAGGGGCGGCCTTCCCTGACGCCCGATACAAATTCCGCCACTTCTTCCCGGAACATATCGCTTTGCTCGGCTTCGAGCGGTTCGGGCTCCCCGCCCGCCGGATACCACATCAGGTTGCTGCCCCGCTCACCGTCGTTGATGTTGACGCCCGCCGTGAGCTCATAGGACAACGTGCCCAAGTCGCCCACGCCCCTGAATTCAATGCTGAACGGCCACGCGCCGGTCATCTCAAAGGATGTTTCCACCACCGCCTGCGTGCCGTCGGGCCACGTGAGGTTGGTTGCGACATGGTTCCAGCAACCGCTTTCACTCTTCCAACCGGTCGCGTAGAGCTTCGCGGGGCGGCCAAGGCAGCTCACGAGAAAGTCAATGTCGTGTATGTTCATGTCGTACAGCGCGCCGCCGCTCTTGTCGGGGTCGCGGTGCCATGTACTCCAGGTCGGATGCTGACAGATGCGTTTTTCATAGATCATGTGAACCTTGCCCAGCTTCTTGCCGTCCAGGTACCGCTTTATGACGGCAAATTCCGGCCAATAGCGCGCGACCTGCGCCACCATGAACCGAACGCCCGCGTCCTTGCACGCGCGGGCCATCCGATCAAAGGACTCCACGGTAAACGTGACCGGCTTTTCGCACAGCACGTGGCATTTAAGCCGCGCGGCCTCAATGACAAAGTCCTCGTGCAAGTACGTGGGCACGCAGATCGACACCGCGGTGACGCCCGCGCCCGTGACCGCTTCTTCAAGCGTCGGGTAGTACGCGCACCCCGCTTGCGCCGCCAATTGCGCGCCCTTTTCGCCGTTGCGCGCCACGATGGCGGCAAGCGTCGAGTCCGGCGCCTGTTGAATGGCTGCGATATGGTTTTGCGCGATATAGCCCGAACCTATTACCGCAAATTTCATCAATCAACAACCCCCTTTTCTTCCATCCGCTGGCATTCCAAAACATTCCATCCGTCGCTTCTTAAGCGTTTTCACCACAAAGCATCATACAATATGTTTACGAATCCGTCAAGCACTTGAATTTGCACGAGAAAGCCATTGACAATTCACCGCAATTGTGAAATAATATGTATTATTCCAATGCCTATACTATTTCGCAGATTTCCCGAAACCAGCTTTATAACTTTGATGAGGAGGCGTTTGAAATGGGCAGCATCATCGCGGTCAATACCAATACCTTTCATGGCTTCAGCGTGGACCAGGCGCTCGAAGCCACAGCCGCGGCCGGGTTTAAGTATGTGGAACTGGCGGCAGTGCGCGGTTGGACCCCTCACATCATGCCCGACGCGGGCGAGGCGGAGCTTCAAAGGGTCGAAGGCAAGCTCAAGGATCTGGGGCTTACATGCATCGCCGTGAGCGGCCACTGCAACCTGACGGATGAGGCGCGCCTGAACGACTTCCGGGACAACATCGCGCTTGCGCACCGCTTTGGCGCGAAGTGGATCATCTCTTCGACCGGAGAGGCGCATTTCGGCAAGGACGAACATTTCACCGACGATATCCTGATCAAAAACATCAAGGCGCTCCTGCCCGACCTTGAGAAGTACGATATGAAACTGGGCATCGAGGTGCACGGCGAATACGGCACCGGCGAGTTGATCTACAATGTCGTCAAGGGCGTTGGCTCGGACCGCGTGGGCGTCAACTACGACACGGCCAACGTCGTCTTCTATGGCGGCAAGGTGCCCAATGAGGAGATCAAGACCTGCCTCGCCGGCGTCAACTTCGTCCACCTCAAGGACAAGGTGGGCTTTGACAATGTGTGGAACTTCCCGGCGCTGGGCAAGGGCGATATCGACCTGGTCGGGTTCATCCACTACATCAACGAAAACGGCTACGACGGCCCGCTGTCGATCGAGATCGAGTACACGGGCGAATTCACCATGCGCGACAAGGCAGAAGGCGATTACGAGTACGTGCTCGGCATCCTGAAAGACTCCTACGCATACCTCAACGAAAACGGCCTGATTTGATGCGTTTCGAGCTTCGGCCCGTAAACCATAAACAATTGAGGAGGAGAATCCGTTATGAAGAAAATGCTGTCCATCCTGCTGATCGTCCTGATGTCCCTGACCATGTTTGCCACCGCCGCGCTGGCCGAAGAGAAGTTGACCTTTGGTTACATGGCCTACCAGATGGCCGACATCTGGAACGAGTATTCCTCCAAGTCCTTCCAGTACGCCGCCGAAAAGAACGGCGTTGACGTGGTTGTGCTGGACGCGCAAAACGACATCGGCAAGTCCATTGCCGCCATGGAAAACCTGATCCAGTCCGGCGTTGACGGCATCTCCATCTTCCCCATCTCCCCCGAGCAGGGCGCGCAGCTGGTCGCCATGGCCAACGAAGCGGGCATCCCGATCACCATTGAGAACATCGACGTGGCCGCCGTATGCCAGCCGGAAGATTACATCGCGGCGGTGGGCTGCCTGTACGGCGATATCGGCTATGCGGCGATCGAGTGGCTGTCCAACAACGTGGAGGACGCCAAGGTGTTCTACTGCGCGGGCGCTGTCGGCGGCGGCGTGTTTGAGGCGTACAAGATCGGCGTGGATCAGGCGCTTACCGACAACGCGGGCAAGATCGAAATGGTGGGCCTGCTCAACTCCGACGCGTGGTCAACCGAGGACGGCCTGAACCTCACGACCAACTTCATCAACTCGGGCAAAGAATTCAACTGTATCTTCGCCAACAACGACCAGATGGCGCAGGGCTGCTATCAGGCGCTCTTGGAAGCGGGCATGGAGGATATCCCGGTCGTATCGACCGGCGGCTCGCCCGACGCGTACAAGTTCCTTGAAGAGGGCATTGAAAAAGCCAACATGACCGCGCCGGTATCCATTCAGGGCGTGCAGACCTTCAAGAACCTTTATGAGTTTGTGACCGAAGGCAAGGTGCCCGAGCAGAAGTTCCAGCCCCTGCCGATCGTCCCGGTCTCCGGCGACGACCTGTCCGCATGGATCGATTGGTCGGACTATGAAGGCGCCTACAATTACGTTTACGGCAAGTAAGCTTATACCGCGCCCCGGGGGGGGGGGGGCGCCCCCGCGGGCCGGCGCGGGCAGGGGGTTTTGTTGGTGGGGAGAGGGCGAGAAGGCTAAACACG
>JAVBND010000098.1:0-33634 GCA_031551775.1 Eubacteriales bacterium | reverse complement strand
GTGGTCACGATCGGCGCTTGTCTGGTCCTGGTGCGCTGTATGGGCATCGAGGCCATCGCGCTGGGGCAGGCCATCGGCATCGGCGTGGCGGCCATCGCGGCGCTCGCCATGCTGATGAGGGGGCTGAAATTCCATTGGCCCGAAAAGATGCCCATCAAAGAGATCGCCGTGGCGGGCAGCCCTTTGGGGATGTCGCGGCTGTATGTGCTGCTGGCGACCCTGGGCATGAACATCCTGTTCCTTACAGTCGGCTCCAGCATGGCGCTGGCGGTATTTGGCGTGGTCTGTACGCTGCACCGGTTCGTCTCGTCCATCGTGGCGGGCATAACCCAGACGCTGGTGCCGCTGGTGGGCGTGTTCAGCGGCGAGAGGGACAACACCTCCATCCGCCAGATCACGCGCATCAGTTTCTCATGGGGCGGTATCGCGACTGCGGCGGTGGCGGCGCTGTTTGTGGCGCTCGGCGGGCAACTGGGCGCTTTGTTTGGCCTGAAAGGGGAGTCGCTTGGCGGATTCCAGTCGGCGATCTATTTCTATGCGGGCTACGCGGTGCTATACCTGTGCACTTCGCTGTTCACCGGATACTATAACGCGACGGGGCGCATCCTGCTGGCCAACCTGATCCCGCTGATGCAGGAACTGGTGATGCTTGTGGGTCCGGCCTATTTGCTGGCCCGCATTGGGTTGCCGGGCGTTTGGACGGCATACCCGCTGTCGGGCGCGCTGACGATCGGCGCGCTGTTTGTGGTACTGATGTTCATCAAGCGCCATAAGCCATCGCTTTCGTTGCCGCTGCTGCTGAATTCCGAGCTTGAGGAGCAGGGCAAGTACGTGTCGTTCTCGGTTCCCGCCGTGCCGGAATCGGCCAGCGAGGCTTCGGCGCGCATCGCAGCCTTCTGTGAGGAAGCGCAGATGCCAATGAAGCAGGGCATGCAGATCTCCATGGCCATCGAGGAGATCATCACGCTGATCGTCAATGAGAGCGGAACGCAGGGCCGGTATGACATTTCGGTGCGACTTTTGATCCTGCCGGGCACCATCGTGCTGCGGTTTCGAAACGCGGGCAAAAAGTTTGACCCCATCGAATACTACAAGCGCAACATCATGGGTGACTTTGAAAAGAGCCTCAGCATCATCGGCATGAAGTACGTGGCAAAGTCCGCTGAGGTCATCTACTATCGCGAGACCTTTGGCGTCAACAACACCGTGATCATTCTGTAGGAAGGAGTGTTCCAAAGTGATTTTTACAAACGCAAGCGCCGCAAAAGAGCTGAACATCGTGTTTCGGGAGGCGACACCCCAAGATGCTGCCGAGGTGCTCGCGTGCATTCAGTCCGAATATGGCGATCATTACTTTGCGCAATCGCTGTATGATCTCAACTACATGGCCAGCGAAATTCGTTCGGGTTCGTTGATGGTTCAGTTGGCGGACCTGAATGACGGCAGCGCGGCGGCCATCATCAACACTTGGTATTTTAAGCACCTTGACAACATCGCGGCCTTTGGCGGGCTGATCGTGCGCCCGGATTGCAGGCGGTTTGGCATATCGGGGCCGTTCATGGAGTATGCGTTTGACATCGCGAAAAATACCGGCGCTGCGGCGCTGTACTCTTATCCCTATGCCAGCCATACCATTACCCAAGTCCCGGCGATGAAGCTTGGTTTTGTGGCCTGCGGGTTTGAGTTTCAACGCGCGGACAGCGGCATCATGTCCTATTCGTTTGGAGGCGGACACAATGCCAAGAGCATCTGCGGATTGTGCGTGATGCCGCATCGAGCCAAGGCGCCGGCGCGCGTGTTTGTGCCGGATGATTTGAAACCAATCACAGAGAAGATCTATGGGGCGGTCGGCATGCGCCCTGACATCTCCCATGAGGGAGAACCGGATACGGACATGTTCCATTTTGCCGTCAGCGAGCACAACCGCTACTGCTCCGCCTATGTGGAATCGGGCGGGGAGGCGCTGGGCGCGGCAGTGCTGGGCGCGGCCGGCGCATACCGGCATTGGCCGACGTTGACCATCAACGCTTATGTGAACATCAACCGAAAATCGGCGGTCCCCAGCATCACAGCGCTACAAAAGGCCGGTTTTTTCTTCGCCGGGCTGTTTCCGGTTACCGGAGATGGCGCGGTCGTCATGCTTCACCATCCGATGAACACGCAGATTTACTTTGATGAGATCAAGACCACCGGTTTCTTTACCGATCTGCTTTCAGACATTCGAGAACATTATGAGAAAAGGGCGATCAAAGCATGAATACGAAAAAGCAGGGCATACAAAGCAAGATAACCAGGTTGGTCATCCTTGCGGCATTGATCTCGCTGTTGGTCGTAGCGCTTGTCACCATTGGCAGCATGCTGATCATCCGCAATGTGTCCCTGGGCAGCAATGACCACTTGGGCGCGACAGCGGCCGAGGACGCCAAGTCCGCATTGCAAAACCAGATGATGGATCGCCTCAGTGAGACTGCGCAAAGCCGGGTGGCCATTGGCGACGAGAAATTGAAGTTCATTCAGTCCGCCGTGCAAATGATTGCCGCGACGGCTTCTGAAATCATCGACAGCCCCGAACGTTACAAGCCCATGGAGCCCACGCCGCCCGATCCCGCGCTGAATGGGCAGGACACATTCCAATGCTTGTTCCCTGAAACGCTGGATCTGGAACCGGTTCGCGCCCAGGCGGAATTGATGGCCAACATCCAAACCATCCTGATGCGCTGCGCGAAGGCCAATCCCGCGGCCACCACCACTTATATCGGTACGGAAGAAGGCTTCTTCTACGCCGTGGACAACAGTTCAGGCGTCAAAGCCGCGCATGCCGAGCCGCGCGAACGGCCGTGGTACGTTGCCGCCAAGGCGGCCGGAGAGATGGTCTGGACGGACGTGGTGGACGACCAGTTTGGGCGCGGCATAGGGATGATTTGCGCCGTGCCGTTTTTTGACGCGGCGGGCAACTTCCGCGGCGTGGCGGGCATCGGCACGCTGCTCACCCCGCTGGGCGACATGATCGCGGGCACAAAGATCGGTAAGTCGGGCTATGCGTATATCCTCAACGAGACCGGACAGCTCATCATTTCACGCGACATTCAAAAGGGCGAGGACGGAAAACTGATCCGCCCCAACCTGCTTCAGAGCGACAACCAGGAATTGAGAGAGGCCACCGAGCGCATGATCAAGAGCGATTCGGGTGTCGAAGACATAACGCTTGATGGGCGTCAGGTGCTGATGGCCTATGAGTCGATGACCGTTAAGCCCTGGACGGTGGTGACGGTTGTCGATCGGGATGAGGCGCTGATGCCCGCGTCTCAAAGCGAGAGCCGAATTATCGCCATGGCGGACGATTCGGCCGCGACAATCAACCAAGCCATCTGGATCACCATTGCCATCATCGCTGGAGTCATCCTGCTGACCATCCTTTTAACCATCTGGATCTCGATGAAGTTCTCCAAGCGGCTGACCCAGCCCATCGAGGCGCTCAATGACGGCGTTGAGACCATCGCCGGAGGCAACCTGGATTATCGCATCCAACTGAACACCGGGGACGAAATTGAGGTTCTGGGCGGATCGGTTAACAAAATGGCACAGGATCTGAAAAACTATATTGAGAACCTGCAGCGGGTCACCGGCGAGAAAGAGCGCATCGGCGCGGAGCTGAACGTCGCCACCAAGATTCAGGCATCCATGCTGCCCTGCATCTTCCCGGCATTCCCCGAGCGCAGCGAATTTGACATCTATGCCACCATGCTCCCCGCCAAGGAAGTGGGCGGCGACTTTTACGACTTCTTCCTGATCACGGAAGACAAACTGGCCGTCGTCATGGCCGACGTCAGCGGCAAGGGCGTGCCTGCCGCGCTGTTCATGGTCATCGCCAAGACGTTGATCAAGAACAACGCCCAGTACGGCAAGAGCCCCGGGGAAGTGTTCGAAACGGTCAACAATCTGCTGTGCGAGAACAACGAGGCCGGCATGTTCGTGACCGCGTTCATGGGCTACCTGACCATCTCCACCGGTGAGTTCACCTATGTGAACGCGGGACACAATCCGCCGCTGATCAAGCGCGCGGGTGGCGACTACGAATGGATGCCCACCAAGGCGGGCTTCGTGCTGGCGGGCATGGACGGCGTGCGCTACCGCGAGTTCCAAACCCAATTGGGGCCGGATGACATCATCTATTTGTATACCGACGGCGTGACCGAGGCCGTGAACCGTGAGGAGGCGCTGTTCTCCGATCCGAGGCTTCTGAGTACCGTCAACCATTTCAAGGACAAAGACATCTACAATCTGTTGTCGGCCGTCAAACAGGAGATTGACCAATTCGCGGACGGTGCGGAGCAAGCGGATGATATCACCATGCTGGCGCTGAAAATCAACGGGGATGCACAATGAAAGAGGACGGGCCATGAGACGCGCAGGCGATCAAGACGGGCTCGGTATGCATCTCGCGTATGAGAAAAATGAACCGGCCGTCAAGGATATGATCTCTTGCCTGCTTTCGGTGTACGGCAAGGGCGAGAGCGCTGTCAGTCCGAGGATGTTCGATGAGCTCTATGTGCGCCAATCCATTGCTGATCAGCGCATGGACGTCTTTGTGGGAAAGGACCGATGGGGGCGGCCTCAGGTGACGGCGTCCACAAGGCGCGCGGCGCACTTTGAAAAGGCGCTCGAAATCTGCGCGCTTGCCGCGAAGGACGGGTTTCCGGGGTCCCGCCTGAGCAGCGCCATGATTGGGCATATTCTTCACGCCTTTGCGCCGGGGCAACTGTTTTACGCGCATGCGGCGATGTTTTGCGCGACGGAGGGCAACGCCTTTGAGGACAATGGCTTCATACCGACGGGCTTTTTGCTTGGCGTTTGCGATGCGCGCAAGCATCTGACCGAGCCAAATTACAACTCGAAGAAGCATTCTTGGGCGGTGTACATCCAGTGCGACGGCCATCGGCATGTGGAGATGGTCTATGTTCCCGAGAGCCTGCGCGACTTTGTCAGGCCGATTTACGCGCGGCTCGGTGTGGCGCCGGTGATCCTGCACCGCGCCCATCTGAGCGGCGGGTCCAGCGTGATCGAGTACGGGCAGGACGATGACCACAAGACACTGACGCTGTTCGTGCTGAAAAGCGGGGATGACCTGACGGGGCAAATCGGG
Organism: Eubacteriales bacterium; assembly: GCA_031551775.1. Taxonomy (GTDB): domain Bacteria; phylum Bacillota; class Clostridia; order Christensenellales; family Aristaeellaceae; genus Anaerozeibacter. The sequence goes on along the minus strand of JAVBND010000098.1, from coordinate 28,491 downwards.
GGCATCCGAAAGCGTTACACGGACGAGCTGCAGACGGATCTGTTGTACCTGAACATCTGCGATCCCGGCGCGATTGTGGGCTATCGCGCACTATATGCGTGCGGTTTTCGGTTCGCCGGCATCATGCCGCTTTGCGGTCATTGCGAGTACATCATTTTGTCGGACACGCGCAAGGTTGCGCTGGATTTTTCCGAGCTGGTGATGACCGAGGCGCTTTCAAAAATCCGGGACGGATCGGTGATGCGGTGCGGAGCAGGCGGACGAAATGACCGGTAAAAGGGAGGATACACATGAAAGAGCTCATGATTGAGGCCAAGCTTGAGAACCTAGACACCGTATTGGACTTTATCCGTGAAGCCCTGGAGGCTGCGGACTGCTCAATGAAGCTGCAAACGCAGATCGCGATTGCGGCAGAGGAGATTTTTGTCAACATCGCGCACTATGCATACAGTCCCACAGTGGGCAGCGCCATGATCCGCATCTTGGTGGATAAGGCGGTGACCATGGAATTTGAAGACAAAGGGCGCCCCTACAATCCACTCGATCGCGCCGACCCCGACGTGACCGCCACCGCCGACGAACGCAAAATTGGCGGACTGGGTATCTTCATGGTGAAGAAGATCATGGACCAGGTGGAATATCGGCACGTCGATAACAAGAATCTGCTGATTGTCAAAAAGGAATTGCTGTAAGCGCGGCGCGAAGCCGTATCAGGCAGATGACGCGCCGATGCCCAGGAACAGGATGAATTACGCCGCCGACCCTGCGAGCACGTCAACGTCTATTGACCGCGTTTTCATGACCGAAAACAAGTCGGCGGCGGTCCGGAAGCCTAGATGGTGTTTTGAAATTGAATTTCATTCTGCCGCCCTTCCTTGGATAATTAGAGCATATTTGCGCCGAAGTCGCCTGTTTTGCGCCTGTTCCAGAAAGTGATTTTCGCCCGCCGTCCATATCAACAGCGAACCGAGGATATTGATTACATCAAAGACGACGTTGCTGGCGATGGCCCTCCCAAGCAGATAGCTAAGTGCCAATAGCAGGCATCCGCCCGTAAATAGATACAGGCAGAGCCAACGGTTTTTACGGCTTTCTATCACAAGTTCCAACAATCGCAAGCGCATATTTTTATGCAATACATCGGCAAACATTTCCGCTGTAAACGAGCTGTCTGATGGAGACGCAATGGAGAGTTTTGTGATCGTATCAGACTTAAAATTAAGCAGAGCTCTGTCGATGGCGTCGAAAACCTCCGTTCTCAAGCGCGGAATGCCGCCGCTCTCCAGATTTTGATCAATTAGCACGTCGCAGCTGGCAAAGCTAAGCTGCAATTGTCCGTCTTTTATCGGGTAGAACTGTGAAATCAGTTCGGATTTATCACGCATGATTGCATCTTCCAGTTGTTTACGCCGACCGAATCTCATATCGTCACCTACTTCTTTCATCTTCTTGATCATGTTCAAGACTTCACACGCGGATTGATATATCGTCATTATATCACGCGCGCGCAAGCCTTCAGCACCAAATAATTGTGATGAACCGTCCATGAGGATCGCGAATCAGGTACTTCACATAGGCTATACTGGGCAAAAACCCCCTGTCCACCTGAAACGACTACTTGTGCATAATGTAAAAGAAGAACCCCGGAAGCCCTTCGAAATGAAGGATTTCCGGGGTTCTGCCAGCCAGCATATGCCCGCTGACATGCTTCTATGGTGCCGGTGGTCGGACTCGAACCGACACGTACTCTCGTACACAGGATTTTGAATCCAGCGCGTCTGCCATTCCACCACACCGGCAAGCGTACACTATTATAGTCCATTCTGAGCAAAAAAGCAATACGCTCAAAAATTTTTCATGAGGCGCAATTGAACGGGCGTCAAACATAGGTTACACCCGCCGGTCGAAAACGGAAGTAGCGTTTGTCGGGAAAAAGGTGGAGATTTGCGGAGCAAATATGACCCGACCTTGACAACACACCACGGTAAAATGAAACGCGCCTTGCGCGCCGGTTCCCCCGCATTGCGTTCGCGCTCGTGGCGCAATGGTCTGCGCTCAAGGCACTCCCGGCCGTGTTCACATTGCGCCCGGCCCTCCTCTTTGTTTTGGGGATTACCCAAGCACGGCTTTTTCAAAATCTTCCAGCCCGGTTCGCTCGAGCACCACGGCGAGGCGCTCCTTGGGCGCCCCGTTTTCGCGGTACCACTCAATCGCGCGCCGGAGCAAAGGCTCGATTTCCTCCTGAGCGATGAGCCGGCTCAAAAGCAGACCTTCACGGCGCGATTTGCCCCACGTGCCGCCGACATAAACCTTGAACTTCACCCCGTCCACCGTACGCTTGGCTTCCACCGCAAAATCGTTGAGGCTGGGCTTCACGCAGCTGTTCGGGCACCCGCCCACCGCGATCTTGAGCTTATGGGGCAGGGCGACACCCCGCATGCCTACGTAGAACTTCTCGTGCAAGTCGCGCGCGATGGCCTGCGTGTCGCAGCATCCAAACACGCACGTCGTGCCCTTGCAGCACACAATCGGCCTGACCCGCGCGCCCGTGCCGCCAAATTCAAGCGCGCATTTATCCTTTATGAACGCGCGCGCCTCGTCGATTTTCTCATACGGGATGCCCGGGATCTCCGCCGACATGCGCGTGGTAAAGGCAATTTTGCCGTTGCCGAATTTCTTCGCGCACTCGGCCGCGGCCATGAGCTCGTCCGCCGTAAACACACTCCCCACCGGCACCAGCCGCCCGGAAAAATTCTCCGTGCCCCGGTTGCGCAAAAAGCCCAGCCCCTTTACGCGGGCCGCGTCCTCATTGGTCATCTCTTTTCCTCCTCATCAAAACCGCGAGCAATCCAGAAAACAGCGCCGTCGCCACGAGCCCGTTCATAGGCCCCGCCCCGCCGCCGGACAGGACGTCGAACCCACTCGGGTACGCCTCGTACAGCGCGTGCCCAACGCCGCCCGCCGCGCCCGCCACGGCGAACAAAACCAAGTCTCGAGAAAACACAAACGCCGCGCCCGCGAGGATCCCGCCGGTTTGATCGTAGAGCGCGCACAAAATGAGGCCCGACAAAAACGCGTTCACGAGGGCTATGGGCAGGAAAGGCGCCGTCAACAGCGAGAGCAGCGCCGAAGCAATCAGCGCCGCCGCCAAGCGCTTGAGGTCCCGAAGCGCCTGATAGACCACGCCCAAGCAGAGCGCCTGCGCGCCGAGCGCGGATGACGCGTAATACAGGAGCGAGGCCAGCATCCCCATGTCAAAATCGGGCCCAAGCAAGCTTTCACCCCAGCGCACCGCGTCAAGCGCGCGCAAAAGCGCCATCCATGAGATGCCCAGCGCGAGTCCGGCCAGCGCCCAGAACAGGCACTTGTTTCCCCATCGGAGTTTTCTTTTGAGGCCCAGGCGGCTGAACCCGGCGGCGAGCGCCAGCACGGCAAGCCACCCCGCCGCCCGCACCCACGTACCCAGGCTGCCCGCGATCAGTTGAACCCAGATGGGCGCAAGATGCAAATTCGCGCCCGTCACGCCCCATGCCCTGACAAGGCTGTCGCCAAGCTTGCCCAAGCCTGCCGTCACGCCGAGCGCCGCAAGTGAGGACAGCGCCGCCGCCGCAAGCGCGAACGCGAGCGGCTTCATCCATTTCTTCATCACAAGTCCCCCGCGCCCAACAGGGCTTCCCGCCATGCCTCAAGCTTTTTCTGGTAGTTCAGCGTATAGGCCGGGCTGGTCGATGGCAGCCTAACCACCGGCAGATCGACCGCGCGAAAATGCCTCTTGTAAAGCGCGAACGCCGTGCCTCCGTTGATCAAGACGCGCCTGATCCCAGGGCACTCGCCAACGAGCCACGGGATGTCGTTGGGCTTTACATCGCGCATATCGGCGTCGAGCGAACCTTCCCTGACGCACGAGCGCGCCACGTCCCACAGCGCGATTCCGTTTGACAGGAGCAGCGCCTTCTTGCCCTCCATATCGCTTGGCGCTTGCGCGCCCAGCACCTCATGCAAAATCTTCCAAAATGCGTTTTGCGGGTGCGCGTAATAAAAACCACGTTTCAGCGACTGTACGCTGGGCGCGCTGCCCAAAATCAGCGCCTTGGCATCGCTTCGGTACACCGGAGCATAGGACACGACGCGGCCGTTCATCTCTTTTTCCATGCCTTTTTATTATACCAGAACTTGATGAAAGAATAAAGCCGCGCGCCTTCACAAATTGGGCAAGATCATGTATAATGGGTTGAGCGACGGGCAAGTACGGGAGGAACAAATGGAAAATTTGCGCGCCAAGAAGGCGTTTATCTGCGACATGGACGGCGTCATCTACCACGGCAACCTTCTGCTTCCGGGCGTCAAGGAATTTCTCGAATGGCTTGAGATGAACGGCAAGCAATACGTATTTTTAACCAACGCCAGCGAAAGGACGCCCCGCGAGCTTCGCCAAAAACTGCTCAGGCTTGGCCTCGACGTCGGCGAGGAGCATTTTTACACGAGCGCGCTCGCGACCGCCAGCTTCCTCAAGAGCCAGTGCCCGGGCGGCAGCGCCTATGTGATCGGCGACAGCGGGCTGGTGGGCGCGATGTACGACGCCGGTTTTTCCATGAACGATGTAAGTCCCGATTACGTGGTGGTGGGCGAGACGCACAGCTACAGCTATGAAAAAGTTGAAACCGCAATCCGCCTGGTGCTGAAGGGCGCGAAGCTGATCGGGGCCAACCCCGACCTGACAGGCCCGGTTGAAGGCGGCATCGCGCCCGCGACGCGCGCGCTGATCGCGCCGATCGAACTTGCGACCGGCAAGAGCGCCTACTTCATCGGCAAGCCCAACCCGCTCATGATGCGCCACGCGCAAAAGCGGCTCAACGTCCACTCGGCGGAAACCGCGCTCGTCGGTGACCGCATGGATACCGACATCCTGGCCGGAATCGAAGCGCAGATCGACACCGTGCTCGTGCTGTCGGGCGTGACCGACCGCGAAACCATTAAACTCTTCCCCTACCGCCCCATGTACGTGCTCAACGGGGTGGGCGACATCCCCGGGAGGTAATACAATTTGATGAAAAAAATTATGATCCTGTCCAGCGACTACACCGGCCATGGGCACGCGTCGCTTGCGCGCTCGATCACCGAGCAACTCGACGCGTTTGGCGACGTGCGCTACGTGGTGGTGGACGGCTTTGCGCTGATCGGCAAGGCGGGCATTCAGATGTCAAAAATCTACGGCCCCATTACGCGAAACGCACGCGAGCTGTGGAAGGTGACCTACGCCATGTTCGACTCGCACCCGCGCGCGCTGCTCGAGCCGATCACAGTTGCCATACACGAACATTTCATCGCTGAGCTTTCGCGCTTTATGCCCGACTTGATCCTGACGGTGCATCCGTTTTTCAACGGCAGCATCATGGACATTCTCGAATACTACGCGCTCGACATTCCGGTCTACGCGCTCCAGGCCGACATCATCAACATCCACGGCGCGTGGTGTGACCCGCGCGCGGCGCTCACGCTGTGCCCGACCGACGAAGCCTTCGATTGTTCCATCCAGCGCGGCATGCCGCCGGAGAAGATGATGGTATGCGGCTTCCCCACGAGAGCGCAGTTTACCGAAGCCGCCCGCGCGCACGACGGTGAAGAGGACGCCTATGACGGCGCGCGTCCGCTCAGGTGTCTGCTCATGAGCGGGGGCGAGGGCAGCGGCAACATGCTGCGCTACGCCGATTACCTGCTCAAGTACGTCGATTGCACGCTTACGATCATCTGCGGGCGCAACGAGCGGCTCATGGAGGAGCTCGACCAGTCGCTCGGCGCCGCCTATCGGGGACGGCTCGACATCGTGGGTTTTACCGACAAGGTGCACGAGTACATGCAAAAAAGCGACCTGGTCATCGCGCGCGGCAGCCCCAACACGCTGATGGAAGCGGTGGTCTTGGGCGTGCCGCTGGTGATCACCGGCGCGCTGCCGGGCCAGGAAGCCGACAATCCGGCGGTCATGGTCAGCCACAACCTGGGCGTGATTTGCGAAAATCCCGAAGCGCTGCCCGCGATCATCCACACGCTGATGAGGGATAAAGGCAAGCGCCTGTTGGAAATCCGCGCCGCGCAAAGAGCCTACCGCAACCTTGACAACGCAAAAAACATCGCGGCCCTGATCCACGAAGCGGCCATTGCCACCGAGCGGACGCCCCCGCGCAAGCGCATCATGGTGATGACCCGTTCGGGCCGCCGCTCAATGAAGCGCGCCATGCGCACGTTCAGGCGGTATGATTTCGATTAAAGTACAAAGCTGTTGCAGAAGGAAAAAACTGCAACAGCTTCGTTTTTTTATGGGGCTGTTCCAAACATGGGCAAGAGCGCCGCACGTTTGAAATTGGGCGTGGAGGTACCGTGCCTCCGGCGGCCAAAGGGATTTTACCCCTTTGGAATCCCCATGAGCGCTCACGCGCGGGCCTCCTTACGCTTCCTCGAGCGCCCGCTTCATAACCTCGACCGGCGCTTCCCTGCCGGTCCACAGCTTGTACCCGATCGCGCCCTGGTACACCAGCATGCTCAGCCCGTCGAGCGTCTTCGCGCCCCTCTCCCTTGCCTTCCGCAAAAACAGCGTATCGGCCGGGTTTGGAATCACGTCCTGCACGATCATCCCGTCCGCAATCTCCTCATAGCAAATGTCCGGGCAGAGCGGGTCCGGGTACAGCCCGACCGATGTGGCGTTGATCAATATATCGCACGCGGGCACATGCGCCGTCCCTTCCCATGGAATAAACGAGGCCTTGCACTCGGTCTTTTCGTTGATCAGGCGCGCCAGGGCCTCGCCCCGCGCGCTGCTGCGGTTGATCAGGATGATCTCGCGCGCCCCGGCGAGCGCGCATTCCACCGCAATCGCCCGCGCCGCGCCGCCCGCGCCGAGCATCACGATTTTTTTGTTCTCAAGGTCCACGCCGTTCACCTGAAGCCCCTTGGTAAAGCCCTTCCCGTCGGTGTTGTAGGCGGTAAGCCGCCCGCCCTTGTTCACCACCGTGTTGGTCGCCCCAATCAGCTTGACCTCGTCTGACAGCTCGTCCACGTACTTAAGCGCTTCCACCTTGTGCGGAACGGTCAGGTTGATGCCCGCGAAGTTCATCGCGCGCAGACCCTTGAACGCGTCCTCCAGGTCCTCCTTTTTGACCAGCAGCGTCAGGTACCGCCAGGAAAGCCCCTCGGCACGAAACGCCGCTTCCTGCATGACGATGGTCGGGTTTTCATCGACCGGACAGCCGAACACCCCGACCAATTCAGCGCGATAGTTCTTTTCCATCGGTTTGCGTTCCCCCTAATCTATCATATTAGAGAAAAAATGCGGAACGGACAAAAATATCCGCTCCGATTGTATCACATGTGTAAGGTTTTTCGCAACAGTGCCGCCTACAACGGCTTGATGCTGTCAAGCGCGCTCTGGGCGGCCGCCATGGCGTCGTCGGTCACGCAGTAGAACACGAATTCGTAGTATTGCCCGTCCGAGCAAATGAACACCGCGCCCATTTCTTCCTCGGTGTTGTACTGAAGATACTCGACGCCCTCAATCGTCTTGACCTCGACGTTCTCGAGAAAGTCGTCGGTGCGGTACTCGTCGTACAGTTCGTCCTTTGAGCGAGCGTCGATTGGAAACGACCACACGTACATCTCAAGCTCGTCGCTGGTGGCCGCGTACACCATGCCCTCTTGCGCGTCGTCTTCGGTCAGCTCGATCACCTCAAGCCCGGCGGGACGGGCGATGGAGAAGGTTTTGCCAAAGTCCACGCGCACGGCTTCCTCAGCCGTCGCAACGACACCCAGCAACATCATGAGCGCCACGGCCAACGAGATCAGTTTTTTCATTTGGAACACCTCCGCTATATGTTGTGTTACTTTGAACAGAGTATAACACAACCATGAAAAAAAGAACAGTGCTACCCGGAAAAAACCATGATTTGACATGAATTTTCCCGATATAATTGTCGCTTGACACATATTTACATGGCGGTTAGAATGGTGCTATAAGGGGGAGGATGCAAAATGGAAAAGAAAACGCCGCTGTACGACCGCCATGTTGCCCTCGGCGGGAAGATCGTACCTTTCGCGGGGTACCTGCTGCCGGTGCAATATGAAAGCGGCGTCATTGCCGAGCACATGGCGGTCAGGACCAAGGCCGGGCTGTTCGACGTCTCGCACATGGGCGAAGTCCTCATCTCGGGCAAGGACGCGCTTGGAAATCTCAACCGTTGGCTCACGAACGATTTTTCAGGCATGGCAGACGGGCAAGTTCGCTATTCGCCAATGTGCAACGAAGCGGGCGGCATCGTGGACGACCTGATCGTCTACCGCTTTGACGAGAACACCTACATGCTCGTGGTCAACGCCAGCAACCGCGAAAAGGATTTTCAATGGATGAAGGCGCACTTGACCGGCGAAGCCGCGCTGAGGGACGAATCGGACGCGCTTTGCGAGATTGCGCTGCAGGGGCCTCAGTCAAAAGCGATTCTCTCAAAGCTGATGGATCCCGCAAAGCTTCCCCAGAAATACTACCACTTTGTGCCCGATGTCGATGTGGGCGGCGTCCGCGCAACCGTTTCGCGCACCGGCTATACCGGCGAGTTTGGCTACGAACTGTACGCCGACGCGGGGGACGCCGAACGGCTGTGGGACATGATCCTTGCGGCGGGCGCGGACGAGGGGCTGATCCCCTGCGGGCTGGGCGCGCGCGATACGCTTCGGCTTGAAGCCTCCATGCCGCTCTACAGCCATGAAATGTCAGATGAGATCACGCCCCTTGAGGCAAACCTTCAATGGGCGGTCAAGATGGACAGCCATGACTTTATCGGCAAGGCCGCGCTTCTGGCGAAGGAAACCAAGCGCACGCGCGTCGGCCTTAAGGTGACCGGCAAGGGCATCGTGCGCGAGGCGCAGGACCTTTACAAAGACGGGACGCTCATCGGGCGCACGACATCGGGCACGCATCTGCCGTTCCTGGGCGGAGCCTACGCCATGGCGCTGGTGGATTTGAGTCTTGAGACGGGCGATCAGGTGGAAGCGGACGTTCGCGGGCGCAGGGTGTCCTGCGTCGTCGTGCCGCTGCCCTTTTACAAGCGCGAGAAGAAATGACGCAACAATAATTATGCCAAGGAGGACGCGTTTATGAACATTCCAGCAAATCTTTTTTATTCCAAGTCCCACGAGTGGGTGGAGTTCTTGACCGAGACGACTTGCCGCGTGGGCATCAGCGACTACGCGCAGCACGCCATGGGCGACATCGTGTTCATCAACCTGCCCGCGGCGGGCGATGAAGTGGACGTGGAAGGCACGCTGTGCGACCTGGAATCGGTCAAGGCGGTCGCCGATGTGTTCAGCCCCGTCAAGGGCACGGTGGCCAACGTCAACGGCGAACTCGACAATCAGCCCGAACTGCTCAACACCGCGCCCTATGAAGCCTGGATCGCCGAGCTGCGTGATGTCACCGGCCGCGAAGGGTTGATGGACGCCGCTGAGTACAAGGTTTTCTTGGAAGAAGAGGAGAACGCCTGATGGGAAGCTATATACCAAGTACGCTCAGCGAGCGCAAGGAAATGCTGGGAGCGGTCGGCGCCGCTTCGCTCGACGCGCTCTACGCTTGCGTCCCGGGCGGCATGATGCTCAAGCGGCTTGACATCCCGGAGGGGTTAAGCGAGCTTGAAGTATCGCGCAAGGTCAGTGAAATGGCGGGCAGGAACACGGTCTACCGCTCCATTTTCCGGGGCGCGGGCGCGTACCGCCACTATATCCCTTCGATCGTGCGCTCAGTCACGTCCAAGGAGACCTTCGTGACCGCCTACACGCCCTATCAGGCCGAGATCAGCCAGGGCGTGCTTCAATCGATTTTCGAGTATCAAACGCAAATTTGCGAATTGACCGGCATGGACGCCTCAAACGCTTCGGTCTATGACGGCGCGTGCGCGGCGGCGGAAGCGGTCGGGATGTGCGTGGACAAGCGCCGAGCGGTGGCGCTTGTCGCGGGAAGCTGCAAGCCGATGAACATCGAAGTCATCAAGACCTATGCCGAAGGCGCCAACACCGAGCTCATCGTCATCCCCTCGCTTGACGGCGTGATCGACCAGGACGCGCTTTTGAACGCGCTCGACGGACGCACCGCCTGCCTGTACCTTGAATCGCCCAACTTCTACGGGCTGTTCGAGGACACCGCCGCCATTTCAGACATGGTTCACGCGGCGGGCGCCACGCTGATCCTGGGCGTAAATCCCATCGCGTCGGCGCTTTACAAGACCGCCGGGGAACTGGGCGCGGACGTGGCCGTGGGCGAAGGCCAGCCGCTGGGCCTGCCGCTTTCCTTTGGCGGGCCGTACCTGGGCTTCATGGCGGCCAAGGAACAAATGGTGAGAAAGCTCCCGGGGCGTATCGTGGGGGAAACCACCGACAAAGACGGCGAGCGCGCGTTCGTTCTGACGCTGCAAGCGCGCGAACAGCACATCCGCCGCGAGAAAGCTTCAAGCAATATCTGTTCGAATCAGGCGCTTTGCGCCATGACGGCGTCTTGCTACATGGCCGCCATGGGCGCGACCGGGCTTCGCGAAGTCGCGCGCCAGTGTCATGCCAAGGCCGTATACCTCGAGGGCGCGCTTCAAAAGATCCCCGGATTTGAGAGAGTCTATGGGGGGGCGTTCTTCCACGAATTCTTAACCGCTTGCCCGGTTGACCGGGAAAGGCTCCTCGACGCGCTTTCTGAGAAAGGCATCCTCGGAGGGCTGCCGGTTGACGGCGGCATCCTGTGGTGCGCGACCGAGATGAACGCCAAGGAAGACATCGACGAGCTGGTCGAGGCTATAAAGGAGGCGACCCGATGAAGCTGCTGTTTGAAAAGGGCGCAAGCGGCCGGGGCCTTTCGCTGATCGGGAAGCTCGACGTGCCGGACGCGCCGCTTGAAGCGGAACTGCTGCGCGAAAAGGCGCCGCGCTTGCCCGAGATGAGCGAGACCGAACTGAGCCGCCACTACTCGGCGCTTGAGAAGCGCGCGCACGGCGTGAACGACGGGTTCTATCCGCTGGGCTCGTGCACGATGAAGTACAACCCCAAGGTCAACGAGGACATGGCGTCGCTTCCCGGCTTCAGGGACGTGCACCCGCTTCAGCCCATCCCCAGCGTGCAGGGGTGCCTGGAAGCGCTTGAAACAGCCGAGAACCTGCTCGGTGAAATCACCGGCATGGACCGGATGTCATTCCAGGGCGCGGCGGGCGCGCACGGGGAATTGCTGGGGCTCTTGCTGATCAAGGCCTACCACAAATCGCGGGGCGATACCCGCCGCACCAAGATCATCGTACCCGACTCGGCGCACGGCACCAATCCGGCGTCCGCCGCAATGGTGAAGTTTGACGTGATCTCCATCGCGTCGCTTGAGGACGGCTCGGTGGACCTTGACGCGCTTAAACGCGCGGTCGGGCCGGACACGGCGGGCCTCATGCTGACCAATCCCAACACGGTGGGCGTGTTTGACCGGAACATCCTCGAGATCACGCGAATCGTCCACGAGGCGGGCGGGCTGAACTACTACGACGGCGCGAACCTCAACGCCATCATGGGCGTGGTGCGCCCCGGCGACATGGGCTTTGACGTGATCCACTTAAACCTGCACAAGACCTTCTCCACGCCCCACGGCGGCGGCGGCCCGGGCAGCGGCCCGGTGGGCGTCAAGGCCATCCTGGCCCCGTTCCTGCCCAAGCGCCAAGCGGTGAAGGCGGGCGGCGGCTACGCGTTTGACGATGCGCCGCAGTCGGTCGGCGCGGTCAAGGCGTTCTATGGCAACTTTCTCGTGGTGATCCGCGCGCTGACCTACATTTTGACGCTTGGCAGGGAAGGCATCAGGGAAGCCGCGCAAAACGCGGTCCTGAACGCCAACTACATGGCCGCGCGCTTAAAGGACACCTACGCGCTCGCGATTGACGGCATTTGTATGCATGAGTTCGTGCTGACGCTTGAAAACCTCAAGCGAGAGACCGGCGTGAGCGCGCTCGACGTGGCCAAGGGCCTCATCGACCGGGGCATCCACCCGCCGACGATGTACTTCCCGCTGATCGTCCATGAGGCGCTGATGTTTGAACCCACCGAGACCGAACCCAAGGAAGTGCTGGACGAAGCGGCAGAGGCGATGAAGGAACTGTGGGCACTTGCGCACGAGGACGCCGAGGCGCTTAAGAACGCGCCGCACTCGGCCCCCATCAAGCGCCCAGACGAAGTCGGCGCGGCCAGGAATCCGAAGCTCAGGTACGTCTTCCCCGCGTAAAACCTCAGCGTATCGACAATGTCGATACGCTGTCATCGGAAATCTTTGGCTTTGCCAAACCTTTCCGTTGAGTTGGGTTATGGGGCCAAATTCCTGAAATTCCTGCGGGAATTTCCGGGCGGAATTTGGACGGGTGGGGATTTTGAGTCGGAGGGGCGGTAAAGCCCCTCCTTGGTCAAAATCCCATTCGCCCCCGGCGCACAGGTCGCCGGGGGGCGTTGCTACCGGGGTTTGTTGATCATCTGAACGGGCCGACGCGCTTGGCAAGAGCCACGCGCGCCGGCCCGTTTTTTGTTGGGGCTGGCGCCGGAAGCACAAACTTGGCTTTTAAATCATATGGATGAGCAGACCGACTATGCACATGAGGTGATATCCATGGAAACCCGATTTGGCAATCTTGCTTGTCCGCCCGAGCACCGCGCCCGGGGCTATACCGCCGCCGACATAGAAGGCAATGTATACGGCGGCAACCGCAACTACTGCGCCATCCCAGGCAGTACATACCGCTCCGTCCAGTTCAACAACATTTGGCAGTTATCCATTGTGTACGCAAGCGGCGCCACCCAACCGGTCTACTGCCTGGAGAAGGGCGTGAAGGGCCCGCAAGGCGAGGCCTACCGCTCCAGGCCCATCTCCCAGTGTCTTTCCGGCAGCACGCCCCAACAGCAGGCGCGCGTGCTCTGGATTCTTGCCAACGGCTATCCCGCCATAACGGCCGCCCAGTTGTTCGCCTGCGCGGGTGTCGATCAAGCCTCCGCCCCGGCGCTCAACGACAACGACGCTTATGCCGCCGTGCAGGTCGCCGTTTTTTCGGTGTTCAACCCGCCCGCCGACAAGGAAAGCAGCTGGCAGTTTACCGATTGCACGACCGGCGCGATTCACGAAAAAAGCGCCCGGCTGCAAAAGACCGTGGCCTACCTCTACGAATCGGCCGTAGAGCGCGCCGGTGTTCGGGGCGCGGCGGCAGAGGCGCGCAATGCCCAGTCCCTCTCTTGCTGCGTCCCGCCCACCGGTTGTGAAAGCGTCACCGTCGGAAGCGCCACGCTGTACAATTGCGGGCCGGGCCAATTGTCAAGAGCCTGCGGAAAGGTGCTGTACGGCCCGCTGATGGTGTGCGCGGCGGAGATGTTTGAACTGTCGATCTGCGAAACGCAGCCAGACGGGTCCCGGTGCGGCTTCATCACCCTCTCAGACGCCTGCGGGGGCCAGATTTACGAGGTGGCGAGCGGCCAGGAATTCTACCTCGCGTTCCCGCCTCAAGCCGGATGCACATGTTTGCAACTGTCGCTGATGGTCAATCGCACCGAGGCCAGCGTGGCGGTGCTGTGCGACCTCGACCCGCAGATCCACCTGCAAGCCGTCGGCGCCGTCCCGATCATCCGCGCGGTCAAAGACTGCGAATGCCTGCATATTTGCTACAACCCGCCGCCGTGCGAGAAGGAATACAAGCACCACAAGCCTCCCTGCGACGCGCCAAAGCCGCGCAAGGGCGGCATGAAGACCATGAAGGGATACAGGTAATCCGAACACCGGTTTTGCCCCCCGTTGGCGGGGGGCAAAACCGGTCAATGACCAAGATGGTTGCAGACGAACAAAGCGAGCAACGGCACCGCGGCAACGGCGATGGCAACGATATAAAGCGCCACAAAGTCGCCTTCGGTCACAAGCCGGTTCCGTTCGGCATAGGCCAAGGCAGCCGTGAAAACCGAATGCCAATCCGGGGACTGACCCCTGATTGGTGGCAATCCGCGCCAATCCGGGGACTGACCCCTGATTGGTGTACCCTGATTGAATACACACCCGGCGCGCAGTCCGCCGACGCCGCTTACAGCGCAACCTCCTTGCCCGCCGCCAGCAAGCACAGGAGCGTTTCCTTGACCGGGATGCCGGTAATGCGCCAAAGCGCCTCGCGGTACATCGCAAGCTGCGCGCGGTAGCGCTTGACGAGGGCTTCTTCGTCCTTGAGCGCGTCGGTCTTGTAGTCCATCAACACCCACTGCCCATCTTCCACAAAGCAGCAGTCGATTACGCCCTGCACCATGAGGGGTGTGTCGGCGTCGATCCCCAGCGCCTCCCTGGCCGTCATCCTGAGGTTGAAGGGCCATTCGCGGTGAAGCGTTTCAGCTTTAAGCAGGCGCTTGCCCGCCTCTCGCTCAAAAAAACGCGCGAGGCGCTCGGGCGGGACCGGTTCGCCGGTGATCCCGCGCCGCGCGAAACCGTCCAACTGGCGCGCGAGTTCCTCCCGGAGCGCCGCGCCGGTCAGTCCCGCCAGGGCGCCGAGTTCAAGCGCGCCAAGCGCCGCGTGGGTCGCCGTGCCGCGCTCGGCTCCGGTTGTTTTTTCGCCGCTCATGAACCGGGGGCGGCGGGACAGCACCGGGGCGACGTGCGCGCCTTCCAGCGTCCTGGTCAGCCCCGAAACCGTCAGCTTCACCGGCAGGAACGCTTCCTCCGCATGGGGATAGCGCCACGTAAGCGCCGCGCGGGCGCGCTCCACCTGAGCCGGGTCGATCTTTTCTTCGACCCGCTCGGTTCTTTCGCGCTTTTCCTGAACTTCGCCGTGCCAGCGGAGGGTCACCTCGGGCGATTGGCCGCGGTCAGGCAACGCGGGCACGATCATGTCCAGAAAGTTGCGCGGCTCTGTGGCCGCAAGTCGGCCGACCGCCCAGCGCGTTTCGGCCTTCTCGCGGAAGCGTTCGCTTCCGACCAGAATCAACTGGTGCTTGGCGCGCGTGAGCGCCACGTAGAGCACGCGCTTTTCTTCCTCAAGCGATTCGCGCTCGCGCGCCGCGGCGATGGCGCGCCTAGCGATCATCTCGCGCCGTGTGCCAAGAGCGGGGTCGTTCACGTACAGCCCCGCGCCCAGCGTCCTGTGCGTCAGGAGTTCCCCTTCCGCGCGGCGGGTCCGAAACGCGCGGCCAAGCCCCACCACGAACACAAACGGATACTCCAGCCCCTTCGACTTGTGCGCCGTCATCATAACCACCACGTCATCGCCCGCGCCCAGCGTGTGCGCCGCGCCCATGTCGCCGCCGGTCGATTCCACTTCCCTTACATAGGACAAAAAGCCGGTCAGCCCGCCCGGCTGGTCCTCATCAAAACGGCTGGCGTAATAGCACAGAAGGTCAAGGTTCCCCTGACGGCCCAGGCCCATCGGCATGCCGCCCGCGTAGTTGTAGAATCCGGTCTCGCGCAAAAGCAGATCGACGAACTGGGAAAGCGGCAGCGCGCGGCTGAGAAAGCGCCAGTGATCAAGGTTGTCCTCAAACGCCGTCAGTTTGCGCGCCGTGCCGTCGTCCCGCTTCAAGTATTCCGTCATGGCGTCCCGGTAGCTGCCCTCGGGAAAGGCGGCGCGCACGCGCGCAAGTTCGGTTGTGGTGAGGCCCACAATCGGCGAGCGCAGCACGGCAAGGAGCGGGTAATCGCGCCGCCGGTTCTCAATGACTTCGAGCAGCGCAAGCATGATGCGCACTTCAAGCGCGCCCAGGTATCCCCCGTCCCGATCGACGTACACCTGAACGCCGCGCGCGCGCAGGACCTTTTCGCACGCGCCAAGGCAGCTGTTCACGCGCGCGATGACGGCAATGTCCCTCGGCTCCACCCGCCGCGTCCGCCTTTCCCTCGGGTCGTAAAAGTTCTCGTTCAAAAGCTCGGCAATCCGCCCGGCAACCAGCGCGCCCTCGCGCTGGGCTTGATTGAGTTCCTCGGCTTCCTCGTCCTGCGTCTCCTCGTCCTCCCCCGCATCCGGCGCGATCAGGTGAAGCTCGATGGGCGGGTCGCCGTCCTCAAACGCCGCGCCCGGGCACAGCCGCGCCGCCTCGTCGTAGCTGACCTCCGCGTTCTCGCCCGACATGGCGCGCTCAAATATCCGGTTGACCAGTTGGAGAATGGATGCGCGGGAGCGAAAGTTTTGCTTAAGCGCGATCAGACGCCCGCCCTCTTGGCGCCCGTAGCGATGGTATTTTTCAATGAACAGCGTGGGTTCGGCCTGACGGAAGCGGTAGATCGACTGCTTGACATCGCCCACCATGAAGAGATTGCCCGCGCGCGCGACCTTGACGATCAAGGCTTCCTGCAAATCGCTCACGTCCTGATACTCGTCAACAAAGACGTGCGTGTAGCGCGCGCGGACAAGTTCGCTTACGTCCCCATCGCTCAGCGCGCGCAGCGCCTTGTGCTCAAGATCGCCAAAGGTCAGCGCCGAGCGGTCGGCCTTGTAAAGGTCAAGCGCCGCTTCAAAATCAAGCGTCAACCCGCGCAGCACCTGAAGGGCGCCCAGACTCGCCCGCATATCCTCGCGCGCCGCGTCAAGGTCCGGCAGTTGCTCGCCCGCCCTCTTCACCAGTTTCTTAAACGCATCGCGCCGGTCCTTGACCAGCGTCTTCGCTTTTTCCCTTTCATCGGCATCCGCGCCGTCCTTTAAGCGGATGGGGGGCAGGTTCTTAAACGACGCGCTGACAAGCGCGTCCCGCGCCGCGGCGTACGGCAGGGGCAGCACCGACTCGAGCCAGTCCAGTTCCCCTTGAAGATGCGCCCCGTAAGAAGCCGGGCCAAGCGGCAGCGCGCACACATGAAGCGCGTAGAGCATGTGCGCGCGCGCTTCGCCGAGCTGAGCGCGCGCGCCGGCGAGCAGGCAATCGGCGAAGACCGTCGAATCTCCCGACGGCAAGGCGACGCAGGCCTCCTCAAGCCACCCCTCGGGGTCAGGCCGCTCCTGGGCAAAATGGTACATGCCCGTGATCAGCGCGCCCAGCTTCTTGATGTCGCGCCCGTATTCGAGCGCGGACAACCACTCGCCCTTTTCACTGAGCGCGCGCTCGAGCGTGTCCTCAAGCGCGCGCGCCTCAAGGCCCCGCGCTTCGGCGTCGTCCATTACGCGAAAGCCCGGGTCAACGCCCGCCGCTTCAAAATGCGTCCTGAGCACATCGATGCAAAACGAATGGATGGTCGATACGCTCGCGCGCTCCGCCTTTTCAAGCTGCCGCGCGCAGATGTCGTCGCCCGCCTGCGCGCGGCTTGACAGCGCCAAGGTGAGTTTTTGCTTCATGTCGGCGGCAGCGGCGCGCGAAAAAGTGACGATCAGCATTTGATCGACGTTCGCGCCGTCCTTGATCAAGGAAAGCACGCGCTCGACCAGCACCGTGGTCTTGCCGGAGCCCGCGGCGGCGGACAGCAAAAGGTTCCCTCCGCGCGCACCGATGGCGTCTTGTTGGTCCGGGGTAAAGGACATTTTTTACCTCCGCTTGAACAAAGTCTTGTATCGCTTCAGCTGCGGCGCCTTGCCTATAAGCGCGAGCGGTAAGCGACCGGCGAGCGGCCCTCGATCTTCTTGAATATTTTGGAGAAGTGCGCCACATCCGAAAAACCGACCTTTTCCGCGATTTCGTGAACCTTGAGCGCGGGATCGCTCAAAAGCTCCTTGGCCTTGTTCACGCGCGTCTGGCCGAGGATGTCAAAAAAGCTGTTGCCGGTAAAGCGGTTTAAGAGCTTGGACAGGTGCCACTGGCTGACGAAAACGCTCTCTGCCACATCCATGAGGCTGATCTTGTTCATGTAGTTCTGGTCGATGTAGGATAGGGCCGCCTTGACGATGAAGCTTCCGGCGGCGCTTGACGCCTCGACCGCGTCCGCCTCCTCCGCCTCCGGCGCGCGCGGCGGCAAGCGCTTGAGGGCTTCGACCATCGTCCGGACCGCTTCCTCGATCTCCTCAATCCGGCTGGGCTTGAGCAGGTACCTCGACACGCCCAGGTGGATCGCCTGCTGCGCGTAGTCAAAATCGCGAAAGGCGGTCAGCACCGACACTTGCAGGCGCGGCATCTCGCTCATCAGCCCCGCCAACATGGTCAATCCGTCGCAGTTGGGCATTCGGATATCGGTTATGAGCAAATCCGGCTGCGTTTCGCGGATCACGCGCGCGCCCTCAAGCCCGTCATTGGCGGTAGCTTTCACGCGGCAGCCGTATCTTTCCCACGGCACCACCTTTTGAAGGCCCTGCAATATGATCTGCTCGTCGTCCACCAACACCACTTTGTACATGGGCGCGCCCCCTTTTGTTCTCCATTATAGCGGTTTGGGTCGAGGTGCGCAAGGCGGGGTATTGTCCGGGAAAAATGCATGACTGTATAATTTCTGTGGATTCATTGTGGAAAACAACCGTAAACACGCGTTCATTTTGACCTCAGCTGAATAATAAATCGACGCGTTTAGCCATAAAAGCGCCAAAAAGAAGGATTTTTCTTGATAATGACGAATAATTATAGACTGTAATGCGTATAAACTGATATGCACATAGTTGAACGCCTACCCCAAACGGAAAGGATGCTTGGTATGAAGTTCTTCAAATTGAAGAAATCGCGCAATCGGGTGCACCATACGCGGCGTTATCCGATCTACGCGGGAATCGCTGTCGTCGCCGCGCTGGTATTGGCGCTTGCCGTCGTCAGCATCTTAAAGAGCAGGACCGACGGCACGCTCGCGGCAAACCGGCGGCATCTCGCCTCCCAAATTCAGGTCAACCTTTCGCAGGCGGCAAGCGCGTGTGAAAAGTCAAGCCTGCCCGGCGCCAACCTGCCCGGCGATATTTTGCCCGCCATGCGGCTGTACCTGTACGCCGCGAGCGAGCTTGACGACGTCATGATGGATTCTTTTGGCGCGGACAGTTCCATGATCGACGAGACCATCTTCAGCCAGATTGATTTGTCGATCACGCAGATCGAACGGGCCATCCAGGAGGGCAAATCGACCGCCGCCATGCTTGAAACCCTGCGCGCCTACATGGGGCAGCTTGAGCAGGATCTTGAAAAACGCTTCGCTGGAACCGAACTGCTCATGTCGCGCGGATCGCTCAAATGAAGATGAAAAGCCGTCTGCTGGCGGTCCTGATTGCCGCGATGGCGCTTGCGGCCTGGGGATTTTCCCGGCACGAACGCGCGAGGAAGGTCTATTTTCCGATCGACGCCCAAGCGCCGCAGGGCATTTTGCGCATCGATGGCCGCGCGTTGATCGACATCAATACCGCCGACGAAGCGCTTCTTCAGGAACTTCCCGGCATCGGGCCGGAGCTTGCGCAAAAGATCGCTCGCTACCGCGCGGAGCACGGCGCGTTCGCGTCCGCAAGGGACCTCTTAAGCGTCGGCGGGATCGGGGAAGCGAAGCTTGAGGCCATCCGGCCGCGCGCCGGCGTGGATACCATTTCCAATTAAATAGACAAGCCGCGACAAAAAAAAACACGTCCAGCCATTTCGCGTTTGGGCTTTCCATGCTATGATGAAGACGACAATTGATGCATAGGAGAGATGGCCCCATGCGATATGGATATTTTGACGACGCAAGGCGCGAGTACGTCATCGACAAGGTAGACGTGCCGGTTTCCTGGACCAACTACCTGGGCACGGAGAAGATGGGCGCGGTGGTCAACCATACGGCGGGCGGCTACTGTTGGCTGGGTTCGCCCGAATATCATCGCATCACGCGCTTTCGCCCAAACGGCGTGCCGATGGACCGCCCGGGCTATTACTTCTACCTGCGCGACGACGCGGACGGCGACCATTGGTCCTCTTCCTGGCAGCCGGTGGGCAAGCCCCTCGACCGGGCAAAGTACGTCTGCCGCCACGGGCTGAGCTATTCGACCTATGAAAGTGAGTACAAGGGCATCGCGGCCACCCAGACGCTCTTCATCCCGCGCGGCGACGAGCTCCTGCTGTGGGACGTTCGGGTCAAGAACCTGACCGACCGGCCGCGCGCGATCTCAACCTACGGCTACATCGAATTTTCCTTCCACCACATCGCGATGGACAACCAGAACTTTCAGATGAGCCTGTACGCGGCGGGGAGCGAGTATGTGGACGGCGCGGTGGTGTGCGAATTGCACTATGAGGAAAACAGCCACGAGTTCTTTACCGCTTCCTTCACCCCCGACGGCTTTGACGGCCTGAGGGACAGTTTTCTCGGCGTATACAACACCGAGTCGAACCCGCAGGCGGTCATTGATGGCAAGATGCGCGAAAGCTTTGAGAAGTGCGGAAACCACTGTGGCGCGCTTCAAAAGAAGCTGACGCTTTCGCCCGGCGAAGAAGTGCGCATGATCTTCCTGCTTGGAACCGGCGACGGCGCAGCCGCGCGCGCCGCGCGGGAGAAATACACCTTTGAGGCGGTTGACCGCGCGTTTTCGGCGCTCGCCGAGTACTGGGACGACAAGCTGACGCGCCTCGTCGTTGAGACGCCCAACCCGGGCATGAACACCAGCCTCAACCTCTGGAACCTGTACCAGAGCGAAGTCAACGTGACCTTCTCGCGCTTCTCCTCCTTCATTGAGGTCGGAGGGCGCACAGGGCTCGGTTACCGCGATACCGCCCAGGACGCCATGTGCGTGCCCCACTCAAATCCCGGGATGTGCCTGACGCGCATCCGGCAGTTGCTGGGCGGCCTGACCAGCCGGGGCTACGGCCTGCACCTGTTTGATCCGGCATGGTTTGAGAAGCAAGACAAACCGTCGTTCAAATCCCCGACCGTCGTGCCGGTGCCCGATAAGACCCAGATTGTGCACGGGCTTAAGGACGTGTGCGCGGACGACGCACTGTGGCTGATCCCCGCCATCACCGAATACATCAAGGAAACCGGGGACACCATGTTGCTGGACGAGGTCATTCCCTACGCCGACGGCGGCGAGGGAACGGTCCTTGAGCACATGAAGAGGATCCTTGAGTTTTCGTGGGCCGAGCGCGGCGCAAACGGCGTGTGCAAGGGCCTCAGGGCCGACTGGAACGATTGTTTGAACCTGGGCGGCGGCGAGAGCGCGATGGTTTCGGCGCTGTACGTCTGGGCGAGCGAGCACTTCATCGAGCTTTGCGGGCATCTTCAAAAGATGGAAGATCAGCGCCTGTACGGCGCGCGTCACGCGCAAATGAAGCAAATTTGCCAGCGCGTGCTGTGGGACGGCAAGTGGTTCCTGCGCGGCTTCACCGGAGACGGGCGCAAGATCGGATCGGACGCGTGCCAGGAGGGCAAGGTGCACCTCGAGTCCAACGCCTGGGCGGTGGTCTCGGGCGCGGCGACCGAAGCGCAAGGCTTGTTGGCGATGGACGCGGTTGACGAATACCTCTTCACCGACTACGGCCTGATGCTCAACGCGCCCTGCTTTGAGACGATCGACGATCAGATTGGCTTCGTCACGCGGGTATACCCCGGCGTCAAGGAAAACGGCGCGGTCTTTTCCCATTCCAACCCCTGGGCGTGGGTGGCGGAAGCGCGGCTTGGGCGCGGCACGCGGGCGATGAAGTTCTACGACGCGCTCCTGCCCGAGAACCAGAACGACATCATCGAGGTGCGCCAGAGCGAGCCTTACGCCTACTGTCAGTTTGTCATGGGCAGGAGCCACACCGCGCACGGGCGCGCGCGCCATCCGTGGATGACCGGTTCGGCGGGCTGGTCGTACTACGCCGCGACCAAGTACATGCTGGGCATAAGGCCGGGGTACGACAGCCTGACGGTCGATCCGTGCATCCCCGGCAACTGGGACGGATTCAAAGTCACGCGCGTCTGGCGCGGCGCGACGTATGAAATTGAGGTTCAGAACCCTTCGCACGTGGAAAAGGGCGTCATAAAGATTGAAGTGGACGGCGCCCGTCAAGCGGTGATCCCGGTCTTTGAACCGGGCAGCACGCATCACGTGAAAGTCGTCATGGGATAGGGAGGCAAACATGGTTACATTCGGAACCGGCGGCTGGCGCGCCCTCATCGGCGAGGATTTTACCAAGGAAAACGTTCAGCGCGTGGCCCTGGCGCTTGCGCGGCGCATGATATCCGAACAGGTGGACCAGCGCGGCGTGGTGGTGGGGTACGACCGGCGGTTCCTGTCGCGCCAGGCCGCCGAATGGGCAAGCGAGGTCCTGGCCGCGGCGGGCGTCCCGGTAAAGTTCATCGGGCACGATGTGCCGACGCCCCTCGTCATGTACACGGTCAGGCGCGAGGGTCTGCCCTACGGCATGATGGTGACGGCGAGCCACAACCCGGCGCTGTACAACGGAATCAAGCTCTTTACGCTGGGCGGGCGCGACGCGGATGTGGCGATCACGTCGCCTTTGGCCGAGGTGTGCAACCAGCTAAAAAGCGACGAACTTTTGCGTGTGGACTACGAAGCCGCGCTTGAAAAAGGACTCATCACCGAAATCAACCCGCAAAACCAGTACCTGGACGACATCATCGCGACGATTGACATGCGCAAGATCCGCGAAAAATCCCTGCGGGTGGTGCTCGACCCGATGTACGGCGTGAGCCGCGCCTCGGTGATGACCATCTTGTACACGGCAAGGTGCGATGTGGATGTCATCCACGAGCAGCACGACGCGCTGTTCGGCGGGCGGCTGCCCGCGCCGAGCCTTGAGACCATGAACGCGCTGTGCGCGGCGGTTGTCGAAAAGCACGCCGACATCGGCCTTGCGACCGACGGCGACGCCGACCGGCTGGGCGTGGTGGACGAGCAGGGCGCGTTTATTCCCTTCAATCAGGTGCTTGTGCTCTTGTATTATTACATGTTAAAATACAAGGGACTGCGCGGGCCGGTGGTGCGCAACCTGGTCACAACACATATGCTCGACAAAGTGGCTCAGGCATTTGACGAAAAGTGCTACGAGGTGCCGGTGGGGTTTAAACACATTTCTTCCGGCATGAAGCTCTACGACGCGCTGCTGGGCGGCGAATCGTCGGGCGGGCTGACCGTCAGGGGCTATATCTCGGGCAAGGACGCGGTGTACGCGGCTTCGCTCATGGTCGAGATGCTGGCGGTGACCGGCATGAAGATGAGCGAGCTCACGCGCAATCTTGAGCGCGAGTACGGCAAGTGCTACATGGCCGAGCACGCCTGGGCGTTTGACCCGGCCAAAAAAGATCAATTGCTGGGGCGCCTGATGGTGGACAAGGAACTGCCCGAGTTCGACCGGACAATTGTGCGCGCCGACTACTTCGACGGGTGCAAGGTGGTCTTTGAGGACGGCTGGGTCAGCGCGCGCTTCAGCGGCACCGAGCCGATGCTCAGGGTGTTCAGCGAAATGCCCGACAAGCGCCAGGCCGAGGCCATGTGCCATCAGATGGCCTCGTTTTTGGGCATCGATTGACCGTACACCGCTTGCGCATTGACAAAAGTACCCGTCCGTGCATTCATACTGGCAAGGGAGTGTGAAGAATGAAAAGGCTCCTTGCGTGGCTCTCACAATTGCGCGTTCAGATTGTGCTGATCGTGCTGCTGGCCTGGCTCGCGCCCACACTCGTGCTGGGCATATCGATTCCGTCGGTGTATTTTCCGGCGCTGCGCGAAAAGACCGAAGCGGCGCTGGCCACGCGCGTGGATTCCCTGTCCGCGGGCGTGGAAGAGACGGTGAACCGCCTGATCACCTCCGCCAAGGACGCCACCTACGACGGCGACCTGACGCTGGCGTTTTCGCGCTACAGTTTGGGCGATTACAGCTATCAGGAGTTTTACAGAATAACGCTCAACTACATGGAGCGGCGCTACGCGCGCAACGACTTGATCCGCTACGCCGCTTTTTTTCCGATTAACAGCCCGGAGCAATTCATCTTCACCAAAAACGGCTATCCGCGCGCGCTGTTCTTCCAGGCGCAAACCCTGTCCTCCATCCGCGAGCTCAGCGCCTCCCTTGACACCCTGTGCCGCTTCGTGTTTCGCGACGGGGAGCTGTACCTGGTCAGAAACCTGCACAACAGCCGCCTGGAGCGCTTTGGCATGCTGGTGCTCACCATCGATCAGGACCGGCTGTTTCAGCCGATCGTAAGCGGCGCGGGCGAATGGGGCGCGGCGGCCGAGGTGCGCCTGGGCGAGTACGACTCGACCGGCAAGATCGACTGGGACAATACGCCCAGCGGGCTGAGCGAACAAAACGGCGACCTGCTCTACGTCACGGGCGCCTCTACCCGCGATTACACCCTGTCTGTCGCGGTGCGCCAGCCCAGAGCCTCTCTCTACGCCGATGTGGACGCCTTCACGCGCATATTGCTGATCCTGTTTCTGTCGCTTTTGCCCGTGTGCGCGCTGGTGCTTGTCTACGTTCACCGGCGCGTGATCAGGCCGGTCACGCTGCTGGCCCAGGCCGCAGGCCGCATGGAAGAAGGGGAACTGGGCATCGAAGTTCCGGTGCGCGGAAGCGATGAGCTGGGCGAGCTCGGCAGCGCCTTTTCCAAGATGTCGCGTAGGCTGCAACACCTGGTAGACCGGGTCTACAAAGAAGAAATCGCGCTGCGCGACGCCAAGATCCAGGCCATGCAATCGCGCATAAACCCCCATTTCTTGAACAACGCGCTCGAGCTGATCAACTGGCAGGCGCGCATGGACGGCGATAACGCCATCTGCGCGATGGTCGATTCGCTCAGTATCCTCATGAACGCCGCGCTTGAGAAGATGGAGGAGCACATGATGCCCCTCAAGGAGGAGCTGGAAATCGCCGACGCGTACTTCTATTTCCTGTCTCAGCGCTTTGGCGAGCGCATCACGCTCACCAAACAAGTGGGCGAAGGCCTGCTTGAAATTCCCATCCCCCGCCTGATCATTCAATCGCTGCTTGAAAACGCGGCGGAGCACGGCATCGCGCCCGCGGGCGGCGGGCGCATTGAGCTCAATATATTCAAGGACGCGGGCGAGCTCGTGATCAAATCGGTCAACGACGGCAAGCGCCCCTCGCCCCAGACGCTTCAAATGGTCGAAGGCATCATCCACGAAGGCCGCTCGCAAACCGGCAGCCACGTCGGCCTCGCCAACGTCAGCCAGCGGCTCAGGCTGATCTACATGGACCGCGCCTCGGTCCGGCTGTACCTGAACGAGGCCATGGATACGGTGGCCGAGATCCGCATTCCGCTCACGTGAGGTAAAAAAGACGCGCGTTGTGAATGCCTTGCGCATTGACGACGCGCGCCTTTATTTGCGGCGCGCGAGCCTTCTTTGAAGCGCCTGGGCCAGGTACAGCGCCGCCACGACCGACAGCGCGTCCTTGACAAGGTAGGGAAGCGACGTTAGCAAGAACGCCTCCGAGAGCCTCCGCCCGCTCACCAGCGCGAACTGGATTACCCCCAGCGCGTGGCAGCTCGCCCCGCCCGCGAGACACAAAAGCAATCCCGCCGCGCGGCCCTTCATCCGCGCGCCCACGCCCGACAGCGCCCCCATCGGGAAAAAGCCCCACAAAAAACCGCCGGTCACGCCCAGGAGCTGCCCTGCCCCCGCGCCGAACGATGCGAACACCGGCACGCCGCAAGCGCCCAGCAGCACATACGCGAAAACGCTCATCAGCGCGCCCCTTGGGCCGAGCAAGCACCCGGTCAGCGCCACCGCCAGCGTTTGAAATGTCAGCGGGACGCCCGAAGGGGTGGGAATCGCGACCTGCGCAAGCACCGCCGTCAGCGCGGCGCATACCGCCGCGAGCGCCATGGTTCGGATTTCACGCCTCTTCATAATCTGGTTGACACCTCGCCCGATGACAGTTTTTCTTCGCTGCCGTCTTCATAGCGCACGAGAAGCGCGAAATCATCGTCAATTTCAAGCGCCAGCGCGCGCCGCGCGCCCTGATCGCCCCGCGCGGGGATCACCTGAACCGTGCGCCCAAGCACCGCCGAACGCTCCCTGTAACCGGCGAGCCACGCCTTTTCACGGATCCTTTGATAATAGCCGTAAAACCGGTCGAGCACTGAGGCCAGCAGGCGGCTTCGCGCCGCGCCCGGCGCATCTTTTTCAAAGACCGTGCCCGCGATATCCTGAAGCTCCGCAGGGATCCCGCCCGGACGGACGTTGAGGCCAATGCCCACCACCGCGTATTCCACATGGCCCGTCTCCATGTCAAGCGATGCCTCGGTCAATATGCCGCACACCTTTTTGCCGTCAACCAGCACATCGTTGACCCACTTGATCTTGGCTTCCCGCCCGGCAACCTCCTCAATGGCTTCGGCCACCGCCACCGCCGCGATGGTGGTCAGCCCCTGCGCTTCGCGCGCGTCCATCTTGGGGCGCAGCAAAACGGAAAAATACGCGCCCGTGCCCGGCGGCGAATGAAACCTACGCCCCATCCGCCCGCGCCCGGCGCTTTGCGCGTTCGCCACCAGCACCCGCCCCTCTTGCGCGCCCCCGGCGGCCATTTTCTTGAGCGCGAGATTGGTCGAATCCACCTCTTCCACCCAAGTGATGGCATAAAAATCACGTGCCTTGAGGAACTGGCCTATGCCCGCCGCGCTCAACAAATCGCTGCCGGCGTTGAGGCAATACCCATCGGGCGAAGCGGATATCAAGTACCCCGCCTCGCGCAGCGCCTTAACCGCCTTCCATACGGCG
Organism: Eubacteriales bacterium; assembly: GCA_031551775.1. GTDB lineage: Bacteria > Bacillota > Clostridia > Christensenellales > Aristaeellaceae > Anaerozeibacter. The sequence goes on along the minus strand of JAVBND010000098.1, from coordinate 1,900 downwards.
TTTCTTGAGACCTCGAGCTCTTTTGCCAGCTCCGCGCCTGAAACCGCCGCCCCGCGCGACCCCTCAAGCCGCTTAAGCACCTCTTCGCGAACGCCCATTGAACGCCTCCTCTCTGAACATACGGGCACAGTATACCATCCAAAATCCCCATTCGTCAACCAAAATATTCACATCGGTTGACGAATGGTGGACGCAACACAAAGTTTAATTATTTTCCGATAAATATTTCACCGTGCCGCATCATAAACAGATTACCGCGCCCCTCGTTGACAATATCCCATCATTATGTTATCATTGTATTCGCGGTTAAACGATAAAGGCACAATGGGGCGCGGCCGCGTCCGGTTATGGAAGGTGTATATGCAGGAAACCATCGTCCGTCTTCAAGGGATCTCAAAATCCTTCCCGGGCGTGAAGGCATTGAGCGATGTATCCTTTTCGCTCAGGAGCGGCCAGGTGATGGCGCTGCTCGGGGAAAACGGCGCGGGCAAGTCAACCCTCATGAAAATCCTGGCCGGCGTCTACCCCAAGGACCAGGGTGAGATCGAGGTGTTCGGCCAGGCGGTCGATTCGATGTCGCCCAAGAAAGCGCAGGAGCTGGGCGTGGCCATCATCCACCAGGAACTCAACATGTGCAATCACCTGACGGTCGCGGAGAACATCTTCCTCGGCCGCGAGCAGGTGGGCGGCGCGCGGCGCCTGAAGCAGCGCGAGATGAACCTTCAGGCCAAGGCCATCCTCGACAACCTCAACATCGACATCAGCCCCACGACCATCGTGGGGGATTTGCAGGTGTCCAAGCAGCAGATGGTCGAAATCGCGAAGGCGCTGTCAACCAACGCGCGGGTCCTCATCATGGACGAGCCGACCAGCGCCCTGACCGCCAATGAAATTCAGGAATTGTTCCGCATCATCCGCCAGCTCAAGGCTGAGGGGCGCGGCATCGTATACATCTCCCACCGCCTGGAAGAACTTCAGCACATCGTCGACGCGGTGACCATCCTGCGCGACGGGCAGTTCATCGTGGAGAAGGATTTTTCAGATCTGACCATGGATGAGATCATTTCCTACATGGTGGGCCGCGACATCAAAGAAAAATTTCCGCGCGTCACATGCCCCGTGGGTGAAACGATCTTTGAGGTCAAGCACCTAAACGCCGGGCGCATGGTCCGCGATGTCTCCTTCTCGCTCAGGGCGGGCGAGATCGTCGGCGTCGCCGGGCTCATGGGCGCGGGCCGCACCGAGACCACGCGCGCGATTTTCGGCATTGACCGCAAGGAATCGGGCGAAGTATGGCTGGGCGGCAAGGAGATCAAGGTCAAGCGCCCACAGGACTCGATCAAGGCGGGGCTGGTGCTCGCGCCTGAGGACAGAAAGCGCGACGGGCTGTGCGTGAAGCTGTCGGTCCGGGACAACATCGCGCTGCCAAACCTTGACATTTTGTGCGACAGGGTGACCGTGGTCAAGAAAAAGCAAGCCGCCGAGATGAGCGAAAAGGCGGTCCGGGAGCTTCAAATCAAGCTCCCGAACGATTCGGTCGATGCGGGCAGCCTGTCGGGCGGCAACCAGCAAAAGGTGGTCGTGGCCAAGTGGCTGGCGCGGCAGTCGCGGGTTGTGATGTTCGACGAACCGACGCGCGGCATCGACGTCGCGGCCAAGGTTGAGATCTACCACCTGATGAATCAATTAAAACAGCAAGGCATCGGCGTCTTGTTCGTCTCAAGCGAAATGCCGGAGGTGCTGGGCATGAGTGACCGCGTCGTGGTCATGCGCGAAGGGCGCCTGACCGGCGAGTACTCGCGCGACGAGGCCACGCAGGAGCGCATCATGCAGGCCGCGACGGGCGCGGCGGCGAACGGCAACGGCTCGGTGGGTGCGGTCGCGGCCAGCGAGCGCGCGC
>JAVBND010000084.1:0-22326 GCA_031551775.1 Eubacteriales bacterium | reverse complement strand
ATGCTCGTCTTGCGTGACGCTGATCCGTTCCTCAGGTTGTTGTCCAAGGAGATGATGACCCGGGGGCTGATCGAATACGAGCTACTGGGATGGACCGGCCACGTGCCTGAAAAACTTCGAAATATGGAGCTGCACATCCCCTTAAAATACGCCAAGTATTTGTGGGGCTGGCCGGACAAATTTGTTGGGCGGATGGCATCGGTAAATGCGCGCGTGGTGTTGGTGGCCGGGGATGGGAAATGGTCGGAGGGTTTTGATTCGCGGGAAGCCGTCAAGCGCGTTCCTGCCGCATACACGGGGTATGTCTGGACAAACAGGATTGATGTCCTGGGCCTGCCGGATCGCGCTTGAAGGCGCGGGGCCATATTTTGATTGCGCACGGCGCTTGTCCCCAATATAAAATTTCCCCGACCACCTTGCGCAAATTCCTCAACTTGATTATACTAACTTCTATTAAACCCAAAAGGGAGATGATAGCATTGACCGATCAGGTTAAGCAGGTTGGCAGGCGCATTCGAGAGCTGCGCGAGGTTTATGACAAGACAGCCGAAGCGGTCGCCAAGGAGACCGGCATCGATCTGCACGACTACCTCTCCTATGAGAGCGGCAGCGTGGATATCCCGATCAGCTTCTTGCTCAAGCTTAGCAAGCTCTACGAAATCGACACGACCACCATCCTCACCGGGGAGACGCCGCGCCTTTCCGTGTGCGCGCTGACCCGCAAGGACATGGGCGTGGACATCGTTCGCGAACACCACTATATTTATAAAAATCTTGCCTACAACTTCACGGGCCGCAAGATCGAACCGCTGCTGGTCACGGTCAACCCGGGCATCAACCCCGACATGGTGCCCGACCGCCACCCCGGACACGAATTCGATTATGTGCTGGAAGGCACGCTGCACCTGAAGGTGGGAAACCACGACATGATGCTGAACGAGGGCGACTCGGCGTACTACGATTCGATCTACCCGCACGCCATGCAGGCGGGCGGAGACAAGCCCTGCAAGCTCCTGGCGATGGTCATCCCGGTGGGCGCGAATAAGGAGTAGAGAACATGCGCCTCATTGAACGCTATACCTATGCGGACTATGCTTCGCTGACGGATTTTTTGGAGAACTACCAGGTCAACATCCCCTCGTCCTTCAACTTCGCCTATGACATCATAGACGAGTACGCCCACTACGCGCCCGGCCAGCGCGCCATGATTTGGGTGAGCAACGAGCACGAAGCGCGCGTTTTCACCTTCGGCGATATGAAGCGCTTCTCCGACAAGGCCGCCAACGCCCTCTACGACCTTGGCCTTCGCAAGGGCGACGCAGTGATCCTGATGCTCAAGCGCCGCTGGGAGTACTGGGTGCTGGCGCTGGCCCTGATGAAGCTTGGCTGCGTGCAGATTCCCGCCACCGCCCAGCTTCAGAAGAAGGACATCGCCTACCGCTTGAGCGCGTCCGACGCCAAGGCGGTCATCTGCGTGGGCGAGGAGGAAGTCACGGGCCACGTGCGTGCGGCGCTCGCCGAGTGCCCGAACGTCAGGATCGTCTGCTGCCTGGACGGCGCGCGCGAGGGCTTCCTTGATTTTTCAAAGCTCCTGGACGATGCCTCCGACGTGTTCCTGCCCGCCGAGCCCCGCGCCCTCAACCAGGACGTGATGCTCATGTACTTCACCTCCGGCACCACCGGCATGCCCAAGATGGCGGCGCACGATTTCACCTACCCGCTCGGTCACCTGATCACGGGCCGCTTCTGGCACAACCTCAACGAGCGCTCGATCCACTTAACCTGCGCCGATTCCGGTTGGGCCAAGTGCGCCTGGGGCAAGATTTATGGCCAGTGGATCGCGGGCGCGACCATCTTTGTGTACGACTTTGAGAAGTTCTCGGCGAGCGACATGTTGGGCATCCTCTCGAAATACCGCGTAACGTCGTTCTGCGCGCCGCCGACCATCTACCGCTTCCTCATCCGCGAGGACATGAAGCTCTACGACCTTTCCGCGCTTAAGTGGTGCACCACGGCGGGCGAGCCGCTAAACCCCGAAGTCGCCAAGCAGTTTGAAAAGGCGACCGGATGCGAGCCGCGCGAAGGCTTCGGCCAGAGCGAGACCACGCCGCTGATTCTGACCAGCCCCTTCATGCCGCCGCGCGCCGGCTCAATCGGCATGCCCTCGCCCCATTACGACATCCGCTTGCTCGACGCGGAAGGCAATGACGTCGAGGTCGGCGAGGAGGGCGAGATCTGCGTCGATACGAAGAAGGGCCATCCGGCGGGCCTGTTCATCGGCTACTACAAGGACCCGGAAGCGACGCGCGCCGCGTTCTACGGCGACGTTTACCACACCGGCGATATGGCGTGGCGCGACGAGGACGGCTACTACTGGTTCATCGGCCGCGCCGACGACGTGATCAAGTCCTCCGGCTACCGCATCGGGCCGTTCGAGGTTGAAAGCGCGCTCATCCAGCATCCGGCGGTCGTCGAATGCGCGATCACCGGCGTGCCCGACCCCGACCGGGGCATGGCGGTCAAGGCGACCATCGTGCTGGCGAAAGGGTACGAGCCCACGGACGCGCTCAAGAAGGAACTCCAGCAGCACGTCAAGCGCGTGACCGCACCCTACAAGTACCCGCGCATCATCGAATTCGTCGAGGAACTGCCCAAGACCGTATCGGGCAAGATCCAAAGGAAGGTCATCCGGCAAAGGGACAGTTGATTAAAATTAAAAAGAAGGTAAGCAGGTCGGGCGCGAAACAGCGCCCGACCTTCCGTCTGTTTGCCTCATCGCCCCTGTGTGCGCACTATCCTGAGAGCATCCGTTCATACCTGTTCCTTTTGTATTGCGGGGGCACACAAAATACAGACCGCCCCTGCGCGCCTAAACCAGTTGCCTGTTGACATTTTTATGTTATTAATGTATTGTGTATACATTAAATACAAAAGCGGTGCGGAGTGCTTACATGTCACGAAAGGATGTGTTTATTTGGCGCGTGACAATTCGCATATTTGTTGAGTTGATTGGTTGCGATAAGCCTTTCATCAAGATGATGGGCTCCCAACACATATCTTGCGCTGATACACTCCGATACATTGCGGTTGAGCAAGCCGGAAAAGGATGGATGGCAATACCGTACCGCGTGGAGCCTGTTCATGGGTTGTGCGTTCCCTGGGAGAATAAAGCAACTGTGAGGATGGTAAGATTTCATGAAAAGAGCATTGTCGATAATTTTGGCGTTGGTGCTGTCGCTGCTGCCTTGCCTTTCCTTTGCGATGCAAAAGGAGGCCTCCATCGCGAAGCTGTCTTTGAGCACAGAACCTGAGATCACGGCTCTTGTCAAACTGGAGACGGATGTGGCCGCACGCTTGGAAATGGATGATGGCGGCCCACTGCCTTCCGACCTAAAGTACAAGCTGCGAAACACCAAGTACGCCACCATCAGCAAGGACGGCATTTTGACAGGCAAGAAGCCCGGATCCGTCGACTTGACAGTTTCCAGCCAGAGCATGAATCAGAACCTGACCGTCAAGGTAAACGTTAAGGCGAATGGCTTTGAGGATGATCGCAGCCTGGAACAGCTCATGGCGCTTGAAAGGCTCGATCCGGCAAAGCACTACTTGCTGTCATATGTCCGCAAGGTCTACTTCGCGAATGGAAAGCTGACGGTGGATCTCTATTTTTACAACCGGTTTGGATTTGACATCATAAAGATCTTCGGACTCCATATGAACTTATACGACGCAACGGATGGCTCACTTCTTTCGAGCTATAACAAGAAGGTCGTACGCACGAAGAAGCTGAAGACGGGCGAGTTTTTTAAACTTACGTACAGCTTTCCGAAGAAGGGGTTGGACAGGAAGTATGACCTGACCGCGCTGAACTCAGAAGGTTTCCAGGCGCAGATACAGATTGACGGCGGCTTCGCTTTTGACTATGGATATCCTTTCGAAGACCCGTGGGGAGAATGGGGTGGGATGTCAATCAAGCGTGCAGACAAGCAGCAAAGCACAGCGCTGATTTATGGCGTCACCGGATAGCGGACGTGTGAGACCCGGTCAAATAGAAGCGGTTAGGGGGAAATACCTTTGAAGAAAATACTGCGCGCCCTGTTATTCTCGCTGTCAATGCTACTGCTGACATCCGTCATCGCGCAAGCGGAAGGACTGACCACCAGCATCCCCGACGGCGCTGTATTGGGCCCCGAAGCCCGTACCGTCACAATCGGTTTCAAGACAAGCAATTCATGGAAGGTCATCTGTGGGTATGCCAATGGGCGCTTTGATAAGCTGTCGGGCAAGGGAAATGGGACTGTGACATTGACACTGGACGCAAATCAAAGAAGCGACGTAGCGTACTATCATTTGATTGGCATATTCGACAACTCGACAAAACGTATGATCGGCGGTTTGCAATTCATACAGCTTCCCGCGCAGATGTTGCAACAGATAAACGCCAGGTGTCATTGCGGCGCGGACCGCGATCTGATGTTCATGCCCGACGCCTATTCGGGCAGCAGCTTCTACCGGCGCGTGGCGGTTCCACTCAATCCGCAATTGGATAGCGCATATGCCCAAAGGCACGCGGTTGTAAGCAACAATAGTTCGATCTGGTGTTTTAATTGCGACGCCGAAATTGAAGGGCTGTTTATTATGGGTGACGTATACGAGACGAGTGATGCGAACTTCTCGTATCAAAACCATAGCATGTCAGGCGGGGTTTGTACAGCATGCGGGTACGGCACAAAGAAGCCTGAACCTGTACAAATACCGGCGACCTCCATTGCGCTGAGCGCAAAAAGTCTACAGATGTCCGTTAACACGACTGCACAATTGACAGCGACGGTTACGCCCGGGAATTCGACATCGGTGATAAGATGGAGGAGCAGTTCACCGGACGTCATTTCCGTCAACCAGGCTGGGACATTGAGCGCGAAGGCGGAGGGACAGGCCGCGATATCCGTCGAGACCAGCAATGGCTTGAGGGCAGAATGCGTGGTGAGCGTGATCGACCCAAGTGCTATGAATCCGGCGAGCTACGCATTGTATACAACTAAAACAGCCAATGTGCCGGCCATAAGCAACGGCTTTCGGTATTCTGTCGTTTCCATGATTATTCCCAAGAAGGGTACGGCCGTTCTTGCGAAGCCGGAGGGCAATGGATTGGCCAGGGTCATTGAGATCGACTTTGCGCAATGCAAAACGCCGGTCTACGTTGACGTGACCAAGCTGACCAAGCACGAGGCGCATAGCTTTCGGGGCGGCAACCCTGCGACAAGATATACCCCGCTTGACGATAAGACGCACAAAAAATCCACCGTGGTATCAAAAAAGTACTGTACCCTGTGCGGCCATGTGGAATCGGAGTTCCAGGAACTGGAAGAAATCGATCAAGCCCATAGCTTCAACAAGCGTGGTGAATGCACGCTATGCTTTATAAAATTGGGCGAATACACGATCGAATTTACGAGCGGCGTTACCGAGGAACCCGTGCATTTCGACTTTCCCTATAGGGACTCATTTTTCTCCGAGTCATCGCTTATAACGAACAACCATCTTGCGCGGGCGTCTATGGCCTTGGCTGCCAACGCCTACGTATCCCCGGATGATGGCGGCGATAAACTGCTTGAAGCCATGGGGTTCAGGATTGTTCACCGGGGAAACTACAAAGAGACAGGATCTGAGTTTGATAACAACTTCGTCGCGTTTCGCATTGCGACAAAGGAGATCGAGGTCAACAACACAAAATATGAGCTGTTTGGTGTGTTTGTACGCGGAACGCCCGGCCACAGCTTCGAATGGTATAGCAACTTTGACATCGGTACGGGCCAAACCCATCGCGGATTTACCCTTTCTGCACGCAATGTGATCGACACATTGAGCAGCAAGCTAAATCAATCCACATCAAATCTTCCCAAGAAGATATGGATTACAGGGCATAGCCGCGGAGCGGCGATCGCAAATATTGTGGCGAACCAATTCAGCGAGGACAGCCGCGTTGATGCGAGAAACATTTATACCTACACATTTGCGTGCCCAGCCGTAAGCAGAAACGCCGTCTCGAACAGTATTATAAAAAACTATAACAACCCGGGTGATTTCGTGGCGAATGTGCCGCTGGCTGAGTGGGGATACGGCCGTCATGGTTACACATTCAATTTCCCGCTCTCGTTGGCGGCCAAGTTTGAAGCAAAGTACAAGGCATTGTGGTCGGCCAAGTATGAAGGCAACTACCAAAGCAAGTATGTGCCGACTTGGGATATATACAGTTTGGTGCGTGAACCTCCGCACGAGAACAGCGCAAAAGGACGGGCTCTTCATACGACAGGCGGATTCATTGGCGGAAAGGCAACCCTTGATGAAGTGAAGGCCGCATGGAGCGGTATCGTTGGGAATAATATCGAACACCTTGACAATACCTTCAAAATCATCACGTATGTGATGCAGAACAAGGACATGGGCATCCCATATTCCCATGGGCAAGAATTCTATCTGGCGTGGATGGATCTTGTGGCGGGGGAATTTAAGTAGGGCGCGCCATCGGCAAGAGCGATCCGCGCTTTGAGATGGGCAGCATCGCCGACGCGGCGTGTCTTGCCGGATGAGCGCCCCGGTTAAATCCCGGGTTTGCCAAGATTTGCTTGACATTTTCTGCAAAAACCGCCTATAATAGGTGATTAGAAGCCTACGCCTCTCGCCGCCGCGGCGAGGGGCTTTTGCATCAAGTGAAGTGGGGGAACAACAAATGGACAAAAAGACTTTCTACATCACCACGCCCATCTACTACCCCAGCGGCAATATGCACATCGGGCATACGTATTGCAGCGTGGCCGCCGACACCATGGCGCGATACAAAAAGCAGACCGGGCATGACGTGTACTTCTTGACCGGCATGGACGAGCACGGTCAAAAGATCGAGCGCAAGGCCGCGGAGATGGGCGTAAGCCCGCAGCAGTTGGTGGACGGCATCGCGGAGAATACCAAGGAACTGTGGAAGATCATGAACGTCGAGTACGACGATTTCATCCGCACCACCGAGGCGCGGCACGAGGCCGCGGTTCAAAAGATATTCCGCAAGCTCTACGAGCAGGGCGACATCTACAAGAGCGAATATGAGGGCATGTACTGCACGCCCTGCGAAGCGTTTTGGACGCCCACCCAGCTCAAAGACGGCTGCTGTCCCGACTGTGGCCGTCCCGTCGAGCCCATGCGCGAGGAGAGCTATTTCTTTCGCATGTCGAAGTACCAGGACTGGCTGATCGAATACATCGAAACCCATCCCGACTTCATTCAGCCGCCCTCGCGCGCCCATGAAATGCTGAGCAACTTCCTGCGCCCGGGGCTTCAGGACCTGTGCGTCAGCCGAACTTCGTTCAAGTGGGGCGTGCCGGTTGATTTTGACGAGAAGCACGTGGTGTACGTATGGATCGACGCGCTGTCGAACTATATCACCGCCCTGGGCTACATGACCGATCACGACCATCTGTTTCAGAAGTACTGGCCCGCGAACGTGCAGCTGGTCGGCAAGGAAATCGTGCGCTTCCATACGATTTACTGGCCCATCATGCTAAAGGCGCTCGGCCTTCCGCTCCCCAAGCAGGTCTTCGGGCACGGCTGGCTGCTATTCGGCAACGACAAGATGAGCAAGTCCAAGGGCAACGTGGTCTATCCCGGTCCCATTGTTAAGCGCTACGGCTCGGACGCGCTTCGCTACTACCTGATGCGCGAGATGCCCTTTGGCGCGGACGGCAACTACACCAACGAGGCCATGCTCACCCGCATGAACGCGGATCTCGCCAACGACCTGGGCAACCTGGTCAGCCGCACGGTCGCCATGATCGAGAAATACTACGGCGGCGCGGTGCCCGCCCCCGGCGAGGATACTGAATTCGAAATCCGGCTCAAGGAACGCTTCCGGAACCTGCCGGCCCTGGTTGAGAAGCACATGGACGGATTGCAATTCTCGCTGGCGCTTGCTGAAATCTGGAAGCTGGTGGGCGACTCAAACCGCTACATCGACCAGACCCAGCCGTGGATATTGGGCAAGAGCGCGGATGGCCGCGCGCGGCTGGATACCGTCATGTACACCTTGGCCGAGTGTGTGCGCGCCGTGGCGGTTCTGATAAAACCCACCATGCCGCAAACGCCCGAGCGAATTTTCGCGCAGTTGGGCGTGACCGACCCGGGGCTCATGACCTGGGAGTCGGCCCGGGCGTTTGGCGGGCTCAAGCCCGGCACCATGGTCAGGAAGGGCGAAGCGCTGTTCCCGCGCATCGATATTGAGAAGGAGCTGATCGCGCTTTCTCCCGTGGAAGAAGCGCCCGCCGCGCCGCAAGCAAAGGCCGAACCCGCGAAAAAGGACGAAGGCCACGCCGCGTTTGAGGAAGCGGAAGCGCCCATCACCATCGATGATTTCTTCAAGGTCAAGCTGGTGACGGCCAAGGTCACGGCTTGCGAAAAGGTGGAGAAGTCCGACAAGCTGCTCAAGGAGACGCTGGAACTCAAATCCGGCGAGACGCGCACGGTGGTCAGCGGCATCGCCGAATACTATACACCCGAGGAGATGGTCGGCAAGACGGTCGTGCTGGTCAAGAATCTCGCTCCCCGCAAGATGCGCGGCATCCTCTCCGAAGGCATGCTGCTGTGCGCAAGCGACGAGGAAGGGCATTTGAAATTGCTCACCGCAGAAGACGCCATCGGCGGCGGCTGGTCGATCGGATAGGAGAAAAATCGCTTCGGCGCTCACGCGCGGGCCGGGTGCTGAAGAACGCCCGGCCCGCGCTTCTTGAATGGACGAGGAGTTTGTATGCAGTTATTCGATACGCATTGCCACTTGACCGACGAACGCTTTGAAGGCGACCTTGCGCAAGTCATCGCGCGCATGCGCGGGGCCGGGATGCGCTTGGCCGTGGTGGTGGACGACGCTTCCAAGGACGATCAAAAGGCCATCGCGCTTGCCCAGGAACATGATTTTCTCTATGCCGCGACCGGCGTGCACCCGCACGACGCGTCCTCGTGGAACGGGGAGCGCGCGGCGAAGCTCGAGACATGGCTTCGCCTTCCCAAGGTTGTGGCGCTTGGCGAGACCGGACTGGATTACCACTACGATTTCTCCCCGCGCACGGTTCAGCGCGAGGCGTTTGAGGCGCAGCTTGACATGGCTTACCGCTTGGACAAACCCGCAATCCTCCACATCCGCGAGGCGCACGGCGACGCGCAGGAGGTATTGACCGGCCTTTACCGTTCCGGACGGCTTGCGCGCGCGGTCATGCACTGCTACAGCGGCAGTTGGGAGAGCGCGAAAACCTACCTCGACATGGGGCTGTACATCTCCTTCACCGGCGTCGTCACCTTCAAAAACGCGGCCAAGCTCATCGAAGTGGCACGCAATATGCCCCTCGACCGTATGATGATCGAGACCGATTGCCCGTATATGGCGCCGGAGCCCATGCGCGGAAAACGCAACGAGCCGCAGTATGTCGCCTATACCGCTGCGAGGATTGCGAGCGTTCGGGAGATGGAGGCGGAAATGCTGGCGGAAGAGACGCTGAAAAACGGCATGCGTTTTTTCGGGATCGACTGAGGAGGCAGGCATGACCGGATTGATCGTGACCATCCTTGTCTTGGCGGCGCTGTACCTCGTCGCCTGCGATGTGATCTACCGCGTGGTGGCCGACCGCAGGTGCGACATTGAACATTTGCCGCGTCCGCGCGCGATGGACGGGTTCTCGCCTTGGGAGGCCTACATAGACGAGATCGAGCTTGGCGCGGCGTGGTTCACCCGGCAGGACGCTAAGCGCGTGACGGTAAAAAGCCATGACGGCCTGACGCTCTCGGCGCGCTACTTGCCCGCCGAAGGATCGGACAGGACGCTGCTGCTCGCGCACGGGTACCGCTCAAAGCGCGCCGAGTTTGATTTTTCGGGCGCGCTTGAGGCCTACCACAAGATGGGCTACAATGTGCTTCTGATCGACCAGCGCGCGCACGGGGCGAGCGAGGGGCGCTACATCGGCTTTGGCGTGAGCGAGCGGCATGACATCGTGACTTGGATCGGATTCCTGAACGGGCGCTACCGCCCGCGCCACATTGTCCTTGACGGCATGTCGATGGGCTCGGCGACGGTTTTGATGGCGCTCGACCTTGATTTGCCGGATGAGGTCGCGGGCGCGATTGTGGACTGCGGGTTCACGACGCCCAGGGCAATCATCGGCCATGTGATGAAAACCGCGACGGGGCTTCCGGTCGCGCCGTTCTGGCCGGGCATCGAGCTTTTCGCCAAGCTGCGTTCGGGGTATTTTCTCTCCGGCGCGTCGGCGACCGAGTCGGTGAAAAAGGCCAGGATCCCGGTTCTGTTCGTGCACGGCGAAGACGACAAGTACGTGCCTTGCGCCATGGGGCGGGAGAACTACGCCGCGTGCGCGTCAAGAAAGCGGCTCGTCACCGTGCCGGGCGCAGGCCACGGCATGAGCTTCCTGGTGGATCGCCCGAGTTGCGGCGGCGCGCTCACCGCGTTTCTGGACAGCCTTGATAAAGCGTGATACAATAAGGAAGACATCCCTTTAAGAATACGGAGGCAACCGACATGGAAAACATCACCCGTGAAGAAGCCCTGAAACTGCTCAGCGCGCCGGACCGCCTGAAGAACCTTCAAAAGCTGGTTCAGGACGCGCGCGAAGGGCGCTTGCCGCTGCCCGAGACGCACGAGGACGTGAACAACCACATTCACACCACCTATTCGTTTTCGCCCTATACGCCGGCCGCAGCGGTCTGGTTCAGCTGGCAGGCGGGCCTTTGCACCTGCGGGCTGATCGACCACGACTCGATCGGGGGCGCGGAGGAATTTCTTGAGGCGTGCGCAATCGTGGGCATACCCGGTACGGTCGGCATTGAGTGCCGCGCGTCGATGCGGGGGACGCCATTTTTTGGCAAGAAGTTCAACAACCCCGACCAGGCGGGCATGACGTACCTGACCATTCACGGCGTGCCGCACAACGAGACGCGGGCGCTCAACGAATATTTCGCGCCGAAGCGGGAAAAACGCAATGAGCGCAACATGAAGATGATCGAGGGCATCAACGCGATGATGGGCGCGTACGGGATCGCGCTTGATTTTGGGCGCGACGTGGTACCGCTGTCGAACCATGAAATCGGCGGGACGATCACCGAGCGGCACTTGTCAAGCGCCCTTGCGTACAAGCTGATCGAGCGCTTTGGCGCGGGGGAAGGCCTCACCCGGTTCATCAAGGAAGAGATGAAGTTGCCGCTTGCCGCCAAGATCGAGGGATACTTGCTGGATGTGAACAACCCGTTCATGATGTACGATTTGCTGGGCTGGATCAAGGCGGAGCTGATCTCAAAGTTCTACATCGACGCGGATGAGGAACTGTGGGATCTCAAGGAGATCTTGGGCCATGCCAATGAGATCGGCGCGATCATGGCGTACCCGTACCTGGGCGACGTTGGCGATTCGGTGACGGGGGACAAGCGCGCGCAGCAGTTCGAGGACAGCTTTTTGGACGAGCTGTTCCCGTACCTGAAGGATATTGGCTTTCGGGCGGTTTCGTACATGCCGAGCCGGAACACGCCCAAGCAGCTTGAGCGGCTGAGGGCGCTGTGCAAGCGGTATGAGATGTTCGAAATCAGTGGCGAGGACATCAACCAGCCCAGGCAGCAGTTTGTGTGCATGGCGCAGCGCGCGCCGGAGTTCAGGAATTTGTACGAATCGACCTGGGCGCTGATCGAACATGAAAACCGCTCGACCGGGGACAAGGCGAAGGGGTTCTTCGCCGAGGAAGCGGTCAGGATGTACCCGAACCTGAACGAGCGGGTTAAGGCGTTCGCGGCGCTTGGCCAGGCCCGCGCGTGAGCGCCGAAGGGGTTCTCAAGCGCTTGTTCACGATGCGATTATTTTGACAAAAAAGTTGGCGATTCCTTTTGGATTCGCCAACTTTTTTTGTTCCCCTTTCGCCGGCCGTTGCCCTTCGCCATGCAACGGCCGCGCCCGTTGTCGTTCGGGTTTAGCCCTTGACCACCTTTTCGGCCTTTTCGGCCACGTTTTCGGCGGTGAAGCCGTAGAACTTGAACAGTTCCTTGTAGGGGGCGGATGCGCCGTAGCCGGTCATGCATACGGTCGCGCCGTCAAGGCCCACGTACTTCTCCCAGCCCATCGCCACAGCGGCTTCGACCGCCACGCGCGCGCGCACGTTTTTCGGGAAGACCGACTCGCGGTAGGCTTCGTCCTGCATCTCAAAGAGCTCAAAGGACGGCATGGATACGACGCGCGCGTCGATGCCCTTGCCCTTGAGGATTTCCTTGGCGCCCATGCACTGTTCGACTTCCGAACCCGAGGCCATGAGGATGACGTCGGGCGTCGCCTTCTCGCTGTCTGAAAGGATGTAGCCGCCCTTCTGCGCGATCCGTCCGCTGTTTTCATACAGCGGCAGGTTCTGGCGCGTGGTGACGAGCGCGGTCGGATAGCCCATGGTCTGGGATACCACCCAGCCCGCGGCCATCTCGCGGCTGTCGGCCGGACGGAACACGATCAGGCCCGGAACGGCGCGCAGCCCCGCCAGATGCTCGACCGGCTCGTGGGTCGGTCCGTCTTCGCCCACGCCGATCGAGTCATGGGAGAGGATGTAGGTGACCGGGATGTGCATGATCGCCGACATGCGCATGGCGTTCTTCATGTAATCGCTGAACACGAAGAAGGTGGCGCAGTAGGCGCGAAGCCCCCCGTGGAGCTGGATGCCGTTTGAAATCGCGGCCATCGCGTGCTCACGCACGCCAAAGTGCAGGTTTGAAGCCGCGTAGTCTTTTGCGGAGAAATCGCCGCGGTCCTTCATGTAGCTCTTGTTGGAGGGCGCGAGGTCCGCGCTGCCGCCGAAGAGGTTCGGCAGCTTCTTGGCGAGGTTGTTGAGCACGATTGAGCAGGCGTTGCGCGTGGCGTCGGGCTTGTCAAACGCGAAGAGGCTTTCGTCCTTGTAGGGATCAAAGGGCAGCTTCTCGTCATGCCACGCCTTCCACTCCTGATAAAGCTCGGGGTATTGCTTGGCCCAGGCGTCAAACAGCGCCTGCCATTGATCTTCCTTTTCCGCGCCTTCTTCGATCACTTTCCCCGTGGTCTCGTAGACTTCATCGGGCACTTGGAACGCATCTTCCGACGGCCAGCCGAGGGTTTTCTTGGTGAGAAGCAGGTTCGCCTCGCCCAGGGGTTCGCCATGCGCGCTGTTCATGCCCTGCTTGGGCGAGCCGTAACCGATCTCGGTGTGGCATACGATCAGGGTCGGCTTGTCCGAGCCCTTCGCAAGTCGGATGGCCGCCGCCACGTTCTTCATGCAATTGCCGTTTGCTACGTCGATCACGTTCCAGCCGTAGGCGCGGAAGCGCCCCGGGATGTCTTCGCTGAACGCCAGGTCGGTCGCGCCTTCAATGGTGATCTTGTTGTCGTCGTAGAGCGCGATGAGCTTGTTGAGCTTGAGATGGCCCGCCAGCGAGCAACATTCGAGGGAGATGCCTTCCATCATGCAGCCGTCGCCGAGGATCGTGTAGGTGTAGTGATCGACCACCGGGAAGCCCTCGCGGTTGAAATGGGCCGCCAAGTGCGCCTCGGCCATGGCCATGCCGACGGCGTTGGCGATGCCCTGCCCCAAGGGGCCGGTCGTGGTTTCGACGCCGACCGTGTGCTTGTACTCGGGGTGGCCGGGGGTCTTTGAGCCGAACTGGCGGAACTGCTTGAGGTCGTCGATGGTCAGGCCGTAGCCGAAGAGGTGCAAAAGGGAATACATCAGCATCGAGCCGTGGCCGCTTGAAAGCACGAAACGGTCGCGGTCGGGCCAATTGGGGTTCTTCGGGTTGTGCTTCATGTGCTTGCCCCATACGGCGTACGCCATCGCGGCCGCGCCCATCGGCATGCCGGGATGGCCGGATTTCGCCTTTTCGACGCCCTCCGCGGAGAGGATGCGGATCGCGTTCACGGCCATGCGTTCATTCTTGCTCATGGGTATGTTCACTCCTTTGATTCGTTTTCCCCGGGTAAATCTATCTCAATCGCTTCTCTGAGCGGGTCAAGATCCAAACAGTCGCTGTCCTTGATCAGTTCGTACAGTTCTAAGAGCATGCGCTTGATCCCGCCGGGCACATCGGACTCGGCGTTGAGCGGCATGACCGGGTCGTGTACCGAGAGCCTGAGCATGAACCACGCGTTGGCGGTCTCGCCGCCAAGGTCAAGCGTGATGCGCACGCCCTCGCGGTTGTCCATCGCCAAGCGCCACGCGGGGTTGTCGAGCGTGTGGCTCAGAACCGTCTCGATGACCGACTGCGCCGCTTCCAGCGTATCGTCCGGCAAAATCTTGAGCCTTATCTCGAGGCTTTCGACGGGCTCGCTCAGTTCCGCAATCAGGCTCCCCAGCGTCAATCCTTCGCGCTTGAGGCGCAGCGCCTCGCACAGGATGCGCGTCACCAGGTACATGCCGTCATCGAGAAAGTGGTTCTCGCGAAACGCGGCGTGACCGCTGGTCTCAATCGCGAGCGGGCAATCGATGCCCTCGTCGTTTAAGCGGATCGCCTCGTCAATCACGTCGCGGTAACCGCGCTTAAAGCGGTAGTGCAAGCCGCCCCATTCGGTGATGAAGCGCTGAAGCCCGGTCGATGTGACCGAATCGGTCACGATGGTCGCGCCCGGCGATTCTTCAAGCAATATCGCCGCAATCAGCGCGATCAGGCGGTTCTTGTGGATGGGCTGCCCGGTTTCGTCCACCAGCGTCGCGCGGTCGCAGCCGGCATCGAGCAACACGCCGACGTCGGCCGTGTTCGCGGTTACCGCCTTTGAAAGCGCCTCAAGCGCGGCTTTGTCTTCCACGCCCGGCACATGGCTCGGGAAGTGGCCGTCGGGGAGGAGGTTGATGCTGCCGGTCACCTCCGCGCCCAGTTCCTCAAGCAGGTCCGCGTAGAACCCGCCGGAACCGCTCGAGGCATCGACCACCACGTGCAGCCCCAGAAGCGGGCATTGCACGTCGGTCGCGAGCTCGCGCCGGACCATGTCGCCCAGCATCTGCTTGTACACCGAGAGGAAGTCAAGCCCCGTGACCAGCCGCTGGGGCAGTTCGACGCTGTGCGCCATCTCAAGAATCTCGTCGATGTCCAGGCTTCGAAGCCCGCGCGCACGCCCGATGAGCTTGAACCCGTTCATGTGCCACGGGTGGTGGGCGGCGGTCACCATGACCGCGCCGTCCGCACCCGCCTCGGGCATGAGCGTGGTTTGAAACATGGCGGGGGTGGCGCAAAGGCCGCAGTCGAGCACGTCGCAGTCGGCAATGGTCAGCCCGTGGATCACCGCTTGCATCAGACCCTCGCCCGACAGGCGCGGGTCGCGCCCAACCGCGATGGTCAGCTTGTCGGCCGTGGTGCCCAGATCCTTTGCCAGCCACAGTGCGAACGCGTAACCCACCCGCTCGGCCACGTCCCGCGTGAGCGCCGCCTTCGCCTCCGACGTACCCGACGCTACGCCCAGTATGTCGCTTCCGCTCCTGAGCCTTCGATAACCGTCCTTCATACCTACCCCTCAATCGGCGTTAACGCCTGGATATACTGATACAGCCCCTTCATCAGGGCAAACCCCCGAAGGATTTCGTCCGCAAGGCGAGGCGATTTGATGAGCGAAAAATCGCGGATCTCCTTTTGTACGTAGAACGACCTGAGCGGGTACCAAGGCGCGAGTGCCTCCGGCACATGCTCGGGCACCTTCATGCGCTTGATGACATTGCCGCAGAGGGTGAAGTGCCCATCGAGCGGCCGGATCAATCGCTCAACATGGTCGCCCTCCACGTCGATCGAGTGGCGAAGCGCGTTCATCAGCGGCAGGTTTTTCTCGTAGATGCCCATGCCGTAACTCGCGCCGTCGTCCGACAGGTCAAAGAACAGGCCCAGCATGTCGTATCGCGCTTCGCCCGGCCGCCGGAACTTCATAAAGCTGTAGTCGCGGTAAGGCGGCTGGCCGTAAAGGCGGCGGATGTCGCGCATGGGGCGCGCAAGGCACCGGTGCGGCCGCGCGTCGATCTCTCGGTCGATGTCAAGCGCCGCGGGGGTCAGCGCGCGGATCAGCTCTTGCATCGGCGCCTTGACGCTTTCCTCGTACCACGCGCGGTTGTCCATAAAGAAATCGCGGTTGTTGTTGAAGCGGATCGCCATGTAATATTCAAATGTCCGGTCTGTAAACCCCGAAAACAACGCCTACTTGCCCCCCTTGCCCTTCCTGCTCAGGCTCCCCGGCCTTCTTTGGTCATTTGGCGAAGGCTTGCTTGCCCGCGCTTGTCCGCCGGATAGCGCGTTCGGGCGCGTCTGCTGGCGTTCATCCTCGAGCTGCTCGCGCCGGTAGTTGCGGCGGAGCTTCCTCAGATGCTTGTCGCGAAGCCTGCGCTTCTTGCGCCGGTAGGAAACCGTCGAGGCCGCGACGCAGGTGGCCAGCACCGCGAGCGCGATCAGCACGCCCACCAACATTTGAAGGAAGGTCGTCGGCGTCTCGGGCAGCTTGTAAATGGATGTCCCCATGGCGGCGGCCGAGTCGCTGCCCCGGCTTACATCCTCAGGCGTGCCCTCGGCGCCGTCCTGATGAAACTCTATGGGAACCCGGTTGCTCATCACGGCGAGACGCCCGCCCTTGGCATCGGTCAGTTCCGCCATGAACACAAACTGGTCCGGTTCCTCCACGCGGTAGGCGCATTTGGCGATGGTGTCGCCGGGCGCGGCCACCGCGAGCGTCGCAACTTCCCCGCGCGCGCTCTCGGTGATTTTAACGCCCGGTATGTCGAGGTCCCCGGCGTTGTGGACCGTCAGTGTAAACTCAACCTCGCCCGGTCCCCTAAGCCGCTGGGCGGAAGCCACGGCGCTGAGCGTCAGCTTCACATCATTCACAACCGGCTTGACCGCCACCGTCAGCGGGTTGCTGCCAACTTCCAGGTTGCTGCCGCCTTCGCTGCGCCCGGTCAGGGTGAAGAGGAATGTGGTCGTGGACTTCATGACCACCGAGCGCGTGAACACGTATTCCTGCTCGGGCTTGAGCTCGGACGGGAGCGGAACCATGTCGCCGAGCAGTTGGTCGGTCAGGTGCAGGTGGTCGTAATTGACGCTGCCCAGGTTGACCACGCGGTAGGTCAGGTTGACCACTTCGCCCGGCGAAACGGCGGATTTGTCAGCCTCAAGGGTAATTGAGAGCCGCTCGTCGGCAAGGTAGATGACCGATGCGGCCAGATCCTTTTCAAACGTATCGCGCGTGGCGCGGTGCGAGTAGCTCAAAACCGGCTTTGAGGTAAAGGTCTCGGCCATCTCAAAGCGGTGAATGAACGTCTTGCGCGCGCCCGGTTCAAGCTCAGGCAGCGTCCCGATTTCAAGCCCGTCGTCGTCGGTCACGGCGAGGTTCGTGAGCGCCACGTTGCCGGTGTTGCGCACGCGGTACGCGATCGCCACCTCTTCGCCCAGCTTGGCGCTTGAGACCGGGATGGAGCGCGTAAACTCAACGCCGGGCTTGGCGGGCAGCTTGGTCAGCGGGATGGAAATATATTGTTCGGCTTCACGCGCAAGCTCCGTGTCCGCGCCAAGTACGTAGCGGATCAGGTAGACGATCTGTCCCTCGTCGAGTTGCGTGGTGGTGGGCGTAATGGTTTCGGTGAATTTGTAGGGGTCATTTTCTCCCGCGAGCGTGCCCACCTCGGCCACCACCGAGCCATTGTCGCGGCAGATGCGAACGTTCCCGATGGGTGCGGACGCCGTATTGCCGAGCATGATCACGACATCCATCGGCTGTGGAACCACCATGCTTGAGGAGGTCCCGTGCTCCGTCGCGCTGAGCGTGTCCGGCACGGGGGTCGGGCTTGGGGTGGGGGAGGGCGTGGGGGAAGGCGTCGGCGTGGGAAGGGGTGTCGGCGTAGGAAGGGACGTCGGCGCGCTGACGCCGACAGGCCCGGATGACGCCAAGGGCTCGGCCATGGCAAAAACGCTCAGAAACAAGCAAGCCGCCATCACGCACATCATAAACCGGCCCATCTGCCGTCCTATGTTTCTGATTTGCCCTCACCCCCATGAGCACAAGTCCACAAATATATTCTATTCATTCCATGTTACGGTGTCAAGGCGAACAAGGCGCGTAAATCCGACAAGTATTTTGATCGACAAACCTGTTTTGCTGTGCTATACTCCCCCCATGGAGGTGGCGCAGCATGAAGGTTCAGGAATCGCGCGAGAACTACTTGGAGGCCATCTATGTACTGGGAAAGCGCCAGGGATCTGTGCGCTCCATCGATGTGGCCAATTACCTCGATTTTTCAAAGCCCAGCGTGAGCGTGGCGGTGGCCAACCTCAAAAGCGCGCTGCTGCTGACGGTGGACGATGGCGGGAACCTGGTTCTGACCGACGCTGGGCGCGCGTTGGCCGAACAGGTGTACGAGCGCCACACCCTGCTCACAGCTGTGCTCGTGCGCCTTGGCGTGGACGAAGCGACTGCCGCCGACGACGCTTGCCGCATCGAACACGTCATCAGCCAGGTCTCCTTTGAAAAGATCAAGGAATATATGGTGGGGATAGATAAGCGCTGATCAATTCGATTGCGGCTTGGCGGCTGCCTTTCCGCCCATACGCCCCTGCAAAAACACTCGACGTAGCGCTGCTACGCCTTCGGCTTTTGCATGGACACCTGGACGAAAATTCATCACGCCATCCGACAACCGAATGAACCAGCGCTTACCTATAAGCGGAGGACTTTTATGAACATCCGAAAAGCCGAACAGGCCGACCTCGAAGCGGTGCTTGGCATCTACGGGCGCGCCCGGGAATTCATGCGTGAAAGCGGGAACCCCGAACAGTGGGCAGGGGCGTACCCGCCGCGCGGGATGGTCGAAGGCGACATCGCGCGGGGAAATTTGTACGTCTTGACAGAGGGCGGCGCACGCGCGGGCGTGTTCTGTTTTTTTATTGGCGAGGAAGAAGATTACCGCGAGATTCGGGACGGGGCGTGGCCAAACGACGCGCCCTATGGCGTCATTCACCGCGTCGCTTCAAGCGGCGTGTCACAGGGCGTCGTGCGCGCATCTGTCCGGTATTGCGCGCAATTTGTCTCAAGCCTTCGCATTGATACCCACCGCCTCAACCGGCCCATGCGCCGCGCGCTTGAAGATGAGGGCTTTGCGCAATGCGGCATCATAAAGGCTCCCGACGGAACCGACCGCATCGCCTATCAGCGCGCCGCGCGCCTGTCCGACCCGCTGAAACTTTCCGCTCTGACGCTCAAAAACCGCGTCTCAATCCCGCCCATGGTGATGTTTGGCTTTAGCGGGGACGACGGCGTCGCGCATGACAATCATGTGGATCACTATCGCGCGCTGGCACGGGGCGGCGCGGGGCTGATCGTCCAGGAGGCCACCTGCGTAAGCCGCGAAGGCCGCCTGGCAGGTACGCAGTTGGGCCTGTGGGACGATCGGCACATAGAAGGGCTTTCCCGCATCACCCGCGCCGTACACGACGCGGGCGCGCCCATCGTCGTACAAATTCATCACGCGGGCATCCGCTCCATATCGCCGGAGCCCTTGTGCCCTGACGCCTATCGCTACAGGAGCCGGTCGGGGGAGATTGAGGGGCGAAAAATGACGAAGGGCGACATCGCGCGCATCCGCGAGGAATTTGTCCGCGCCGCGATTCGCGCGGCAAAGGCGGGCTACGACGGGGTCGAGTTGCACGGCTGCCACCAATACCTGCTCTGCCAGTTTCTGAGCAGGCGCGTCAACCGCCGGGACGACGCCTATGGCAAAAATCCCGCGCTGTTTGTGCTGGAGGTTCTGGACGCGGTGAAGCAGGCCGTACCGGCGGATTTCATCGTGGGCATCCGCCTGGGCGGGTTTGAGCCGACGCTCGAAGACGCGCTTGGACACGCGGCCTTGCTTGAGGCGCACGGCATCGACTACTTGAACATCTCCTACGGTTTTACCGGGGAGGATGAGCCCTTTGCCCCCGAAGGCTACCCGCTCAAGGACGTGATCTACGCAGCCGCGCGCATCAAGCGGGCCGCGAGAGTTCCGGTCTTCGCGGTAAACGGAATCAAGACACCCGCCGATGCCGCGCATGTGCTGGCGGTGAGCGGCGCCGATATGGTGTCAATCGGGAGAAGCGCGCTGGTCGATGCCGACTGGCCGAACAAGGCGCTTGCGGGCGAAGATCCGAAACCATGCCTGGCTTGCCCGCGCTGCCGTGCATTTGAAAGCATTTCCTTATGCCCCGGGCGCAAACACGCATAAAAAAAGCATCCGCTTCACGCGGATGATGCGGGCGTATCACATTTCCTGCGGCGGTAAGGTTTAACGGCTTCGCCGGCTGGACCCAAACAAGCGCTGCAAGTGCGGCTTGATCCGACTGCGGTCCCGCATGGCCTCCGCGCTTAAGTACGCGGTCTGGTATTGCGCGTTGCCCGGGCGCTGGCGGCTGGCAATGCCGAAATACAAAACCGCCTTTTCCAATTCGCCAAGCCTGAGCAGCACCGCGCCGAACAGGTAATTCCACTCGGCGGACCTGGTCGCGACCCGCATGAGCGCTTGCCTGGCGGCGGACAATTGCCCCAGGCCCAGCAGTTTTCTGACATCCTCAAGCTGCTCGTTTTCGGGCGTGGTCTCATTGACGCTCTCAGTCCGGGCCGCCTGCCTGAGCGCCTCTTCAAACGCCTGATTGATTTCAACCATGCGCCGCTCGGCCCACAGGCGCTCCGGCCCTTCGCCAAAGCGGTCGGGATGCCAGCGGCGGGCCAGCTCCCGGTGCGCGCGGCGAATCTCGGTCACCGAGGCATCTTTTGACACCCCCAGCACCTCATGGACAGTCGCCATCCGCTCACCCCCCTTTTAAATGCGAAAAATTTACATATCAATATTATACACGCTCACCTTTGATTTGTCCACAATCATCTGTAAATATTGCATGGCGCGAGCGCGATGAACGGCAATCTTTTTTACCTATATCCGCCATATTTCGCTTGGTTTTCGCCCTTTTGCGCCCGCTTGTCATCTATTACGGAATCGTGTCGAATTTTCCGAAAAATGTAATGACCACAACATGTTGTGTCCTATTTACATTTCGTCCCATTTTGGCTACAATATATGCGGTAGGCATGCGCTTCATGTGTGCGCCTTCCGCTTATGCTACGAAACGAGGGCACTTAGATCAATGCACGCAAGCGCTCCCCGGCCGCCGCGCCCCAAGGCAAAAAAACGCGCCACGAACCGCTATTCCAAAGCGGTGATTCGGTGGCTGATTTTTTGTCCTCCGGCGGGCCTTTTGATGATGTGGAGCGACCGCTGCCGCTGGGCGCGCGGGGCAAAAAGTCTGATATCCATGGCCATGGCGGCGCTGATCGTCGCGATTTTTCTTCCCTTTACGCTGCCGCCCGAGCGCGTGGCAGGCGGCATCGAGTTGGTCAGCACAAAAGCGGCGCTTGAGGTGCAGGGTCCTGAGCAGGAATCCGAGGACATCGGCCAGTACGAAGTTTACGTCCCCACCTACATCAAGCCCCCGTCGGTCATCGTAGAGCCGGAGCCGACCCCCGAACCGATCTACGTCTACGCGAATACCGGCGGCAAGAACTACCACAACAAGGAATGCAAGTTTGTCAAGAGCTCCTCGGTCCGAATGTCGCTTGGCACAGCCTTGAACGCCGGTTTTTCGCGCTGCAAGATCTGCAACGCCCCCGCCGAGCATCTGGTCGCATAATGCCCCGTAGGGCTTCCTCAATAAGAAGCGCGTGAGCGTTTCTTTTTAAGGCAACACCGCACAGGTAGCGAACGCGCTGACGGGCTGCTTTTCCATCCAGGCAGCCCTGCAAAAACACTTGAATTAGCGCTGCTAGTCCTGCGGTTTTTGCACGACCACCTGGACGAAAAATCATCCCATCATCACATCCGCTACCTGTGCGGTGTTGCCTTAAGTTTCTTTTTACGCCAGTTTTCCCGATCTGCCTGTTGACAAACGAGCAATGCTCCGGTATAATATCATCTGTTGCACAAAGCAAGCGGTCGTGGCGGAATTGGCATACGCGCACGTTTGAGGGGCGTGTTCTTAACCGAGTACGGGTTCAAGTCCCGTCGACCGCACCACATGACCTGGCTCCAGCAGATTGGACACTTTTTAGTGGAATGTCCATTACACTGGAGCCATTTCATTTTTGGCAACGGCCAGTCCCTCGTCGCCTGAAGGCATATGTGGCTCCTTCACGCATCCGGCATACGCAAAGCGCGGAGCGTATCTTTGCCCTCCGTTTCCTGTTCCCGCATTCTCCTTAAGCCAACTGCGAGGAGTGCTGCTCTTCCACCTGATTCG
>JAVBND010000113.1:0-24762 GCA_031551775.1 Eubacteriales bacterium | reverse complement strand
CTCCCGCCTTCCAGCAGTTGCGCCGACAGCGTGATGACTTGGTGGGCCTGCGCCCCTTCGCCGGGGGCGAGCAGATCGAGCATTTGCTTGGCCACGCATTCGCCGATGGCGATTTGCGGTTGCCTGACCAAGGTGAGGTTTGGGTAGACCGCGCCGAAGAGGTCGAGCTTGTCAAAGCCGATCACCGAGATGTCAGCGGGAACCGACAGGCCGAGCTCGGTGAGCGCGATCATCGCGCCCAGCGTCATTTCGTAGTTGGTGAGGAAGATGGCGGTCGGCTTTGCGGGGAGGGCGAGCAATTGCTTGGCGGCGTTATAGCCGCCTTCCATGGTGTAGTCGCTGAAGCGGATGAGGTCGGCATCGGGCGCGAGACCCCGTTCCTGAAACGCCGCGAGGTACCCTTTGCGGCGCATTTCGGTGGTGAACAGGCCTTCGTTTCCGAGCACCAGGCCAATTGAGCGGTGGCCCGCATCCAGCAAATGCGACGTCGCCTTTTCAGCCGCATCCTGATTGTCAAGCACCACGGCGCTGACGCTGCCTGAAAGGGGCCTGAGCATCCTGTCCACCAGCACCACCGGGATGCCTTGCGCCATGGCGGGTCCAAGGTGCGCGCCGGTGGGGTCGGTGGGCATGTTGATCAGGCCGTCCACGCGCTTGTGGACGAGGAAGGAGACCGCCTCCGCTTCGCGTTTTGCGTCGGTGCGGCAGTCGCACACGATCACGGCGTAATCGTGCTTGCGCAGGTAGTCCTCAACGGTCGTGATGATGGAGGTGATGAACGCGTTGCTCAGTTCCGGAATGACCACGCCGATGGTGCGGCTCTGCCGGGTCTTGAGGCTCCGGGCGAATTCATTGGGCACAAAATGAAGCGAACGCACCGCGTCGTCGATGAGTTTTTTGTTCCCGGGCCGTACCGTCCCGCCGTTTAAATATTTTGAAATGGTTGCAAGGCCGAGGCCGGTTTTTTTCTGGATGTCCTTCATCGTCGCCGCCATGCTCTGCCTCCTGTGAATTCGCCTTCTGTCATTATAGCAGGTTCCCGCCAAAAATCAAGAATCGTTTCGGATATGGAATGGATATTTATTTTTCTTGTTGACAAGAAAGGCTGATATATTTATAATATTCAAAGACGAAACGTTACGGATTGGAGGAACGGTTATGGCATTTTTGACCACTCGGGAAATGATGCTGGACGCGCAAAAGCATGGTTATGCCATTGCGGCGTTCAACGTGGAGAACATGGAGATGGCGCAGGGCGTCATTGCGGGGGCGGAGGCGATGGGCGCGCCGGTGATCGTTGAGACCACGCCGGGCACGCTCAAGTACGCGCCGCCGGGTGTCTTTGCCGGGTTTGTCAGCCGTCTGGCGCGGGACGCAAAGGTCCCGGTCGCGCTGCATCTTGACCATGGAAACAGCTACGAACTGTGCGAGCGCGCGATCCGCGAAGGCTATACTTCCGTGATGATCGACGGCTCGCTCCAGCCTTTTGAGGACAACATCGCCGTCACGCGGCGCGTGGTCGCGATGGCGTACGCCGTCCCGGTCGAGGCGGAGCTGGGCACCGTTGGCGGCAAGGAAGACGGCCACGAGGCCGCCTGCCAGTATACCGACCCCGATCAGGCCGCCGAATTCGTACGCGCGACCGGCGTGTTCAGCTTCGCCCCCGCCATCGGCACGGCGCACGGCGTGTACAAGCTGACGCCGAAGCTCGACATAGAACGGCTCAAGCTGATCCACAAGGCGGTTTCGGTGCCGCTGGTGCTGCACGGCACGTCCGGCGTGCCGGTGGACGCGGTCAAGGCCTGCATCGCAAACGGCGTTTGCAAGGTCAATTACGCGACGGAATTGCGCATCGCCTTCTCAAACGCGGTGAAGGCGGCCATTGCCGACCAGCCCGACGCCTACGATCCCAAGAAGTTTCTCGCGGCCGGGCGTGACGCGCTGAAGGACAAGGTTATGGAACTGATCGCCGTTTGCGGCTCGGAAGGAAAGGCGTAAGGTATGGGCGCGTTGCTGGGGATCGACATCGGCACATCGGGCCTAAAGGCCGCGCTTTTTGACGAGGCGGGGCGCGTCCTCTTGCAAGCGACCGAAGCCTACCCGGTTTATTACCCAAAACCCGGCTGGGCTGAGCAGGATCCCGAAGACTGGTGGAAGGCCGCGTGCGCGGCGATTCGCGCCTTGCTCGAGGGAAGCGGGATCGGCCCGGCGGACATCGCGGGCGTGGGCATCGACGGGCAAAGCTGGTCGGCCGTCGCGGTGGACAAGTACGGCGCGGCGCTCACCCGCACCCCCATCTGGACCGACACCCGCGCGCGGGCCGAGTGCGATCAGATTCGCCTTGAGATTCCGGAGGAAGAGATCTTTGCCCTTTCGGGCAACCCCCTTCAGCCGAGCTACACCTTGCCCAAGATTTTGTGGTACAAGAACAATCTGCCCGACGTGTACGCCCGTGCGGAGCACATTCTCCAATCAAATTCCTTTTTGGTAGAGCGCCTGACCGGGAAAGTCACGCAGGACTTGTCGCAGGGATATGGGCTGTGCTGCTTCAATATGCGCACCGGGCGCTGGGATCCTGACGTGGCGCGGCGCGTTGGGGTTCGCCCGCATCTTTTGCCTGAGATTCACCCGTCGCACGAGGTGATCGGGCGCGTCACGCGGGATGCCGCGGCGTTGACAGGCCTGCTCGCGGGCACGCCGGTCGTTGCGGGCGCGCTCGACGCCGCGTGCGGGACGCTGGGCGCGGGCGTCATTGAGAGCGGTCAAACGCAGGAGCAGGGCGGGCAGGCGGGGGGCATGAGCCTTTGCATCGATCGCTATGCCGCCGATCGGCGCCTGATTCTGGGCTTTCACGCGGTGCCGGGGCGCTGGCTCTTGCAGGGCGGCACGACCGGCGGCGGCGGCGCGCTCAAGTGGCTCAGGGAGACCGTCTGCCCGGAGCTGAGTTTTGAGGAAATGAGCGCGCTTGCCAGTGGCGTCCGGCCCGGCAGCGACGGTCTGTTGTTCCTTCCGTACATGACGGGGGAGCGAAGCCCTCTGTGGAACCCCAACGCGCGGGGCGTATTCTTCGGCTTGACCTACGCGCACACCCGTTCTCACATGATCCGCGCGGCAATGGAGGGCGTGGCGTATTCGCTTCGGCACAACCTGGAGGTGGCAAAGGACGCGGGCGGCGCGGTTACGAGCCTGCGCGCCATGGGCGGAGCTGCCAACAGCCGCGTGTGGACCGGGATCAAGGCCGATGTCACCGGCAAGGTGATCGAGGTGCCTTTCAGCGATACGGCGACCACCTTCGGCGCGGCGGTGCTCGCGGGCGTGGGGACGGGCGTGTTTGGAAGCTTTGAGGAAGCGGTTGAACGATCAATCCGCGTGACGCGCGTCCATGAGCCGGACGCGGCCGTAAAAAGCGTCTATGACCGCGGATACGAAAAGTACCGCTCGCTGTACGAGCGGCTGGAACCGATGATGAACGGGGAGGCGGAGCAATGAAGGCGGCTGTTTTGTACGGGAATGAGGACATTCGCTACGCGGAATATGAGACGCCCGTATTGGTGCCGGGCACGGTCAAGGTAAAGGTGCGGGCGAGCGGCATTTGCGGAAGCGACGTGCCGCGCGTGTTGCACAACGGCGCGCACTTCTATCCCGTCGTGCTGGGGCACGAATTCGCGGGCGATGTGGTGGAGGTGGGGGAGGGCGTGACCGGCGTCAAGGTGGGCGACACCGTCAGCGGCGCGCCGCTCGTGCCCTGCATGAAGTGCGCCGATTGCCAGCAAGGCAATTTCGCGCTGTGTAAAAACTACAGCTTCATCGGCAGCCGCCAGCAGGGCAGCTTTGCCGATTATGTGGTGATTCCCGAGCGAAACGCGGTCGTGTACGATCCCGCGATTCCCTACGAGCAGGCCGCCATGTTTGAGCCTTCGACCGTCGCGCTGCACGGGATTTTGCAGGCGGGGTACAAGGGCGGCGAGACGGTATGTGTGCTTGGGTGCGGCACCATCGGGATCTTCGCCCTCCAATGGGCGAAGATTTTCGGAGCGAAGAAGATCGTGGCCTTCGACATCGACGAAGGCCGGCTCGATCTCGCCATGCGCATGGGCGCGGACGAATCGGTCAATACGCTCTGTGAGGGTTTCATGGACCGGGCCATGGCGCTCACCGGCGCAAGGGGTTACCAAAACGTGTTTGAAACCGCGGGCAACCCCGCAACCATGAAGATGGCGTTTGCCCTCGCGGGCAACAAGGCCCGCGTATGCTTCATCGGAACGCCGCACCGGGACATGACCTTTTCCCCGCGCGAGTGGGAGAACATGAACCGCAAGGAGTTTTACCTAACCGGCAGTTGGATGAGCTATTCCGCGCCCTTTCCGGGCAAGGAGTGGGAGGAGACCGCGCACTACTTTGCAACGGGCGCGCTCAAGTTCGACCCCGGGTTCATCTTCCGCCGCTACCCGATGGCGCGGGCCGCCGAGGCTTTTGAACTTTACAAGAATCCGCAGGGCGTGCACGGCAAAATCATGCTGGTCAATGAGGAATGAGAGGAACCGAATATGATTTTGACGGTAACGCTGAACGCGTCGATCGACAAGCTGTACATGATCAAGCGCCTTGATCCCTACACGGTGATGCGGGTCGAGAAGGTAATCAACACGGCGGGCGGCAAGGGCATGAACGTCGCGCGCGTGGCGGCCGGACTCGGCGAAAAAGTCACGGCAACCGGGTTTGTGGGCGGCTTCATCGGGCAATATTTTGAATCGCTCATCACCGAGGCGAACATCAGGCGCGCCTTCACCCATGTCGCGAGCGAGACGCGCAGTTGCATCAACGGTTGGGACATGACGAAAAACGAGAGCACCGAATACCTCGAACCGGGCGCGCCGGTGACGGGCGAGGAAGTCGAGCGGTTCTATGAGGACTTCGCGCGGGAACTCGCCCATGCCGACGTGGTGACGCTGTCGGGCAGCCTGCCCGAGGGCATGCCGAAGGACGCCTATGGGCGCTTGATCGCCTTGTGCCGGGACGCGGGCAAGCGCGTACTGCTTGACACGAGCGGTGAGGCGCTCAAGCGTGCGGTCAAAGCGCTTCCGACCTTGGTCAAGCCCAACAAAGATGAAATCGCGCAGTTGCTCGGCCACGAGGTGCGGGATTTTGACGAAGTCGTCGGGGCCGCGCGCAAGCTTTACGAAACAGGGGTCGCCCTGGTCGCGGTGTCGCTCGGGGCCGAGGGCGCGCTGCTCGTGTCGCGGGACGGCGCGTGGCATGGACGGCCGCCGCGCATCACGCCGGTCAACACCGTGGGCTGCGGCGACGGCATGCTGGCGGGTTTCGCCGTGGGGCTTGGGCGGGGGCTTCACCCGAAGGAGATGCTGCGCCTTGCGGTCGCGGTGTCGGCGGCGGGCGCGCTGTCCATGGCGACCGGCGGGTACGACCCGGCGGATTTTGATCGGATTTATCCCAAGATCACCATCGATACGATTTTTTAGAAGGAAGGGCTCAACCATGGAATTCATCGATCCGAAACTGGTTCCCCAAAAAACACTCTCGACCGGTGAAAAAATCCCGGCGATTGGTATGGGTACCTTTGGCAGCGATCACTTCTCGCCCGAGCAGGTGGCGGGCGCGGTGGCCGGGGCCATTCGCGCGGGCTACCGTTTGTTTGACTGCGCGGCGGTCTACGGCAATGAGGACTTGATCGGGCGCGTGTTTGAGGAAGCGTTCAAGGAAGGCATCGTCACGCGCGATGAGCTGTTCATCACCTCAAAGGTCTGGAACGACATGCACGGCCGGGGCGATGTGCTCATTTCCTGCGCCAAGACGCTCAAGGACCTGGGGCTTGATTATGTGGACGCGTTCTTCGTGCACTGGCCCTTCCCGAACTACCACGCGCCGGGCTGTGACGGCGACAGCCGCAATCCCGACAGCACGCCGTTCTCGGTGGACGCCTTCATGGCGACCTGGCAGCAGATGGAGCGTTTGCACGATATGGGGCTTGTCCGGAACCTGGGCATGAGCAACATGACGAGGGCGAAGCTGGACGCGGTATTGCCCATCGTCCGTGTCAGGCCCACGCTGATTGAGATGGAGATGCATCCGTGCTTTCAGCAACAGGAACTTTTCGATTACGTGGTCCAGCAGGGCATTGTGCCCATCGGTTTTTGTCCCATCGGCAGTCCCAACAGGCCTGAGCGCGACGTGACGCCTACTGATGTGGCCGACATGGAAGCGCCGGAAGTGACCGAGGCCGCCCGGGCGCACGGCGTGCATCCGGCGCAGATCTGCCTCAAGTGGGCCGTTCAGCGCGGCCAGATTCCGATCCCGTTCTCGGTTCGCGAGGCCAATTACGTGAGCAATTTGAAATGCATAACGCAGGACCCGCTGACCGGGGAGGAGATGGAAGCGCTGAAGAAGGCGGAGCGCGGGTGCCGCCTGGTCAAGGGACAGGTTTTCCTGTGGCCGGGCGCCGGCGACTGGCATGATTTGTGGGACGAGGACGGGACCATCGCGCGATAAAAAAGTGACCGGGGCGGCCCTTTGTGATCCGGCCCCGGTCCTTGTTTCCATTACCCCGGCGCGTTCAGGAGCGCCTCAATGTTGTCCGTCAACTTCATCAGCGCTGTGTTTATCGTCACCTTCTCGCCGAGAATTTCCATGGTGCATTGGTAGATCAGCCGCTCAACCTCGGTGATCGAGACGATGCTGCCGTCCTTGCGCATGGGCGCTATGCGCCTGCGGTTGTTCTGGTAGGACTGGTGAATGATGGGCAGCCACGGGTAATGGCTGATCAGTTCGTCGTTGACGTAGGCGCTCATGAGCGCGGACTGCCCGTCCAGTATGGCGAAGTAATTGCTCACCTGCGGATCGCAGATCCAGCGGATGAAGGAGAGCGCTTCCGTCTTTTGCGCGGACGCGGCGGTGACGCCCAGTCCCCATCCCGAGAAGATCGACACG
Organism: Eubacteriales bacterium; assembly: GCA_031551775.1. GTDB lineage: Bacteria > Bacillota > Clostridia > Christensenellales > Aristaeellaceae > Anaerozeibacter. The sequence goes on along the minus strand of JAVBND010000113.1, from coordinate 17,817 downwards.
CCGCCGGGGATGGTCGAGTATCCGATCTTGCCGATGATCTTGGATTTTCTGAAATTGTTTACGTCCGCGACGAAGGAGGCAAAGCTGACCAGCATCGCGGCCTTTCCCTGATGGAAATCGGCCACGGTCTGCTCCACCGCGTAATTGGCTGTGCCTGGGGAAGCCGATTTGACCGCGTCAAGGAAGCTGGCCACGCCCTTTTGAAAGGCCGGAGTGTGCGTAGCGGCGTGCCCATGCGCGTCAAACACCGCGCCGCCGTAGGCCCAGACGCGGGGCAAGAGCTCCGGCATCAAGACGCTTTGGTTCTGGGCCGCGATGGCGGTTCCGTACTCGGTCGGGGAATCGCCGTTCAGCGCGCGGGTAAAAAAACCGCACTGAACATTGAACTCGAACCAGCTGCGCGGCGGTCTGAGCCGCGTGTGATACTTCTTTTCAAAGCGCTCCTGCAGCCGTTCATCCTCAAAGAGATCCTTCCGGTAGAGGAGCAACTGAGGCCCGAACAGGAAGGGAATGCCGTAAAGCTGGCCGCGGACCACGCCGATCTTTTCCACGAGGCTTGGCAGGAAGCTGTCAAGCGGCAACCGCGCCTCCCGCGCAAGTTCGGTCATATCCGAAAGCCGTCCGCCCGCGACCAGCGTGTCGAGCCAGGGATTGTCGTACATGACGATATCATAGCCCGTCAAATCCGATTCCGGCGACAAGAGGCGGGAGAGCAGGGCGTCATGGGCACACAGGGTGATATCGGCGTTGATGCCGCTGCCCCGCGTGAAATCGGACCGGGTTTGTATGGCCGCGTGCGCGCTCGGCGAATCGAGCATCAGGATCCTGAGCGTCTTTTGAGGCTTGGCAGAACAGGGGACCGAGGCGCCTTCATCCAGCGGATGTTCGATGATTTTGTCCGGAAAGACGATTTGCTGCTTCTCAAACAGGAACGGGCTCTTGATGTTGTCAATCAGGAGCGAGGCGGCCTTCTTGCCCATCAGGTGGGCCGGACGCATTGTGTGCAAGATGCCGTTGCTGGTGGTTGACTTGCTCCAGTTTTCCTGACCGAAGGAGATGACGCGGATGCCCGATTGCGTTGAAATGCCCAGCAGTGACAGCGCCTGCTCAAGGCCGTTGGTCAGGTCGCGCGAGGTTGAAATGATGGCGTCCGGGCGGTGGCTTTGAAGGTATTCCACGCACGCGCGAAAGCCCTCTTCCTTGGTCAGGCGGACTGAGACCAGGTCTTCTTGTGCGTGCCGGTCGCCGGTTCGCGCGCAAAAATCACGGTAGGCGCGCGCGCTGTCCTGTTCGCAGGAAAAGGATAGCGGGCCGGTAAAAAGGGCGGTGCGCTCAAGGCCCAGGCGCTTAAGTTCCTCGAGCAGGTACAGCGTCGTCTGGTAACAGTCGCAGCCGATGAAATTGCTTTGCCCCGGGCGAATTTCCCGGTCGATGAAGACCGTGGGAATCTGGGGCGGCAGTTTATTGTGCGCTTCCTGGTCAAGGCAGGACACCGAGATCACCCCGCACACGCCTTTTTGCGCGAAGAGGTCGAGGATTTTCATCTCGGTTTCCGGCACGTCACCGGTAAGCCCCAGGTTTATGGAATAGCCCGATTGGCGCAGTTCGGTCTCCATGCTCGCCAGGAGGAACGAATAGTATTGGCTGTAGACATTGGGCAGCAATACGCCAATCTCGGTCGTGTTGCCGGTGCGCAGGTTTTTGGCGTTGGCGTTGCGGTGGTATCCAAGGGCCTTGATGGCATTTTCGATTGCGTGCGAAACCTTTGGGGAGACCTTCTTGTTGCCGGTCAGATAATTGGATACCGTACCGACCGATACGCCTGCGTCGCGCGCGACGTCCTTGATGCTGGGCAAGAGTCCACCTCCCCCCGGATTTTAAATCAACAACAGTATACATACTTTGCCGTGTGATGACAAGAGTGAAATACAAAAAATGAAAATACTGGTAAAACGTTTCAATTATTTTTTTTCAAAACCTATTGACTTAACCATGAATTTTTACTATCATTGATAATACGGGGAAGCAAACCGAGACGGCGACGGCAATCGGTTGATTCCGGATTTTTCGGTTTAAATATAGCGAATTGAACGGCGGCAAATGAAACAGCAAGGGGACGGGCGCTGCTTCATGCGTATAAAGCCAATGAATGCCAATAGGATTGGGGTGACGACATGGCGGAAATATTGCTTGAGATGACAGGCATACAGAAATATTTCCCCGGGGTACACGCGCTGGACGGCGCCTGCCTTGAGGTAAGGCCGGGCGAGGTACACGCGCTGGTCGGCGAGAACGGAGCGGGCAAGAGCACGCTGATGAAGGTACTCAACGGTATCCATAAGAAGGACGGCGGCACGATCCTCTTCAAGGGCGAAGAGATCGACCTGTCCGGTCCCATCGACGCGCAGAAGCGCGGCATCGGCATGATCCACCAGGAGCTCAACCTCATGGGGCACCTGACCGTGGCCGAGAATATTTTCATCGGTTCGGAGCCCAAGACCCTCGGCATCTTCCTCGATGAGCGCAAGGCCAACAAAATCGCGGGCGAGATGATGAAGTCCATGCACCTTGACATCAAGCCCACGACCGTGGTCAAGGACCTGACCGTCGCCAAGCAGCAGATGGTCGAGATCGCCAAAGCACTTCACCACAACAGTGAGTTGCTCGTCATGGACGAACCCACGTCGCCCCTGACCGATACGGAGATCGAGGAGCTGTTCCGTTTCATACGGGACCTGCGCGCGAAGGGCCATGGCATCATATACATCTCTCACCGCCTGGAAGAGCTCTGGCAGATCACCGACCGCATCACCGTCATGCGCGACGGCCAGTACGTGGGCACGCGCAATACCCGGGAGGTCACCAAGGACGAGATCATCTCCATGATGGTCGGCCGCGTGATTTTCGAGGAACCCAAGCAAAAGAGCAACGTAGCCCCGGACGCGCCGGTGGTGCTTGAAGTCAAGAACATGGTCGCCCACAACGTCAAGGACGTGTCCTTTGAACTTAGAAAGGGTGAAATTCTGGGCTTGGCGGGCCTGGTCGGCGCGGGCCGCACCGAAACCGTGCGCGCGCTCTTTGGCGCGGATCCCAAGGCGGGCGGCGAAGTGATCTTCCACGGCAAAAAAGTGGACATCCATTCGCCGAGCGACGCGGTCAAGCTCGGCATCGGATATTTGTCGGAAGACCGCAAGGCGTTTGGCATATCGACCGGCCTGAGCGTGCGCGACAACTGCGTCATGGCGGACCTTGAGAAATACGTGACGCTCGGCCTTGTCAACGACCGCAAGATCGACGCCATCGCGAAGGACTACGTCCAGAAACTCTCCATCAAGACGCCCGGCATCCGCCAATTGGTGCGCAACCTCTCCGGCGGCAACCAACAAAAGATCGTCCTGGCCAAGTGGCTGATCCGCCAGTGCGAGGTGCTGATCTTCGACGAACCCACCCGCGGCATCGACGTCGGAGCGAAGAGCGAGATCTACAAGCTGATGAACGACATGATCGACGAAGGCAAGTCCATCATCATGATCTCGAGCGAAATGCCGGAATTGCTTCGAATGTCCGACCGCATCATCGTGATGAGCGAGGGTAGAGTGACCGGCAGCATGGATATTTCCGAGGCGACGCAAACCCGGATTATGACCTATGCAACCATGGAAGGGTAGGGTACGGCATGAAGAAATTTGACATCTCCAAGTTCCTGGCGCCACTGGTCCTCTTGCTTTTGTACGCGTTCTTCTCGATTTTCGGCAACCATTTTTTCTCGGTTGACTACCTGGTGAACATCCTGGACGGATCGTACTACATCGGGTTCATGGCGATCGGCGTGACCTTTGTCATCATCACGGGCGGCATTGACCTGTCGCTTGGCACCACGATGATGTGCGCGGCGCTGCTCGGCGGCGCGGCGTACAACTCCTGGGGCTTTTCAATGGAGTGGGCGCTCCTGGTCGTGCTCGCGGTCGCGACGGCGATCGGCCTCGTCAACGGCATCCTGGTGGCTTACCTTAAGCTGCCGCCGTTCATCGCGACGCTCGGCACGCAGATGATGGGCATGGGCTTGGGGGCCATCGTCACGCGCGTACAAACCATGCGCTATCCCACCTTCGGCACGGAAGCCGGGTGGTTTAAAAACCTGTTCTACAAGACCATGACAGGCTTTCCTGTCGGGATTTTCTGGCTGGCCGGGTTCTTCGTCATTGCCTATATTATTTTGAACAAGACCCGCTTTGGCCGCTACACATTTGCCATTGGTTCCAACAGCGAAGCCGCGCGCCTCTCCGGCATCAAGACCAAGCCGTGGCTGGCCGGCGTATACACCTTCTGCGGCTTTTGCTGCGGACTGGCCGGCATCATGTACGCGGCGGTTTATACCTCGATCATGCCCTCGACCGGCAACGGCCAGGAGGTGCTGGGCATCGCGGGCGTCGTCATCGGCGGAACCTCCATGGCGGGCGGCGTGGGCACGCTGACCGGCACCATCATCGGCGTATATGTCATGAGCGTGCTCAAGCAGGGCCTCATGTCCATGGGTCTGCAAAGCCACTGGCAAACCTTCTTCACCGGTATGGTGGTCGTGGGCGCGGTGCTGCTCGACCAATACCGCCTGAAGCGCGCAAGTCGCATCGTTCACTGATTCCATGAATTTAATGGGCCTCATCAGCCTGTTAAAACTATAAGGAGGGTATTCAAATGACCAAGAAGTTAATCACTCTATTGCTCATGGTTGTCCTGCTCGTCGGCTCGGTGGCTCAAGTCGCCATGGCCTCTGAAAGCGTCTACATCCCCATCATTTCCAAGGGCTTCCAGCACAAGTTCTGGCAGACGGTTCTGGCCGGCTCCGAAGCCGCGGCCAAGGACTACAATGTGGAAATTACCTTTGACGGCCCGCCCACTGAATCCGATGTCAGCGCTCAGGTAGACATGCTCAACGCCGCCCTCGCCAAGAAGCCGGCCGCGCTGTGCCTGGCCGCGCTTGACACCGAATCCGTGATCGAGCAGCTGCAAAGCTGCATTGCGGGCGGCATCCCGGTCATCGGCTTTGACTCCGGCGTTCCCAACGCGCCCGAAGGCGCCATCGTCTCCACCGCCTCGACCGACAATACGGCCGCCGGCGCGCTGGGCGCGAGCGAAATCTTCAAGATCGAGTCGATCGCGCAGGCCATCAAGAACGCCACCAAGGACGCGCCCGTCGTGCTGAGCGTGATCAGCCAGGACGCGATCTCCGCCTCCATCACCCAGCGCACCACCGGCTTCGTGAACGAGATGCTCGCCCTGTGCGAAGAAGTGCAGCCGGGCCTCGTCGCCGTAACCGGCCATGACCTGTGGAGCAAGGCTTCCGCAACCGGCGATGTGGCGGTTGAAATCATGGTTTCCATCGCGGCGTCCACCAGCGTGACCGATTGCCAGACCGCGGCCCAGGCCGTGATCCAGAGAAGCCCTCTCGCGGTGTTCTGCACCAACTCCGGCTCCATGGACGGCATGCTGGCCGCCACCTCCGACGGCTTTGACCTCGACCGTGAGAACGGCCGCTACAAAGACATGCTGGTTGTCGGCTTTGACTCCGGCGCGACCCTGCTCAACGCGGTTAAGAACAACTGGGTCTACGGCGCTGTCACCCAGGACCCCTACATGATCGGCTACTACGCTGTCGAACTCGCGGTCAAGACGCTCAACGGCGAAACGGTTGAACCGGTCGTCGATACGGGCTGCCAGTTCTACACCAGCGCCAACATGGAAGATCCGGATATCGCCAAGCTGCTCTACGAATAGACGTCATCGGAAATCTTCGCTGCGCGAACCTTTCCGATGAGGGGTGCGTCATTTCGGGGTTCCGCCTTCGGGCGGAACCCCGAAATGGGCTACGGGGGCCGGATTCCTGAAAATTCTGCGGAATTTTCCGGGCGGAATCCGGGCGGGGGAGGATTTTGAGTCGGGAGGGCGGTAAAGCCCTCCCTTGGTCAAAATCCGATTCACCCCCGCGGTACACGCCCGCGGGGGCGTTGTTGCGGGAGGGCCTTGGCCCTCCCCGTTCCCTCCCGGGGCTTCGCTGGCGCGGCTTTGGTTGTCGGCTTGGCTGGATTCGGGTGGGCTTTGGCCCTCCCGGACCCTCCGGGGCTGGGTTGCGCGGCTTTGGTTTTCGGCTTGGCTGGATTCGGGCGGGCCTTGGCCCTCCCGGACCCTCCGGGGCTGGGTTGTGCGGCTTTGGTTTTCGGCTTGGCTGGATTCGGGCGGGCTTTGGCCCTCGCGGACCCTCCGGGGCTGGGTTGCGCGGCTTTGGTTAATAAATTTTTGGAGGGATTTTTATGCTGCTTAACGTACCCAAGCTTTTGTCGCCCGAGCTGTTGGCGACCCTTTGCGAGATGGGGCACAGCGACGTGATCGTCATTGGCGACGCAAACTTTCCGGGCAAGCGCTTTGCCCACGCGGGTGACTGCAAGTTTCTGCGCGCGGACGGAATTTCGGGCGCCGCGCTCCTGGACGCGGTGCTGTCGGTCATCCCGCTCGACAGTTATGTGGAGCGCCCTGTCCTGTTGATGGATACGATGGAGTGTGACAAGGACCTTGAAATTCCGATTTGGGATGAATACAAAAAAATTGTCGCCAAACACGACGAGCGCGGCGAAGCGGCGGTCGGATTTTTGGAGCGGTTTGAATTCTACGACCAGGCGCAAAAATCGTATGTGATCGTGCAGTCGGGTGAGGAAGCCATCTACGCCAACGTCATGATTCAAAAAGGCGTGGTGAAGTAATGACCGCGAATCTGTTCCGCGCGGATGCGGGGGAAGCTCAATCAACTACCGGTGCAAGAATGGACGATTGAAAAAAATGAGCGCGGCGCATCGATGGACATCGATGCGCCGCGCTTTTGCGTGTCGGCCTATTTGAAATACTCCGTCGCCGCGCGTTCGATGGGCAGGCCATTTTCGTAGCGCTTCATGAACGCTTCAAACCCTTGGACATCCGCTTGGTCGGGGGACATGCTTTCCCCCGCCTGCGCGGAAAATACGTTGGTTTCAAGGAACGCTTCAAGTGTCTGGCCGTCTTTTTGGATCATGTACGCGGCCAGAAGCGCGATGCCCCATGCGCCGCCCTCGCCCGCGGTCTCCATCACGCTGACCGGCGTGTTGATGGCGGCCGCCATGAAGCCCTGACCGACGCCCTTGGTCTTGAACAGCCCGCCGTGGCCGTAGATGCGGTCGATCGCCACTTTTTCTTGCTTGAGCAGGATGTTCATGCCCATCTTGAGCGTCGCGAGCGAGGAATACAGGTGCGCGCGCATGAAGTTGGCCAACGTGAACGAGGCATCCGGCAAGCGCGCGAACAGCGGCCGTCCCGTCTCAAGCCCGGTCAGGTGCTCGCCCGAGAAGTAGTTGTAGGATAAAAGCCCGCCCGCGTCCTTGTCGCCCTCAAGCGCCTTGTTGTAGAGCGTGGAGAACAGGCGGTTCATGTCGGCTTTGTGCCCCATGGCCTCATAGAATTCGCCAAACAGGTTCACCCAGGCGTTGAGGTCGCTCGTGCAGTTGTTGCAGTGAACCATCGCGACCGGCTTTCCGGTGGGGGTGGTGACCATGTCGATCTCGGGATAGACCTTGCTTAGGCCCTTTTCGAGTACGATCATCGCAAACACCGAAGTGCCCGCCGAGATGTTGCCGGTCCGCGCGCCCACGCTGTTCGTGGCAACCATGCCGGTGCCCGCATCGCCTTCCGGCGGGCACATGGGGATACCGCCAACAAGTTCGCCCGTCGGGTCGAGCAGGCGCGCGCCCGCGTCCGTCAGCGCGCCCGCGTTTTCGCCCGCGCCCTTGACTTCCGGCAGGATCTGATCAAGCGTCCAGCCGAGGTTTCTTCCCGCGATATCCCGATTGAACAGATCCAATTTCGCCCGATCGAAGAGGAGCGATGCGCTGTCGATCGGGAACATGCCCGACGCGTCGCCCACGCCCAGCACCTTTTCCCCGGTGAGCTTCCAGTGTACGTATCCCGCGAGCGTCGTCAGGAACGAAATTTGATTGACGTGCTTCTCGCCGTTCAAAATCGCCTGATACACGTGCGCGACGCTCCAGCGCTGAGGGATGGCGAAATTGAGGAGCTCCGTCAGCTTGCCCGCCGCCTCGCCGGTGATGGTGTTGCGCCAAGTGCGAAAAGGCGAAAGCAGCCGGTCCTGCGCGTCAAAAGCCAGGTAGCCGTGCATCATCGCGCTCACGCCAATCGCGCCCACGCGCTTGAGCTTTACGCCGTAGCGCTCATGGATGTTTTTCGCAAGGTCGCTGTAGCAGTCCTTGAGTCCGGTCCACACGTCGTCCAGGCTATACGTCCAGATGCCGTCTACGAGCTGGTTCTCCCACGCATGGCTGCCCGACGCGATGGCCGCGCCTTTTTCATCGACCAGCACGCACTTGATGCGCGTCGATCCAAACTCAATGCCAAGCGCGGTTGCGCCTTTTTCAATCGCCGCCTTGTACTGCTCCATGGTTCTTCACTCCTCATCCATTCAGCGCCCAGGGGACGCAGTTCGTTGACAATGCTATTTTATCCCATCCGGCATGAGAGTGCAAGATGCGCGCTACCTTCTTCTTCTCTTTCCCGCGCGCGAGCGCTCGTTTGTCGCCATCGCCTTTTCGCCGCGCAGGGACAGCATCTGGTCGCGCAGCTTCGCTGCGCGCTCAAAGTCAAGGTTGCCCGCGGCTTCAAGCATCATCTCTTCCAGGCGCTCGATGGCCATCTGCCGCTCGTCATCGGGCATCTTATCCGAGCTGCCCTGATCGGGCGCGCGCGTGACTTCCATGAGCTCGCGCACGGCGGTCCGCACGCTTTGCGGGGTGATGTCATTGGCTTCATTGTAAGCCACCTGAATCGCGCGGCGGCGATTGGTTTCGTTGATCGCGCGCGTCATGGAGTCGGTCAAATCGTCCGCGTACATGATCACGCGCCCGTCCACGTTGCGCGCGGCGCGTCCGATGGTCTGAACCAGGCTGGTCTCGCTTCTGAGGAACCCTTCCTTGTCGGCGTCGAGGATCGCGACCAGCGCGACCTCCGGCAGGTCAAGCCCTTCGCGCAGCAGGTTGATGCCCACCATCACGTCAAATTCGCCCAGCCGCAATGACTTGATCAGGCGGATGCGCTCAAGCGTCTCGACGTCCGAATGCAGGTATTCGACCTTGACGTCCATCTCGCGAAGGTAGCTTGTCAGGCTCTCGGCCATGCGTTTGGTGAGCGTGGTCACGAGCACCCTTTGCCCCTTTTCGGTCACCTGCCGGATCTCGCCCAGCAGGTCGTCCACCTGCCCCTTCGCGGGGCGCACGATGATTTCGGGGTCGATGAGGCCGGTCGGGCGGATGATCTGCTCGACCACCTGCGACGCGCGCTCAAGCTCATAGGGCCCGGGCGTGGCCGATACGTAGATGGTCTGGCCGACCTTTTGCTCAAATTCATGGAACTTGAGCGGGCGGTTGTCAAACGCCGCGGGCAGGCGGAAGCCGTACTCCACCAGCGATTTCTTGCGCGCGTAGTCGCCGTTGTACATCGCGCGCACCTGTGGCACCGAGACGTGCGACTCATCGATGAACACGATGAAGTCGTCGGGGAAATAGTCGATGAGCGTAAAGGGCGGTTCGCCCGCCTGACGCCCGTCGAAGTAGCGCGAGTAGTTCTCGATGCCGTTGCAGTAGCCGATCTCGCGCATCATTTCAAGATCGTAATGGGTGCGCTGCTCCAGGCGCTGCGCTTCGAGCAACTGCCCGCTTTCGCGGAACGCTTCAAGCTGCGTTCTTAAGTCGCTCTCAATGTTTTCAAGGCAGGCGTCGAGCTTGTCGCGCGATGTCACGTAGTGCGAGGCGGGGAAGATCATCACGTGGTTCAGGTGCCTCAGCGGCGTGCCGGTCACCGTGTCGATTTCGGAGATGCGCTCGATCTCGTCGCCGAAAAATTCCACGCGCAGCGCTTTCTCAAAATTTGAAGGCGGGATGATTTCCACCACATCGCCCCTGACGCGGAAGGTGCCGCGCTCAAATTCAAAATCGTTGCGGCTGAACTGAATGTCGATGAGCTTCATGATCAGCTCTTCCCGGTCAAGAGCCTCGCCTTCGCGAAGCGATATCGACAGATGCGCGTATTCGGAGGGGTCGCCCATGCCGTAGATACAGCTGACCGACGCCACGATGATGACGTCGCGTCGCTCGGCCAGCCACGCGGTCGCGCTGTGGCGCATGCGGTCGATCTCATCGTTGATCGAGGCGTCCTTCTCAATGAAGGTATCGGTTGAGGCGATGTAGGCTTCGGGCTGATAGTAGTCGTAATAGCTCACGAAGTACCCGACCGCGCTGTCGGGGAAGAATTCGCGAAACTCGGCCGCCAGCTGCGCCGCCAGCGTCTTGTTGTGCGCGATGACGAGCGCCGGGCGCTGGGTCTTCTTGATGATGTTGGCCATGGTAAAGGTCTTGCCTGAGCCGGTCACGCCCAGCAGCACCTGATGCTTTTGCCCCGCGCTTAGGCCCTCAGCCAGCGCCTCAATCGCCTGCGGCTGGTCGCCGCGCGGCTCATAGCTCGAGTGAATCTCGAACACACGCCACACCTTCCTTTCCGGTATGACCCTAGTATAGCACAAAACAGGCGAACGCACCGTAAAAACCCTTGTGCTTTTCGCCCGGCTATTGAAGCGCTTCAAACGCAATGGTATAATTGTGCTGGAAAACCGTCGCGAAAGAAGCAAGGGGTTTTCGTCATCCTGATGGGAGGGGATGTTTTATGCTGTTCATGGGCATTGACGTCGGCACGCAGGGGGTCCGGTGCGTCGCCGCCGACGAGAAGGGCATCGTTCACGCCGCGCATTCGGTGGCGTTTGACAAAATCAACGCCGCCACCCAAAGCGGTCGGTACGAACAATCGGCGCTCGACTGGAGGGCGGCGCTCGAGGAGGCGATCACCGGTTCGGTCAATACGCTCAAATGGGCGGGCTTGTCGGCCGACGCGATCGAAGCGATCAGCATCGACGGCACGTCGGGCACCATCGTGCCCCTCGACGGGAACAACCGCCCCCTCTCAAACGCCCTGATGTACAACGATCCGCGCGCCAAGGCCGAAGCCCAAGCGGTGCATCAGGCGATGCGCGCGCACGAGCAAAAGCTGGGCCTGACCTTCAACGCTTCGTTCTCGCTGCCGCGCATTTTGTGGATCAAGAACGAGTGGCCCGAAGTATATGAAAAGGCGGACGTTTTCGCCCATCAGGCGGATTACGCGGCGGGGCTTTTGTCGGGCGAGTACCGCGTGAGCGATTACTCGAACGCCCTCAAGACCGGCTACGATTTGCTTGCCGGGCGCTGGCCGGAGGCGATCGAACAAACGCTTGGCATCGATACGGAAAAACTCCCCGCGATCACCCGCCCCGGCGCGCCCATCGCCCATGTATCCAAGGAAGCCGCCGAACGCCTGGGCCTTTCCACCCGCACGGTGGTGACCGGCGGCTCGACCGACGGCTATGCCTCGGCCTTGGCCGCGGGCGCGGTACAGCCGGGGAGTTGGGCGTCGATCATCGGCACCACGTTTGTGCTCAAGGGCGTGACCGAGCGCCTGCTCATCGATCCGAACGGCTCGAGCTATTCGCACATGCTGCCATCGGGCGCGTGGATGCTCGGCGGCGCGTCGAACATCGGCGGCAAGTGCCTGAACTTTGCCCGGGGAGAAGCCGGTTTTGACGAGCTCAACCGCGCGGCCCAGGACCTCGTGCCGACCGGCGCGCGCTGCTACCCCCTGACCGGGCGCGGCGAGCGGTTCCCGTTCGTCGATCCGGACGCCGAGGCGTTCTACCGGGGCGATATCTTGAGCGGCAAGCTCTACCCCGCGCTGATGGAGGGCGTCGCGTTTGCCGAAAGGCTGGCGTTTGAGCGCATGGAGACCCTTGGCGCCCAGGTTGGCGGCGTGATTTCGACGACCGGCGGCGCGTGTCGCAGCGACTTGTGGCTCAAGATTCGCGCGAGCGTACTAGGGCGGCAGTTGCTCCTGCCCGAGGTGGTCGATGCGGCCATGGGTTCGGCGCTCGTGGCCGCGTCTGAGCGGTTCGGCTCGCTCGAAGGCGCGGCGCGCGCCATGATCCGCCATCAGAAGGCCGTCGATCCGGTTGACGCGTGGATGGGTGCGTATGAGGACATCTACGGTAAGTTCCTTGAGGACGCCGCCAAGCTCTATCGAATGGGGGGTTGACATGAGCATTTTCAAAGACTGCGACATTCGCGGCATATACAATAAGGAACTCTTTGACGAGGACGGCTACCTGGTGGGCCGCGCGCTCGCGACGCTTGCGCCGGGCGCGGTGATCCGCGTGGGCGGGGATGTGCGCCGCTCGACGCCGCGGCTCAAGGCGCGGCTGACTGAGGGCCTCAAAGACGGCGGTGTGATTGTCGAAGACATGGGCACGATTGCCACGCCGGTGATGTACTTCGCGATCCATCAGGGCGGGTCGGGCGGCGGGTGCATGGTGACCGCTTCGCACAACCCTGCCCAATACAACGGCATCAAGTTCATGCTGGGCGACCGTCCGGTGACGCGCGAAACCATCGACCGCTTGCTCTCAATCATCGCGTCCGGCGCGTTTTTGGCGGGAGCGGGCGAAGTGAGGCCGTATGACGCGCTGCCCGCCTATTTTGCCTCACTCAAGGCGCGCTTTGGCACGTCGGCGCGCGGCAAGGTGGTCATCGACGCGGGCAACGGCGCCATGTCGTCCATCGCGCCCGCCGCCTTCCGGCAAGCCGGGTACGAGGTGGCCGAACTTTTCTGCGAACCCGACGGCACCTTCCCCAACCGCTCGCCCAACCCCGCCGAATATGAGAACTTAGGCGCGCTCAAGGAAAAAGTCATGGAGGAAGAGGCCGACTACGGCGTGGCCTTCGACGGCGACGGCGACCGCGCGGTGTTTGTCACCGATCGGGGAAATGTGGTCACCACCGAAAAGGCGCTGGTGCTCTTCGTTCGCCACCTGCTAAAAGGCCGGCCCTCGCCCGTGGTCTACGACCAGAAATCATCCTCCGTTGTCAAGCGCGCCATCCTCAAGGCGGGCGGCACGCCTGTGCCCGAAAAGAGCGGACACACCTTCATCAAGCGGCGCTTCATGGACCTTGGCGCGCGGCTTGCGGGCGAGGTCAGCGGGCATTACTTCTTTGGAGAACTCGGTTATGACGACGGACTGTACGCCGCGCTCATGATGGGCGAGGCGCTTCGCGAAGCCGGACAAACGATGTCAGAGGCGCTTGGCGACGTCATCTGCCCGCCCATTACGCCGGATCTGCGCATCCATTGCCCTTACGACAGCCAGGATGCATTGCTCGCGCGCGTCGAAGCGGCCTACTTAGGGCGCGAAATCAGCAAGCTCGACGGCGTGCGCGTGGAACTGCCGGACGGCTGGCTCCTGGTCAGGAAATCGGTCACCGCCGAGCAGGTCACACTGCGCGTGGAAGGTGACGATGAAGCCGCGTTCCGCCGCATCAAGCGCGAACTGGCGCAGAAGATCCCCGAGACGGCGGCGGTACTGTCGTAAACGGGTCATTTGACCTGGGTCATGACGCCCGCGTCCATTTCGTATACATGGTCGCAAAGCGTTTGGACATCTTCGGCGCTGTGGCTTGCCAGCACGATCGTCTTGCCGCGCGCCTTTAAGTCTAAAAACAGATCGCGCATCTGCCCTACGCCCTGCTTGTCCAGGCCGTTCATCGGTTCGTCAAGCAGCAAAAGATTTGCGTCTTCCATGATGGCTTGCGCGATGCCCAGCCGCTGTTTCATGCCCATTGAGTACTTGCACACCCATTTTTTTGAGTTCGGATCAAGCCCCACCCGCGCGATGGCCTGCTTAACTTCCGCGCGGCCGATTTTCTTTTTAAGCCGCGCCAGCAGCATCAGGTTGCTTAAGCCCGACCGGTAGGGCAAGAAGCCGGGCGAATCCAGAATCGCGCCCAGGCTGTCCGGGATTTCAATGTCGCCCCGCACGACCTTGCCGTCGATTGTGATCGTACCGGACGTCGCCCGGATCAGCCCCGATATGCATTTCATCAGTACGGTCTTGCCGGAGCCGTTGCGCCCGATCAAGCCGTGGATCTGTCCGCCTTCGAGCTGGGCGGAGACGTTCCTGAGCACGACGGCGCCGCCGTAGCGCTTGCTTACATCGTCTATCGCGATCATGGGCTCATCCTCCTTGTGATCTGATCTGATCGACCACATCCACGCGCTTGCCCACGAACACGGTGAGCGCGATCATCGCGGCCGCCGCCAATACCACCGCCGCCACCGAATAGGCCACGGACGGATAATCCGGCGTGAAGCCGTAATCCATCATGTCAAGGCGCGAAAGCGTCGAAACCGACAGCATGTGCATCCTGAGGTCCATATTGTTCAGCGTGTCGATGAGCAGCACAAACGCCCCGGCCAGCGCACCCAGCTTGGTGCGCGCGGCGCTGTTCACGATGAAGATGACAAGGGCTACGATCACCAGCACCAGGTAGCGCAGGAAGAAGGACAGCGCGAACGCGCCGAGCGGACCGTATGCTTCCATGACGATCGCGGAGAAGTTCAGGGCATAAAAAGGCTGCGTTTCGCTGGTTACAAACGTATAAATCGGCGCGCACCACTCGGCGCCTATGTGCACGTAAGGGATGAGCGGCAGCGCGATCAGCAAGACCAGCAGCGCCATGTACAAAAAAGCCGCCGCCGCGATGTAGGCAATTTGCCCCCACAGCCATAGGCGCTGGCCCGTGCGCAGCAGGATGCCCTGTTGCGCCTCGTCGATAAACGGCGCGTCGGAAAACAGCACCACCGCGCCAAGGCTGATCCAGGCAGCGTTGTAGCCGTGCGAGAGTACCATCGCGAACAGGCCGGCCAGGTTGATCGACGCGCCGTGCGCCTCAAGAAACGCGCGCAGCGGATCGAGAAACAACGAAAAATGGATGCCCAGGAATAGCAACACCGCATAGAGTTTTGAAGAGGTTACAAGCTTGATTAGCCCGTACCCGCATATGGTGAACGTGGTTCGAACGCTATCCATTTTCGAGCCTCCTGTTCACCCTCAGCGCGAACAATGCCGCGCATACGGCGATCAAACCGCCAAAGACCGCCGTCCCCGCGATCAGTGTCTGGGCGAAGGGCAGGCCCGCCGCGCCGCTTCTGAGCATGCCAAGGTTCAGATAAAACGGCAGCCCCAGCCGTGTTGAGAGCAAGCTGCTCATGCGGTTAACCACCAGCGGCAGCGCCAACGAAAAATAGGTGTTTACGCACCAGGCGGAAGTGCACAGGCCGCACAGCGCGTAAAATGCGCCGGCCATAAAGTTCAGGTACGCAATGGATGCTACGTACAGCGGCCAACCGCCCATGGCCAGCGCATCCATGAGGTTCGGGCCGGAGGCGTATCCGGCGGGATTTTGAATCATGGGCGCGGACAGACAGCAGACGCCAAAGAACGCAAGTGCCCCAACGCCAAGCGTCAGCCCGCCGCTCAGCGCCGCCCCGATGGCCTTGGAGAGCGTGTAGCGCGCGCGCCCTACGCGCAGCACCTGCGGCGCGGCGAAGCCGCTCTTCCAGTCGCTAAAGAAGCTCAGCCCAAACGGAAGCGCGCAAAACAGGGGCAGCAGCCATCCCATTTTGACAAAATTGAGCCCGTAATCAAAGGTGTCAACCGCGTATCCCGCCTTCATCAGCAGCGCCCAGCGCATGGATATCACGTACTGCGCGCAGGTGAGCAGCGCGGCCAGCCGCGTGCCGTAACCCAGCGCGCGCCGCGCGTCAGATGCCGTCATGATTGCGCCCCCTCAGGTGATTTTCTCTCCGGTGATCGCGTCGATGTAGACGGGGCGGTATTGGGAACGCACGTCAAACAGCAAGCCTTCGCCAACGGTGTAGAAGCACCAGGCCGGGCGCGCCTTGAAAAGATACTGCGTGCCCTTGACCGGCACCGGCACGTACTCATAGGCGATGCGCTTCACCACGACCGGCTCGTCTTGGATGATTTTTTCGTGTTGCTTCGTGAATTGCTCAATCGCTTCGGCGAGTGAAATCGACGGTTTTCCCTCGCCCACCTCGACGACCTGATAGGCGAGTTCATCGGTTTGAAAGACTTGGATGCCGGCCTGTGTGACGAAGGCGTACAGCGTGCCGCAGCGCACAGCGTCCCGGGTGAGCGCGCTCTTGTAAGGCTCGCGCATCAGCCCAAGCCCGTTCAGGTTGAGCGCCATGTTGATCCAATAGCCCTCCGCGGGCGGGTCCGCCGAAGGGGAGCCCTCCGGATCCGCGCGGTGCTCTTCCTCGTAGAGCGGGCGCATCATCTCTTTGGTCAGCGGCTGGAAGGCCAATAACTCGCCCGGCTCCAGCCCAATCGCCCGCGCGCGTTCGCAAACCAAGTCGAGGGCCTGCTGGGGCGTCATCCAGTCAAAGCCGCCGGTCAGCTGAATATCCTTGAACGCTTCTCTAAATAGGTAGGAGTTGTACATCGTCGCATCGGAATTATAGATGAAGCTGCCGTCGATCAAGAACCAGGAAAGGGTCCCGTTCACGTTGAACGTAGTGTCCGTATTGGGGAGGCCGTCGATCAATTCGGGGCCGGAAGGCATTTGTTTTACCTTGACTTCCACAGCGACGCCCTTGAAGAAAAGCGACTTGACCGTTTCCAAGTCAAATTGCTTGGTTGACAGCTTGAGCGGCGGCGCGTTTGTGTCCTCGGGCGCGTCAACCGGCGCGTCGAAGACGACCTTGACATGGGGCAGCGTGACGGTCTGTGCGACGCGGGCCGTGTCGGTTGCGCGCGCCGCCTGCGTAAACATCGCCAGCGCAAGAACCAAAGGCAGCATGCGGGCAAATGCGGTTCGTATCATGGGCTACCTCCTTGGGTATCTTGAAGTGGAGCAGGCCCGGGGCACGCCAGCACCCCGGGCCTGCGGTGAGCTATGGCTTCCAAGAGCCTGTGACGCCAATGCTGGTCGTATTATCAACGTGGTTTTTCACGGCTAATCCATAAAAGTCACCGACGTAACCGTAGTTGGATCGATATACGATATCCAAATCCGTCTGATTGGTGACGATCGTCGGGAACGTTGCATAGTGTGTGCGGCTGCCATGCCACATGTTGTAGCCCAGCTTTGCGCTCCAATTGGTCTTGTTTGTGACATTTGCTTTGGCGTTAAATCCAATCTCCTTTTTCTGGTGCTTTGTCGTCGCGATGTCGTCAACCGCGATGGTGCCGCCATAGGAATACAAGTAAGCAAACGCGGTCGAACAGTATAGCAAGCCCAAAGTCAGGACAAGGAAAAGCGCGATGAGTTTTCTCATAACAAATACTCCTTTCGTTGTAGCCATACATGGACTGAGAGACGGATCAATTGATCTATATTTAGTATATAGGAATTATTTGTCCATGAAAATGGTTAAAAAAATGATGTTTTCCATGAAAATATATATAAATTGCATCGTGATAGATAATTTGAGTTATGGAATAGAGGCAAAATATACGCAAAGAAGAAGTGATTTATACGCAAAGTGACATATAATTAAAAAATTAATTGCGGTGCGTTTTCGCCAAGAGAACACTGCGCGCGGGCAGGTGTTCCCTAACCCGACTCGCGCACCAGGCGGTCGGCCTCGGCGCTTTGCTGCGCGCGCCATTTTTGATCAAATGCGTTGGGCGCATAGACCCGCTCTCTCATAAAGCGTTCAAGCTCTGTCATGCCCGCCTGGTTCGGGTACAGCATCTCGCCCTTTGTCGTCCTGAGCGCGCGAACGGCGGTCAGCGACCGCTGCGATTCATCGCGCAGCAGCCACTCGAGCCAGGCTTCGGCAAGCTCAATG
>JAVBND010000105.1:0-19188 GCA_031551775.1 Eubacteriales bacterium | reverse complement strand
TTTGCCGTCCCGGATGCGCTCAATGAATGTGTTGCCCTCTTCATTCATCATGAACACGCCGGAGCTCAGGTATACCGCGCCATCCTTGCCCACCGCCATGCCGTTGACGCCGCCCTTGGCGGGCGCGACCTGCTCATCGTGCTTCCCTGCCGCAAGCGGGTCCCAATGATTCATGTCCTTGCTCATTATGAGGACGCTCCCGCTCGCGTTCACGCAATAGATGGCGCCGTCCAGGCTGGCAAAGGACAGCTCTCCCTTGGCCGGGAGGGTGATGGGCGCCTCCACGTACCGCCCCATCGCGATCCTTTGCTCCGACGCCACTGCGGATCCGCTCAAGCACAGCGCGAGACACAGAACCAGACAAAAATTCCTCACCGCAGCTTTTCTCATGACAACCTCCTTGTGATCGTTTATAATGGCATCAAGCCGTAATGAGATCATACCAGGCAATCTTCTAAAGATTTTCTAAAAGTTGGTTAGATAAAAAATAGAGAATTGTGCTGTACAATGGCTCCGTGAAGAGGAGGAATGCCCGTGCGCATCTTAATCATCGAAGACGACGCCCCGTTGGTCGTTGGCTTATCCATCTATTTGAAGCAGGCGGGATTTGAGGTCGATGCATGCGGTGACGGGTTATGCGGCCTTGATACAGCGGCGAAGGGCACATATGAACTAATCTTGCTGGATCGGATGCTGCCGGGGCTGGACGGTGAAAAGATTCTTCGGCGGCTAAGGGAACGGCATATTTCCACGCCCGTGCTGATGATCACCGCCTTGGCGAGCGTTGGAGACCGCGTCGAGGGATTGAATGCCGGCGCGGATGATTACCTGGTGAAGCCCTTTGCGATGGAGGAACTGCTGGCACGCGTGCGCGCGCTTGGGCGCCGCACGCCTCAACTCAGCGAACCGAATCGCCTGCAATGCGGGGATATCACTTTGAATGAAGACAGAGGATTCTTAGAGAGCGAGCGCGGGGCGTCCTGCTCGATTAGCAAGCGAGAAGCCAGCTTGCTCGCGCAATTCATTCGCAACCCCAACCAGACCTTGCCGCGCGAGCTGCTCCTGTCCCGCGTATGGGGCGACGCGCCGGTTGAGGACGGCAACTTGGATAACTACATCTATTTCATCAGAAAGCGGCTAAAGGCCATGAACGCGAGCGTAAAGATAACAACCGTGTATGGCCTCGGCTTTCGATTGGAGCGATTATGATGATCAAACTGCGAAGGAAGCTGGCGCTGCTGCAAATCTCGATTGTCGCCGCCGTTGTATTGGGCACGGCTTTTGCGGCACTCGCTGTGTCTGAGCACCATCTGAGTTTGGGGGAGCGACTCCGCTTTCAAGCGAAAGTGAATCAGGTCTTACAGTACGTGCGCATAAATCCAATCGCGCAAAACGCACAGCTTGCCAAGTTTGAGGCAGCCGAGGACCTGATCCTCAGCGTCATGGATGTCAGCGGGCCCATACCGTTCCGCGGTGGCTGGCAGCCCCTGACAGACAGGGACGCGCTGATTTCCCGCGCTATGGCGATGATACCGGATGCGGCTGGAAGCTGGGATGGCGTGACCTTTGGCGATCATGGCGAGCGGTATCTCGCGGCGGTCTACCGAAGCGAAGGGTTTCGCGGCGCGCAAACTGCGGTCATGTTGGAGGATATGCGCGGGGAGGATGCCCAGCGCCTGTCGCAGCGGATGATGTACTTGACCATCGCGATGCTGGCATTGGCTGTTCTCGCGCTTTTTAGCTGGGCCTTCACCGGCAGAGCCATGAGACCTATCCGGGATTCCTACGAGAAACAAAATCAATTCGTGGCAGCCGCCTCCCATGAGCTCAAGACGCCGATGCAGGTGATTCGCACCGCCGCGGAGACGCTCAGGCGCAATCCCCAATACAATGAACTCTTCACCACGCAAATCATTGATGAACTGTCGCATATGGGCAAGCTGACGGATGATTTGTTGATTTTGACCGCGGCGCCGAACACGGGAACAAGCGGCGACGGTCCCGTTGATGTTGACGCGCTTCTTCAGGAAGCCTTGGACAATCACCGCTCCGCGGCCATGCAAAAGGGCGTCGAGTTGTCCCTTCAGAATCCTTCCGCCCCGCTTCCGGTTCTGGAAGGGAACGAGATCATGCTTCAGCGCGCGCTCAATGTGCTCATGGACAACGCGATTTGTTACACCCCGCCAAGCGGGCACGTGAAGGTAACGGTGGTCCGCCAACCGCGAACCATCGAGATCGCTGTCTCGGATGATGGGCCCGGGATCGCGGAAGCACACCGCCCGCACATCTTCGAGCGGTTCTACCGCGCCGACCAGAGCCGCACCGGCCGCGCCCATAGCGGCCTCGGGCTGAGCATCGCCAAGCAGATCATCGCCAATCATGGCGGCCGATTGACCCATCACCCAGTCAAGCCCCATGGGAGCAAATTTTGCATATCCCTGCCCCTCATACCGAATGAGTAGCGGGCGGGCGCGCTGAGCGGCGACATTGCCCGCAAAGTGATGCCCTCTGACTTTACCATTTGACGCCTGTTATTTCCCTGCCAAACGTGTTATACTATCTGACATATTCAAACGAAGGGAGCTATGCGTGTGGAAAGTGAAGCGCGCGCGGCGAATTTTATCGAAGAGGCCATCGATGAGGATTTGAGAGCCGGGCGGTACGACCATGTCAAGACCCGCTTTCCGCCCGAGCCCAACGGCTTTTTGCACATCGGGCACGTGAAGGCGCTGTGCATTGATTTCGGCATCGCTGAGAAGTATCGCGGCATGTGCAACCTGCGCTTTGATGATACCAACCCCACCAAGGAAGACACCGTATTCGTGGAGGGCATTCAGCGGGACATCGAGTGGCTGGGCTTCAAGTGGGCCGAGCTGCACTTCGCGTCCGACTTTTTCGAGAAACTGTTTGACATTGCATGCCGCCTGATCGAAAAAGGCGTCGCGTATGTGGACGACCAGAGCGCTGAAGAGATGAAAAAGAATCGCGGCACGCTCAAGACCCCCGGCGTCAACAGCCCCTACCGGACGCGTTCGGTTGAGGAGAACCTCGATCTGTTTGGGCGGATGCGCGCGGGGGAATTCCCCGACGGCAGCCGCGTGCTGCGCGCCAAGATTGACATGGCCTCGCCCAACGTCCTTCTGCGCGATCCGACGCTGTACCGGATTTTGCGCCACCATCACCACAAGACGGGCGATGCGTGGTGCATCTACCCCATGTACGACTTCCAGCATCCGCTGCAAGACGCGCTTGAGGGCATCACGCATTCACTGTGCTCGCTCGAATATGAAATCCACCGCCCGCTCTACGATTGGGTCGTTCGGGAAGCCGGTTTCGCCCATCCTCCGCGCCAGATCGAATTCGCGCGGCTGAACATCACGCGCACCGTCATGAGCAAGCGCCACCTGCGCCGCCTCGTCGAAGAAGGATACGTCAGCGGCTGGGACGATCCGCGCATGCCGACACTCGTCGCCATGAGAAGGCGCGGCTACACGCCGGACGCGATCAAGGATTTTCTCTCCCGCGTCGGCGTCGCGAAAGCCGATTCCACGGTCGATGGGGCGCTGCTCGAGGCGTGCGTCCGCGAAGCGATGGGCAGCGAAGCCCCCCGCGCGATGGCGGTGCTCGATCCGGTCAAGGTAACGCTCGTCAACTGGCCGGAAGGCAAGGTTGACGTTTTGACCATGGAGAACCACCCAGACCATCCCGAGATGGGCGAACGCACCGTGCGCTTTGGCGAAACGCTCTTCATTGAGCGCGAGGACTTCATGGAGAACCCGCCGGGCAAGTTCTTTCGATTGGCCCCGGGCCGTGAAGTGCGCCTTAAGGGCGCGTACATCATCAAGTGCGAGGAAGTCCAAAAGGACGAGGCGGGCGGCATCACCGAAATCAAGTGCTCGGTTGACCTGGCCAGCCGCTCCGGCGGCGAAGGCGCGAACCGAAAGGTCAAGGGGACGCTGCACTGGGTGAGCGCGCACGATGCGGTCAAGGCCGAAGTGCGCCTGTACGAGCCGATCCTCACGGAGGAAGCCGAAGAGGAAGCCGCCGCCGAGGCCGCCGAGGATTTCGAAGGCGAGGCCGACGCCCCCGCCAATGACTTCATCGACCGCCTGAACCCAAACAGCCTGACCGTGATGCCGAGCGCGCTGGTCGAGCCCATCATCGCAAACGCGAACACGGGTGACCGGTTCCAGTTCCTGCGCATGGGCTACTACTGCAAGGACAAAGATTCGACTGCGGAAAAACCGGTTTATAACCGCATCGTCCCGCTCAAGGACACCTGGGCGAAGGCCCAGAAGGCGTAAACACTTGCCACATTCAGTCCGCCGGAAAACAAACCGGCGGACCTTTTTCATGTCGATTTCAGCATTTGCGCTCAAGTTCTTGCGTTTCACTTGATTTTGGCAAAATATCCAAAGCCTTCCCGCGCGGCTGAAAACACTGGGCGATGCTTTCTTAATCCGGCCTCAGACATGGGTTTTTTGTGGCTATCTGAAAAATAAAATCCCCCAATCGCTTGACATTTCGTAAAATATATAAGATAATTAACCCGAAAAACTAATTATCTATTGAGAATTCAAACCAAGGTTTTAAGTTTGAGGGGAGTGACGGCCAGGTGCAAACCGAGCGGGGCGCGCTGCTCGAAATGAAGGGGATCACCAAGGCTTTCCCGGGCGTGCTGGCCCTGAACAACGTAAGCCTCGACGCCTACGCGGGCCGGGTGCTGGCTCTGGTGGGCGAAAACGGCGCGGGCAAGAGCACGCTGATGAAGGTGCTGTCCGGCGTCCACAAAATGGACGCGGGCGAGATCCTCTTAGGCGGTCAGAAGGTCGAGATCACCTCGCCCCTGGCCGCGCAGCGTATGGGCATTTCCATCATCTATCAGGAGCTGAACCTTTTAAACAACATGGACATCGCCGAGAACATCTTCGTGGGGCGCGAGCTCAAAAACGGCCTGTTCATCGACAAGGCGCGCCAGCACAGGGAAGCGGCGCGCCTGCTTGAGGAAGTGGGCCTCAACATCGACACGGCAACCAAGGTTCGCCGCCTGTCCACCGCACAAAAGCAGATGATCGAGGTCGCCAAAGCGCTCTGGCAGGGCGCGCGGCTCATCATCATGGACGAGCCGACCAGTTCCCTCACCGACAATGAAACAGACACGCTGTTTTCGATCATCAAGAACCTCAAGGAGAAGGGCGTCGCGGTCATCTTCATCAGCCACAGGATGAACGAGATATTTGAAATTACCGATGAAATCGCGGTCATGTGCGACGGCGCGATGGTCGGGCGCTTGGTGACCAAGGAAGCCACCGAGCAGGAGGTCATTTCGCTCATGGTCGGCCGTGAGGTCAAGGACCTGTTCGTCAAGGAAGAGGCCCAAATCGGGGACGTCGTCATGGAGGTCAGGAACCTTTCGACCGCGAAGCTCTTAAAGGACATCAGCTTTAACGTGTGCGCGGGCGAAATCCTGGGCTTTGCGGGATTGGTGGGCGCGGGGCGAAGCGAAGTCATGCGCGCGGTGTTCGGCGTTGACAAAAAGACGAGCGGGGACATCTTCATCCGCGGCAAGAGGGTCGATATCAAATCAACCGAGGACGCGCTCAAATGCGGCCTGGGCTTTGTGCCGGAGGACCGCAAGGAGCAGGGGCTGGTGCTCAAGATGACGGTCAAGAAGAACGAAACCCTGGCGGCGCTGAAGTCGGTTGCCAGCGGCTGGTTCATCGATGGGCGCAAGGAGGACGAACTGGCCGACAAGTACGTCGATCAACTGCGCATCAAGACGCCGGGCACGGCGCAGCGGGTGCTCAACCTCTCAGGCGGCAACCAGCAAAAAGTGGTCATTGCAAAATGGCTCGCGACCGGGCCAAAGGTATTGATCCTCGACGAACCCACGCGCGGCATCGACGTGGGCGCGAAAAAAGAAATTCACTCGCTGATGTCAACACTGGCACAGCAAGGCGTGGCGATCATTATGATCTCAAGCGAACTGCCGGAGGTCCTGGGCATGAGCGATAGGATCGTGGTCATGCATGAAGGAAGAATCAAGGGCGAACTTACGCGCGGGGCGGCCAGCCAGGAAGCCATCATGCGCATGGCGGTGTCCTAATACATCGAAAGGCGGCGGACCATCATGACGCAAAAAACACCCATGTCCGGCTCGAAAGTCAAGTTTCGCTCCTCAACGCTGACCATTTTCATCATCCTGGTCGTCATGTGCGCGTTTCTGGCGGTGGTCTCCCCCGCATTCATCAAAATCACCAACATTCTCTCCACGGCGCGCTCGTTCTCGGCCATCGCCATCGCGGGCATCGGGGTCAGCATGATCATCATCACCGGCGGCATCGACCTGTCGCTGGGTTCGGTGTACGGTCTGGCAGGCGTCATGGCGACGCTTGCCATCACCCAGTGGGGCGTTCCGCTCATCCCGGCACTGATCCTGGGCGTCATTTCGGGCATGATCGTGGGTTGTTTGAACGGCCTGATGGTGGTCTATTTTAAACTCCCGCCCTTCATCGCGACGCTGGGCACCATGCAAATCGCGCGCGGCGTGTGCTACATCACCACCAAGGGCTACCCGATCACCGGCCTCCCGGAATCTTATACGGTGCTTGGACAAGGGTACCTGCTGGGCATTCCGATCCCGATCTGGTGCATGGTGATCGTGGCGATCCTGGCGGCGCTCTTCCTCAACCAAACCATGACCGGGCGCAGGATCTTCGCCATGGGCGGCAATGAAGAGGCCACGCGCATTTCGGGCATCAACACCAAGCGCCTGAAGGTTTTGGTGTACACGCTTTCAAGCGCGCTGGGCGCGGTTGCCGGTATCATCACCTCCTCTAAGCTCGGCGTAGGCCAACCGACGGCGGGCAACGGATTTGAAATGGATGCCATCTCCGCCGTGGTCATCGGCGGCGCGTCGCTCTCGGGCGGGGAAGGCACAGTCACCGGCACCATCATCGGCGCGGCGATCATCGGCGTACTTCGAAACGCGCTGGTGCTGCTCCAGGTGGAAACCTACTGGCAGACGCTCCTGATGGGTTGCGTCATCATCGCAGCGGTCACGATTGACCAACTGCGCAAGAACCGGTAAACATCGGCGAAAGCCGATGAAATAAAAAACAGGAGGTATTCCCATGAAGCGGACCTTAACCATTTTGCTGGCTCTGGTCATGTTGCTGGGGGCCGCGGGCGGCGCGCTTGCGAAGGAGAACAAGGACATCACCATCGTCGGCATCGGCCAGCAACTGGGCAACGTCGTCTTCCTGCCCGCCGAGAAGGGCGTTCAAGCGGCCGGCGCAGAACTGGGCATCAACGTCAAGTGGCAATCCCCGCTGCGCGCGGAAGCGGAACTGCAAAACGAGATCATGAACAACCTGATCGACCTGGGCGTTGACGGCATCGCGATCTCCTGCACGACCGGCGACGCGCTCAAGGACGTCGTCGACCGCGCCATCGCGGGCGGCATCAAGGTCTCCTGCTTTGACGTGGACTCCCCGGGCTCCCAGCGCGCCTTCTACGCGGGCACGGAGAACTACAAGGCGGGCTACACCTGCGGCGAATACATGGTCGAGCTGTTCAAGGATTCGGGGCTTGAGAAGGTGCGCGTGGCGCAGCTTGAGGGCATCCCGGGCGCGAACGACATCGAAGCGCGCAAGCAGGGCTTCGCCGACGCCATCGCGGGCACCAACCTTGAAGTGGTTTACTCCTTCCCCTGCGACGACGACGTGGACAAGGCCATCGAAGGCATCGAAGCCTATACCCGCGCCGAAGGCGACAACATCCACGCGTGGTACATGTCGGGCGGCTGGCCGTATTGCGTAGCCACCACCGCCATGCCGGAAACCAACGCCTGGAAGCTGGCCGACCCGGTGCGCAAAATCGTCACGGTTGACATCTTCCCGGAAACCACCCCCGCGTTCTTTGAAGAAGGCTTGCTCGACGTAGCGGTCGGCCAGAACTTCTACCAGATGGGCTACCAGTCGGTCATGAACCTGTACAAGCTCATTCAGGGCGAAACGATCGACGCCCCCTACGACGAAGCCATCGGCGGCCCGTTCATCAACACCGGCGTTGAAATTGCGACGGTCGAGAACTACAAGGAAGTCATCGGCGGCTAAACAAATGGACAGCGGGGCTCCGGAGCAAAAACTCCGGGGCCTTGTTTTTTGTCTTCAACGATGAACGCGCAATACCCGTGATTTCCTATGTTTACATATTCCATTTGATGGGATATAATTTATGCGAGAATACCGTCGGGCATCCGCCACGAGCTTAAGGAGGGCTTTGCCATGTTTCAGGTCAACGAACACGCGGTCAAGGAGAATTACGAAGGCGCGAGGCGCGTATTTGCCGAGTACGGCATCGACACCGAAAAGGTCATTGAAACCTTTCTGCGCGTGCCGATTTCGGTGCACAACTGGCAGGGCGACGACGTGAAGGGCTTTGAGCGCTTTGAAGGCGTACACTCGGAAAACGTGGTCACCGGCGGCTATCCCGGCGCTTCGCGAAACGGTGAGGAGATGCGCATGGACCTTGACCAGGCGTTTAAATTCAGCCCCTGCCGCCACAAGCTCAACCTGCACAGCATGTACGCCGAGCCCGAGGCGCCCAAGGAGCGCAACCAATACGACACCGAAGACTACCGCAAGTGGATCGACTGGGCCAAGAAGAAGGGCATCGGCATCGATTTTAACGTCAGCTACTTCACCCATCCGCGTATGAAGGACGGCTGTTCGCTCTCCTCGCCCGACAAGGCGACCCGCGAATACTGGATCGAAGCGGGCAAACGCTCGCGCAAAATTGCCTCCGATATCGGAAAAGAACTTGGGCAAGTGTGCGTCAACAACCTGTGGGTACCCGACGGCACCAAGGACAATACCGCCGACCGTGCGCTCTACCGCCGCCGCCTAACCGATTCGCTCAACGCCATCTTTGAAGAAGAGTACGACAGGCGCTTTACCCGCGACGTGCTCGAGGGCAAGGTGTTCGGCATCGGCACCGAGTGCTTCGTGGTGGGCTCGCACGACTACTACATCGGCTACGCCTCCACCCACGGCGTGGGCGTCACCATGGACACCGGCCACTATCACCCCTCCGAGAACCCCGCCGACAAGATCAGCGCGATCTACCCGTTCGTGGACTACCTGATGTTGCACTTGACGCGCGGCGTAAGATGGGACAGCGACCACTGCCTGATCCAGGACGACAGCCTGTTCCAGGTGCTTCAGGAGATCGTGCGCGCGGGCATCCTTGAAGAAAACGTGGGACTGGGCCTTGACTTTTTCGATGCCACCATCAACCGCGTGACCGCGTGGATCATCGGCCTGAGGGCCGCTGGCAAGGCGCTGCTCACGGCGCTGCTCGAACCGACTGCGCTGCTTCGCGAAGCCGAGGACGCGGGCAACCTCGGAAAGCGCCTCGCGCTGCTCGAGGAATTCAAGAACCTGCCGGTCAACGCCGTTTGGGACGAACTGTGCCTGAGGACGGGCGCGGGCGTGGGCACGAGCTGGATAGGCGAGATGGATGCCTACGAAAAGGATGTACAACGCAAGCGCGCATAAGGCGCGCAAAGGAGCAAGCCATGCCAAGAGCAACCGATATCGCCTTGCTGGACAAGGCGGAACAGCCCACCCTGGCTTGGATAGAAAAAAACCGACTGAGGCCGAGCGGCGTCTCGTATGAATGCTATTTCAACGGCCCGCCCTTCCCGATGGACGAAATGCTGACCATGGTGGTCATGCCGCTTGAATAACTGTTTGACCACCCGCTCGCGCGGTTATGATAGTGTAGATCAAGGCGCAAGCAGAAAAGGGGCTAACCAATGTACGCAGTCAGAAAAATCACGGACGACCTTACCTATGTCGGCGCGAGCGACAGGCGCATCGCGCTGTTTGAAAACGTCTACCCCGCGCCAAACGGCGCATCGTTCAACGCCTATGTATTGCTCGATGAAAAGACCGTGCTTTTTGACACGTGCGACCGCGCGGTGGCGGACCGGTTTTTCGAAAACCTCACCCATGCGCTGAACGGCCGCGCGCTCGACTACCTGTTCGTACACCACGTCGAGCCGGACCATTCCTACGCGATTTCAGAAGTGATCCGGCGCTACCCGGGCGTGTCGCTGGTTCTGAGCCAAAAGGCGCACGAGATGCTCAATCAGTTCTATCGCTTGGGCGACGCGGCGCGCGTCAATATTGTCAAGGAAGGCGACACGCTCTTGACCGGGCGGCACAATTTCCGCTTCATTGCCTCGCCCATGGTGCATTGGCCGGAGGTCATGTTCAGCTATGACGAGACCGACAAGGTGCTCTTCTCAGCCGACGCGTTCGGCGCGTTTGGGGCGCTTGGCGGCGATATCTTCTCCGACGAGCTTGACATCAAGTGCGAGTGGATTCCCGAAATGCGGCGGTACTATACGAACATCGTGGGCAAGTACGGGCCGCAGGTGCAGGCGGTGCTTAAGAAGGCGGCGGCGCTTGATATCGCGCTGATCTGCCCGCTGCACGGCCCCGTCTGGCGCAAGGGGATCGACGAAATCACAGCCAAGTACCTCCTATGGAGCGCGTACACGCCTGAGGAAGAAAGCGTGCTCATCTGCTACGCCTCCGTGTATGGCGCAACCGAGAATGCCGCCATGGCGCTGGCCATGACCCTTGGCGAGCGCGGCATCCGCACGCGCGCGTTCGACGTGTCAAAGACCCACGCCTCCTACCTGATCGCGGAAGCTTTCCGCGCGAGTCACCTGGTGCTGGCCGCGCCCACCTACAACATGGGCGTGTTCGCCACCATGGATCACCTCATCCACGAACTGACCGCGCGCGGGCTTAAAAACCGCACCGTGGCGATCATCGAGAACGGATCCTGGGCCTGCGCGTCGGGCAAGCTGATGGAAGAGGCGATGGGTGAGAAGAACACGGTGCTCAGCGAGCGCCTGTCCATCAAATCCGCGCCGGGCGAGGACATGCGGGATCCGCTTGAGCGCCTGGCGGACGCCATCGAAAAGACCGTCGCCCCCGCCCCGCTTGCCACGGCAGGCGAGATCGACAACAAGGCGCTGTTCAAACTGAGCTACGGCTTGTTCGTCTTAAGCGCGCGGGAGGGCGGGAAGGACAACGGCTGCATCATCAACACCGTGACGCAATTGACCGATCAACCCAAACGCGTGACCATTGCGGTCAACAAGCAAAACCTGACGTGCGCCATGATCGCGAAGACCGGCCTGTTCAACGTGAGCGTCCTTGACGAGAGCGCGCCCTTTGAGCTGTTCAAGCGCTTCGGCTTTCAATCGGGGCGCGCGGCGGACAAGTTTGCCGGCCTGAGCGATATCCGGCGAACCGCCAATGGGCTTTATGCCATGGCCGCGCACGCCAACGCCGTCTTGTGCTGCCGGGTGACCGATCAAATTGATTACGGCACGCACATCCTCTTCGTGGCGGATATTGACGCGTGCCAGACGCTGTCTGACGCGCCGTCGGTGACCTACGCCTACTATTTCGCCCGCATCAAGCCCGCGCCCGAGAGCGCCCCGCAAAAAAAGAAGGGTTTCGTGTGCAAGATTTGTGGGTATGTATATGAGGGCGACGTGCTGCCGGAGGATTTCATTTGTCCCATCTGCAAACACGGCGCGGCGGATTTTGAACCCCTTCAATGACCATTTGCGAAGCGAAAGGAGCGAACAATGATGAGGTATGTTTGCAATGTATGCGGCTATGTGTACGACGAGGCGGCGGGCGATCCCGACAACGGCATCGCGCCGGGCACCAAGTGGGAGGCGCTGGGCGATGATTTTGTGTGCCCGCTGTGCGGCGTGGGCAAGGACGATTTCTCGGCGGAATAATGTTGCTGAACAAAAGCGGCTCCCCTACCCAGGGGGAACCGTTTTTTTGTTCGCCGGTTGAACCTCGCCGCCGCTTGTGATACAATAAGCTGACACTAAGAATAAAGGACGTGAGAGGATGCGATTGGGCGCATTGGAATCCGGCGGAACCAAGATGGTATGCTCGATCGGCGACGAGACGGGGCGCATTCTTGACCGGATCAGCCTGCCGACCACCTTGCCGGATGAGACCATTCCGAAGATAATAGCGTATTTTGCCGACAAAGAGATCGAAGCGCTGGGCGTGGCGGGCTTTGGGCCGCTCGACCTTGACCCGGCCTCCGCGACATACGGCCATATCACCACGACGCCCAAGCTCGACTGGATCAACTGCGCGCTGCTTTCGCGCTTAACCTCAGCGCTCAAGGTCCCGGCGGGCATCGACACCGACGTTGGCGCGGCGGCATTGGCCGAGTTTGAACTCGGCGCGGGCAAGAATGTCAAAAACCTCATCTACCTGACGGTCGGCACCGGCATCGGCGGCGGCGTGATTGTAAATGGCGAGATCGTACACGGCCTGGTGCATCCTGAAGCGGGCCACATCATGCTGCGTCCACACCCCGACGACCCCAACCCCGACGGCTTCTGCCCGTACCACGTAAGCTGCCTGGAAGGACTTGCCAAGGGGCCGACCTTCGACGCGCGGTGGGGCGTCTCATCCAAGGACCTGCCGAAGGATCACATCGGCTGGCAGATTGAAGCGTATTACTTGGCCCAGTTTTGCATGACCGCGATTACGATGCTGTCCACCGAAATGATCGTGTTGGGCGGCGGCGTGATGCAGCAGGCATTCCTGTTTCCGATGATCCGCGAAAAGACGCTTGAATTGCTGGGCGGGTACGTGGCGCACGACAAAGTTCTCCATCATTTGGACGAGATGATCGTGCCGCCGGGTCTGGGCGTGGGCAGCGGCGTCACGGGCGCGCTGATCCTGGCCGCGCGGGCGGCACTCGCGTAAGCGACAAAAAAACGGAGGCGGTCGATCGACCGTCTCCACCAAATGATTGGCTTATTTTACGCCTCCGCCGGAGCGCTGACAGGGCAGACATCCGCGCACGCACCGCAAGAAATGCAGGTATCGGCGTCAATGACGAACTTGCCGTCGCCTTCGCTGATCGCGTTCGTGGGGCACGCGTCGGCGCAAGCGCCGCGGGAAATGCACTCGTCAGAAATAACATAGGCCATGGGAAACACCTCCATCATATTCTTGGGGGTATTATAGCATCGTTTTATACAAACCGCAAGCATATATTTATGGAATAGCGGGATATCCGGGAGGGCATATGGAGTCAAAACTTGAGCGCGCGCGGGCGCTGACAGGGGACGTGACGCCGCTGAAATGCGATTGCGGCGCGCTGTGCGGCGCGGCGTGTTGCGCGATCGACGAGGACGGCCAGGGCGGCGTGTACCTGTTCCCGGGCGAGGCGGCGCTGATCGGAGACGCCGCTTGGGCGCGGTACGCGCCGTGCGGCGATTGGGGCGGGTGCGAGGTGCTCACATGCGAAGGGCGATGCGAACGCGCAACGCGCCCGCTCGGATGCAGGATCTTCCCGCTGACGCCGATGTTGCTTAAGAACTCGAAGTGGAGCGTGCGCCTGGACGCGCGCGCGTGGGCGATGTGCCCGCTTATGGCAAGCGGCATGAGGGGGCTTGAACCCGGGTTCGTCGAGGCCGTGCGGCAAGCTGTCGAGGCGTTGGGCGAAGATGAGGAGCAGGCGCGATTCATGCGCGCCTGGGCGCGGCGCGAGCGCGCGTACCGCGCGCCGCTGTCAACCGTACATACATGAACGGCTTCATAAATCAATCGGCGCTTGCCCCGGCGCGTCACTGATGGAAAAGGGTGCTGCCCGCGTTTTATATCGGCGGACAGCACCCTTTATTGTCTCAGTCTCCCAGCATCTCCTGCGCCAAGTGCGCGTTGCCTTCGGCGAGCGCCTCTCTGATGCGCGTCGAGGATACCTTCTCCCCGCCCAGCATCACGAACGTCACTTCGCACACCTCAAAGCCGAACTTCTTCCCAGCCTCTTTCAGCGTCTCGATGGTCCCGGCGCCCTTGTACCCGTAGGTGTAGTCGCTTCCCGCGACCAGCGCCTTGATATCGTAGCGCTCAAGCAGCATCTCAAGAAACGCTTCGGGGGACAAGGCGGCCGTTTCGCGGGTAAATTCCACCATGTCCACGCGATCAATGCCCATTTGCTCCATGGCGTGCCGCCGCTCGCCCGCCGTCATCAGCGGCCTGGGCGCTTCGGCGAAAATCGACCTCGGATGGTTTGAAAACGTGTATACCACGCTCACCAGTCCCTTTTCCTTTGCAAGGCTGACCGCGCGCCTGATGACCGCGCGGTGGCCGATGTGCATGCCGTCAAAGGTGCCCAGCGCCACGACAGACGCGATCAACCTTCCGCCGTTCATTGAATCGTAATGCATTTGCACGGACACACCTTCGCGCAATCACCGCAGCGCGTGCATTTTTCAGGGTCAATGATCGCCACATTGTTCACGACTTCAATCGCGCCCACCTTGCACTCCTTGGCGCACCGACCGCACGCGATGCAGGCGCGCATGCACGCCGCGCGCGCGGTTTTCGCGTTGTCCTGGTTGCGGCAGCGCACCGTCACCTTGCTTGACGAGGGCACCATCTTGATGACGTTCCTGGGGCAAGCTGCGACGCACGTGCCGCACGCCTTGCACAGCGCCTCGTCCACATGCGCGACGCCGCCCCGGATCGACAACGCGCCGAACGCGCAGTGGCTCACGCAGTCGCCAAGGCCGATGCACGCACTTTCACAGTCCTTGGGTCCCCCCGCAGTGCCCGAAGCCACGCGGCAGCTCTTGTAGCCGTCGTACGTATAGCGGTCGCCGGCGATGCCGATGGTGCCTTGGCACAGGACCCGCGCCACCTTTGGATCGATCGAATTCGCGTCCATGCCCATGACCTTGGCGATGGCTTGCGCCGCGCTGTTGCCGCCCGGAGGGCACCCGTCGGGGCGCGCCTCACCCGCGACCACGGCTTGCGCATAGGCGTCACAGCCCGCGTAGCCGCACGCGCCGCAGTTCGCGCCGCCAAGGCACTCGCGCACCTCGGCCACGCGCGGGTCTACTTCCACATGAAACTTCTTGCCGGCAAAGGTCAGCACCGCGCCGAAAATGATGCCCAGCGCGCCCAATACAGCGGTTGCGTACAAAATTTCCATTACGTCAGCACCCCCTTAAACCATGCCCGTGAAGCCCATGAACGCAATCGACATGAGCCCCGCGATGATCAGGCTGATCGGAAAACCGCGCAGGCACTTGGGGATGCCGGCCAGTTCCAGCCTTTCGCGCACGCCCGCCATCAGCACGATGGCCAGCAGGAACCCCAGCGCGCTGAACACGCCGTTGAGCACGCTGTAGAGCAGGTTGTACGCTTCGGATACGTTGATGACCGTGACGCCCAGCACCGCGCAGTTGGTGGTGATCAGCGGCAGGTAAATGCCAAGCGCCGAGTAGAGGCTCGGGCTTGACTTCTTGAGGAACATCTCGACAAACTGCACCAGCGCCGCGATCACCAAGATGAAGCTGATGGTGTCAAGGTAGCCAAGGTTCAGCGGCACCAGGACCATGTTGTAGACAACCCAGGTGAACAGCGACGCCAGGCCCATGACAAAGGTGACCGCCAGGCCCATGCCCGCCGCGGTTTCCACCTTGTTGGACACGCCCAGGAACGGGCAGCATCCGAGGAAGCGCGAGAAGATAAAGTTGTTGGTCAGGACGCAACTGACCATGAACAGAAGGACTTTTGCGATTTCATTCATGCCTGAGCGCCCTCCTTCCTGAGCTTCCGCTTCTCAAGAGCATTCACGATCAGGTTGAACAGCGCCAGGTACAGGCCAAAGGTGATGAAGCCGCCCGAGGCCATGCCGATGAGCAGCATCGGCTGATAGCCCGCGCTCATCACCTGGAGGCCGAACACCGTGCCCGCCGAGATCAGCTCGCGGAAGGCGCCCATGATCATGATGGCGAGCGTAAAGCCCATGCCCATGCCGATGCCGTCCATCGCGGAGGCGAGCACGCCGTTCTTGCTGGCAAACGCCTCAGCGCGCGCCAGGATGATGCAGTTGACCACGATCAGCGGGATAAACATGCCAAGGCTCGCGTAGAGCGTCGGCACAAACGCCTGAATCAGCATTTGGACCATGGTCACGAATGTGCAGATGACCACGACGAACGCCGGAATGCGCACCTTTTCAGGGATAAAATTGCGAAGAAGCGAGATGACGACGTTGCTGCCGACCAGCACGAATGTCGCGGCCAGGCCCATGCCCAGGCCGTTGATGGCGCTCGTGGTGGTGGCAAGCGTCGGGCAGGTACCCAGCACCAAGCGGAACGTCGGATTCTCGTTGATGATGCCGTTCATGAACACCGAGCCCATACTCTTATTCTTAGCCATTGCGCTTTGCCTCCTTCCTCGGATGGCCGTACACGCGCGGCCTTACGTATTTGTCGATCAGCGGGGTGACCACGTTCATCAGCAAAATGCCGTATGTCACGCCTTCGGGGTAACTGCCAAAGCTCCGGATGAGCGCGACGATCAGGCCGCATCCAACCGCGTAGATCACCTGACCCGTGACGGTCATGGGGCTGGTCGTGTAGTCGGTCGCCATGAACACCGCGCCAAACAGCAAGCCGCCGGAGAGCACCGCGTACACCGCGTCGCCGCCAAACGCCCAGGTTGCGACGAACGTGGTGGCGACCATCACGACCGGCACATGCCAGGAGATGGTCCGGGTCACCAGCAAGTACAGAAGGCCCAGCAGGATCATCGCCTTGCTGACTTCGCCGATGGAGCCGGGGATATTGCCCAGGAACAGATCCATGAGGCTCGCCGATCCGGTCGCGAGCGGGGTGGCGGTGGCCACCGCATCGACGTTCGCCCAATGATTGGGGGCGATGAACGATGTCATGTAGACCGGCCAGCTTGCCAGCAGCACCGCGCGCGCGGTGAGCGCCGGGTTCATGAAATTGTCGCCAATGCCGCCAAAGAGCGCCTTGACGATGATGACGGCAAAGAACGAGCCAACCAGCGCCATCCACCACGGAGCGGTCGCGGGCAGGTTAAGGCCGAGAATGAGGCCGGTCACGAGCGCCGACAGGTCGTTCACGCGCACAGGGCGCTTGGCAATTACCTGGAACAGGTACTCGAAGACCACGGCGGAGCCGGTCGATACCGCAAGCACCAGCGCGGCATTCGCGCCGAAGTTGTAGATGCCCGCGATCACGGCGGGAACCAGCGCGATGATGACGTTCATCATCAAAGTTGACGTGGTCTCGCCGCTGCGAATGTGGGGTGCGGTTGAAAGTCGCAGGTTCATCTAGGCTTTCCCCCTTTTCTTCGCCAGCGCGATTTTTTCTTTTGCGTTCTTGAAGGACGCGGTCAGCCAGCGCCTAGACGGGCAGGTGTAGGAGCAGCAGCCGCACAGCGTACAGTCGTTGACGTTCAGCTTGTCGGCCTCGTCCAGCTTGTCCGCGTCGCAGTAGTGCTTGATGAGGTAGGGGTTCAAGTTGATCGGGCACGCATTCACGCAGCGGCCGCAGCGGATGCACGCGCCTTCGCTCTCAGAGCGCGCGTCGGCCTTGGAGTATACCACGATGCCGTTGGTGGCCTTGGTGGTGGGCACGCCGTGATTGGGCACGCAGATGCCGGTCATGCCGCCGCCGCAAATGATCTTGCCCGGCTGAACGCTGTAGCCGCCCGCTTCGCCGATCGCGTCCTCGACGATTGTGCCGATGCGAAGGCGCAGGTTGCTCGGTTCGAGCACGCAGCCCGTCACGGTGGTGATGCGCTCGACGAGCGGCTTTCCCTCGATCACCGCGTCGGCAATCGCGTGGGCGGTGCCGACGTTGAGCACGATGGCGCCCACGTCCAGCGGGAGCTTGCCGCTTGGCACCTCGCGCCCGGTCACGGCGGTGATCAGTTGTTTTTCGCCGCCTTGCGGGTACTTGGTTTTAAGCGCCATCACTTCGACGCCTTCGCGACCCGCCGCAGTCTTTTTCACCGATTCGATGGCTTCGGGCTTGTTGTCCTCAATGGCGATCACGCCGCGCTTGACATTAAGCGCCCGCATCGCCGCGCGCAGGCCGTCTACGATCTTCTTCGGGCTTTCAATCATCAGCCGGTTGTCCGCGTTTAGGTATGTTTCGCACTCCGCGCCGTTTAAGATGATGGTGTCGCACGTCTTGCCCTCGCCCACCATCAACTTGACATGCGTCGGGAACGCCGCGCCGCCCATGCCGCAGATGCCCGCCGCCTTGATGGCGGGCACAATGGCGGACGGATCGCACTTCTCGACGTCGCCCAGGCCGCTGAGCTCCACCCATTCTTCCTTGAAGTCGTTCTTGATGGTCACGGCCATCATGCGGTTCGCGCCCAGGTAGTCGATCATCTCGACTGCGGTCACGTCGCCCGATACGCTGGCGTGCACCGCGACGCCGAGAAAACCCACCGGCTCGCCGATGAGCTGGCCGATTTTTACCTTGTCGCCCTTGTTCACGACAGGCGTCGAGGGCGCGCCCAAGTGCATGCCCATCAAGATGGTCACGCGGTCGGATACAAAGTCTCGGATCGGTTTATCCCGCGTGGGCAACTTGCCCTCGTGCATGCCGTGGAGCGGATGCACGCCCCCGCGAAAGGTTCCCTTTGGCAATGCCAACACCCCCATATTATTGATGCAAACTCTTCAGTTTTTCTTCCTCGGTCCTGACCTCCCAGTGGATCAGGTAGGTCATGGCAAACCGGAGCACCACGATCACGCCAACGACCGCGAGCCGCGCCAGCTCATTCTCAAGCGTCGTGCGCAGCACCTCGCCGCCCAGCATGAACTCAAGCGCCAGCGCGATGCCTTCGCCGAGGGACACCCGGATGTGGGCGTCGCGCCGAAGCAGCAGGATCAGCGCCTTGATCGCCGTGTACAGAATGATGAACAGTCCAATGGACTCAAGCGCCAGGATGCCCACCTCCGCGATTGTGCGGTAGATTTCTTCAAGCGTATGCAGCATATCCCTCTCCCCCTAGCCCGCGACTTGGTTGATGGCGTCGAGCACCGCGTTTGACGTGATGGTCGCGCCCGCGATCGCGTCCACGCCTTCGCCGTAGGTGAAGGGGCCGCTCTTGCCGATGAACTGGCCGGTGAACGCCTCGTCCTGCGCCTTCGCGCCCAGGCCCGGCGTTTCGGCAAAGTTCGCGCCGCCCACCGTCAGGCTTTCAACCGCGCCCGCGCCGTCAAGCGTCACGCTCACGTCGATGTCGCCGCCAAAGCCCTTGACGGTCACGGTCT
>JAVBND010000062.1:0-16953 GCA_031551775.1 Eubacteriales bacterium | reverse complement strand
AAGCTGCCCCAGCGCCAGATCGTCACCACGGCCGCCGCGGGCTACAGCGCCTACGGCAACCAGATCGGGCTTGCGACCGGGCTTGTGGACGAGATCTACCACGACGGTTACGCGGCAAAGCGCATGGAGATCGGCGCGGTGCTTGGCGCGGCTCCGGCGAAAAACGTCCGGCGCGAAACGCCGCTCGCGGGCGATCAAGTGGTCCTGCTCGGCGGGCGCACGGGCCGCGACGGTTGCGGCGGCGCGACCGGTTCAAGCAAGAGCCATACGCTCGGCTCGCTCACCGCGTGCGGGGCCGAAGTGCAAAAAGGCAACGCGCCGGAAGAACGCAAGCTCCAGCGCCTGTTCAGAAATCCCGAGGCCTCCCGCCTCATCAAGCGCTCAAACGATTTTGGCGCGGGCGGCGTCTCGGTGGCGATTGGCGAACTCGCGGACGGGCTCAAGATCGACCTTGACAAGGTGCCGCGCAAGTATGAAGGACTCGATGGCACCGAGCTTGCCATCTCGGAATCCCAGGAGCGCATGGCCGTCGTGCTGGAAAAAGGCGATGTGGACAGGTTCATTGAACTCGCGCATCAGGAAAACCTTGAAGCGACGGCCGTGGCCGAGGTGACGGAAGAGCAGCGCCTTCGCATGACCTGGAACGGCAACACAATCGTCGATCTTTCGCGCGAGTTTTTAAACTCGAACGGCGCGGCGCGCAGCGCTTGCGCGGTGGTCGAAAGGCAGCGCGCTTTCACGCGTGAAGCGCCCGACGACGCGGCGCAGGCGCTGAAAAATCTGGTGGGCGAGCTCAACGTTTGCTCCAAGCGCGGCCTGTCCGAGCGGTTTGACTCGACCAACGGCGCATTGAGCCTGCTCATGCCCTTTGGCGGCAGGCGCCAGCTCACCCCCGCGCAGGCCATGGCATCGCTGATCCCGGTTAGGGGCAAGGAAAGCAAGACCTGTTCGGCCATGGCCTATGGGTTTAACCCCTATGTCTCGCAAATGAGTCCCTACCGCGGCGCGTACCTGGCAGTGGTGGAATCCCTCGCCAAGCTCGTCGCCATCGGCGCGGGTATCCAATCATGCCATCTGACCTTTCAGGAATATTTTGAGCGCATGACGTGCGAGACCGCCTGGGGCAAGCCGCTATCGGCGCTGCTGGGCGCGCTCGACGCGCAGATGGACCTGGGCGTGGCGGCCATCGGCGGCAAGGACTCGATGAGCGGTTCGTTTGAATCGCTTCACGTGCCGCCCACGCTGGTGTCGTTTGCGGTTTCGTCCTGCCCGGCGGAGTCGATCCGCTCGGGCGAATTCAAGCGCGCGGGGTCGAAGGTCGCGCTGCTCGAACCGACCTACAGGGCAAACGGCTTGCCGGAAGTCGATAGCCTTTTAAGCCTCTTCGGCTCGGTGGCGGAGGGCTTTTTGAGGGGCGATATCCTCTCGGCCTGGGCGGTCGGCTTTCACGGCGCGGCCGAAGCGATATTCAAGATGGGCCTGGGCAACCGGATCGGGTTTGAAAAGGCCGGGGGAATCGATGCCGCGCGGCTGTTCATGCCGCTTTACGGCGCGTTTGTCGTGGAATATCGGGACAAAGACACCCTGGGCGGCGTGATCGGCACGACCAGCGGGACGTACGAGATGCTGGGCGTGGATATGGCGCAACTCGAAAATACCTATGAGGCAAGGCTTGAAAAGGTGTTCCCCGCGACCACCGCGCCCGAATACCGCGCGGCCAGGACCTATACCCACGACGCGCCTTCGCGAAAAAAATCTTCGGTCCACGTCGCGCGCGCGCGCGTGCTGATCCCCGCGTTCCCCGGCACCAATTGCGAGTACGACACCGAACGCGCCTTTCTTGAGGCGGGCGCTGAACCGTCGATTTTTGTGGTGCGCAACATGACCGCGAAGGACGTATCCGAATCGGCACAGGCTTTCGCGCGTGCGCTGAAGGATTCGCAGATTCTCTTCATCCCCGGCGGCTTCTCCGGCGGCGACGAGCCGGACGGCTCGGGCAAGTTCATCACCGCGTTCCTCAGAAACCCGCTGATCCGCGATCAGCTGCAGGCGTTGCTCGGCGAGCGCGACGGCTTGGTCGGCGGCATTTGCAACGGTTTCCAGGCGCTGATCAAGCTGGGACTTGTGCCCTACGGGGAAATCCGCGAACCCGATGAAAACGCGCCTACCCTGACGTTCAATGAAATCGGGCGGCATCAGTCTCGCCTTGTGAGAACGCGCGTGTCGTCGAACGCCTCGCCATGGCTGATGTACGCGAAGCTTGGCGATAGCTATACCGCGCCGGTGTCGCACGGCGAAGGCCGGTTTGTCGCGAGCGAAGAGGTCATATCGGCCCTTGCCGCAAACGGGCAAATCGCCACGCAGTACGTGGACGATGCGGGCAATCTCAGCATGGACGTGCGTTTCAACCCCAACGGCTCGGTTGACGCCATCGAGGGCATCACCTCGCCCGACGGGCGCGTGCTGGGCAAGATGGCCCATTCCGAGCGCGTGGGCAGGTCGCTCTACGTCAACGTGCCGGGCAACTACGATCTGAACATGTTCCGCGCGGCGAGCGATTATTTCAGGGCATAACTGGCACCGAGTCCGCCTTTGCGCCTTGCGCAAGGGCGGATTTTTTAAACCGCGCATGGAACTTATGCCGGCTTGTTCCGTCGAAAAGAGAGGCGTTTGCGCGCCGTTTTTCCGCTTGTATTGCCGTATCGCCCGCGATCTGTTATAATAAACGTTGTCGCCATCCCGTAATGAAAGGTGTTAAAGCATGCCGACGTTTTCCAAAAGCCACGAGCGCGACGAGAATCGCGCCATGAACAAAGCCTTTACGCGTTCGCTGACGGGGCTGCTCCTGTGCTGGCTGCCCGTCGTGGGGCTGGCCTTTGCCATTGGCGGTTTTCTGCGCATGGCCGTGCGGCTGACGAACGCGCACAGGGCCAAGCGCGTGCTGCTGACCATGTTCGCGACCCTCGTGCTGATTGCCTCAATCGGCGTTTTGGGCTATGAGGTTTACGAATACGCGCGCAACCCAAACATGATCGCAGATACCGTGCGCGTGGTCTGGAAGGGGATGACGGGCGAGGAAAACCCGCCGTGGGAGGTCCCGCAGGACACTGTGGGTTATAACGACTACTCCGATTACGGCTTTGATCCCTACGCGGAAGGCGAAGATTACGATCCCACAGAGGACGAGGACTATGACGCGGACTTTGACGACAGCGAGCTTGAGTCCTTCCCCGAGGACGATGCGGAAGACTTGCCGGAGAAGGATCTGTTCAACCAGATGATGACCGAGCAGAAATCAGGTTCGAGCTCAAGCTCAAGCCGAATGCCGTAGGCCCACCAATAAGCGAACTCACCAATAAGCGGCGCCCCGGAAACAAAGTCCCGGGGCGCTTTTTTGTGGTGTTTACTGGCCGTGAACCTGCTTCATTGCAAGATACCGAATCAGTTGGTCGGCCTCTTTTTCATACCCATATGATTCAATGTCGCGTTTGTATCTTTTGATCACGCGGTTGGCGGTCGCCAGGTCGTAGTAGTCCATCCAATTGCCCTTGTCAGTCGCGTTGTACGTCTTGAGCGCCGCGAGGTCAAACTTCTCGCGGATGGGCTCAAAAGCGCCGGGCAGTTCCTCGAACCGGCCCACGAAATCAAGCGTACACTTGCCCTTGCGGTCATGGGTGAGGAAAGTTTGCCGGATGAAGTGGCGGTCGGCAAGCCGGTCGGGAATGCGCGATACGCGCTTGGCAAATTCGGCAAACCCCCGGTCTTTTTTGAGGTATCCAAACAGATAACTGTCAAAGTACATCTGGCGCATGCCGCCATCCGCCAGCAGCTTTTTGTCGGAATGATACTTGTTCTCGTAGCAGGAAACCAGCCGCTCAAGGGGATTCCTGACATAGGTAAAACGATAGTAACCGGGATAGTCATGGGGGCCGATGTCGAGCACCGCGTTCTCCACCTTGCCCACGGTATGGTGAATCCTGAGGTAGTGTTCCTTGGGCGGCAGCGCGTAAAGGCTTGCCATGATCGAAGAACAGGCCGCCTTGTACATGGTCAAATAGATCAGCTTCTTATCGTCGATCACATGGTACGTGCGAGGAGAAAGAGAGCCACTCTTGATGTATAGGGCAAACTTTTTGATCTTCGTCAAGACGCCCCGCGCTATTTTATGGGGTCTTATCGTTTCACTCGTGGGAATCATCCTCTCATCGCCGAGTCTTGGGGGGGATTGCCGCGCTGTATTCGTGCCGCATATTATAACAGATTCTCTTTGAAATGGCGAGCGCCACAAAAAGTGCCCGAAGAATTAACATTATTTTTGTTAATTTTGTGCGTTGACGCGGGGGCGAACCCTGTGTTATGATCTAGGTGAGCCAAGGAACAGGACAGACCCAAGGGGGCCCGACGAACTCAGGAAACCGGCAAACCAGGTACCCAGTTCATTAACACGGTAACCAGGTCAAAGGTCCATCGAGAACCAGGGATCTACCCAAGGCAGACTCCGGTATCCGCGGTATTTCAGGACTCCAGGGAACCAAGCGACCTCAAACGGTTCTGATCGGGTGAACCCCAAAAGGCATCGGGCCCCCATAGGAGTAACCGGACAAGCTGGAATGCGCAAGGAAATACATGGCTCGGGAGGAGGGCGATACCATTGGACAGTCGTGAATCCATTGAACGATCTGCAGCTTGCTTCGCCCTTGCATATAGTCGCTGAATCACTCAAAGACTGGAACCGTTGAATTGTGAGCATTTCTTAGGGAAGTACGACTCCTGGTAGTGAAAAATGCGCATGGTACATAGGCTATCCAGACGACGATCCCCTATAATAGGGATATTGATGAATTCAGGGCGAGGCAAGCCAATTAAAAAAGGAGGTTCGGAATATCTCCACAATCGAATATATTTAGGTGCCCGCAAGTCGAATGACAGGCGGGCACTGCTGCGCTTTGCGGCGCGGCTTGAAATCTCCGCCACGGGCGGGGATTTTGCCGCGCGAACCGGCGGTCAATCTTTGAACAATGCGTCCACGGCTTGAACGGTTTTTTCCACCAGCATGTCTCCGCCTTCCGGGCCGCAGGTCGTGGATGCGGGTTTGCTGGAATAGCTGCCGCCTTGAACGGCAAGCTCGGTGGGCAGGTACCCGCCCAGGCCGTTTGACAGCTGTACGATGAAGAGCTGCCGCGCTTTGACGCGCGCTTTCATCCGCAGGGCAAATTCGTGGAAGAGCTCAAAGGGATTGGTGGCCAGCGCGGCGTTTCCAAGGCGCATGACGTGGCACTGAAAGGCGTAGGATTGCGTCTCCTGCTGCACGCGCCAGCGCAAGACATCTCCTTGCGGGTCAAACGCGGCCACGACGTCTTCCATTGCCATGCGGTTTTCCGGGGAGAAGGTTTGCTTGATGCGCTCGACCTCGGCGGCGGCGTGTTCGTATTCCTTTTGGGACACGAGGCGCAGCGGCAGTGTCATGGGGATCACTTCATGGCGGAACACCGGCGTAAATTCGATGTAGTTGCGCGCTGTTCGGTAAGCGCGCGCGACGCAATCGCTGATGCGGCCTGCGATCTCTTCGCATTCGCGCGTCATGTCAAAATTGCGAAACACTTCTTTTGCCTGACGGCCCCAATCCAGGAGCGCTTGCTGGTTGTCCTTGCTGATGCGCACCAAGTCGATCGGCGCCAGATCGCCCGCGGCGCCGCACAACGGGAGGATGTACACATTGCCCAGGCGCTCGCGTATGGCCGAGCGCGCGTAGCACCAATAGTCGGCGGTGATAAAGCGATGCAGTTCATACACCTGCGAAGGGCAGGGGATGTTGACCGCAATACCGGTCAGGCGGCAATCCTCGTCAAAGGTATAGAGCATTTCGGCGGAAGTGTCGGTCCCGTTTTCAAAGCGCAGGAAGTCGGCGCGCGAGCAATCGCCATACATGACGGTTTCCACGCTATCGGTACAGCGGAACACGGGGCGGCGGTTAAAAGCCACAGCCGCGTAATCGTGCGCAAAGGCGATGCCGCCCAATTTCCGGCCCGCCCAAGCGCGCGCGATGATGTCAGAAACGCGCTCGGCCAAAAAGCAAGAGGCTTCCTCGCCGCAGAGCACATCCTCGCCCAGCTTGATCTCGGGCAAGATTTCATCTCCATACACGCGCTCGTTGTCCTCGCGCAGAAAGTCCGAATGGTAATCCGACGAATTGTGGCTGTGCGTCACGCCCATGGTGATGGATTCGAATTTGAGGCCATCGACGCCCGCAAGCAAGGGGCGCAGCTTTTCGCTCAGATGCAGCGGACATTCGGTCATGTCCATCGAGACGATCACCGCCTGGGCGTCACCATTATCCAGTGCCAGCGCAGTTGCGGTGATCGGG
The DNA here is from genome assembly GCA_031551775.1 of Eubacteriales bacterium. Classification (GTDB taxonomy): domain Bacteria; phylum Bacillota; class Clostridia; order Christensenellales; family Aristaeellaceae; genus Anaerozeibacter. Next base: position 10,589 of record JAVBND010000062.1, on the reverse strand, counting down.
TCGTGTTCATATTCCGATACGCGGTGGTACATCTGCCCAAGCATGACCAGCGGGCGATGGGTGGTGATGCTGGCCTGCGCCCAGCCGACCTTCAGCTTCTTCATGTCATTACGCTTCCTTTTGCTTCAAATCGTACGCGCAGGAGACACGCTTGGCGTGTCCCCTGCACACAATCCTTGGATGCCAATGGTTACTTCGCGGGCCAATCGGTTCCCTTGTAGACGATCGCGCCCCACAGGTCTTCTTCGTAGCTGTCTGCGTTGGATTCGTCGATCAGTACCGTGCCGGAGTCGTTCATCTTGGCAAAGGTGGTGTTTTCACCTTCGTTGAGGTATTCATAGGCCATGCGAATGGATTCATACCCGCGCTTGTAGAAGTTCTGCGCCAGCGTCGCCCACACCTTGCCCGACTTGATGTTGTCGATGGTGGCTTCTACCGCGTCGATGTCCAGGATCAGCACATCGTCGCGCCCCATTTCGCTGCAGGTTTGCGCGACGCCCGGGCCGCCGGTAGACTCCAGCATGACGAACACGTTGACATCGGGATAGGCGTTGAGCGTGTTCTCGGCTTCGGTCATGGCAATGCTCAGGTCGTTTTTGTCGGCGACGGTGTTGAGCACCTTCATGTCGGGATATTTCTCTTCGATGCGGTCGAGGATGCCCTGGCGCTGCTCGGCTTGGTTGGTGGTGGCAAGTTCGCCCATGACCACGCAGATGTTGGCCTTGCCCCCGGTCTTCTCGGCGATCATGTCGGCGGCGCTGAGGCCGTAGTTGTAGTTGTCGGTGCCGATCCACGCGACAAAATCATCCTGGTTTTCCAGCAGGTTGGAGGTCAGGAACAGCGGGTAGCCAGCCTGCGCCGCGCGGTGGAAAACGTCGAACAGCGACGGATCGAACGGCTCGCAGATGATCGCGTCGGGGGCCATTTGCATGGCGGTTTCCATGGCGTTCAGGTAATCGGTTACGATGGTGTTCGTGCCAAACGTCGGCCCAATGATTTCCAGGTTCACGCCGTACTCTTCGGCGGCTTTGCGCGCGGCTTCCGCCTGCTGTTCATAAACAGGGTGGCCGATGAGCGCGTTGACAAGGATGATGTAGGGCTGTTCGGCGGCCAGTGCGGTCGATCCAATGCCGAGGATCAACATAAGTGTCAGAGCCAGTGCGGTCAGTTTCTTCATGGTGGGTCCCTCCTTGTTTATTGTGCTTATGCCTTCGGGCATTACCGCCTAAGGGTCGCGCGGATGTCACGCGCTTGCGCCGGAACAGATGCGCAGGAACGCTTCCTCGTCGGCGTCCTCGCGGGTCATCTCGGCGCGGATTTTGCCGCCGGAGAGCAAGAGGAATCGATCGCACATCCCAACCAGTTCCGGCAGTTCCGATGAGATCATGAGGATGGACATGCCCCCCTTTACAAGGTCGGTCATGATGCGGTAGATTTGCGCCTTGGCGCCCACGTCGATGCCGCGCGTCGGCTCATCCAGCAGCAGGATTTGGGGCTCGGCCATCAGCCATTTGGCGAGCACGACCTTTTGCTGATTGCCGCCGGAGAGGCTGGTGACCATGTCTCGTTCGCTGCGCGCCTTGACCGAGAGCGCCTGCATGTAGTGCATGCCGAACTTGCGCTCGTCCTGCTCCTGAATCAGACCGTTGCGGGAGATCTTGTCGAGCCTGGAAAGCGAGATGTTGCGCTTGATGTCCATCGTAGGGATGAAGCCGTTGACCTTGCGATCCTCGCTGAGCAGCGCCAACCCCTTGCCGATGGCGTCGCTCGGATCTGAGATGTCGGTCTTTTTGCCGTTGATGAAGAGCGCGTCATAGGTACTTTCGATTGAGCCGAAGATGGCGTTTGCGGTTTCGGAGCGGCCGGAGCCCACCAAGCCCACGAGGCCCAGTATTTCGCCCTTGCGAAGCGACAGGTCGATGCCATCGACGATGAATTTTTTGCGGTTGTAGGGATGGCGCACGCGCAGGTTCTTGATCGAGAAGACTTCCTCGCCGATGGGCACCTGTTCTTTTGGGTACATATTGCCGATCTTGCGATTGACCATGGCTTCGACGATTTCGTCCACCTCGACCTGAGACGTGGGTTTCGTCCAAACGTGGCAGCCGTCGCGCATGATGCAGACGCGGTCCGCCAACTGCTTGATTTCGCGGATCTTGTGGCTGATGTAGATGCAGGAGATGCCTTCCTTGCGCAGGCGGAAGAGGATTTCAAACAACTCTTCCACTTCCGCGTCGGTTAGGGGAGAGGTCGGCTCGTCCAGCACCAAGATCTTGGGATTGCGCGACAGCGCCCGGGCGATGGAGACCATCTGGCACTGCGACGCGGACAGATCGCGCAGCTTGGTCATGATGGGTACCTTGAGGCCCACCATATCGATGTACTTTTGCGCGTCCGCGCGCATCTGTGTCCATTGCACGATGCCGCCCTTGGTGGGAACATGGCCCAGGAAGATATTTTCCGCAACCGACAGATCGAGATGTACGCTGATCTCCTGATAAATCATCTCGATGCCGGCGGCCGAGGAATCGGCGGGGGTGCGAAAGCTGATGGGCGCGCCCCCGATCAGGATTTGCCCTTCGTAGGTATTGTGGCTGTACGACCCGCTGAGCACCTTCATGAGCGTGGACTTGCCCGCGCCGTTTTCCCCGCAGATGGCCAGGATTTCGCCCTCGAGTAGATCGATGGAGACGTTCTTGAGGGCCTTGGTCGCGCCGAAGGACTTGGTGATGCCCTTCATCTCGAGAACAACGTTTCCCATACAGGCCTCACCTCCTTAGATGTTCATGCTCAGCCGGATGCGGTTGCGCACGTATTCCAGCGAGCAGGCGAACACGAGCACGATGCCAATGACCATCTGTTGCCAGTAAGCGTCCACATGGATCAGCGTCATGCCGTTGGCGATCATCGCCATGAAGATCGAGCCCATGACCACGCCGATGATGGACCCGGCGCCGCCATCCATGCTGATGCCGCCGATGACGCAAGCGGCGACGACCGTCATTTCAAAACCGGAGCCGATGTTGGGCTGGGCGGAACTGACGCGGGAGGCCATGAGGATGCCGGTGACCGCCGCGAGTACGCCGGTCAGCACAAACGCGGAAAAGCGGATCTTGAGGGTGGGGATGCCGGCCAGCCGTGCGGTCTCGCCGTTGCCGCCCACGGCGTATAGCTTGCGGCCATAGGTGGTGTAGCGCAGCACAAACCCGGCGATGGCGGCCATGACCAGCGCGATGATGATGATGAAGGGCAGCTCGTATCCGCCCATCGCCACGCCCTGCTGCCCGATGACGAGGAACGGTTCGGGCAGGGGATAGATGGACGCGCCCTTGGTGTAGCCGGTACAGATGCCGCGCGCGATGTACATCGTGCCCATGGTGGCGATAAAGGGCGGTAGTTTGATCTTGAGCACCAGGAAACCGTTCAGGACGCCAAAGACGGCGCCGATCACAAGCCCGATCAGAACGGCAGGGATGATGGGAATGCCGAAATTGCACATGGCGGCGGCCGCCGCAACGCCGCAGGCGGAATACACGGCGCCGACGGATATATCCCAGCTGCCGGCGATGATCAAGAACGCCTGACCGATGGCGGTGATGATGGTAAAGGACGCGGTGCGCATGACGTTGGTGATGTTGTTTACGGTCATAAACCGGTCGCTCTTCATTGTGAAGAGGATGATTGCCAACACCAGCGGCATCAGTACGCCCGTCTCGCGCACGTCCACCATTTTCTCAACGATTCGCCTGCCCATGGATTTTTGTTTTTCCATCTGTCGCAACTCCCTCCCGTGTGTGCTCGCGCCGCGCCTCAGCGATCCTTGAGCTGTAAATCAAACTGATCCATGTAGGCTTGCTCCTGCTGGGTATATTTGCGCAGGGTGTTGACCGTTGCGCCGCCGTTGAACTTGCGGTCCGCAATCGCTTCGGTTGTACCCATGACGGTGACGTTCACCTGGCGGTGACGGGCGCGCACGTGATCCCAATCGATGAAGTAGATGTGCGCAAATTCGCCCGCGTCCAATGCGCCGTCCTTGACCGTGATGGTTTCACTGCGGCCAAAGAAGCAACTGCGCAGGTGGCCGTCGGTGTTCATGCTGGTAAAGTCCCCGGGCTCTCCCACATGACGGCCGTATTGCGCGTGGATGGGGCCGGGATGGCGGTACTGTCCTTCTTCCGAGAAGTCCGGAATCATCTTGCGCATGATGTCGAGCAGGTCGTGCTGCAAAAATTCCAAATCAAACGAGTCGATGTCGTGGGAAGCCTCCTGAACCATGACCGAGCAGGTCGTATGATGGGAGACGACGGCGCAGGTGCCATTTTGAATGCCGGATTCGGCCACGATCTGCTGCACCTCGCGCGAGATATCGTGAAAGGTCGGGATCCAACCCCGCGAATTGAGCTCAATTTCCTTCTGAACCATCTGAAATTCCATGTACATTTCCTCCTTTGATTGTTTTGTCTCAGCTTGGCCAGGGCGTGTCTTAAAATTCCTTGAGAAGCACGCCCGTGGAAATCTCGGGTAAACACCATCTAGACTTCGGTGACCTGGCCCGGCGGATTAAAGCCCAGGCGCTGATTGAGCGCCAGGTAGTTTTGATATTTGCGCCGATAGATTTTCATTCCTTCGTTCGTCGGGCGGGTGATGCTTTCGGTGACGGCGAGCGCCGGAAAGTCCTTAAGTTCAATGAGGCCAAGCGCCATGGCGGCGTTTGCCGCGCAGCCCAGCGCGGTGGATTCCCCGTCGCTAAGCGTAAGCATCTCGCGGCCTAAAATATCGGCCTTGACGCGCAGCCAGACCGGGCTGTGCGAACCGCCGCCCAGCGATACAAGCCGCTTTGAGCAGATGCCGCGCTTTTCGAGCAATTCGAGGTTTTCGCGCAACAGGAAGCCCACGCCTTCCATGATGGACAGCGCAACATCGGCGCGGGTCGAATCCAGCGTCAATCCGTACAGCACGCCGCGCGCCTGCGCGTTGTTGACCGGGCTTAGATATCCGGCGAAATGCGGGAGAAACATGAGCCCGCTTTCCGGCCTTGCGCGCGCAAGGATTTCACGGTTGAGGGCATCGTAGTCGGTGCCCTCGGGCGTGAACTCGTCGCGAAACCATCTGAGCAGGACGCCCGCGGTCGAACAATTGGGCAGCGCGAGATAGCGCTCTTTTAATCCGTGCCTGAGCACGAGCATGTCGGCGTTGCCTGGGTCGAAGTCATTGAGTACGGCGGCGATGGCAAGCACCGTTCCGGTGGTTTCCGTGATCTGCGTCCCGTCGATTACGCCCGCGCCCAGGCTCGAGGCGCATTGATCCAGCATTCCGTTGACCACCCGTATGCCCTCGGAAAGGCCGGTCGCCTGTCGGGCGGAGGCGCACAGGCATCCGACCACATGCTGCGAACCGTAGAGCGGGGGCAGCTTTTCCTCGTCGATGCCCGCACAGGCGAGGAGGTCGCGCGCCCAGTCGCAGGTGACGATGTTGAAATAACCCGAGCAGGATTGCGCCGAATACTCGCCCACGCGCTGACCGGTCAGGCGATAGATGATGTACTCCTTGATCAGGAGGAAGGTGCTCGCCGTCTTGTACCGTTCCGGCTCATGCGCCTTCATCCAGTTGAGCTTGGCAAGCGGCATGACCGGGTCAAAACCGGTATTCCCGGTCGCCGCGTACAACTGGGCGGGGGGAAACTCGCCAGAGATACGCGCACATTCCGCTTGCGCGCGCGTGTCGAGCCATACGATGGCATTGCCAAGCGCTTCGCCATCCCGATTTAAAGCAATGAGCGTTTCCGCCTGTCCGGTTACGCTGACGCCGATCAGCGATCGGCGGCAATCGAAGCGGTCCAGCAATTCATTCATCGCGCTGAGCGTTTTTGCCCAATATGCCTCTGCGGGGTGCTCGATGCGGCAGGGCGCGGGGTAGAGATAGGCCCATTCGCGGCTGGTAATGCCGATCCGGCGCAGGTTCTCGTCATACAGCGCGGCTTTGAGCGCGGTGGTGCCATAGTCAAGCGCGAGAATGGTTCCCTCCATGCTTTTCCTCCGTTAGCGGCCAGTGTGCGATTCTAAATTCCGTAAAAAGCACTTCCGGCATCTTTTGCGCCATATCCGCGCTTCAAATTCTCCCTTTGGAAACACGCCCTAACAGGCGCTGCGCTCGTCGTAGGCTTGACGTGCCGCCGCCAACATTTCACGAATCATTTTTTCAGGATCAGCCGCCTTGCACACAGCACTTGAAGAGCCGGTGGCATCGGCGCCCGCGCGAATGACGCGGTAGACATCCTCGGCGCTTGAAATGCCGGCCCCCTGCAGCACATAGATGCCCGGATTGATGGCCTTTACCGCCTGGGTAGAGGCGCGGACGTATTCTTCGTCGCTGGACGTAGCGGTGCCGATCAGCTCTGAAGGTTCAGCCACGATGATGTCGGGACCAAGCTGGGCGATTGCGGCGGAATCGGCGATGGAATCCGCGCAGACGATGGAGAACAGGCCGACTTCGCGCGCCCGGTTGATCCCGACGCGCAATTGCGCCAGCGCCAACGGGCACTCGACGTGGTTGAGCATCGCGCCGTGCGCGCCCGCCGCCTTGACCGCCTCGGGCAGGACGCTGCCCTGACCGCGGCCTACGACAATGGGATCAATCTTCTGCGCGCAAATGAGCAGCTCGGTCGTGTTTTGCGCGATCAGATGGATGTCGGCCAATTGGGGGGTAAAGATGCAGGCTACGCCGTAGGCAATGGAAGCCGCTTCGGCGGCCTTGGCCAACTCCAGCGCATCCTCGCCATACAGATAAGCCTTAGGTCCGATTTCAAAGAACGGCGCTTTGATTGAGAAGGACATGCGCGGTTCCCTCCTTTTGCGTGATTTACCCCATGACCTCAATATCGAGCAGCTTGCACAGATCGCGCAAAGCCTCCGTGTGGTTTCCGTAGCTCACGATCACGTGTTGGCTGCTGACAAGTTGCGCAAACGCCTCGACCGAGCAGGAATCCGGATACACGCGCAGGCTCGGCAGTTGCGGCGCGGGGGGCGCCCACCCGTATTCATTCCAGGCCGGGGGTTCCTGCGCGTCGGCGGTATACATGTGCAGCGCGTACCTTCCTTTTTTATAGGTCAGGCGCGCACACGTGACGCAACCGGTTTTTACGCGGCTTACGTTGAGCAACGATTTTTCAAGCAGCCCAAACGCCGTGGGCAGCAGTTCGACATCTCCCTCAATGGCTGGAACCGGCACGTAGTCCGGCACGCCGATGAGCATGCTGTCCTTAAAAAACTCGTAGTATTCCATGTAGAACGCGTTTTGATCGGTGATGTAGCGGAGCATCAGCTCGGTCACGTTGCCCATCACGTCGTTTTCGGGCGTGGTGACCACGCCGTACCAGCGCTCAAGGAGCATAAAGACAATCGCGGGCGGAAAGCCGCACAGCTTTTTCATGCCGTCCACATCCAGCAGCGTCACCGCGTCATAGCCGCGCTCCCGAATCTTTTTGCCGATGGCCAGCGCGTACTTGACGCCTTTTTCGATGATGCCGTCATCGCACGCCTCCTGAATTTTCCAATTCTCGCGAACGAACGCTATGCCGGCGGCAATTTTCTCATCGTCCAGGGTTTCGATGTTTTTCATCATTTCCAGCATTTCAAACGGTTCCACCTCCACGCCGATTTGTCCGCGCATGGAGTTGCCCTCGTATTGCGTGCCGTACAGCAGCATGTCCCGATACCCCATCGTTCCCACGCGCGCGTGGCGCAATTGCCAGGCGGCGCCGGCCGCGCGTAGAAAAGAATCGATTGCGTTGACCGGCTCCGGCTCACCGATGACGCTGTAGACGAACTTGAAGCGGTAGCCCAATTCTTCAAGAGCCGGGCGCAGCGCCGCGGTCCCGGCTTGCTCTGCGGTGGTGATGATGCGGCCGTTTTCCAGCCACCCGCACAACCCCCACAGCAAAACCGGCAGTTGGCGAAATTCATCGCTCACGCGGATGACCGCGTGGGTGGGAACCCATCCGGCAAGGCATAGGATCAGGGAAGAGAAGTTGGTTCCGCGAAGGGCGGCAATGGCGGCGTCCGCCGTTTTGTAATCAGGGTCATCGATCACGATTCCGGCATCGACAATCTCGACATTGAGCGTAGACAGCGTTTTGAGTGCGGCCGCATGCTTCATTTGGAGCCGCTCATAGGGCGTATTGATTTCACCGAAGCATACAAATCCAACCGTTCTTTTCATGGCGCATCTCCTGTTTCTTTGGCATTGGGTTCGTGCCGCGCCACTTTGGCGCATTGAACATCAGCCCACGTTTTGCTTTTCATCGCCTTGTGGGTTCACTTGATGTAAACAATATAACACGGACACAATGCAAGAAACAATCTGAATTTGCATTAACATGGCGAGAAAATCGTGCAAATTATGCAAATTACGTAGTTCTGCGCACCGAAAGGATGGGTTTTATGGCGACTTGTTGCGGTTGGCTGTAGGGCGCTTCCATGCGTTTGAGCAGGATGCGCATGGCGATGGAGGCCATGTCCTCATAGGGACATGAAATGGTGGTCAAGCCGCCTTCGATATAGCCGGAGGAAGCGATGCCGTCAAAACCGATGACGGCGATATCCTGCGGAATGCGCAGGCCCGCCTCGCGAATGGCGTGAATCGCGCCGATCGCCATCTGGTCATAACTGGCAAAAACCGCGTCGGGCAATCCGCGCAGCGCCAGAATTTCCTTCATGCGCAGATAGCCGCCCCGCTCGGCGCGCTCCTCGCCCATGCGCACGAAATCGGGATCGACCGGCATGCCGAAGCGTTGCATGGTGCGAAAGAACACATCGCGGCGATTGACGGTGAAGGTTTCGCCCAAGAAACCGATGTGCGTATACCCCCGGTGCAGCAGATGCTCAACGGCCATGGCGTTGCCGCGTTCCTCGTCTATGTACAGGCAATCAAAGTCCATCTCCGAGATGTACGTTCCGGTAATGAACATGGTGGGCAGATGGGTTAAACGCACGACCTGAATCAAGCGCTCGGACACTTCCTCGCAATCATCGATGATGATCAGCAAGCACTTGACGCGGCAGTTGTACAACATGCGCACGGCCCGGATGGCTTCTTCGGGATCAAAACGGGAAACCGAAAGGATGGCGGACAGCTTTTTCGTCAGGAACTGCTCGGTCAGCGAATTGACCACGCCGGTGTAATAATCCGACATCATATCGGGGATAACGATGCCAACGGCATTGTTGTTGTCGTCAGGCAACGCGTCCATGGGCCGTTTGTTGTAGCCCAGATGTTTGGCGGCATCAAAAACGCGCCGACGCGTAGCTTCGCTGATGGGCGCGGTGTTGTTCAATACGCGTGAAACGGTGGATACGCTCACCCCCACCTCGCGCGCGATATCGGTAAGATTAACCAACTGTCGCCCTCCTTTGTCGGTTTTCACCATTATACGCCGCCGCCGACAAACACACAAGCCCAATATGGGCGAAAAAATCGGTTGTATCATCCCGAGCGAATTGTATTGCGGTTTGAGAGTGGAAATTCACGCATGCGCATAAAAATTTGTCTGAAAACTGGCGTTTTCAGACAAATAAAGGCGGGCTCCGTGATGGAGTCCGCCTTGCGAATGGTTATAGCGCGATGCGCTTCTTGACCAATACGTAGTCGTAGGTAAGCTGTTGGGTGACGTCTTTAAGCTCTTGGACGCTGGCGGGCAAATCTCCGAGCGCCGCGCCTACCACTTCGGTGATGTGGGCCTGGGAGTCGGCCAAGTCCGCAAAGTTCTTATCCACTTTTGCGTTCAGTTCAGCGAAGCTCTTGTCTACCTTGGCGTCAAGGACTTTGACGTCTGTTTTAAGTGTCGAGACATCCGCTTCAATGCGGGTAAGCATCTGTAGGATCATTTCTTCGTTGTTCATGGTATCAGCTCCTTGAAATGATTATAGCATGGATTACAGGAAACAACAAGGGGATGAACCGGAATTCATCCCCATAAAACCGCCAGCCAGCGCGAGAGCAGGCATAATAAATGGTTCATGCCGCCACCTGCTTTCTGAGCAGCCCCCAGTGGTCGCGGATGCCGGTGAGCAGCGTGCGGCGGCAGATGGCGTCGTTGGATTCGCGGTTGGCGTCGTCGCCGGTGAGGTACCCAAGCACGATGATTGCCTGGTGATTGTGCTGGGCGACGTAAACCGCCTGCACCACCGAATGCGCGCAGGGCTGAGCGCTGGCCGCACTGGCCGACTAAGTTGCCGAGCTTCGAGGTGTCGTAGCAACCCGAGATTCGCTACGTATACCTTGAATTCCATGGAATTACCGCCTTTCTTTGTGGTTATAGGTATAAAAATGGGTCAAAAAAGAGGACCACCGCGCGGGTGATCCTCTCGGAGGTTACGTGGCTCTATTCAGCGACGTTCTCGAAACCGGTTTGTTTCGCAAGCTTCATCACAACGTCATCGGTTACGTTCAGACAGGCGTAAATGCCCGTAACAGACGTTTCCAGGTAGTTGAGTTGGGATTCGATCTTCTTGCCTTGCAGCATGATCTGATTCGCGTTGCGCGTGATGCTGCGGCCTTGGGATTCGAAACGGTCAATCATGTCTTCATGCATG
>JAVBND010000004.1:0-19542 GCA_031551775.1 Eubacteriales bacterium | reverse complement strand
CGGGGATGGCGCTGATGGCGGGCACGCCCAGGAACTTGTCAGACATCCTGTACGATCAGGAGATGAACTTGATCCAGGGGACGGACGCGCCGGACATGGCGAAGATGTACGAGGACTGGTATCAGCAGGCGAAGGCGCTGTACGCCTTGGACGAGGCGGCCGCAAAGGCGCATGAGCCGCTTTACGGCGGCGCGTTTAACGCGTACTACCTGTGGGAGATGCAGAGGCACGACAACATGAGCCTGATCAAGGAACTGCGCATCCCCACGCTGATCCTCCAAGGTGCAAACGACCATCAGGTGTACGCGGCCAAAGACTACCAAGCGTATCAGGACGGGCTGAAGGACGAGGACTACGTGCGGTTCCGACTGTACGAAGGCCTCAACCACGCGTTCATGCCATCGACTGCGACTGGCCTGTCCGGCGCATTCCAGGAATACAACCTGCCCGCGCAGATCCCTGCTGAAGTGCTGGACGATCTGGCGGCGTTCGTCGCAGGGGAATAGTGCGCGCATTGCCAGCCGTGCCATGCACGATCGGCTGCTGCTGGATCGGTACAAGCGGATGTTGCGGATGAAACGGATTGAGGGATTGAACTGAACAGGAGGAGTGGCAAAGAGGCCGCAGGCTGGCATAGGTAGCAGGCTTGCCGCCTTGTGCTGCCAGTAAGCCATTTTTGTTATCGTGAGCGCCAATGGAGCATGACACGATTGGGTCGCAGCGGCGTTCCCGTGGTTGCCGTGCAATCCCCGTAAACAGCTATTGACAGCGTTGGTAGCAACATATATAATGTAATGTAAACAAGGATTATCGGAAAAATTAAAAATATTGTCTTCCGCCCTCGTCAAATGACATTGCGCAGTGTGCCCAAAAGCGGTTCGTTTCATGAGTATCGATCGAACATATGCAAATGTATGCTGATGCAGGTCTTTGAAAGCGGTGATTGTGTTGACACAGATTTCTCCGCGGCGAACATCGAATCCTTTTGTGGCTTTCGTTCGGGAACTTGGACGCAACAGGACCATGCTGTTGATGCTGGCGCCTGCGGTGATTTATTTCTTTGTCTTTTCCTACATTCCGATGAGCGGCATTATCCTTGCTTTTAAAGAGTATAACTTCTCGCTTGGCATGTTCAAAAGCCCATGGAATGGGTGGACAAACTTCCGGTTTTTCTTCATCGGCGGGGCTGCGCTCCGCATCACGAGAAACACACTGCTGTACAACCTTGCGTTCATCGTTGTCGGCAACTTTATGCAGCTCTTCGTGGCGATCTCCCTGTCAGAAATGCGCCGCGTTCGATACAAGAAACTCACGCAGTCGCTGATCTTTCTGCCCTATTTTATTTCGTGGGTGCTCGTCGGCGGGTTTCTGTTCGACATCCTCAACAGGGACTACGGCATGATTCCAACCCTGATGCAATCGCTGGGCCTTGCGCGTCCGGATGTGTACGGTTCTCCCCAAATCTGGCCTTTTCTCATCGTCTTTATCCAATCATGGAAATGGCTGGGCTATGGGTCGGTCATCTATCTGGCCGCCATCACGGGCATCGACACCTCGCTCTACGAAGCTGCGATGATCGACGGCGCCAACATCTTTCAGATGACCCGCAGCATCACACTTCCCGCCCTGAAACCAACAATTATCACATTGGTGTTGCTCAGCGTTGGACAGATTTTTAAGGGCGACTTCCAAATGTTCTACCAATTGACCGGAAACAACGGCTTGTTGTTTGAGACGACGGACGTCATCGACACCTACGTCATACGCTCGCTGCTCAACAACAGCGACTATGGCATGGCTGCCGCCGCAGGCTCTTATCAGTCGGTGTTCGGGTTTGTGTTCATCATGATTTTCAATGCGGTGATCCGAAAGATCGAACCCGATTACGCCCTGTTTTGATCGGAGGTGTCATGCGTGCGCAAGATGACGAAGGACCGGTTGTTTTTCAACATTCTGACCTATGGCATGGTCACCATTGCTGCCTTCGCGTGCGTGTTTCCCTTTGTGATGCTGATTTCCGCGTCCTTTTCTGATGAAACGGAGATCATGCGCCATGGATATAGCATCTTTCCGAGGGGATTTACCACAGAGGCGTACCGAATCATCATGGAAAACCCCTCATCCATCCTCCGCGCCTATGGTATAACCATCTTTGTGACGGGGGTGGGTACACTCGCATCCCTGTTTTTCATGACCATGGCCGCATACGCGCTGGCGAACAGGCGGTTTCGTTGGCGCAACAAGTTCTCTTTCTATTTTTTCTTTACCACATTGTTCAGCGGCGGTGTGGTACCGTGGTACATTCTGATGGTCTCATATTTGAAGATGAAAAATAACATACTGGCGATGATCATTCCGTACATGTTCAATGTGTTTTATCTGATCATCATTCGCTCGTTCATGTCCAGTCTGCCCGAGGCCATTGAAGAATCCGTGCGCATCGACGGTGCCGGCGAATTTACCATCTTGTTTCGGCTCATCATTCCATTGTCGTTGCCAGCCATTGTGACCATCGCGCTGTTTGTGGCCCTGGGCTACTGGAACGATTGGTACCTCTCCATGATGTTTATCTCCAAGGACCATCTCTTTAGTCTGCAATACTCACTTTACCGCATGCTCAGTTCCATGGAGGGCCTGAAAATGGCCATTGCCAAGGGCGCCAACATCAACGTCAGCACGATACCGACGGAGACGGTCAAGAATGCCATGGCCCTGGTGGCTACCGGTCCTATCCTGCTGCTGTATCCCTTTGTTCAGAAGTTCTTCGTCAAGGGTCTGACCATCGGTGCGGTAAAGGGATAGTACGCGTCGTCATATCCATCAAAACGAGGAGGACATTGAGAATGAAACGGACAATACGGAGACTGGTTCTGATCCTGGCCCTGGCGCTGATGCTGAACGTGGCCTTCGCGACAACCGCTCCGGCCGAGGGCTTGGTTGTCAAGGGCGTTGACCTCTCCCAAGAGGTCGCCTTGAAGACATGGCTGCTCGGCGATACGCCCACAGACCAAGACATGGTGTACGGCAAGATCAACGAAGTCCTCAAAGAACGTCTCAACACAACGCTGGACATCGAGTACATTCCGTGGAGCGACGCGGCGACAAAGTATCAGCTCTTGTTTGCCTCCGGCGAAGAATTTGATCAATGCTACACCGCGTTCTGGACGACGCCGGTCTATCAGGTGCTCTCCACCAAGGGCGCGTTCATGGAGTTGACCACGGACATGCTCACCACGTACGCGCCCGGCGCGTATGCACAGTTGCCGGAGGCCGCCATCAAGCAGAACCTGGTCAACGGCAAGCTGTACACCTTCCCCAAGAGCGCTCGCGCATTTGACTATAACACGGTCGTGCTCATTCGCGGCGACTTGCGCGAAAAGTACGGTCTGCCCGAGTGCAATACCTTGGAGAACCTCAATCTGTATTTGCATACGGTCGCCGAAAAGGAAGATGCCATCGTGCCCTATCAGGTAGAAGAGGGCGGCGGCATGATCAGCAGCGTGTTCTATCAACAGCACAACGACCTCGTCACCTTCACCCCGGCCTTTGTCGCCTGCGCAATCAAAGATGAACAGGCCGGCTACAGCCTGATGCTCGACGATCCCAAGTTTGTGGAATTCTGCATGATGATGAAGGATTGGCGTGACAGCGGCATCATCCCCAGCGACGCGGCCTCCAAAAAGAACTCCAGCGGCAGCGGCGAGGCGTTTATTGCCGGAAAATCCGCCATGTTTGCCTGGAATGTGAACATCCTGAACGCATACAATACCGTTATGGAAGAGAATCCAGAGTGGAAGCCGGAGATCTATGATCCCGCCACCACCGAAAGCTCTGTCTTTTTCCCAACCCCCTACCGCGACGGCGTTGCGATTTCGCCCAACTCCAAAAACTGGGAGCGCTGCCTGATGGTGCAGGAAGAGTTGCGCACCGACAAGCAGCTGTGGGATTGGTCCAACTACGGCATTGAGGGCACACATTGGGAGGCCGTCGGCGACGACAAATACGCGACGCTCCCCGGTGCGAAGGGATTCCCGGCAAACGGCAGTTGCCAGTGGGGTTGGCAGACCGACTTCCAGCGCGTCTCTGAGACCATGCCTCAGACCTATATCGACATCGAGCAGAACTGGCGCGCGCATGAATACAACTTCCTGCTCAACGGCTTTGCCATCGATGCCTCGGCGGTGAAGAATGTCCAGGCTGTGCTGGAAAACCTGCAGATTCAGTACTACAATCCTTTGACCGTGGGCGCGTTTGACGACCCGGTCGCGGCCATCGCGGAATACAAGCAAAAGATGGTCGATGCCGGATTGGACGAATACCTCGCAGAACTGGGCATACAGCTCAAGGCTTACGCCGATCGGATGAGATAAGGCAGACCGAATAAAAATGGCAACGCGGAGCTGCCTGGATGCGACCGGGCAGCTTCGGTTTGTCGCCATACTCCAGGTGAGCTACTGAAACCCGTGCGCCGTGCGCCCTGTGCTGCGGTGAATCCAAGGAGGAGACGATCATGTCAAGCCAAGATGCCACCGGCGTTCAAGCGCTGAAACAATCCGTTCAGCGCCTTTGGGATGAAGGCGTGAGAAAAACCACCTTCTTTCCCCTCATCGCAGAGTCCCTCAAAGCCACAACCGGCGAGCCACGCCAGATCCGGCGCGCGAAGGCATTCGCCTTCCTTCTGGATCATGTTGACCTGGCTGTGCTGCCTGCGGAAAAGCTCGGTGGTTCCATACTGGGCATGTGGCCGGTCGCCCCGGAGCCGTCCTACGAGCATCAGCTGGCCGAGGCGCATCGCGTGATCGCGGATGCGATTGGCAGAGAGACTTCGGCCAAAAACCGCACCAGGTGGTTGATGGCGCGCGATCATTACGATGCGAACATCAGCTTCGCCAACATTCAGAAGATCATCAAGTTCGTGCAGCAGGCGTACGCGGACTCGGACGCCATCAGCGCACAGGCCATCGCAAAGACACTGGAGTTGCATTTTGTGTTCCCGTACGGCGACGACACGATGAAAACCATTGAAGCGCTGCCGTGGTATGCCGCACACCATTTGAACCTGAATTACGGGTTCATCATCAACAAGGGCTATCAAGCGCTGCTGGATGACATCAACCGCCGGTTGGCGCGGGCAGAGCATGACGCCGACAGTGACAAAACCGAATTTTATGCAGCTGCAAAGATGGCCATCGAGGCAGCGATTCGCTATATCCGGCGCTATTCCGATGCCTATCTGTGTGCCGCCGCCGCAGAGCAGAACAGCGCCCGCGCTGCCGAGCTGCGCGAAGTGGCGCAGGTTCTCAACACGGTCTCGACCGAGCGGGCGACGAGTTTTCGCGAGGCGATGCAGCTGATGTGGATCACGCATATCATCGCCAATACACAGCTCGGTTCCGCGCTCTCGTTCGGCCGGTTTGATCAATATATGTGTCCCTTCTATGAGGCGGACAAGGCAGCGGGCATCCTCACGGACGACGAAGCGCGCGAGTTGATCACCCACATGATCCTCAAAGTCAACGAGCCCAAGATGCGCACGGTGCAAAGCCTTGCGCTGGGGGGGACGACGCCGGGTGGCCGAGATGCCGCAAATGTACTGACGCGGCTCACGCTCGAAGCGGCGCGCGAGGTGTCAATGCCATACCCGAACCTGTCACTGCGCGTCAGCAAAGCGCTCACGCCCGAATGGGCCTATGACGAAGCGGTCAAGACCATCCGGATGGGCTTTGGCATGCCCATGCTCATCAACGACGATGTATGGATTCCGAACTTCATGCGGCTCGGGTATCCTGCGGAATATGCGCGGGACTATTTCAACATGGGCTGCGTGGAGATGTTTATCCAGAACCGCCAAGCGCACTGGACCCATGCGGAGGGCGGCTCTGTCAACTATCCGGAACTGCTGGATGGCATGCTTACCGATCACTGCGAAGGCCGATTGGCGCTCGCGACATTCGACGACTTGATGGCGGAGCTGATTGCCCGCATCAAAGCAAAAGTTGCTGCGATGGGCACGCCAGAGGCGCGAGCAGCCGTTGCGCGGCGGTTTGCCGACGACTATGATCCGTTTGGCTCCACGCTTCTGCTAAATTGCCTGGAAGTGGGCAGGGATATGAACCACGGAGGCATTGAGCTTCCGGCTCAGGTTGCGGTGGGCGGCATGGGACTTGCGACGGCGACGGACTCGCTCAGCGCCATCAAGTCGATGGTGTACGAGCAGAAGGCGCTCAGCCTGCGCGAACTGACAGACGCGGTTCACAACAATTTCGCCCGGCAGGAGGCGCTGCGTCTCAAGCTGAGCAACGCTGCATCCCGATACGGCAACGACAGTGACACTGCGGACGGCATCGCAGCCCTGCTGTTCAATACCGCAACTGAGGCCGTCCATGCGTTGAATGTCGATCCTTCGGAAGGCCGCTTTGTCAATTCCTATTTCGGCTACACCTCGCATGTGGCCGTTGGTGAGATCACCGGGGCCACGCCCGATGGGCGCAGAGCGGGCGAGCCGCTCTCCGACGGCGTGGGTCCCGTACAGGGTAAGGATGCCGAGGGGCCAACGAAGTTGTTCAATTCGCTGCTCAAGCTCGATTACCGCTATCTGACCGGCGCCTGCGCGATCAATTGCAAGGTCAGCGCCTCTGTTTTTGACACGGATGCGGGCGTTCTTTCCCTCAAGCATCTGCTGAAAGCCTACCTTGCGAGCGGCGGCCCCCAGATACAGGTCAATTTTGTTCGCCAGGAGGATCTGATCGAGGCACAAAAAGACCCGCAGGCGCACCGTGATATCGTCGTGCGCATCGCCGGATTCTGCGAGTACTTTGTCAATCTCGATTTTCATCAGCAAAACGAGATCATTCAGCGCACCGAACATGAAGCCATGTAACGCAAGCAACATCCGAAGGGAAGGACTGCCCGAATGAAAGCAGTTTTGATTACGGAGCCGCATGTCATCCAGGTGATGGACGTTCCTATGCCGGTTTGGAATGACTATGAATGCTTGGTCAAGGTCAAGGCATGCGGCATCTGCTCCAGCACGGATCTCAAGCTCATCCACGGCAATCACCCGCAGAACCCCAAAAACCCATTCCGTTATCCTGCCATTCTGGGTCATGAGGCGGTTGGCGAGATCGTCGAAGTGGGCCGCAAGGTGCGGAATTTCAAGCTGGGCGACCGTGTGATGGTTCCCTTTTCCAATATGGGCCGCATCCCGGATCGCCGCTTCCACATCACGTATGGTGCGATGACGGAATACTCGGTTGCGCCGGATATCGCCACCATCCAGGCAGATGTTGTGGAACACAGCGACTCTCATCGTTGCGACGACCCAAAGGACTTTTATTGCCAGGCGTTCCCCGGCGACATCTCGTATGTGGACGGCGCGATGATTCTGTCGTTCAAGGAGACCCTGTCGGCGGTCAGGAACATCGGCATCGTTGCGGGCATGGACGTGCTCATCTATGGGGACGGCTCGGTGGGCATGGGGCTGGCACACTTTGCGGGCGCGTATAAGCCGAGAAGCATCGTCGTGGTGGGCCATCATCAGGACCGCCTCGAACGGGTGATGCAGATCGCAAAGCCGACACTGGCCCTCAACGCCAAGCAGGGCGATATGCGCAAAATAGAGGGTTGCAAATTCGACGTGGTCGTGGATGCGGTGGGATCGACGGACATCATCCGGCAGGGCACGCAATGGCTCAAACCCGGCGGAAAACTGGCGGTTGTCGGCGTATTGCCCGAGGACAAGGCCCAGTTCCGTCTGTTCGACTTGCCAAACAACACGCACATCATGATGCTCTCTTACCCCTATAAAGAGCATCGCACTCACGACGAGGTCATCGCCCTGATGCAATCGGGCTTTATCAGGGCGTCCGACTATTATAGCCATGTGATGCCGATGGAGGACGTGGCCGAGGGCGTACGCTTGCTGGAGTCGCGCGAGGCTTTCAAGGTGGTACTGACGATGAATGGTGGAAGTCTGGAATAGAGGAGCAAAACAATGTCGATATATCACATGCCCTGGCGGTTGGTGCCAAACCGCGTGCGCGGACATGGCGGGCGCGAAATTGACAAATTGCGCGGCATTGAGCCGCCTGTCGACGATGACGCGGGGTCTGAAGCGTGGATCGGCTCGGTCACCCGGACGGGAGACGCGACTGCGGACCGCCCGAAGGGCTGCGCGGAGGTCGTGCTGCCGGATGGCAGGCGGATGTATCTGTTCGAGGCCATCGCGCTGGCGCCGGAGGAAATACTGGGTGCTGAACATATGCGTCGCCATGGGCAGCAGCTGGGCATGTTGGTGAAGTACCTGGATGCGCAGCGCCAGTACGCGCTGCAAGCGCATCCGACGCGGGCCTTTGCCAAGCAGATGTGGGATTCGGACTTCGGCAAGGAGGAGTCCTGGTATGTGATCGGCGTTCGCGACGACGTGCCGGAACCGCCCTATTTGATTCTGGGCTTCAAGGAGGGCGTCACGCGTGCGTCGTTTGGCGAAGCGGTGTTGCGCGGAGACAGCCTCGAGGAGCTTGAGCAGTTGTGCCACAAGATCCCTGTCAAGGTGGGTGACGCGGCCTTTGTGGGCGGCGGTGTACCTCATGCGCTGGGGCAGGGCTGCTTTGTCATCGAGGTGCAGGAGCCCTCGGACATCACCGTAGTGCCCATCACACAAGCTGAAATCAAGCGCCGCTGGGGCAAAGCGCCCTCGGTGGATGAAGCGCTCTACAACGAGCGAATGCTCGGTTCGTTTGTGTACGACGGCTGCAGCGAGGATGAGGCGCTGAGGCGCTACATGATCCCCAAAGCCGAGATCCGAAGCGGTGATTGGGGCGTGGAGAATTGGATCATTGGCCCTCGGCAGACCAGTTACTTTTCTTTTTCGCAGGCGGATGTCCAGGGACGCATGCCCGTGCGCGACACCGGCTACCCGCAGATCGCGATTGTCTTACGTGGCGGCGGGACGCTGTCCTATCGTGGCGGAAGCATACAGATCCGAAGGGGGGACGAGCTGTTCCTTCCGTTCAATATCCCTGGTGCCGCCGTTGAGGGCGATGTTTCCATGGTATTCTGCCACCCCGAGGGGGCAAAATAGCATGTGTGAGCTCGAAGCGCTGCGGCGCACATCCGGCGTCGTTTTCAACACGCAACATTTTTGCATTCATGATGGGCCGGGCATCCGCACGACGGTCTTTCTGAAGGGCTGTCCCCTCTCCTGCCGATGGTGCCACAATCCGGAAGGGCTGAAGGTCAATCGCCAGCTGTCGTTCGTGGAGCGGAAATGTGTGCTTTGCGGTGAATGCGCGAAAATCTGCCCTGAAGCGCACTGCATAGAGGGCGGCAAGCACATCCTTTACCGCGAGCGCTGCCCGGAAGCGTTGCTCGACCCAAGCGCAGCGTCCTGCGCCGCGAAGGCGCTCACCGTCGTGGGCAGCGCTGTGACCGCGGGCGATGTGCTCGCTCAGTTGGTTCGCGACAAGCGCTATTATGATGAAAGCGGCGGCGGCGTGACCTTTTCCGGCGGCGAACCCACAATGCAGAAGCCGTTTTTGTCGGCATTGCTGCGTCTATGTACCCTTGAAGGCTTGCATGTGGCGCTGGAGACCAGCGGCTATTGCGACTTTTCGTACTACGAGGGCATACTTCCCTTTGTCGATCTGTTCCTTTATGACTACAAGGAGAGCGACCCGGACAAGCACAGGGTCTTCACCGGCGTGGACAACCGGCTGATCCTGGACAATCTAGGACGGCTGCATGATGCGGGTGCGAAGATCCTGCTGCGCTGTCCCATCATCCCCGGGATCAATGACGTGGACGATCACTTCAGGGCGATTGCCCAGTTGACGCGCGACTACGAAAAACTGGTCGGCGCGGAGCTGTTGCCCTATCACGACCTAGCCGCCTCAAAAGCAGGCCGCATGGGGATGAAGGCGCAGCACACATATGAAAAACCCTCCCAGGAGCAGGTGGAGCGATGGACAGGCAGCGTGCGCGCACTGGGCGGACGGATCGCATAAATGGCGAGGCAACCGGTGAGAAGAGATGCCCCTCTGGCCCGTAAGGGCCAGAGGGGCCTTTTAACACACCTTATTTCTTATATCCGCATTTCGGGCAAACGCCGTTTTCGTTAAGCGGGATGCCGCACAGTGGGCAGCGGGCCTTTTCTTCTTTCGGAGCATACGCTTCCGTGGCGCCATTGACGCCGCTGGTGAACGTGATCTTGACGATGTTCAGTTTGTCTTTCAGCAGATCGTACACGATTTTGATCATGCCCTCGACGGTCATGGTCTCCTTGGTCACCACCAGGCGGCACTCGGGATACGCAGTCGCCAATTCTGTCTTGAAGGCGGGCCCTTTTTGTTTGTTGGTAGGCGCGCCGTTCTTGATGCCCTGCGCCTCATAGACGCCGAGAATCGCCGGGAGGAGCGGATCGTCCTCTCGCAAAACCAGCGCGTGGTCGAAGTTCTGCAGCACTTCCCATGCGGTTTTCTTGATCTCGTTGCACGGGAATACCATGTTCACGCCCATATTGACGGTGTCTTCCACTTCCAGCGTCAGGATCCCCGTGTGGCCGTGCAAATACTGGGCCTCGCCCTTGAACCCGTAGAATCGGTGGGCATATTGCAAATCCAGTGTGGTGAAGCTTCTCATGGTTTTTCTCCTTATATGCTGTATTTACGGGGTTTGTTCGTGCTCCCGCATGCGCACGTGATCATGTCGGTCGCGGTGCGGGCAAAAGAAGCATGTTTGTAACCGCCATCACCCCCAACTTGTTGATTCCTATTCATGGTTTCGATTGCATTCGGGACAGACGCCCCGAAATACGATGTCGTGGCCAGTGAACGTGAAGCCTCCGGTGTCCTTGATGCGCTGTTCCAAATCCGCGATAAACGCCATGTCCACATCAAAGATCCGGTCGCACTGAACGCATCTTGCGTGGTAATGATCGTGGCATTGGTGGTCATATCGGTCCGCGCTTCCCGGCATTTCCCGCTTGCGGATCTCGCCCAGTTCGGACAGCAGGTTTAGGTTGCGATAAACCGTAGCCCTGCTGATATCGGGGTGGCGCTTCACGATCAATTGGTAGACCTCGTCTGCGGTGGCATGGCTCTTCAATGCTCTGACCGCTTCCAGCACCAGGGTCCGTTGCACGGTATTGCGCTTGTTCATGGTCATCAGTCCTTGCCGCTTTATCATTCTCTAATGAGATTATATATCAATTAAAACAGAATGTCAATAGCATTTTGGTGTTTTTTCTGCGGCACTTCACGGATCATGTGCGGCTCCCAAACGGCATTTGCTGGTTGCACAAGAGCATTGTTTCAGCGATGACCTCCTGTTTGGCAGAAAGTCATTGCGCTTTCGCTCGCAATTAGCAGGCATCCACGTTGAATGCTTACATTTGGCGCGCGAACGACCTGACAACACGTAACCTTTGGTGCAAACGGGTCGGACATTTACGCTTGACGCTGCTCTCCGCAGTTGGCGCGGAGCTGCGCTGTACCGCAGTGGCAAATACCCTTTGATCACTAGGTTTTCTTCCGTTCACATCGGATGAATCGGGTCCGCGCAGCGCTTTGCTGCGGCGCGCTGTTAAAGATGTGATTTGGTGACCTCATTATCCATTTACCGGATCATGGCGAGAACAATGTAACTGAGCCGGTAACAAAAGGTTGTTATTATGATGTCATAACTGTAGCGGAGCTGTGTTTTGGCGCCGCGCGACCCAGGCGGCAGTGCGTGTGTTTTAAGTGGATCGGCAATAAACGAATAGACAAATCCGTGGAGGAATGATTGGATGAAAAAGACGATGATGGGACTGTGCATCATGTTGGCCCTGGCCGTGACGCCAATGACGACGCTGGGCACTGCGGGAGCGGCGGTGGAAGGCTACGGCAAACAGAAACAGGTGGTGATCCTCGCAGACTACGACACACCGCTTGCTGGCGGGGCCTTTAGCGACCCTTTGCATGTGCCGGATCAGACCGGCGACCAGACAGTCGTCCCCGAAATCGTCAACGAGACTGCAGAAACACCTACTGATGGGCTCACCTCCGACCCGGAGACGGATGCCGGTGCGCCGCAGGTCCAGCCCCATACCCTGGACATGGCGCAGTTCATCCCCAACAAAGACTATGGTCTGTTTTTGTGCGAGGGCGATCGGCGGCTCAACCTGGACGGCGCGACGCTGGCATTGGGCAGGGAGTATACGCTGGCTGTTCGGTTTCTGATCGACGCTCCGGTGCTGGCAAACGCGGAATACACCTACTGGTTGCCGGAGATTCTGGCGGGTTATGCAGGCACCGCTGAGCGGACATTTTCCTCTGCCGACGGGGCTATTGCCACCTGCGCTCTGAGTGGCAACAAGTTCGGTGTGGTGTTCACCGCCATCGCCCAGGAATTGAGCCAAAATGGCAACGACGCTTTCCTATTAGAATACACGTTCAAACAGAAGCTGAACGAAGACGTGGCGGGAGACGACACGAGCTACCGCTTGACGGTGCCGGTGGCAAATGGCAGCGAGACCATCGAGTTTCAAATCAACAGAATCGAGGAGGCCACAGAGGCGACCGAGACGCCCGCGGTGACGGCAGCGCCGGAGGTGCAGCCGGAAGCGGAACCGGAGGAGACCGAAGGGGAAGCCGATACATCAGCAGAACCTGAAGCTGAACTGATCTGCGGCCTGGAGGAGGGCGACGGGCATGAGCACTCGGACGTGTGCTATGCGGCTGGGGAAGCAACCGCGGAACAGGCGGCCGCCGGGCGCGAAATCGTGATCGAGCGCGTACTGCCGCGAATCGTCCGAAGTTCTTCCACCTACAAAATGATCGCAAAGCTATCAGGCTTCGAAGATACAGCCTACACGATCCAGTGGCAGGTTAACGCCGGCGAAGCGTGGCTGGATTATCACGGCACCGGGGAATCCATCGATGTGTCTGTTGAGGAATATGGACTGGATTGCGACTGGCGCGTGGTGGTGGCTACGCTTGCTGCTGCCGACACTGAAGAGCCAAGCGCCACGGACGCCCAGAACGAAGCAGTCGCCGCGAGCGAAGAAACCGCTGCGCAGTAATCAAGCCGTCCAATGATGAAACATTCTGCGAGAATATGAGAGGTATTCGCCAAATGAAATGGATAAACAGAAGGCTCCTGGCCATGATGCTGGTTGTTGCTATGCTGCTCGCGCAGGTTCTGCCGACCGTCGCGCTGGCTTCCGATCTCGGCGGTGAAGAGCTGACTGAAGAATTTGATCATGCGCAGTCACCGACCTACACGGGCACGGTCAGAACAGTGGACGGCGCTGACTTGGAAATACTGAACGTGCCAGCCAATGAAAATGTGACCGTTGGCGAAGTGAGAGACGAACTGCAGAGCGTCTATTCCGGCATGTCCTTTTTGTTCGGAAGCGGCAATGACGCGGTCATTCAGAGCGACTTTTCCGTTACCGCGTTCGGCAATGGTGTGGCGGCTTCGCTAGATCCGTTTGTCACCGCCTATACGGTCAAGGCGGGTGAGGACAATGATCACTTGGTGGACTTGAAGAGTTCTGCAGAGGATTTTACGCTTAGTTCTTCTGAATCATACGCCACACAAGTTCATGTAGATACACTTTCTGGAACCGCCGCCAGCGAACTGACCTCGGGCCAGCTCTATTCGCTCCAGTTGCCTCATGGACTTTTTGGTGTAGCTGGCGGACGAGACACCTTCCCTGAAGGTGCAACCGGCAATGCCATCCATGGCGAGGCGTGGATAGAAGCGGGCGTTTTGTATGTCACATTCACAGACTTTGGCGTACAATTCTGCCTGGAATCCCAGAGCTTCTACTTTGAGTATGGATGCTGGCAGCGGCTTGACATGACATGGGTTAGGGAGAATTGGGAAGAAAACTATACGTTTACGACCACAATTGACAAGAAAGATATCGTGATCACGGTCGATACCACTGGCATTGCGCCTGATGTCGGGCACAAAATTGGCAAGTGGGATCGAGATAAGGAACTGATTCACTGGGCGATTCCGTTGTCGCCCGGATATGCTGATTTAGAACGCCTCTCACCCAAGGCGACCACTGTGTACTTGCAAGATGTGTTGCAAATCGATCCTGACAATCCTGAAGTCTCAGCACAGATAAACATGGCTCTCCTTGAGAAAGATTTCTACTTCAGCACCGACAGCCATGGCGGCGACCGTATTGATAGTATTCCTTTGCGAAAGATTTCCGCCGATGTCGATGGTTTTGTGGTGGAAATTGGCCCGTTCAGCCAAGAGATCTACCTGCATTTTTATACAAAACCCAAAGTGGGCTTCGAAGAATATGTTACACAGTATACGGATAAATACTGGTTCAGGTTCGTCAACACAGCGCGCATTTTTTCTGACGAGGAATGCGAAGCGTTGATTGATTGGACCACTGATGATTTCAATGCAGAGATTTGCATACTCGAGAAGGCCCTGGGCGCTGCAGTATACTCAGAATGGCTGAAAAAAGACGTGCTTTGGTGGTACATTAGTATTTTCAATGCATGGGATACGTTTTCCGATAGGCTTTCGTTCTCAACGGACAAAGCGGTCTATCTGACGGATACCATTCCTTCACAACTAGAGCTTTATAGTGTGGATATCGATGGTGGCGAAGATATACTTGAGAAGAGCCAATTTGTAGACAATGGCATGCCGAACCGAGGCTATTATACACTGGACAAAACAACGAATGTCTTGCAAATCTGTTTTCCACATGGCCTGAAGGTCGATGATGAGATAAGAGTGCTGGGGATAAACATTGCGACGACTGTCAAGGACGGCATTGAGGGGCCGCTGAAAGTCGAGAACAAAATTGTCATGACGTTGGATCCCAATGAAGATGACGGACCTACAGGCATTGGCAATGGCCCGATTGGCGCCAGCATCAGGAAAGAGGCAGACAAAGACTCTTATTCGTTTGACACTGACAAGTTCTCGTGGTCGATCTATCTCAACGCAGGCGCGACTGGAATACAGAACGCAGTGGTTGAGGATTGGCTTGATTACGGTGTCGATGGATCGGGAACACTGGTTCCGGATGTTCAATACCAGGAGTTCACTGTTGGCGATTTTGGTTACCAGGTTTTTAAGCGGGACAATCAAAATGAGCCGATCGTACAGGGCAATTTCACTGACGATATGATTACGACCGTGGATGGGCGTTCGGTTGCGACGTTCAATCTGAGCGAAATGATCGGTGTGGCTGATGAAGATGGCGTGGTCAAAGGATCATGGGTCATTCGCGTTTATGCTAAATATGTCAACAAAGACTTCACTTGGCGATCAACCTGGGCATCGAACGCCACCAGGTTGATCTATGGACCGAATCATGAGAAGGTGGAGGTAGACGACGCCGGCGTCCTGCTGCCCAATACCCAGTTGCAAAAATACGCGCTGGATCGGGATGGAGACGCAGTTAAGAAGTATTTTCCTGACCTTGAATATGATGAAGTGGCATGGTACATCCTGATTGACCAGCCGAAGGTGTCGAATGCGGGCAATACCGCGCGCATATTCGACAAAGTGGGCAGCAACCAAAAGCTCTCTGAGAAAGAGAACCATTTTGTTGTCCGCAATATTGATACCGAGAGCACAAATCCGAATAGCACAATCCAGGGCTGGAACAAGTCGGTGCAGAACTGGCCGGCAGGTTTTTGGAATGACAATGAACAAATAGACCAGAACCAAGGTAATTTCCAATACGACAGAGACGCAGGCACGTTTAGCGCGGACATCACGAACTACACCGGCGTTATGGAGATATTCTATGTCACCAAACTGAGACCGGGCGCTTTTGATGTGGGCGGTGGGAAAGTGGTCGTGGAGAACACCGCGACATACAGTTACCCAGGGACCAGCCACCCCGATCTGACCGCGCATGTTACGGAGGACTTGGCTGTTGAAAAGGTCAGCAAGAGCGGCACAATTGAGCCGGGTGTAGCGACCTGGAAGATTACCATGAATCCGAAAGAGGCTCCTCTTAAGAGCTTGTTTGATGTAGACGATCATGGAAACAAGACATATTATGACGTCAATGGAACTGTTAAGCTATATGATGATCTGCCTTATGGCGTGTATATCGCAGATATCATGAAAGATGTCAAGCTCTTGAACAGTGATGGTGTACCGATACAGATCATTGATCGCGCATTTTATGATATTAGTGGCAAGCCAGACCAACAAGGACTCTACCTTAGCTTTCCGGCAAAGGCGCTTGACGGGAAACGGCTGACACTGGAGATTCGAACTGTTGTTTGGAAGACAATCGCGGCGAAAAACCACCACAACGAAAATGTGGTTTATGTCGAAATCAACACCACATTCTTTGGCTGGAAAGACTCTCCGAA
This sequence comes from Eubacteriales bacterium, assembly GCA_031551775.1. GTDB lineage: Bacteria > Bacillota > Clostridia > Christensenellales > Aristaeellaceae > Anaerozeibacter. The sequence continues at coordinate 3,187 of JAVBND010000004.1, read as the reverse complement.
CTATAGTCTGGATGCGGGGACCAACGCGGACTCGTCGGGCATAAAAAAGATAATCATAAAGAAAGTGGACGAGAACGGCGAACCGCTGCCGGGGGTTGTGCTGAGTCTTTATGACACCGTGGAGAGGCGCTATATTGGTGATTCCCAGACAGTGCCGGCGGATGGAATTGTGAGTTGGGTTGTCGAGCATTCCGGGATGCCGAGGTACATGCTGGTGGAAAACTCGACGGTCCCGGGTTACAAGCAGTGGACTGGCAATGAATATGGCCTTGTGTATGAGTACATGCAGAGATTTGCGCCTCAAGCAACAGCATATGAAGTGGTGAACGAGTCCATCTATGGCAGCGTTCAGTTCTACAAGGTTGACGACGTGGATGTGACTAAGGGGCTTCCTGGGGCGACATTCACGCTGAAGGAAGTGCTGAATGCGGCGGTTTATCCCCCGGTGTATAGTGACACGATCAAGACCGCGCAAAGCGGCGAGAATGGCGTGGTCAAGTTTACTGAGCTGGAATTGGATCAGTTGTATGTGATCCAGGAACAATCGGCGCCCCAAAACTACAATGCGAATCCCGAAGCGGTGCTGTTCGTGAAGGTTCGCGAGGTCGCTGGCAAGAAAACCGTAGATTGGATGAAAACGATTGGTGGCAGCCTTGTCACATACATGCCGAGCCTCACCATCACCTATCGCGATGCTTCAAGCTCGGAGCTTGTCTGGAAGAATTCACAAGGCACATATTTCTCGTTCACGAAATATGACGTGACGGGCTATGAGAAAGATAAGGAGCCTCCGACGAAGTTGTCGGGTGCACAGTATAAGTTGTATGCCACGAGTGGCGGCGTCAAGACGGGCCAGCCGCTGAAGTTCAAGTTGCAGAACGGCGTATACTATTATCGCGCTGAATACCAGGGCCTGAATAGCGGTGTTGACTCCGTACTGGTGGGTGCTGGAGAAGATTCGGACGTAACCATTGATGGCCTCCCCATTGGGCTCCAGTTTGTGTTGGAAGAAAGCACTGCGCCGGATGGCTATGTGGGCGGAGTGGAGCTGAAGATCACAGCGAATGAGCGGTACGGCTTTACAATCATGGGTCGGATGGGCGTAGATTATGGTCTGCCGTCAAAGGGTAAGACAAGCTTCTATGTGTTGAATGCCCCGATCCCGGTGGAGCCGACGGCCAATCACATCTTCTTCAGGAAGACGACGACGGACGACAAGCTGCTGAAGGACGTCTCGTTCACGTTGCTGAAGGATGGGACGGATATTGGCACCTATGCGACGGACGACGACGGCAATATCCTGATTTGCTTCAATTCAACAGGTGCGTTGTGTGATCAACACGGTGAGAATTCCGACGGATGGAATGTCGCTGCCGAGCAGTTCAATCCTGATGCGGTCTACACATTGGTGGAGAACGAAGCGGTCAAGGGATACAGGGATGTGACCGGCACGGCGTCCAACGCGCTCGTTCCCTGTGCGCTGGACGCTGACCCCATCATATGGAATGAGTTTGAGAACGTACGGGTGTTGGGCGAGTTCCAACTGAAGAAGGTGGGCGAGGGCAGTGCGGATGTGCTGGGCGGCGCGGTGTTCACGCTGGGCACGACGCAAGAAAACTTCCGTTTCATCAAGGAATCTGAGGCGGTGTACCGCGCGATCGTGGCGGACGCGCATTACACCAACGCGCCGACCGACGGCAGTGAAATCGTGACCGAACTGACCACTGTCGCTGGCGGCCCGATCACCATCAAGGGGCTGCCCGTCAGCGCCGATACGTATGTGCTGACCGAAACCAAGGCGCCAAACGGCTATAAACTTGACGAAACCGAGCACGCCTGGGACGTGATCGTGACGGATGTCGGCGGTGGCGCAAGCGTGAATGGCGTGGCCGATGCTCAGGTGTCCGTTGACGTCGCAGGCACATCAGCCAGCTGGGCCGTCCCGCTGTTGACGATCAAGAACACAAAGACGCCCGTGACGGGTGGATTTGAGCTGACGAAGATCGACCGGCTCAACGGCAACCTGATTGAAGGCGCGGTGTTCGAGCTGTGGAATGTCACAGTGGGCGGCGATACCGTTACCAAAGTGGACATCGTGGACATCGATGAAGCCACGCTGACGACGGATGAAGAAGGCGAGATCGCCGTGAACGGGCTGCCGGTCGGCCTGTATGGCCTGTATGAGACCGCTGCACCGGACCCGTACGCAGCGGTGAATGCCGCTGGCGAGCTGAAAGCGGTCATTACAGTCACCTACTACATGGCTGTCGGCGCGCTCGAAGCGGTGGCGCAGGTGAACATCACCGGCATCGAGGACGTGACCGGGACCGCCGACCTCAACACGGCGAGCGCGAAGCTCACTGTGGCGAACGACCTGCACACGGGCGACGTCGAGCTTGATAAGGCGGACAGCCTTGGCGACAGCGCGGGCATCAAGCTGGTTGGCGCGAAGTTCGCGCTGGTGCGGACCGCGAACGCGGAACGCACGGAGCTGACGACCAGCAAGCCTGTCAAGCTGAATCTGAATGCGACGACTGGCAAGTATGAATATGCGGGCCTTGACGTCGCATCAAAGATCATCTCGAACGCGAGCGGCCATATCTCGCTGGTTGGGCTGCCGTGTGGCACGTACGCGCTGACGGAGTCCGATACGGATGCGCTGGAAGGCTACAAGGCCGAGGCAAAGACTTGGACGATCGTGATCGACCAAGCGGGCTTCACGATCAACGGAGCGGCGACTGGCGTCATTTACAACGACCGTCAGACGAACGGCAGCATCGCGATCACCAAGACGGGACTGGACGACGTCAGTGTCAAGGTGGACGCGGCGTTCGAACTGACGAACCTGACAGATGGCTGGAAGGTCTATCGCAATGCTGGCGCGTACTATGTGATGGCGCCTGCCGCCGAGCCGGCAGCCGGATATACGGAAGTCACCGACGGCATCATGGATACTGTCGAAGGTCAGCTGGCCATCAATTGGTTGCCGGTGGGCGATTGGATACTGACGGAAGTCAGCGCAGACGGGTACCTGAATCCGAGAACGCCTTGGACGATCCGCGTCGATGCACAGGGTGTCGCGACCCTCGCCGACGGTGCGGATGAGCTGACGGATCGCGACAAAAAGACCATCTTCAACAAGAAACCCACCGGCGCGTTTACGCTCGAGAAGCGCGACACAGCGTCG
>JAVBND010000110.1:0-8108 GCA_031551775.1 Eubacteriales bacterium | reverse complement strand
GCTTTTCAGGGAATTTAGAAACAGTCTCTAGTTCGCCATTTCCGGGGGCGTTCCCTGCCGGTCAGAGCATTTAACAGCGCCAGACGCAAAACGGGGCGGCCTGATTTTACCGATCGCCCGCCATCGCCGTTTTACCAGTTGAAGATTCTGCGCATGTTTTTAAGGTCACGCTCCATGAGGTCAAAATTGCCGCGCGGGTCGTTCTTGTCAAACTCGAAATAGTACGTCTCGCTGATCAGCCAGCCGCTCCAGCCGATCTTGCGGATCAGGTCGGCGGTTTCGAGGACGTGCGCTCCGCCTTCGCCCAGCAGCGACCAGTTTTGAAAATCCGCCGTGCGGTCCTTGACATGGATCTGGTCTATGACGTCCACGCCGTAGGCTTCGACAAAGCGCTTGATCTCCTCCGTCGGCACACCGCTGCCGTGGAAATAGGGGTTGCAGATGTCGTAGAGAATCTTGAGTCCGTCTCCGACGATTTCCCGCATGCGCAGGAACCTGTCGATAGGAAGGACGCTTTCGTACACAACCTGAACACCCCTGTCCGAGGCGTAGTCAACCGCGTACTTGAGGTGCGCCGCAAAATTCATGAAGTCATGGGCGTCGTTTCTGATGAAGGTGGCAAAGAACGACGAGAGGAAAAATACCGGAATGTTCATCGCGGCGCAGGCGTCGATGCCGTTGCGGATGCTGAGCATGGCGGCTTCGCCTTCTGGGCTGTTCATGGGGTAGAGCATGGTGCCTTCGCGCGTAAGCGTATAGAGGTGAAGCGCCTGAATTTCGATGTTGCAATCCACCGAGGCTTGCATGTAGGCTTCCTGAATGCGCTTCTCATTCATGGGGAAGCGCCGGGTTGCGCCGCCCAAATCGCCCAGCTGGATGCCCTCAAAGCCGATGTCTGAAGCGAATTTCAGTGCGGAAGGGCCAAGGGTCGGAAAGCACCATTCGCAAATGGCCATCTTGTTTTTCATAGGTGTTCTCTCCTTAATATGTTTGATTGGGATAAGGGATGGTGTTACTTGGCGGTTTTCTTGGTCGCCAGCGCGATAAAGCCCACGCTCAGCAACAACACTGCGCCCTGAATGAAGTCCTTCACGAAGTACGATGCGCCGATCATCGTTAGACCGTTTGAGATGACGGCCAGCAGGAACGCGCCGAGGATGGTTCCGGGGATGTTGTAGACGCCCGGCCGCATGAACGTCGCGCCCAGCATACAGGTACAGATGGCGGGCATCAGGTTCGAATCGCCAATGGTTGAGGATACCGAGCTTAGCTGTGAACCTTGAATCACGCCGGCAAACGCTGCGCAAATGGAGCAAATAATGAAGGATATGCGCTTTTGCTGGTTGCAGTTGATGCCGACATGCTTGGCCGCGTCGGGGTTGGCGCCGACCGCGTACATGAACCGGCCGGTTCGGGTACGTTCACAAAAGAAGAAGGCGATGATGCCCAGCACGATCAGCACGATGACCTGCACCGGCACGATGCCAAACACGTAGCCCTGTCCAAGGGTGGAGAAGCCCTGAGGCCAGGACATGGTGTAATAGGTGCCGCCTCCGGTAAAGAGCTTGGCGCAGCCCGAGAGCACCGTCGACATGCCAAAGGTCGCGATCCAAGCGCGGATGCCGACGTTGATGACCAGAATGGAGTTGATATAGCCGATGACGAAGGCCAGGGTAAGGGTGATGAGCAGCGCCACGTAAAAGTTTGGAATGTACTCGATCATGATCTTGGCGATCAGGCAAGCGGAGAAGGAGCCGGCGGCGCCGACGGAAAAATCAAATTCTCCGGAAGATTGCACGATGGTCTTGCCGATGCCGACGATGGCGATGATGGTGGTGGCGCGCAGGATGTCGAGCAGGTTGGTGATTTTGAGAAAGCTCGGTTCGCCCAGCGCGAAAAACACACAGGTGAGCAGCGTCGCGATCAGCAGGAAATATTTCATCAGGATGTCTTTGAACGTGATCCTCTTGATTAAACTCATGGTCAATCCCTCCTAAATGCTGCTTCAAGGATGCTTTGGCTTGTAAACTCTTCGCGCTTAAACTCCTGAACGATATCGCCAAACGCGAATACGTAGATGCGGTTTGAGACGGCGAGGACTTCCTCGATTTCCGATGAAATGAAGATGATCCCCTTACCGGATTCCTCCGCGAGGCTTCGCGCTTTGACATACACATCGTGCTTTGCGCCCAAATCCAACCCATTGGTCGGCTCATCCAGAATCAGCAGCTTGGTATTGTCGGAGGCAATGGAGCGGCCAATGATGATTTTTTGAATGTTGCCGCCGCTTAGAGAGGAAATCGTCTGTTCGGGGCTGGCGTACTTGACGCGGTTGCTCTTAAGCACTTTTAGGGCGAATTCGTCTTTTTTCTGCCGGTCGATCATGTGGAAACGACCGACAAACTGCCTCATAAACATGATCGAGATGTTGTCAATCAGCGAATAGGAGCGAAACATCCCTTTGCTTCGAAGCTCCGGCGTCATGACCATGCCTTTTTCAATCATTTCGTAAGTCGTGAAGCGGTTGATTTTTTCTCCATTGAAAACTACATCGGCGTCCTTCATCTTCTTCAGGCCGAAAATCGCCTGTGCGCACTCGGTCCGGCCTGAGCCCACGAGCCCGTAAAACCCCACCACTTCCCCTTCGTCTACGTGGAAATCCAGCTGGTGTTCGCGGCCATCGTAGGTACATTTGCCCACTTTGAGCAGTGTTTTGGCGTTCGGCGGCGCGTCTTTTACGACAATCGGCTCGGGATTTCCTGTCTTGAGCATCGCCTTGATCAGGTCGAGCTTGGTCGTTTCCTCTTTCTGGACGGTTAAGACCTTCTCGCCTTCGGTAAACACCGAGATGCGGTCGGCCACTTGAAAGACCTCGTCAAGCTTGTGTGAAATAAAAATGATTGCGATGTTCGCGGTGCGCTTGATTTCTTTGAGGAAGTTTAGGAATGGAACCACCTCGCTCTCGCCGAGAGAGGCGGTTGGCTCGTCTAGGATCAGGAGCTTGGGGTTTGTGGTAAATGCGCGCAGGATCTCAATGGATTGCTGTACGCCCGCGGTCAGCGTCGAAACGGGCACATCGAGCGGTACGTTTAGACCAATTCGGTTTTGAACCTCATCCGCCTTTTCGCGTATGCGCTTTTCGTCCAGCAAAATCCCGTTCTTGATGGGTTCGTAGCCAAGCAGGATGTTCTGAGCGCCGGTCAGATGCGGGATCAGGTTGCGCTCCTGATAGACCATGCTGATGCCCATTTTCATGCCTTCGCTTGTGCTTTTGATGGACACCTCGCGTCCCATGAAAATAATTTTGCCTTCGTCTGGCGTATGCAGCCCGGTGAGCATCTTGCACACGGTACTCTTGCCCGCGCCGTTTTCCCCGATGATCGCGTGGATCTCGCCCGCGCAAAAATCGAGATTGGCCTTGTTGACGGCGATCGTACCTGGAAAGCGCTTGGTCAGGTTCTGGATCTCAAGAACCACATTGTCTTTCATGGTAACACCTTCCCCTTTAGCTTGCGGGGGGAGCTTGTGCTCCCCCCGCCCACTTGGACTTATGACGGGGTTACTGAATCATGGACGGGCCGCCGCAATCGGCCCAGTTCACGAAGCACTCGGGATCGGCCGGGTCGTAGCCGAAGTCTTTGTAATTGTCAAAGATGGCGTATACCGGCTGCCCTGCATCGGGACACGTAGCCTGAGTGATAATGAAGCCTTCAAAGTACATGGTCTGACCCCAATAGCCGATGCTGCATCCCTCGTCGCCGGGCTTCATGCCCTTGACCTGAAGCTGCTCGATGAGGTTGAACGTCTCGTGGTTGTAAAGCTCGAGTGGCTGCGCGAACACGTACTTGAGGTTCGAATCCGAGCGGATGTAACTGAGCGCCTGAGACGTGCCGTCCACCGAGCAAATGGCGACATCCGAACCGCCGATGTGCGCCGCCGCCGCTTCCGCCGCGTTGCAGCCTAGAACGTCCGAACTGCAGAAGATGATGTCGAGATCCGCGCCGTACTTTTCAAGCAGACGCTTGGTGATGTCGTAGGGGATGGACGCGTTGGTGCCGGTATAGCTGTCGGTTGACTCCTCCGCGAGCAGCTTTACCGCCGAATACTGAGCGAATACGGCCTTGGCCACATCGGTGCGCTCGGTGTGTACCTGCACCGCGCGGTTGGTAATGATGGCATAGTTGGCGTTCCACATGAAATCCACGCCCAGCGTATAGGCCAGCATCGCGGCGACCACGCCGTTGGGTTGGGTGGCGTTTGAGATGACGCCCTCCACGATCTGATTGTCGATGTTGTAAACGCCGATTCCCTCGCCCCGCGCCCGGACGACGAGGTCCGCGAACGCGGTCATATCGGTGTTTCCGAACACGATTACATCCACGCCCTGCGTGATGTAGCTTTGCATCTTGGTGCGGCCTTCGTCAAAGTTCTGATAGAAACCATCGAGGAAGGTCCACCCGCGGTGCGAGCACTCCATCTGCGCCTGGTGGTACTGCCTGGCCTGGCTCTCGACATCAAGGTTGCGGCACATGTACGCCACCTTGAGGCCGCCTTCCGGCTTTACGGACAGCTCCGGGTACGCCACCTGTTCCGCGCGACCGACGAGTGAGGACATAAGAAGCACGATTGCAAGCACCACCACAAAGAGTCTTGACAGTTTCCTCATGATCAGGCCCTCCTTTTATTTCGTTAGGCTGACGCCTAATGACTTCCAGATTATGGAAAAGCATACAAAAATGCCTACCCAAATAATGAGTAGGCATTCCTTGACCTCTCTAAAAGCAACCAATCTTGAGTTGCAGCTGCATAATAACACAAAGCCATCGCGCCGTCAACACTTTTGAAAAATATTCAGTAAATCGCAAAACGGCATGCGCATTTTTTGTTCACTTAATGCAATGCTACGCCGAATTTGTAATGCATGTATTTACAATAGGATTTTATCCGGCATCGTCACACGAACGCGCGCGCCGCCTTCGTTGTACATCTTGATCGCGCCGTGCAATTCATTGGCGATGATGCCGGAAATGAGCTTGATCCCAATTCCGCTGTTTTGCGCCGAATCCCCCATCTCCACAAAGCCCGGGCCGTTGTCCGACACCTCAAGGATCACCTTGTCCTCCTCCCGGTAGATTTCGACCCGCACCACGATGTCCCCGGCCTTGGCGGCTGAATGCTTGATGGCGTTGCTGATCAGTTCATTGATGACAAGCGCGATGGACGTGCTGATGCTGTAGGGCACGCCGATCTCTTTGATCCCGGTATGGAAGATGGCCGCATCCCGGTAGAAATTGCAGATTTCCCCAATGATCTCGCCCAGGCTCGCCATTCCCTCCGAGCGTTCCTCCTTGCTCATCATATCGTGAATCAGCGCTATGCTCTTGATGCGGTAAAACAAGTCGTCGATGTTTTGCAGGTAAAAATCGATTGGCACGTCGCCCTGCTTTTCATACCTGCGCGTAATCATCATCTTTTGAATGAGGAGCAGGCTTATGACCATTTGCAGGTTGTTCTTGATCCGGTGATGGCTTTCAAACAGCAGCGCCGAACGGTTGGCGAGGCGCGAGTTCTCAAGGATAATCGCCAGTTCCTTGCTAACCGCGGTCAGCAGGCGCACATCGTCATGCGAATACATGAAATCTCGGTCGTATACGGCGATGATCAGCGTTCGGACATGGGTCGGCAGGCTTGCGCTGTACCCAAGCAGCGCGCGCGCGTCGCCCGCCTGTTTAAAACAGGACGCAAACTCCGGCACTTTGTAATTGGTGCAATATAGGCTGTCCTTCTCCTCCGGCACCGGCACCGCGCCCATGACAGCCGCCTCACTCAGCTGCCATTCAAGGTGGTCCGCTTCGTAGAAGTCCACCCGGTCGATTATCTTTTGGTTTTTGCCATCGATGAGCAATATGGTCAGGCTGACGGCCTTGAGCGATGTCTTTAGCTTGCGCGCGAAGAAATTCAGCGCGTTGTTGATGCCGTGCCCGTTGTAGATGAATTTGGAGCTTTCGTCGATGATCTCAAGCAGGTTTTTCTCCGGCTCCGACCGGTCGGTATAGTAGGACATGAATCCTTCGCCGTCGAGCATCAGGTGGTAGATGTTTTGAAGATCGCCCCGCATCTGCTGACTGGTGAAATTGCCTTTGCACCCGCTTTGAGTCAGCACCGTGACCGCATCGGCCAGGTAAACGGTCTCTTCAATTTTGCCTGTCAGATAAATGATGACGGTGCCCTGTTCCTTCATGCGCCCGATGATGTGGTGCCAAACGTGGATGCCCTCGCGCGAAAAATAGCTGAGGGTTTCGTGCAAAATCAGGATATCCGGGCGGCTGACATAGCAGCGCAGCAGTTCAACCAGTTTTCGAACCTCCGCGGTGAGTTTGCCGACCGGACGGTTGGTGTTCCATGCGACATCGGCTTCCATTTGCATCAAAAGCCGCCTCAAATCGCGCTTGATCCTTGAGCGGTTGATGAAATAGTAATTGTCTTGCGGCATGTAGATGTTGTCGGCGACGCTTAAGTCCATAAAGAGATTTTCCTGCTTGAGCACGGCCTGCGTGCGTACCGAGGCCTTGCCCGACGCGTCAAACGCGTTGCGGCCATTAAAGAGGATTTTCGCGCCATCCTGGCTTTTCCCAAACATCAGCGCGTCGCACAATTCGCGAAGCAGTATGTCGTTGATGCAAAAGAAGGCGTGTATCTTGCCGCCCGCGAGATTCGCGGTGATGCCCGTCGCCCCGCTGTGCCAACTGGGCAGCGACAGATTGTGGAAAGACAGGGCGTTTTTGCTCTCTTGCCGCGCCTCCTGCATGTTATGCCTCTCCTATGAGCCGGTCGGCATAGATGATGTCCCGGGCGACATCGGCCAGCTTTTTGTTGAGATCTCGGCTCTTTTTTTGGAGGCTCCTCATCGCCTGTTCCTCGCTTAAGCCGTGCCGCCTGATCAGGACGCCTTTTGCGCGCTCCACCAGCTTCCTCTCTTCAAGCGCGGTTTGCAGCCGCTGCGCCTCAAGGTTGCACCTTTGATATTCGAGGAACCGCTGATGGGTAACCGTGATGGTTGCCTCAAGCTGGCAGGTATCGATGGGTTTGATGAGGTAATTGTACGCGCCCGCCTGCTTTGCCCGCTCGAGGAATTCCTCGGAATAGTACCCGGTGATGATGATGCAAGGCACGCCATGTTCGCCGCCTATGGTTTCAAGGACTTTGAGCCCGTTCATCTTGGGCAGGTTGATGTCGAGCAACACCATGTCTGGGTGAAGCGCATGAACCATCTCAAGCGCCTGTTCGCCGTTTGCGGCTTCCCCCGCGACGATATGCCCCATATCCTCAATCGCCATGGCAAAACTGGTCCGAATGATGGTTTCGTCTTCGACGATCAGAATTCGAAGCTTTTGCCTATCCATCGGCGAATTCCCCCGCTCCTACCCTATTGCCGGCTCCGTGGACCGAGTTTGTCTTTTTAGTTTACTCGAATTGGCCGGTTCTGTCAATTGGCGTTGAAGCGGGGGAAGGGCTGCGCGCGTACATTTTTTCATTTGCAACCGGCGTCAATGGGGGCGCGGTCTGGCTGTGCCGCGACAGTCCCTGAACCCATGAACGGGATCGTTCCGGCGACACCGCGCAGCATGCGCATGGCGCCCGAATGACGTTACGCGGCCTCTTCGGCCTGGGGTATGTTCTCCTCGCAGAAAAGGTCGATGGCCTTCACGGCGTAATCGGCGCTGCCTTCGGTCGGTATGCCCGCCGCCAGCCAGTAGGCGTACTTGCCCTCGCGCATCTTGTTCAGATCGTCCAGATTGTCACCGTAGCGAAACTCAATGTGGTAGGTTTCCTCGGGTGAGTCGGGGGCGAACAGGAAATAGGTGAACTCGCCGGAATCGGCGTCCGCACTCTCGTAGACCGCCATGTCCATGCCAAACGTGTCGTCCTGACCCATGTAGGTGTACGCGTGGCTGAACAAGGTCGCTCGGGACTGTGCTACAATAACGGACAGAAAGCTAAGCAGTAGCGCGCCGGAAATTGACCGCTCAAGGGGTTGACATGGAGCCTCAGCCGCCATGAAGGGTCAGCGAAGGGCCAGCCCCTGCGCGGGGGGGCTGACCCAGCGA
>JAVBND010000023.1:0-54217 GCA_031551775.1 Eubacteriales bacterium | reverse complement strand
GGGCGCTCGGGCGGCGGCTTTGGCGGCGGCGGGTTCGGTGGCGGCGGCGGATTTGGCGGGGGCCGGTCCGGCGGCGGCGGCGGATTCAGTGGCGGCGGCGGCGGGCGCGGCCGATAGTGTTGGTATTGATGGGATTGCCTCTCGCGGGCGATCCTATTTTCTTGCGTAATTTTACATAAAAGTGATTGCACGGCAGGCTATACAGCGAATATAATACCAGAAATCATGTATAATTATGCAACGTCTTGAAACGGAGGGGCGACGATGGCGAAGGTGTTCATCGACGGTCAGGCGGGCACGACCGGCCTTCAAATTCATGACCGGTTGAAGGGGCATGCCGCTGTTCAGGTGCTTGAAATAGATGAAGCGCTGCGCAAGGATGATCATGAGCGCGGCCGCCTCATGAACGGGAGCGACGTGGTGTTTTTGTGCTTGCCGGACGCGGCGGCGAAAGAAGCGGTGGGGTTGGTCGCGAATCCCAAGACAATCGTGATTGACGCGAGCACGGCGCACCGCGTATCGCAGGGCTGGACCTACGGCCTGCCGGAACTCAGTCCCGGGCAGAAGCACAAGCTTGCCGGGGCGAAGCGCATCGCAAACCCCGGTTGCTACGCGACCGGATTCATCCTTGCGGTCAGGCCGCTGGTTGAGCTGGGCCTCGTATCGCCCGATTATCCCTTCACCTGTCACGGCTTAAGCGGCTTTAGCGGCGCGGGCAAGGGCGCGATTGCCGAGTACGAATCCCCATCCCGGCCCATCGCCTATGACAGCCCCCGGCAGTACGGCCTGACGCTTTCGCACAAGCATTTGCCGGAGATGAAGGCGTATGCCGGGCTTGCCGAAACGCCCATCTTCAATCCGGTGATCTGCGATTTCTACCAGGGCATGGCGGTCAGCGTGCCGGTTTATTCCCGGCTTATGGCACGCAAGCGAAGCGCGGCCGAACTGACCGATATCCTTCAGGAGCACTACGCGCCCCATCCCCTGGTCAAGGTGCTCGGCGCGCCGGAGGACGGATTCCTCCCCGCGAACCTGATGGCGAAAAGCGATGCGTTCAGGCTGTACGTTTTCGGGAATGATGAAAAGATCACGCTGGTATCTTTGTTTGACAACCTGGGCAAGGGCGCTTCGGGCGCGGCGGTCCAGAACATGAACATCGCGCTGGGACTACCCGAATATGAATCGCTGACCGGAATATAGGAGGAAGCCGAGATGAACATGAGGAAAATCGAAGGCGGCGTGTGCGCGCCCAAGGGCTTTGTTGCGGGCGGGGTACACTGCGGCATCCGCAAGAACCAAAAAAAGAAGGACTTGGCGGTCATCCTGAGCGAAGTGAACTGTACGGCCGCCGCCGTCTATACGCGCAACAAGGTGTTCGGCGCGCCGATTACCGTGACGCGCGAGAACATTCAGGACGGACGCGCGCGCGCCGTGATCTGCAACAGCGGCAACGCCAACACCTGCAACCTGAACGGCGTTGAGCACGCGCGGGCGATGTGCGCCCTGGTCGCGGACGCCTTCGGCATCAACCAGGACGAAGTGATTGTGGCTTCCACCGGCGTGATCGGCCAGCCGCTCAACCTTGCGCCCATCGAGTGGGGCGTCGATCAACTGAAAGGCCGTTTGACGGTCGAGGGCGCGCGCGACGCCGCCGAGGCCATCATGACCACGGACCTTGCCGTCAAGGAAATGGCGCTTGAAGGCGCAATCGGCGGCGCGAGCGTCCGGTTCGGCGCAATCGCCAAGGGCAGCGGCATGATCCGCCCCAACATGGCCACCATGCTCAGCTTCATTACCACAGACTGCGATATCACAACCGAAATGTTACAAAAGGCGCTTTCTTCGGTGGTCGATGATACGTATAATATGGTAAGTGTGGACGGTGATACCTCGACCAATGACATGGTATCGGTCATGGCGAGCGGCCTCGCGGGCAATCCTACGATCAAAGGAGAAGGCGCGGATTTTGACGCGTTCTGTCTCGCGCTCAAGGCAATTGCCGCCGATATGTCGAAAATGATCGCCGCCGACGGCGAAGGCGCGACCAAGATGATCGAGTGCCGCGTGGCAGGTGCGCCGGACATCCCCACCGCGCGCGCGGTCGCCAAGTCCATTGTGATGAGCAGCCTGGTCAAGGCCGCGATGTTTGGGGCCGACGCCAACTGGGGCAGAATCCTCTGCGCGATCGGCTACACCGAAGGGGATTTCGCCGTCGATACCATCGATGTGGACATCGCGTCTTCCGCCGGGCGCGTCGCCGTATGCCGGGCCGGGTTCGGCGTGGCGTTTGACGAAGAGCTCGCCAAGAAAGTGCTGCTTGAAAAGGAAATTGTGATTGATGTTAACATGGGGCAAGGCGGCGCCTCGGCGACGGCCTACGGCTGCGATCTGACCTATGACTATGTGAAGATCAACGGCGATTATCGGACTTGACGGGAGGAACGTCTATGGCGCATCTATCCGAAGACCTGCGCGCGGGCGTGCTGACCGCCGCCCTGCCCTACATCCAGAAGTATTCCGGCAAGATCGTCGTGGTCAAGTACGGCGGCAACGCCATGATCAACCCGCGCCTCAAGGAGGCGGTGATGAGCGACATTGTGCTGCTGACGCAAGTGGGCGTCAAGGTGGTCGTGGTACACGGAGGCGGGCCCGAGATCAGCGCGGCGCTCAAGCGCCTGGGCATCGAATCGAAGTTCCTGAACGGTCTGCGCGTGACCGATGAAGAAACCATGCAGGTCGTTCAGATGGTGCTCGCGGGCAAGACCAACAAGGACCTGGTGGGGCTGATATCCGTGTGCGGGGGCAAGGCGCTGGGCCTGTGCGGGATCGACGGCGGCATGATCAAGGCGAAAAAGACCGAGATGGCGGCCGAGCTCGGGTACGTGGGCGATGTGACAAGCGTTGATGTGGCGCCCATCATGAACGCGCTAAACGACGGCTACATCCCGGTGATCGCGACGGTTGGCGTGGACGAGCACGGCGCGGCGTACAACATCAACGCGGATACGGCGGCGAGCGAGGTGGCGGCGGCGCTTCATGCCGAGAACCTGGTCACGCTGACCGACATACGCGGACTCATGCGCGACGTAAACGATGAGACGACGCTGATTCCGTTTGTGAAGCTTCATGAAGTGGACCGGTTCATCGAGGAAGGCGTCATCACGGGCGGGATGATCCCCAAGGTCCTGTCGTGCGTGAGCGCGATGGAAAAGGGCGTTCGCAATTCGGTCATGATCGATGGGCGCGTCGAGCACTCGATCTTGATTGAGATGTTTTCGGACGAAGGCATCGGCACGATGTTTGTGAGGTGAAGGACATGTCATTTGAGCAGATCAGAGATCGGGAGGCCGAGACGCTCGCGCAGACCTACGCCAGGTTCCAGGTGGAACTGACGCAGGGCAAGGGCGCGCGTTGCGAAGACGGCGCGGGCAAGCAGTACATCGATTTCACCAGTGGCATCGGCGTCAACGCGCTGGGCTTTTGCGATCAGGGCTGGACCGATGCGGTGATGAAGCAGCTCACGACGCTCCAGCACGCATGCAACCTCTTCTACACCGAGCCGATGGTACGCCTTGCCGAAATGCTGACCGGGCGCACGGGCATGAAGCGGGTATTCTTCGCCAATTCCGGCGCGGAAGCCAACGAGGGCGCGATCAAGGCGGCGCGCAAGTACGCCTTTGACCGCCGGGGCCTCAATCATCAAACCATCGTCACGCTCAAGAACTCCTTTCATGGAAGGACCATTACCACGCTTTCGGCCACCGGGCAGGAGGTGTTCCACAACTACTTCTTCCCGTTCACCGAGGGGTTTAAATTTGCGACCGCGAACGATATAGAGGGAACGGTCAAGATGCTGACGGAGGACGTGTGCGCGCTGATGATTGAGCTTGTGCAGGGCGAGGGCGGCGTGGTGCCGCTTGACCTCCTCTACGTCAGGACGCTTGCGTTTGCATGCCAGGAGCGCGGCATCATGCTGATCGTCGATGAAGTGCAAACCGGCATGGGTCGAACCGGCACGCTGTTCGCCTACGAGCAGTTCGGCATTATGCCCGACATCGTGACCAGCGCCAAGGGCCTGGGCGGCGGGCTGCCGATCGGCGCGGTGCTGCTGAATGAAAAGGTGCAGCATACGCTGGGCCTGGGCAGCCACGGCACGACCTTTGGCGGCAATCCCGCCTGCTCGGCGGGCGCGTGCGAAATTCTCGGGCGCATGGACGAGGCGTTTTTGCAGGATGTAGGGCGCAAGGGCGCGCTCATCCGTGAGCAAATCGGTTCCTTGCCGCAAGTCGCTTCCATCGCGGGCATGGGCATGATGATCGGGATTGAACTCAAAAAGGACAATGCCAAGGCGGTCATTGCCAAGTGCATCGAGCGGGGCTTGCTCATCCTCAGCGCGAAGCAGAAGCTCAGGCTGCTGCCGCCGCTCAATATTGACGATGACACGCTCAATGAAGGACTCGGCATTCTTGCATCCGCGATAGCGGACGCGTAAGGATATTTTAAAAAACGAGGTTGGTACGATGAAGAAGGGCTACCTGGTGCTTCAAAACGGCAGTGTGTTTGAGGGCGAGCGTTTTGGCGCGGAGGGCGAAATCCGCGCCGAGCTCGTGTTCACGACCGGCATGGTCGGCTATTTGGAAACGCTGACCGACCCGAGCTACCACGGGCAAATGGTGGTTCAGACGTTCCCGCTGATCGGAAACTACGGCGTAATCCCCGAGGATTTTGAGAGCCGCGCGCCCAGGCTCAGCGCATACATCGTGCGCGAGGCGGAGGGCAATCCTTCGAATTTCAGGTGCCGGGGGCCGCTTGGCGATTACCTTTTAAAGTCTGGCGTGATCGGTCTTAAGTCGATTGACACGCGCGCGCTGACCCGGATTCTCCGGGAAGCAGGCGAAATGAACGCCGCGATTTTGGATGAGCTTCCCATCGATATGGAAGGATTCACCCAAGAACTCGCGGCGTGTTCTTTGTCAAGCGACGTGTACCAAGTGGGCGCGAAGGAGGTTTTGACACTCGGCAGCGGGGACAGGCACGCGGTGCTGTGGGATTTTGGCGCGAAGGACGCCATGGCCCAGGCCCTGACCGCGCGCGGATGCCGGGTGACCGTCGTGCCGCCGGGCACGGCGGCGGGTGACATCATCGCCATGCGGCCGGACGGCGTGCTGCTCTCAAACGGCCCGGGCGACCCGGCCGACAACACAGAGATCATCGCTGAAATCAAACGCCTTGCCCAAAGCGGGATCCCCATTATGGGCATATGCCTGGGGCATCAGATGCTGGCCCTTGCGCGCGGGGGCGCGCGCATCAAGCTCAAGTACGGCCATCGCGGGGGCAACCAGCCCGCGCGCAGAACCTGCGACGGGCGCCTGTTCATCACCAGCCAGAACCACAGCTACGCGCTCACGCGCGACCAGTTGCCCGAGGGCGCGCGCGTCGCCTACGAAAACGTAAACGACCAAACAATCGAGGGGCTTGATTACGACGACATCCCGGCCTTTTCGGTGCAGTTCCACCCCGAGGCGTGCGCCGGGCCCAAGGACACCGGCTTCCTGTTTGACCAGTTTATCCAAATGATGGAGGATTAGCCCATGCCGCTTTTCGAAAACCTCAAACGCGTAATGCTGATCGGCTCCGGCCCCATCGTGATCGGCCAGGCCGCCGAGTTTGACTATGCCGGGACCCAGGCGTGCCGCGCGCTGAAAGCCCTGGGACTTACGGTCATTTTGGTCAACCCCAACCCCGCCACCATCATGACCGACCGTGCCGTGGCCGATGAAATCTACATCGAGCCGCTTTCGCTCCCGGTTTTAAAACGCATCATCAAGAAGACCCGCCCGGACGGGCTGCTCTCTACGCTCGGCGGACAAAACGGCCTGACGCTTTCGATGCAGCTTGCGCGGGAGGGCTTTCTTGCCCGCGAAAACGTGCGCCTGCTCGGCGCGACGCTTGAGACCATCGACCGGGCCGAGGACCGGCAAAAGTTCAAGGACACCATGCTTGAGATCGGCCAGCCCTTGATCCCCTCCGAAGTTGTGACCGACATCCCCGCGGCGCTTGCCTTTGCGGACACAATCGGCTACCCGGTCATCGTCCGTCCCGCGTTTACGCTGGGCGGCTCGGGCGGCGGCATCGCGCAGACACAAGATGCGCTCGGCGAGATCGCGCGCACCGGGCTTGACGCTTCGCCCATCCATCAAATTCTGGTGGAGAAGTGCATCGCGGGCTGGAAGGAAATTGAGTTTGAGGTGGTGCGCGACGGCGCGGGCAACGCGATCTGCGTCTGTTCCATGGAAAACCTCGACCCGGTCGGCATTCACACGGGCGATTCCATCGTCATCGCGCCGGCGGTCACGCTGGCCGACCCCGAATACCAAATGCTGCGTACAGCCGCGCTCGACATCGTGCATTCGCTCGGCGTCGAGGGCGGGTGCAACGTGCAGTTCGCGCTCGAGCCGGAATCTTTTGAATACGCGGTGATCGAGGTCAATCCGCGCGTATCGCGCTCCTCCGCGCTTGCCAGCAAGGCGACCGGCTACCCCATCGCCAAGGTGTCCTCCCAGATCGCGGTGGGGCTGCGCCTTGACGAGATCAAAAACGCCGTGACAAACAAGACCACCGCTTTCTTTGAGCCGTCGGTTGACTACGTGGTGGTCAAGTTCCCGCGCTGGCCGTTTGACAAGTTCGTCTACGCCAAGCGCACGCTCGGCACGCAAATGAAAGCGACCGGCGAAGTGATGGCGATCGCGGCAAGCTTTGAGCAGGCGCTCATGAAGGCGGTCAGGGGCGCCGAGATCCGCATGGATACGCTGCGGCTGAACAAGCTGTCCGGGCTTTCGGATGAAGAGGTCCTCTCCGGCTGCATAAACGTCACCGACGAGCGGCTGTTCTATGTGTACGAAGCGCTTTCGCGCGGGAAAACAGTTGACGAGTTGCACGCTCTGACCATGATCGACGAATGGTTCCTGAGCAAGCTTGAAAACCTGCTCAAGATGGAGGCGCGCCTGTCGCAAGAAAAGCTTACGGACGACCTCTACCGCGCGGCCAAGCGCATGGGCTATACCGACTTGTCCATTGAGCGGCTGAGCGGGCAGAAGGTTCAAAATCCGCTTCCCATCTCCTACAAGATGGTCGATACCTGCGCGGCGGAATTTGCCGCCGAGACGCCCTACTTCTATGCTTCCTTCGATCGCGAGAACGAGGCCGCCGCCTTCCTTGGCGAGCACTCCGCCGGCAAGAAGCGCGCCATTGTGCTGGGAAGCGGCCCCATCCGCATCGGCCAGGGCATCGAGTTTGACTACGCGTCGGTGCACTGCGTCTCGACGCTCAAGCAGCAGGGCTACGAAGTTGCCATGATCAACAACAACCCCGAAACCGTATCGACCGATTTTGACACCGCCGACCGGCTGTACTTTGAGCCCTTGACGAGCGAGGACGTGGCGGGCGTGATCGCGACCGAAAAGCCCGACGGCGTGGTGGTGGCATTTGGCGGGCAGACCGCGATCAAGCTGACGCGGGCGCTAAGCAAGATGGGCGTCAAGATTCTCGGAACCTCGGCCGAGTCGATCGACGCGGCGGAGGACCGCGAGAAGTTCGACGCGCTGCTCGAAAAGCTCAAAATCAAGCGTCCTGAGGGCACATCGGTCAGAACCGTCCGCGAAGCGCTTGACGCGGCGCATCATTTGGGGTATCCTGTGCTGGTAAGACCTTCCTATGTGCTGGGCGGGCAGAACATGATCATCGCGTTCAAGGATGAGGAAATCACGCGCTACATGGAGCTGATCCTCGGCGGGGGCGTGGAGGACCCCATTTTGATCGACAAGTACCTGATGGGCACCGAAGTTGAGATCGACGCGATCTCGGACGGCGAGGACGTGCTGATCCCGGGCATCATGGAGCACATCGAGCGCGCGGGCGTGCACTCGGGCGACTCCATCGCGGTATACCCGGCCTGGAACCTGACCGGCCCCGTCACCGAGCGCCTGATCGAGTGCACGAAGAAGCTGGCGCTGGGGCTTGAGACGGTCGGGCTCATCAACATCCAGTACGTGATCTATCAGAGCGAGGTCTACGTGATCGAGGCCAACCCGCGCGCGTCGCGCACCATCCCCTACATCAGCAAGGTGACCGGCCTTCCGGTGGTGGACGTGGCCAGCCGCGTGATGCTGGGCGAGTCGCTCAAGGACATCGGATACGGAACCGGCCTGTACCGCGTGGCGCCCTTCTCGGCGGTCAAGGTGCCTGTGTTCTCGTTTGAGAAACTGACCGACGCCGATTCGCAGTTGGGGCCGGAGATGAAATCGACCGGCGAGGTGCTGGGCGTCGGGCGCACGATGCAGGAAGCGGTCTACAAGGGACTGCTCGCGGCGGGGGAGAAGATGCCGCGCCAGGGCGGGGTGCTGATCTCGGTCAAGCAGCGGGACACGCGCGAAGCGGTAGGGCTTGCCCGCACGCTCAGTGAGCTCGGCTACACGATCTACGCGACGCACGGCCCCGCGGAGGCGCTCAAAGCCGCGGGGATCCAAGCGACGGCGGTTACCAACCTCATGCAGGGGCCGGACATAAGGAGCCTGTTTGACGGGAACAAGCTCCAATACGTCATTTCGACGTCCGACAAGGGCGCCATGCCCCAGCGCGGCAGCGTGCGCCTGCGCCGCATCGCCATCGAGCGCGGCGTGACCTGCCTGACCAGCCTCGATACCGCGACGGCGCTGTTTGACGCCATCCGCAGCGGCTACAGCCCGGACAACATCGAGCTGATCGACATCGCGGCGCTGCCTGAGACCAAGCGGGCGCTGTCCTTCGTCAAGATGCGCGCCAGCGGCAACGACTACATCTATTTTGACCTGTTTGATCAGGCGATTGAAAGCCCGGAAGCGCTATCGGTTATGCTGTCGAGCCGCCGCCGCTCGATCGGCGGGGACGGCATCGTGCTCATCGAAAGAAGCCAGAGCGCGGAAGCGCGCGTGCGCCAGATCAATCGCGACGGTACGAGCGGCGCGGTATCGGGCAACGCCATGCGCTGCGTGGCCAAGTACCTCTACGAGCGCGGCCGGGTGCGCCGCACCCGCTTCACCATCGAGACCGAGGTGCGCACGCACGAGGTCAGCCTCTACATCCGCGACCAGTCGGTGTACTCGGTCTCTGTCGCCATGGGTCGGCCTGACTTTGAAGCGGCCTCGGTGCCGGTTAGGCTGGGCGGCTTGGATGAAGTGATTGAGCAGCCCTACGATGTAAACGGCGAGCATCTGACGATCAGTTGCCTCTCGATGGGCAACCCGCACGTGGTCGTATTCGTTCCGGATGTGGACGCGGTGGACGTCGCTCGGCTCGGGCCCAAGCTCGAACGCGCGCCCATCTTCCCGGAGCGCGCGAACGTCTCGTTTGTGAACGTGGTGGACGAAACCACGCTCATGATGCGCGTGTGGGAGCGGGGCATCGGCGAAACCTGGGCTTGCGGAACGGCCGCGTGCGCGGCGGTCGCGCTCGCCGTCAGGCTCGGCCATTGCCCCAAGGACAGGGATATATTGGTCAACCTGATCGGCGGCAACATGGTCATTCATTGCGCGCAGGAAGGCATTGTGATGACGGGAGACGCACAAAAGGACTTTGAAGGGACGGTTGAGGTATGAGGAAGATTCTGGCGCTGACGCTCGCGGCCGTGCTGGCGCTCGCGCCCTGCGCCCTGGCGCAGAAGTTTCAGTGGAGCGAACTGCTCACGGTTGAATTTCCGGACGGCTGGTTGATCCAATCGGACGATGTTGACAATACCGATACCTACAAGCGCCTGGTGACATCCTACGACGAGCGCGACCCAAACGGCCTCAACGTGACGGTCGAGATCGACCATTACGAAGAGCGCGCCGAGACCGACCTCAACTATGCCGATGAGGCCGATCTTGAGGCTTATCAGGCGCGGATGCTCGCCGAGTACGCGGCCTACGCGCCGCGCGCCGTCGGCACGGTCTTTACGGACGAGGCCGAGACGCCGTTCTTCATCTTTGAGGGCACGAACGCGTTTGGTCCGTTTCGCCAAGCGGAGACTTGCGTAAACGGCACGGTGGTCAAGCTGTTCGGCTATGCCTACGCGGAGGAGAACGTCCAAAACCGCGCCTGGACCGCGAAGGACGATCAGCAGTTTGAAGGGATCGTCAAAAGCCTCGTGCTGATTGAGGAAGATGAGGGCGCGGTTTCGATCAGCGTCGGTTGACAGCCGGGAAAAGGAGAATGGAACAAGGCGTGCCGCCGCGCCCGAACGTGCGCAGGCGGTACGCCTTGTTTGTCTGCGCGCGTCGCCCGTGGGCATGGGCGGCACCGACCGGAACGGCCAACGCCGCTTAATGCCCCGGCGCCTGTTTGACTGCCGGCTGGATACCGCTCCCTTACATTGAGGATCGTCACCTGTGCGCCCAGCGCCATCGCGGATCGGGCTGCGTTCATGCCCACCGCGCAGCCGCCGAAAATTGACACGGATGATGTTTGGAAACGATTTCATTTGTGCATAGCCGAGAGAAAAGCGTTCAAAAATTTGCCGGGAAGAAAAAGATATAAGGCGAAATTCACTTAATAGAAATTGGAAAATAATGAAAAATGCATGAATATTTGCCGATTACCCACAAAAACGCAAAACCCTATTGCGATGCAATGGTTTCTGCGTTATACTCTTGTCGTGGTAAGGTTTTCAAAAGGAGGTCTTGCGCGCCGTGGTGACAATCAAAGACATTGCGCGCGAGGCGGGTGTCTCCATCTCAACCGTTTCCCGAGTGATCAACAACCCCGATTCGGTCGTCGCCCAAAAGCGAGAGCGGGTCAGCGAGGTCATTTTCCAGATGGGCTATACGCCCAATGCTGCCGCGCGCGAGATGGTGACCGGCAGCACGAAGCTGATCGGCGTTCTGGTATCCGACATCCGAAACGCATTCATTGCCGCTCTGCTGACCGTCTTCACCGAACAACTAGAGAAGCACGGGTATAGCGTATTCATCGGCATCACGGGCATGGACAAAAAAAAAGAAGCGCACTATGTCGAGATCATGCGCCAAAAGCGCGTGGAAGCGGTGACGATGTTCGGTGTTCGGCGCATTGACGTCAAACACGACGAGGAAATCGCCCGTCGGCTCTCGGGCACACCGGTGATCAAGGTGGGTCCGGCGTTTGGCGACTGCTACCACAATATATCGACCGATGAAGAGCGCGGCGCGTTCCTGGCTACCGAATACCTGATCGGCCTCGGTCATAAAAGAATCGGACTCATCACCGGCAGGCTAGAGTGCGACTCCTACTACTGCAAACAGCTGGGATTTCAGCGCGCCATGAGCGCGCACAATGTGTTGGTTTACGCCGATTATGTTTACCAGGTTGCGGCGGATACCTTTGCCCTTGACGCCTATGAACCCGCAAGGAAGATGCTGTCCCTGGAAACGCGCCCCACGGCGGTGCTCCTGTCGGGCGATCAGTGGGCGCTTGGCGTATACCGTGCCGCCGCGGAAAAGGGTCTTCGCGTTCCCGAAGACCTGTCCGTCGTCGGATACGGAAATTCCCCCCTCTCAGAATGCCTCTATCCCGCATTGACGACCGTCAACCAAGCAACCGACGAACTGGGCATGAACATCACGCGGATGCTGATGGAGATTTTAAAGCGCGACAATACGCAGAGAAAAGTTACGCGGCTTGATGCGGAGCTGCTTGTAAGGGCTTCGTGCGCCGCGCCCGGCCTGTAGGCATTGTTTTTTTCATCAATTTGAAAACGTTTTCAATATTGGCGAACCGGAGTGACCGCCAGGGCGGCGCATGGGCAAAGCGCGTTGATTGGAGGGGGATTGGTGGAAAACACGATCTTGGAGTTTCGCGGAATCACCAAGGTTTTTCCTGGCGTCGTGGCGCTTGACGACGTGAGCTTTTCCGTCAAACGGGGAACGGTCCACGTGATCATCGGCGAGAACGGCGCGGGAAAATCGACGCTCATGAAGATCATCAGCGGAACGCATCAGCAGACGGGCGGCGAGATTCTCCTGAACGGTTCGCCCATTCAAATGCATGCCCCGGAGGACGCAAAGAAGCACGGCATCGCCATGATCTATCAGGAGCTGCAATATGTGCCCAATTTCAGGGTGGACGAATTCCTGATGATGGGGCGCGAGCCTGAACGGATCAAGGGCCTGATCGATTGGAAAGCGCTGAGGCGGCAGGCTCAGGCCATACTCGATGCCGAAAAGCTCAACTACAATTTGTCTACGCTTATGCGCCAGCTTTCAGTCTCGGACATTCAGCTGCTGGAGATCACGCGCGCGCTTTCACAGGATGCCAAGGTGATCATCATGGATGAGCCGACGTCCGCCCTGTCAAACGCCGAGGTGGAAAGGCTGTTTGAAAACATCGCGCGGATGAAGGAGCGCGGCGTTACCATCCTCTACATTTCCCACAAGATGGACGAGGTTTTTAAGATTGGGGATACCATCACGGTTATGCGCGACGGCAGGCACATAGAGACCCGGCCTGTTTTTGAGTACACGCATGAAAGCGTTGTCAAAGCGATGGTAGGACGCGAAATATCAACCATTTTTCCCAAGGAGAATATTCCGCTCGGGGAGACGGTACTGGAAGTCAAAGGACTCAACTCCGCGGTTGACGGCCTATACAACATCAGCTTCCATTTGCGAAAAGGAGAGATTCTGGGGCTTGCGGGATTGATGAGCGCGGGCAGAACCGAAATCGTCTCTGCGATCAGTGGACTCACACCCTATGACAGCGGCGAAATCATCCTGAACGACAAAAAATTGAACATCCGTTCGGTCAAGCAGGCGGTAGAAAACGGCATCATGATTGCGACCGAAGACAGAAGGCGGCAGGGCATCATCGGCAAACGCAGCATCCGGGAAAACATATCGATCGGCAACTTGAATCAATTCTCAAGATTCGGCCTCATGAGAAAGCGGCGCGAGACCGCGTCGGTGAATGACATTGCCAAGAAGCTGCGGGTCAAAGCCAACGACATCGAGGTGTTGGCGTCCACGCTCTCGGGCGGCAACCAGCAAAAGGTGGTGCTTGCCAAATGGCTCATGTCCTCGCCCAAGGTGCTGATACTGGATGAGCCGACGCGCGGCATCGATGTCGGAGCCAAGCGCGAGATCTACAAGCTCATGACCGAAATGGTCAAGCAGGGCATCTCGATCATCATGATTTCATCGGAGCTTCCCGAATTCATCGGCATGTGCGATCGCGCCTACATCGTCTACGAAGGGCGCATCACCGGGGAATTGGCCAGAGACGAGTTTTCACAGGACGCCATTATGACGCTTGCGACGGGAGGAAGATAGCGTGGAGAAGTTCAAAAAGGTTTCAAACAAATACGGCATTTACTTTGTCTTTGTGCTCGTATTCATACTGGCGTCGCTCCTAAGCCCCTACTTCTTTACCACGAAGAACATCATCAACGTGCTCCGGCAGGTGAGCGTATACGGCGTGCTGGCCTTCGGCATGACGATCATTCTGATCAACGGCATGACCGACCTGTCCATGGGCGCTGTGCTGGCCTTTGCAGGAATCGTGGGCGTAGACGTGTTTTTGAAACTCGACAACTACGTCGTGGCCTTGCTTGCGGCAGTAGGCGTTGCCATGCTGTGCGGCGTTTGCAACGCGTTCATGATCACGTCGTTCAATCTGCCGCCCTTTATCGCCACACTTGCAATGGACCTGATCGCACGTGGCTGCGTTTACTTGTACACCGGCGGCTACCCCATCTACCAGATTGGCGGGTTCAGCAAGCTGTCAACCGGCTACGTGGGGTTCCTGCCCATTCCGGTGCTGATCATGTTTGGCGTCATGGTGATTACGTGGTTTGTTCTGGGCAATACGCGGCTGGGTCGTAAATTCTACGCCGTGGGCGGAAACGCCGAGGCGGCGCGCGCGTCGGGCATCAGCATCCGCGCGACCAAGTACAAGGCATGGCTGATCAGTTCCGCGTTTGTGGGCATCGCCGGATGCCTTCAAATGGCGCGCATCAACGCGGGCCTTCCTGAAACCGGCATGGGCTATCACGGCGACGCGATCGCCGCGGCGGTCGTCGGCGGCACCGCCTTTGGCGGCGGCGTTGGAACCGCCTTGGGCACGCTGGTCGGCGCGCTGATCATCGCAATTCTCAACAACCTGCTGAACCTGCTCGGCGTTCAGAGCTACGTGCAGGAGGTGGTTCGCGGCCTCGTCATCGTAGCGGCCGTGGCGTGGGACATCAAGGGGAAGAATGCAAAAATCCGAAAAGTGCGCAAGAGCATCGATCCGATGGCGGCCAAGGTTGAAGGGTAACGCGGAGGGAATCCGCGGCCAATAAGGAGGAGAAAAAAACATGAAGAAACTGGTGGCGTTGGTTCTGATCCTGATCCTGAGCATGGGTATCCTCACAGCTGGCACAGCGTCCGCTGAAGCGGGCAAGAAGTACAGGGTAGCTCTGATCGTGAAGTCACTGTCGGAGGCGTACGCGACCTGGCTGGCGGATTCAGTGCTCAACCAGGCGAAGTCGCATGAGGAGTTTTCAAACCTAGAAATCACGGTGTTCGATTCCATGGCGGACGCGTCGAAGTGCATCGACAACGTGGAGATGGCGGTGACACAGCAGTTCGACCTGATCCTGATCCAGAAAACCGGCGGATTTGATACGAATGAGCTGTTCACAAGGGTGGTAAAAGAGGACGGCATCCCGATCGTGACCCTCAACATCACCGTGACCGACGAGGTATCCTGTAATGTCGCCGCATCGAACTACGATCTGGGATTTACCGAGGGTACGTACGCTGCATCGCTGCTGCCTGAGGGGGCCAACATCCTGATCATCCGCGGCACCGTGGGAGACCTTGAGACCGAGCGCTTTACCGGCATGAGCGATGCGCTGCTCAAGACGCGCACCGATCTGAAAATTCTCGACGAGCAGATCGCGACCTACAACCGCGCGGAGGCGCTGGCGCTGATGGAGGACTGGCTGCAGAAGTACGACCAGATTGACGCGGTGGTCTCGATGAACGACGGCATGGCGCTGGGCGCGATTGAAGCATGTCTGGCCGATCCCGACTTTGACATTTCAAATTGCATGTTCTTCGGCGTCGACGGTCTGGGCGACGGCTGCGTGTCGATCTACAACGGCTACCTGACCGCGAGCGTCATGCAGGACGCGGAGGAGATGGCCTATCAGGGGCTCGTGATGTGCGAAAAGGTGCTCAGGGGGGAAGTCGAGGGCAAGGAAGATTTCTACATCGACTCTGTGCTTATCACCAAGGACAATGTAAATGAGTACATCGACCGCCACATTAAAAATGGGATCCTCGACGCCAAGGAGATGGCCAAGATCGGCTATGAGTACGCCGGCTGATTCCCTGAACAAGTAGTTATAAACAGACGAAGCACTTTATGCTAAACTCTTAAAGGAAAGAGCCGCATAAACCGTGTGGCTCTTTCCTTGCGAAAAATATGGAGGACAATGATGGACGGAATGATGAAATCACTTGTGTATGAATCGCCGGGCGTAGGCGCCATTGTAGAAAAGCCAATCCCGCTGGTGGGGCACGATCAGATCCTCATGAGGGTGGTCAGCTGTGGAATCTGCAAGGGTGCGGATTCCTCTCACGACACAGTGGGCGTAGGCTCAGGCTTGGCCAGGTACCCTGGCGTTACGCCCGGACACGAATTTGCTGGGGACGTTGTGGAGATGGGCAAGAACGTCACAGCGTTTAAAGTTGGAGACCGCATCACTGCGGACAACACGGTTCTGTGCGGCGATTGCTATTACTGCCGCACGCTCAGACCCAACCTGTGCACGAGCTTTGGCTCGATCGGTCACAACATCCCGGGCGGGTTTGCCGAGTACGTGCTGGTGAACGAGGAAAAGGCGTACTTGATTCCGGATGGCGTTAGCTATGACGACGCGTGCTTTGCCGAGCCGATCGCCTGTTCGATCCACGCCATGGACCGCCTGTTTGCGCTCAGCGCCGGCTACGGCGAGCAGGTAATGGTCATGGGCACGGGCGCGAACGGCATCATCATCGCGCAGTTGCTCCATCATTCAAACGCCGCCGAGGTGGTGGCGCTGGGCGGCAACCGGGACAAGCTCGAGCTGCTGAACCGTTACGGCGTTGAGACCATCAGAATGGACCGATCGGATTATTCCGTCCATGAGGCGGCCATTCGCGCGCGCTTCCCCAACAAGCTTGACGCCATTGTAGACGCGACGGCGTCCGGGCCGCTTCAGGAGCACGCCATGGGGCTGCTCAAAAAGGGCGGGCGCATGCTGGTGTACTCGGTTGCGCATGCGGGCGGATCCATCACGCTTGACCGCCGGATGATGTACATGAATGAACTGACCTACTACTACAGCATGCACCAGACCGGCAATTTCGACCGTGCGTTGCGTGCGCTTCAGACGGGTGCAGTCAAAGTCGATGGCATGGTCAGCGCCCATTACAAGCTGGAGGACTATTTTACCGCCATCCATGAAGTGAAGACCAACACCAACCTCTTGAAAGTGCTCATCCATCCATAAACGAAACGGGGGCGACGGCCATGGAAAACAAGGTATCTTATATGCAGGGCGCGATGAACCTTCATTACGACGTATGGCCGATGCCAAAGGCAGGGCCGGATCAGGCGGTGGTGGCCGTCGAGTACGTAGGTGTGTGCGGCTCCGACCTGCACTTTTTCGAGACGGGATACATTGGCCCACGCATGATCGAAGGCAAACAGGTACTGGGCCACGAAGCGGCGGGTGTCGTGGTGGAGGTGGGCGGAGGTGTGACAAACCTGCGACCCGGCGACAAAGTGGCGCTCGAGCCGGGCGAGGCCTGCGGGCAGTGCCGCTATTGCAAGGAAGGGCTGTACAACCTGTGTCCGAACATGCGCTTCATGTCGTCGAATCCATATCAGGGCGCCATGCGAAAATTTCTCGTGCATCCGGCGCAGCTGTGCTTCAAGCTCCCGCAGGGCGTTTCGACGCTTGAGGGAGCCCTGATCGAACCGCTGGCGGTTGGCCTCCATGCGGCGCGGCAGGCAGGCGTCACGCTCGGGCAGACGGTCGCCATTCTGGGCGCGGGCGCGATTGGGCTCACGACGCTGCTTTCGGTCAAGGCCATGGGTGCTTCGAAAATCATCATCACCGACCTTTGCGACAACCGTCTGGACATCGCAAAAAAGCTGGGCGCGGACATCGCCATCAATTCCAAACAAGAGGATGCCGTAAAGCGGATCATGGAATTGACATCTGGCGAAGGCGCGGACATCGTCTTTGAAACCGCTGGCAGCAAGGTGACTGCCTCGCAGACGGGCGCACTGGTTCGGCGCAGCGGCACCATCATGATTGTGGGCAATGTATTTGGCGATACGCCGTTCAACTTCCACCAGATTTCAACCAAGGAAGCCACGATCAAGACGGTGTTTCGCTATCGCAACATCTACCCACTGGCCATTCGGGCCATAGAAAATGGAACCATCGACGTCCAGGCCATCGTATCGGACATTTTCCCCTTTGACAAGATCGATGAAGGCCTGAACAAGGCCATGCGGGAGAAGGACACGGTCGTCAAGGCTGTGATCCGTATAAAGGATGAGGAGGATATGCTATGAAGATCGCTATGGGTTGCGCAGGCGTTGCCTTTGGCCTGAAGGAATCCGTCAAGAAGCACCTGCTGGCGCTGGGCCATGAGGTAGTGGATTACTGTGCGGATGAAAGCGCGCCGATGCCTTACGCCGAAAAAGCCGCCGAGGCCGCGCAAGGGATGATAGATAGCCGCATCGAGCTGGGCATTTTGTTTTGCGGAACCGGCATGGGCGTGAGCCTTGTGGCCAATATGTTTCCCGGCATTACGGCGGCAGTGTGCGAGAGCAAGTTTGCGGCGCGACGCGCGCGGTATACCAACAACGCCAATGTGCTGTGCTTGGGCTCGTTCATTCTGGGCCCGGTGCTCGCGGATGAAATGGTCGACGAATTCCTGAATACGCAGTGGCTGGAAGGCGCAAATGAGACCACAAAGCAAGTGCTGGCAGGTCAGTACGCGTTTGTTCAGGCACTTGAAAAGAAGCTGTATAAATAACCTTTCCGACCGATGGCATGGGGGAGACAAACATGGAGAATTTTAATTTTTGCTTTAACACCCGCTTTGTATTCGGGCGGGGTGTGGAGGCGCGCGCGGGCGAGTTTTGCGCCCAATACGGAAAGACCGCGCTGCTGCTCGACTACAGCGGCGGCATGGAGGAACAGGTTCGATTGCATGAAAAAATTGCCCTGTCGCTTGAGGACGCCGGACTTAAAGTGGTAGAACTTGAAAACGTGATCCCGAACCCCCTGTATTCGACCGCCAAAGCGGCCATTGAAGTATGCAAAAGGGAAGGGGTCGACGTGGTGCTGGCGGTTGGCGGCGGCTCGGTCATTGACAGCGCGAAGTGCATCGCGGTGGGCGCGCTTTACGACGGTGACGTGTGGGAGGACTTCTACGTTCAAAAGAAGTACCCCGACAAGTGGTTGCCGCTGGGCGCAATCCCGACCATTGCCGCGGCGGGCTCGGAAGGATCGGTGGCGTCGATCATCGTGGACGACGCAACGGGCCAAAAGTTCTCGTTCAAACCCTGCCCGCGCCCGACGTTCGCGCTGATCAACCCCGAGCTTTGCTACTCGGTGCCTGAGTACCACACGGCCTGCGGCGCGGTGGACATCATGAGCCACGCACTCGAGCGCTACTTTACCAACACGACGCAGTGCGACATGACCGACGGACTGATCGAGGGATTGCTGCGCGCGGTAATTAAGAACGCGCCGATGGCGCTGCGCAGGCCGCGCAACTATGACGCCCGCGCGGAGCTTTCCTGGGCGGCGGTGCTTTCGCAGTGCGATCTGCTCGATACCGGCCGCATCGCGGACTGGAGCTGCCATAACATTGAACACACGCTGGCGGAATACTATCATAACCCCCATGGCGCGGGCCTTGCCATCGTGATCCCCGCGTGGATGCGCCATGTCATGAAGCACGATGTAAGTAGGTTCGTGCGCTATGCCGTTCAGGTATGGGATGTCGAGAACGACTTGAGAGACCCCGAAAGCGTCGCCCTAAAAGGCATTGAAAAGACCAAGGCTTTCTTTAAGAGCCTGGGGGTCGAAGTGGAGATTGCCGACCTGAACGAGGAAAAATGCGCCGAGATGGCCAAAGCCTGCCACGCCAAATACGGTCGCCTGGGAAAGTTCCAGCCGCTTGGCGAGGATGACATCAGGCAAATTTACGCCTGCTGCGCCCAGTAGAAAGGATGAAGATCATGACAAATGAGAGGATCAAGGAGCTTAGAAAGCTTGCCATCGATATCCGCGCGGAGGTTGCCAAGAGCATATCGAGCACCGAAGCCGGAAGCGGACACATCGGCGGGTCGTTTTCAATCGCCGAACTGATGGCGGTTTTGTATGGGGAGGTAATGCGCGTCGATCCCCAAAACCCGAAATGGGCAGAGCGCGATTATCTCGTGCTGTCCAAGGGCCACTGCGGGCCGGGACTTTACGCGACGCTGGCGCTGAGTGGTTTTTTTCCCATGGAGATGCTTCAAACGATGAACCGGGGCGGCACGAACCTGCCCAGCCACGCTGACCGCCTGCGCACACCTGGTATTGATATGTGCACCGGCTCCCTGGGGCAGGGCGCGTCAACTGCCTTGGGCTTGGCCTACGCAGACAAGCTCGACGGCAACGAAAGCCGGTACACCTATTTGATCTTGGGTGACGGCGAGATCACCGAGGGGCAAGTATGGGAGGCGGCGAACTTTGCCGCGGCGAATGGGCTTAAAAATGTCATCGCCTTTGTAGACAAGAACGGCAAGCTCGATCCGTTCAGCCCCTATACCGCCGACCCTGACAACATTCCGCAGCGCTTTGCGAGCTTCGGCTGGGCAGCGCAGGAGGTTAACGGTCATGATGTTCGGGCCATCTATGAAGCGATTGAAGTAGCCAAGGGACAGGATGCACCAAGCGTCATTGTGCTTGATACGCTAAAGGGCAAGAGCGTGCCGGAGATCGAGGAAATGGAATCCAACCATTCCATCCCCGTGGACGCGGCGCGGCTGAAACGGCTGCTGGACGCGTTTGAGGAGCAAAAGGCCGCGATTGAGAAGGAGGGTTAGCCTATGTCCATCAATATGCAGGAGAGAAAACCCGCTGTGCTCACAGAGGCGCTGATCGGGAAGCTCGATGAGATGTTCGAAAAGGACGAGCGGTTGGTGTACATGGATTGTGCGCTCGCCCGCGCTTCAGGCGCTCCGAAGCTGTACAAGAAGTACGGCGCCCGCGCGATTGACTGCGGCATACAGGAAGCCAACATGGTGGGCGTCGCGGCGGGTATGTCGATCGCTGGCAAAATTCCCTTCATCCACACCTTCGGCATTTTCATCGCGCGCAGAGCCTGTGACCAGCTCTTCCTGTCCGGCTCCTACAACAGGGCGAACGTGAAATGCCTAGCCACAGATCCTGGCGTCAGCGCCACTGCCAACGGCGGGACGCACATGCCGCTGGAGGATAGCGCCATCATCCGCGCCTTCCCCGAAATGACGCTACTGGATGTTTTCGACCCGGTGCAGCTCAAGGCGGTTCTTGAGATGATGGTGAATACCTACGGCATGATGTATTGCCGCATACCCCGCAGATGCGGAACCGCGGTGTACGAGGAGGGCAGTGTATTTACGCTGGGCAAGGCGAACCTGCTGCGCAAGGGAACCGATGTATCGATCATTGCCAGCGGCCTTGAAGTGCCCGAGGCGCTTGATGCGGCCGGACTTCTCGAAAAAGAAGGCATCAGCGCGCGCGTGGTAGACATGTTCACCATCAAGCCTCTGGATGAGGCGATGGTGCTTGAGTGCGCGGAAAAGACCGGCGCGATTGTCACCGCCGAAAACGCGAACACCATCGGCGGGCTGGGCTCGGCAGTTGCAGAAGTGCTCAGTGAAAAGCGTCCCACCATCATGGAGCGCATCGGCGCGAAGGACCTGTTTGGCGAAGTGGGGAGCCTTGAATACCTGAAGGAACGCTTTGAGTTGACGGCGGAAGACATCGCCGCCGCTTGCAAGCGCGTCATCGCGAAGAAGTAAAAGGAATCCTTGGGTACGTTCGGAGGTGGTGAACCATGGATAAGCATATTAGGCGCGATATCGCGGTATTTAAGCTGTTCACGTTCTGGTTCTGGTTTTCCAACTACATTCTCACGCCCTACATGTCTCCCTATGCCCGTGACATGGGTGCGAGCAATGTGGTGATCGGATTTGTCGTGAGCGCCTACAGCGTGGCGCAGATCGCGCTCAAAATTCCACTGGGCATCGCCTCCGACCGGATGAATAAGAAGAAGCAGTTCATCGTCGCCGGCGCGGCTATCACGCTGGCATCGGAAGTGGGCATGTTTCTAGCTTCCTCGGTCGGCGGACTGATCGCGTTTCGACTGTTGCAGGGCATCGCCGTTGCGGCCTGGGTATGCGCAACCGTGCTGTTCGCGTCATACCTGCCCAAGGAACAAGCGGTGAACGCCACGGTGCAGCTTCAAATCTTCAATTCTGCGGGCACGCTGACCGGATATTTGATCGGCGGATTCGTGACCACGCGCTTTGGCTACAGGAGCGTGTTCCTGCTCGCGACGATGGGTGCGGTGCTTGCCTTTATCGCGTCGCTTTTCGTCCACGAGAGCCCATCAAGCGAAAAACCCATCAGCACCACGGAACTGGTCAAGGTAGGCAAATCGCCTTTCCTGTTATTTGTGACCGGAGTGTGCATGATCGGTCAGATGATTCTGGCCTCGACCACCTGGGGCTTTACCCCGACGCTTGCCATCGACATGGGGGCGGATGCGTTTAAGGTCTCACTGATCTCAATTTCCACTTCCGTAGCGGGACTCATGTGTTCGCTGTTTGTATCCAGACGCATCGTGGCGAAGTTCGGAGAGAAGCGGGTGATCATACTCGCGACGGCGGCCGAAGCGCTGTTTTGCGTGATGCAGCCCTTTATGCCGGGCCTTGCAATGCTGGGCGCCAGCGCAGCGGTATCCGGCTTCTCCCATGCCATGTCCTATTCAGTGCTGCTGGGTCTGTCCATCAAGCATTTTCCCGGCAAAACGCGCGCCGCCGCGATGGGCTTTATGCAGTCGCTGTATTGCATTGGCCTTTTCGTAGGCCCGGTCGTCTTCGGCTTCGTCTCGGACCTGCTCGGTATGCGGGCGGGCTTTGTGACTGTCGGACTGATCGGCTTCATCGCGCCGGTCGTTACGCACCTGTTCTTTGACAAGAGCGAGGTGGCGACGCTTCACCAGATGGAGGCGCTATCGGCAGCGCCAGCACCGCCGATGCCTTGAACCGCGTATCGCCCGGCTCGAACCGCGCCTCGCCCCTCCGCTCATTTTTCTATGGTATACCACGTCGGCGCGCCCGCGGCAGACATCGCACATGCGTTTCGCGCCCAAAGTATTGCTTTTTTGCGCCCGATCAGGTAATATGTGGATACACAGCTTGGTTAAAGGAGGGTAAACCGTGAAGCGCAAAAGTTGTTTTACACTGCTGTTGGCACTTGTGCTGGCGTTGACGCCGCTTGCGTCGATGGCGGCGACGGACTTTTCCAGCTTGCAGGCCTACGGCGACGCCTGGATCAAGGGCCAGGTCGGTGATTTCACCAAAGGGTTCCAATCTTTGGATATGGAGTTTGACATTGTGCTGCCCCCGCTCACCCGGCTCACAAGCATGAGCATCAACACATTTTATGCCACACAGAACTTCAATTTCGTGACCGCGGGCACAGATCCGTACGGCAATACGGAAAACGGAACCCAAACCGGCATCCTCCTCACCAAGGAAGAGATCACCGAGGTGAGCGAGACCAAGGAAGACGACGATGGCCCGAAGAAGTCGCTTGAGCTGATCCGGGCATTGGGTGTGGATTTGCCCGAGGATGCCACGCATCTGACGCTGGAATTGCTGTTCCGGGCGCTTGAGCAGATCCTGGGCGAGGAACTGCTTCGACCCGAGGGCGTTGACATGAACATGCCGGTCGGCGGCGCGGATATCGACGTGGGGCGCGTGGCCGCGTCCAGCACCATCGCCGCGCTCATGCCGGTATTGACCGAGCTAGACTGGTCCTACGGCGAGCTCAACAGCGGCTCGCTGTGCGCGCTGATCTGGCAGGCGTGCGGCGCGCTTGAAAACGCGATTCCATTTGAAATTGTAGAGAAGGACGGCGTGGATTTCGCCGTCCAATTGGAACTGCCCGAAGACATGGCGGATTTGGCGCTCAACGGCGAAGCGTTCACGGGCGCGGACTTCACCGGTGAGTTCGGGAAGCTCTACCAGGTCTTGGGCCATGACGCCGGGGGCAAGATGTGGATCGCCTATATCTGTGTGAATGAAGATTGGTTCGAAGAAAGCGAAGAGGAAAGCGCCGATGAAGGCGATGAAACCGAGGAAGAGGAGAAGCTGCGGCCCTGCGGGCACAAGGAGTCCGCTTCGGGCGACCACAGCAAGGGTGCGTGCGGAAAAAGCGGCCACTACAAATGTGACGGCAGGAGCCATTCGAAGGTGACCGCCAAGGGCACATGCAAAAAGCATTACAAGTGCGACGGTAAGGAGCATTCCGCCGCCAAGTGCGGCACGAAAGGCCATTACAAATGCGACGGCAAGAAGCACGGGAGCGCGGTGTGCGAGGTGAAAGGCCACTTCAAATGTGACAAGCTAAAGCACGGGCGCGGCGATTGCGGGATCGCGGGGCATAACAAGTGCGACGGCGTGAGCCACGGCATACTGGCCTGCGGCGACTATGCCTGCAAGCCGGGCGACCACGGCGCGGCCTCCTGCGGCGTGTCCGGCCACTACAAGTGCGACGGCAAGGGCCACGGCGGGCTTGCCTGCGGTCACCATGAATGCGGCGGCACAAGCGGCCACGATAAGCTGGCCTGCGGGCATTTCGGGTGCCAATCGGGCGACCACAAAGCCGCCGGTTGCGGCGTGAGCGGCCACTACGCCTGCGACGGCAAGGAGCACTCTACGGCCATCTGTGCGCCCGCGCCGACGATACAATACGAGGCTTGCGGCAGGCACGTCCTGGGCACGGCGGGTGATCACACCCAGCAACCGTGCAAAAAGCACTACGTCTGCTCAAGCACCGGAAGTCATTTCCAGAGCTGTTACATACCCGGCCACTTCGACTGCGACGACAAGGATCACCGGCGGTCGTACTGCGATCATCATCAGACCGAGTATTTCATGTGCGTCGATCAGAAGACCCATGCCAATTGCCCCAAGCCCACCCCGTGACGGCTATTCACAGATCCGGCGTGGGCAATTCGATAGGATATACGCAAAGCCGGGGCGCTCGCAATCGCGGGCGCCCCGGCTTTGCGCTTGCCGCGCATTTTTTGTGGTTTGCACAAATTGATTCAGCATTCAGTGTGTGCTATACTGAATGTCATGGGGCTGTGTGTAACCGTGCGCAGTCAGATCTTTACCAAGGGGGCGTGGAACGATGGATAAACCTGTGACCACGGATGAGATGTACGTCATTATTCAAGAAAGCGCCACTGCGAATCGGGCGCTTGAGGAACTCGGTCACGCGATTGCCGCGCCTCGGTTGGCGCAGTACATCGGGGAATGGCTCGGCAAAGCGAAGCTCAACCAGCCCGAATTTTTTAAAAGGGCGGGCATCGAGAAATCGATGGGGTACAAGATCCTTGCGGGAAAGAGAAGGCCCGGACGCGACGCGCTGATCAGGATGGCGTTCGCGCTTTCGATGGACCTGAACGCGGCGCAGCGCTTGCTCATGCTGGGCGGGCACGGCGCGCTGTATCCGCGCAGCCGCCGCGACATGGTGCTCATCCACGCCCTCTCGCACGCGGCGCAGCTTGATGATGTGCAGGAAGAGTTGAGCAAATTGGGGGAAGCTGCTTTATGGAGCGGAGAATAGCGCTCGCGCTTGACGGCGTAACGCGCGCGTTTGCCGCCATGACGGTGGAATTGGTGTTCACCAGCGCCGAGGACAACTGCGCCTGTCTCGTGCGCGGGGAAGACGGCGCGTGCTTTGTGCTCAAGATCGCCTGGGGACGGCGCGCCGGGATGCTCAAGGGCGAATGGGCGTCCCTTGGGCAGTTGGCCTCTCTTGCGCCCGGCTGCGCGCCCTGGCCGGTTATGACGGGCGGGGACGGCGATTGTTGCTGGCTTTTGCGTGAATACATTAAGGGGCAGACGCTTCGGGAGTGGGTGGAGGCGCGCGGCGGCATTCCCGCCAAGGAAGCGGAAGGCGCGGCGCTTTGCCTTGCGCGGCTGATCCGGTCGGTCCACCGCGCGGGGTTGGTCTGCCGCGACATCAAGCCGGAAAACCTGGTGCGCACGGGTGAGGGCCGCTTTGTGCTGATCGATGCGGGCACTGTGCGCAGGCCTTCAGCGGACAAGCCGCGCGATACCGTGCTCTATGCCACCGAGGGCTTTGCCGCGCCCGAGCAGTTCGGGTTTCACCAGTCCGACGCGCGCGCGGATGTCTACGCGCTGGGCGTCACGCTGTGCTACCTGTTTACGGGCGCTACCGACGAAAAGGCGCTCGGGCGCGCGGTCCCGCGCGGCGTGCGCAGGGTCATCAAGCGCTCAATGGCCTTTTCGCCGCGCGCGCGCTACCAAGGCATGGACAAAGTCGTTCGCGCGCTGGCGGGCGGACGCCGCCGCCTGACGGCGTTTTTGTCCGTATTGGCCGTGGCGCTTTGCGCGGCGGGGGTCTTGGCCGGCATGGCGCTTCATGCGCGCGTTCCGGTCGCCTCCGACTTCCATTCGCTGAAGGCCGCGATCGACCGTATTCCCGAGGGCGGGAGCGGCAAGGTCCGGATCGAGGGGGTGATTGAGGCTGAGGACAAGGTGCGCATATGGAAGAGGAGCGTTACCCTGCTGGGCGACGGCGTCATCACCAACCTGGACCCCCAAATGGCGACGGTGCAAGTCTACGAGAAAAGCGAAATCGTGCTTCAGGACTTTGTCACCATCAGGAACACCGGAGAGGAGAACGCGCTGGTACTGCAAGGCGGCACGCTCCTCATGACCGGCGGCGCGATCGAACGCACCGGTGAAGGCATCGAGGGAGAAACTTCAGGCGCGCTGCTTTTGATGTCGGGCGCGAGCGCGTACGTCTCGGGCGGGCACATCTATGTTCGCCGGGACAGCGGAAGCGTGATGGGCGTCAACGCCGCCGAAGGCACGGTTTTTCGCTTTACGGGCGGGCGCATCGACGCCATGGGGGACGGGGTGATCGGCGTACTCGTGGGCAAGGGCGCGCGGTTTCAAATGGAGGGCGGCATGATCAACGCCGTCGCGCGCGGCGGCAGCGGGTACGCGGTCAACAACTACGGATTTGGCGTGATCGAGTACTTAGGCGGTGAGATGCTGCTCAACGGCCTGATGACGGTGCCGCTTGAGATTTCGCGCACGACGGTCAGGAACTACGACGAGCTGATCACGGCCATCGCCAAGCGGTCTTCGGACGGGCGGCTGCTGGTCGATGGGACGATCCGCGTGCCCGAGGGCATCCGCATCAACGGCGGGCGCCAGATCGACATCATGGCGGGCGAGAACGCCGTTTTGAGCGCGAGCGGCGATTATCTGTTCATGGTGGACATGGGCAGCGAACTGATCCTGCGCGGCCTTGCGCTTGAGGGCACGCCACGCATCAACAACCAGGGATTTCTTGAGATGCAGGGCATGAACATTCAAGTTGAGGGCTATGGGACGTTTATCGACAACGTGGGCGGCACCGCGCGCGTGCTTTATTCCAATACCGCGAAGCTTGAGGGAGGCGCTATGCTGATGAACGGCAAAGGCGCTGCGGCGATTGTGACGGCGGATGTGACGACCGGCGCGGCGGCGGCGTACATCAACGAGGGCTCGCTGACGCTCAGGCAAGGCTCGATTGACCTGACGGGTACGGGCGGCGTATGGGTAAACGACGGCGTCGGCGGACAAACCGAGTTCGACCGGACGGTGCTCAAGCGCGGCGGCGTCAAGATTCAAGCGGAGGACGGCTAAGGCCGTGCAGGACGGTTCAGGCCGTCCTCTTTATTTCCCAAAAAACCTCAAAAACCCCGCGATGGTGGACAGCCGGTCCACCATTTTTCTCGTGTACGCGCTACAATATTTTTATGTTGGAAGATTATAGGCGACAAACACGAGAAAGGCGGAATGGTTTGATGAGGAAAATGCGGATGTTGTTCATGGCGCTGGCGCTGATGCTGGCGCTGAGCGTTCCGGCATGGGCGCAGGAGGGCGGAGGCGCCCCGGCGGATTTCGCCATGACGGTTTCACAGGCTGATGATCAAACGGTTTTCACATTGGAAGACGGCGCGACTGTATTGGTTGCGTTTGACGATGAAAGCGTTCTTGATCATTATGATCTTGAATGGTGGATCAGCAATGAGGATGCCGTAAGCTGGAATATTGAGGAAGGAGAGCGTTACGGCGATGGCGCAATGACGGTGCTCCCGCTTCACTTCTTCGCGGGTGAGGAAGCCTATTTTCGCCTGACCGTCGCCTTGAGCGATCCCTTGGGTCAGGCTGACCTTGGCCAATATCGGGAGACGGTGTCCTTCTGGATGAGCGAAGAGGGCGAGGCCCCAACGGGCACCGCGGCGATTTCAAGCGATTATGCGGACGCGGACAACGCGCTCGTCCTCTACACGCACAAAAGCGCGGTGCGCTTAAAAGATCTGTTTCAGTTTTCAGACGGCAGCGGCGGCGCGACCGGCGGCGGCGACGTTGAGTTTTCCTACGATCATGAAAAGGAACTGCTGCATCATTTCGGCGGGGGCAGCAAGTGGTTCATCGCGGGCGAACCGGGGGAGGATGATATACTGGTTGTCACCGCCCGGTCCATGACGGCGCAGGACACTGCCGCCGAGGCGTATCTGAAAATCCTGCCACGGGAGGATTGCCCTTACCGGTTTGAGGAAATGGAGGGCGAGATACCGGGGACGATGATCTCCCAGCCCGACGAAGAGATCGACGATCCCCACGCGCACGCATCCTTGACCTTGCGTCTCGTAGACGGCGATGGCGAGGCATCGCTTGGCGGCGCGGATGTTACGCAACTCGCCTGCTACGGCATGACGGCCGAGCCGAGCGTCGAGGACAACCGCATCGTGCTCGACGTCTACCCAGACCCTGGCATCGACGCGGACCGCAGGGCGCGCGCGGGCGTCTTGGTCGCGGGGCTTGACGGCCTTTTGTCGCCCATCGCGTACTGGCGCGATGTGAATGTATTTTCGACGCAAGCGCAAGTGCCCTTCATAAAGCTCGGGGTGGCCGAGGACAGTGAAATCGACGAGAACGGCTGGTGGCTGTCGGATCAGGAGGAATACGCCGTTACACTGGTCGCGCTTGACCAAAATGGCGAGATGATCGAAGGGGTCGATTTTGCCGATTATGCGATCCGGGCGGAGGGAAACAACGGGGCTGTCGCCGATTTTGAAGCGCAGGGCGACAAGCTCATTGTCAAGGCCACCTTCCCGGTCGGCAGCGGCTTTGACATCTTCATCGCGCGAAGCCAGGAGGAACTTGACGAGGGCATGCACTTTTGCAAGTTCTGGTTCTGGCCACAGGTGATCGATACGGGGAACCTTGAGGGGTATGACATTGCGGTCAACGCCTGGTTCGACGCGCCGGAGGAGACGCTTGGCTTTGACGGCGCGCTCATCGCGCCGGTGGGGACGCAGGGCATATCGGTTGGCGTTGACGCGCGGATCGACGGCGAGGAACGGCGCTTGACCCGGAGCGTCTACGATGCCATCATCAAGTCGGTTGATTTTGATTCGCGGGAATCGGACGGCAAGGACGTGCTCGCCGAAGAGGGCGACGCGTTCAAAGCGGCAAACCCCGGCATGGTGAACGCGGTGGTTACGCTGTACAATGACGAAGCATTTGCCGGTCAGATCCTGTATGTGTTTGATCCGCTCATCCTTGCGCCGGTTGAAAGCCCCATAGAAGTTTCCGTGGCGGTGGGCGAGGCGGTTTCCGTTGGCGGTGAGCTTGGGCTTTCCCGCCTGAATGAAACGGTGCTGAACATGCTGCTTGAAATGCATGAGGTGGACGAGCACTACGCAATGCCGGTCCCGCGCCTGCCGCTTGAGCTCGCGGGCCTTATGGAAACGCCGGACGCAGAGCCGCTCGTTGGCGTTTTGCGCTACAGGGAGGGCATTGAGGGCGTGTGCGCAAGAGGGGATGTGTTTGCGAGCGTTATCATCCAAGTCACCGAAGCGGTCGAAGCGCATGCGCCCCTGATTGAAAAAGTTGACGGGGGCGTGAGCACCGTCACGCCGCGCGCGGATGATGAAGATTTTAAACCCTTTGCCGTCGCCGCGCTGACTGAGGCGGGCGCGGGGCTTGCGCTATATGACAACATTCAGGTAACCATGGGCGGCTGCAGCGAGATGCACGGCCTTGAGCTCAGGCAGGACGGCAAGGTGTGGGTCACCGCCCTGCCCGCCGACCACCTGTGCCTGTCCACCGTCTGCGTCATCGCGAAAAGAGACGGCTATTACACGGCGCTTACGCACCATCTGGTCGTCGAGCCATCGGACTTTGCCGGTCCCTCGATCAGCGCGGCAGTGGACGAAGGCGCAATACCTTCGGGCCAGAGCGCCTATGCGCCGGGCGATCGGGTCAGGCTGCTTGCCTCAATGAACGGGAACCTCTTGTGCCGCTACCGCATCGGGTGGGAAACGGTCGATTCATCGGGCGATGCGATCGATTGGGATCAATCAAATGACTGGGACTGGGACTATTGGGAGGACCGCGGGGATGAGGGCGTGCTTCCGCTCAGTCTCTATTTTGGGGAGCCGGTCATAGCGGGCATCCGTCTGTTTCTCGAGGACCCGCTCGATTGGCAGCGGGTTGCCTCGGACGATGTCAACGTGGTGGTGAGCGAAGACGGTCAGTTG
Source organism: Eubacteriales bacterium (assembly GCA_031551775.1). Classification (GTDB taxonomy): domain Bacteria; phylum Bacillota; class Clostridia; order Christensenellales; family Aristaeellaceae; genus Anaerozeibacter. The sequence continues at coordinate 24,278 of JAVBND010000023.1, read as the reverse complement.
ACCCAGGCGACCGCTATCGCGACCGAGTACACGGCCGACAACCCCATGATCCTGTATTCCTATGTCAACGCCATCAATCCGGCAAAGCTGTTCACCATCACGCCCGAGGGCGCCAACGACGTGCTGTACGCGATCACACAGGGTGAGGGTGAAACGCTGGAGTTCAGGGTCGATTGGGTGTTCGCGGCCGAGGAAGGCCCGGGCCAGGTGACCGCCACGTCGGCCAGCAATCCGCTTCTGACCGCAACCGCGCATATTTTGGTGGCCAATGAAGAAGAAGTAAGCGGGGGCGGCTATTGGTTTGATACGAAAAACGGCAGCGCGGTGCCGGGCGCGATGAAGTATGGCGAGCGCTGCGCCACTTCCGCCGTCCTGCGCTGGATCAGCAACGACGGCGCGGACGATCATGCGGTGGATCTTACGCAGTACACCATCGTGACCGAGTACGGCGGGCTAGAAGAGTTTGCCGCCGTGAAGAGCGGTTCGGTATCGGGCGGCATCGACATCGGCATAACCGCCCCGCCCGACGGCTCGGACGGGGACGAGGGCTGGTTCATTATCTATATCGAAAAAGACGGATTCGTCATCAGCAATTGCTACGCGCAGATCAATTTTATGGACGACGTGCCCCTTGAGCGCCTTGTGCACGTGCCCTTCGGGAGCGACGCGCTAGACCGCCCCGTGGCCGGAGAGGATTTCATTTACCGGCTAAGGCCTGAAGGCGGCAGCCTGAAGGCGGGCGACGCGTGGCCGGAGGGCCTGGACATTTACACCGCGATTGAATACAATGTCACACTGAAGGGATGGACGTGGGACCGCGAAAACGGGCTGATCCTGCTGACGCTGAACTACCCCGACAGCGGCATTCACAACTGGCTCAACTTGCGCGCCGCGTATGGCGGGCGCGACATGGCCCAGTTCTGGTTTGACGTCTATGTCCAGCATCCGCTCGCGCCGGGCGACGCGCAGCTGATTGACGCCGAGGACCTCATCTACAACCACCTGCCGCAGGAGCCGGGCGTGGCGGTTTCGGTCGGAGGCGACGCGCTCACCGAGGGCAGGGATTACGTGGTGGAATACCGCGCAAACGTAAACGCGACCACGGATGAGATGAAGGCCGTCGCGGTCGTGACCGGCGCGGGCAAGTACTCAGGGGCGGTGGAGCTGGAATTTGAGATCGGGCGCAAGGCGCTGACCGATCAAATGGTTGAGAAGATTCCGGACCAGAACTGGACCGGCGAGGCAATCCATCCAGAGGTCCACGTGACCGACGGCGTGACGCTGGTCGAGGGTCCGGACAAGGATTACGCGGTATCCTATCCTGAAGCCAGCGCGGTTGGCGCACATCAGGTGACGGTAGAAGGCCGGGGCAACTTCACGGGCACCGTTACGGCTCCCTTCAACATCGTCGCGCTCAGCCAAGACGCGCCCTCCGGGGTCATGGGTGTCGCGCCGACCGTCAAGGGCAAGCCTGACGGGCAGTTGAGGGGACTTACTTCCACCATGGAATACAAGGCGGATGGGGAGGCGGAATACACCGCCGCCGCCGGTGACGCAGTGAATCTGCCAGCGGGAGCCTACCTTGTGCGCCATCGGCAGAAAACCGGCCACAAAGCCAGCCCCGACGCGGCCGTGACCATTCCCGAGGGCGTGGCCACGCTGACGGTGACCTTTAACCCGGGCTACGAAGGCGGACCGGCGACCAGTGTGGGCGGACTCAAGTGGCAGGCCGTGGTTGAGCTGCCCCAGCTTGCGCGGCAGGGATATACGCTTGAGGGGTGGTATACCGAAGGCGGCATAAAATGGAGGGATCAAACGGTCGAAGAGGATACCGCGCTCAATGCCCATTGGACGCCCACAACCGATACCCCCTATACCGTTGAGCACCATCAGGAGACGCTTGCGGGCGGGTATGAACTGAAGGAAAGTGAATCCAGGACCGGCACGACCGGGGCCGACGCGCAGGCGGCGCTCAAGTCCTACGCGGGCTTTGCGGCGGGCACTTTCTCGGCCGCGCCCATCGCCCCGGACGGCTCGACGGTGGTGAAGGTGAATTACGCGCGCAACATCTACAAATTGACATTCAGGGCGGATATCGGCGAAGGCGAACCGGTGACCCTGCTTCAAACGGATGTCAAATTTGGCATGCCCATCGCCGCGCCGGCGGTTCGCGTTCAGGACCGTATTTTTACCGGCTGGGATCAGGAAATCCCCGCGGCCATGCCCGCGCAAGACGCCACCTATACCGCTGCAACCGTTGCCGCAAGCATCCCCTACACGGTCCTTCACTACCGCCAAAAGCTGGAAGAATCGGGGTACGACCTGTACCAAACCGAGACGATCAGCGGCGCGGGCGGCGCGACGATCGCGGATCTTTCCAAAGCCGCGCAAAAGAAGTACGACGGGTTTGCCTACGCCGGAGACGGCGAAGCGGACCTCATCGCCACCACGCTCAAGCTATACTATACGCGAAACACCTATACGCTGACGGTGGGCACGAATGAGCACATTGAAGTGACAGCCGCGCCGGCCATCCTGATCGATCTTCCCTATGGGAAGGAAGTCACGGTATCGGCGAACTGGAAGGACGGCCATGATGTCGGCTACGACTACCTGGGCTTTAGGAGCGGCAATGAAAACCTGCTCGCTTCAAGCCCCAACGCGCGCTACACCTTCAAGATGCCCGCGGGCGACATCTCCCTGACCCCCGCCGCGCGTGCGCAGATTTTCACCGTGGTGTTTGACGCCAACGGCGGCACCGGCGGGCAGAGCGTAACGGCGGAATACAACGCCGTCGCGACGGCGCCTACGGTCGCGCGCATGGGCTATGCCCATTCCGGGAAATGGTACACAGAGGCGGCTTGCACAAATGAGGCCAGCCTGACCGTCACCCAAAACGTCACCTTGTACGCGCACTGGACGGCAAAAACCGATACACCCTACGCCGTGGAGCATTACCGGCAGACGCTTGACGGCGGGTATGTGCTGGCCGCTCCCGCGACACGGGCAAGCGGTACGACCGGCGCTTTGACGGACGTGACGCCCAATGCATATGAAGGATTTACCGCCGAACCGGTCGATCAGCAGACCATCGCCCCGGACGGTTCCACGGTTGTCAAGGTATACTATACCCGCAACGCCTACACGCTGACCTTCAAGCTCTACGAAGGCGCGAGCGACATCGTGCTTGGCGCAGTCAAGTTCGGCGCGCCCATCGCCGCGCCCGTGGTGTCCCGGCCCGGCTATGTGCCGGATGGTTGGGATGAGGCGATCACCACCATGCCCGTGGGCGACACCACGTATACCGCCCGGTGGACGGAAGCCACCGACACGCTTTACACGATCAAACACTACCGGCAAAACGTCACGGGAAGCGGCAGGACGCTGGTCTTGACCGAGCAGTTCCGGGGCGCGACCGGCGCGCCCGTCACGGCGGCGGTCAAGACCTACGCCGGATTTACCGCGCCGGAAGTTACCCCCGTGGTGATCGGCGCGCTGGGCGACACCGTCATCGAATTGACTTACACGCGCAACCAATACACCCTGACCTTTGACGCGGCGGGCGGCACGGGCGGACGGGTGAGCGAAGGCGTGTACTATGGCGCGGCCATCACGCCACCTGTTCCCGCGAAAACCGGCTTTGTCTTCGCGGGATTCAAACCGGCCGTGCCGCTCACCATGCCCGCTGTCAACAGCACCTATACCGCCCAGTGGACGACGGGCGAGACCGCCTACAAGGTGGAGCACTACCAGGAGACGCTGACAGATGGGGCGTTCGCGCTTGCCAAGACCGAAACGCTGTCAGATACCGCCGGCGCGGTCGTTTCCGCGACGCGGCAGCGCTTCGCGGGGTTCAGCTTTGATGGAGGAAACCCGGAAAACCTGCCCTCCGGCACGGTTGAGGGGGACGGCTCGCTCACGCTCAAGCTGTACTATACGAGGAACCGCTACAACCTGACCTTCGACGCGGCGGGCGGTACGCTCAGCGCCACATCGCTCGTCAAGTTCGGTCAGGCCATCACCGCGCCTGTGTCCGAGCGGACCGGCTACCGATTCGCGGCCTGGACCCCGGCCGTTCCTTCGGCCATGCCCGCGTCCGATGCCACCTATACGGCGACGTGGACCGCCCTGCCCTGCGCTTACACCGTGGAACATTACTGCGAGGAACCGGGCGGCGCCTATCCCACGACCGCCACCGCCAAGAGCACGGGGTCCGGCATTGCGGGCATGACCGCCCAGGCCAGTCCGGCGGCTTACCAAGGCTTTTCCTACCTGCCCGGCCGCTCGAGCGCCAGCGGCGTCATCACGGCGGACGGCAAGCTTACGCTCAGGCTGTACTACGCGCGCAACCGCTACCTGGTCACATTTGACGCAAACGGCGGCACGGGCGGCGCGAGCAGCCAGGTGAAGTACGGCGAAGCCATCCCGCAGCCGGTCGTGACGAAGCGCGGCTACGCCTTCGCGGGCTGGGACAAAGCGGTCCCCGGCGCCATGACGAGCGGCGATCTGACATTTACGGCCAACTGGACGGCCAAGACCAATACGCCCTACCTGGTCGAGCATTACCTTCAGAACCTCGACGGCACATGGCCGGGCGCGCCCAGCGTGAGCGAAACCAAGGCCGGTGTGACCGACGCGCCCGTCACGCGCGAAGCGGCCATGAAGGGCGACATTGAAGGCTTCTCGCGCCTCGACGGGACCAAGACGGCCGCGTCGGTCAAGATTGCGGCCGACGGCAGCGCGGTTTTGAAACTCTACTACGCGCGCGACATCTATACCCTCTCCTTTGACACCGACGGCGACGGTACGGCGGACCTTGTCATCGAGGTCAAGTACGGCTCTCTCATCTCGCGCCAAATCAGCGCGGTGAGCAAGTCCATCCGCGACGCCCAGGCGTGGGGCGTCACCGTGCCCACGCCCATCCGCGACGACGCCCTGTTCAACGGCTGGAGCGTGAACGGCGCAGATGGCGCGGGGACCATTCCGGCCACGGTGAGGGGCGATTTGTCGCTCAAGGCGCTCTACGTGGATCAAGGCGGCATGTCCGAATACGTGGTGGAACACTATGTGGACGGCGTGCTGCGCGAATCCGATTACCGCTATGGCGCGGCGGGTACAAGCGCTGCCTACGCGGCCAACGACTATCCGGGCTATTCATTGAACCTGCCTGTCTCCTACAATGGGGACGGCACGGGCAAGATCAAGGCGGATGGCTCATTGCGCGTAAAGCTCAATTACGGCAAGGCCAAGTACCCGGTCAGCGTGAACTGGAATTTGGCTACCGGCGGCACGATCGTCGGCCCCAGCGGCGCGGATGAAAGCTTTGAAGCGGGCAAGCAGGTGACCGTCTCCGCGACCGCCCCGACCGGCTATGCGCTAAACGGCTGGGAGAGCCTGAACGGCAACTTGTCCGGCAGCGCGAACGCTTCCTATACGTTCACCATGCCCGCGGGCGCGGTGTCGCTCAAGGTCAAGCTCAAGGCAGAAGTCTATGCCATCACCTACCCGGCGGGTATGAACGCGGCGGGCTACCCCAGGACCTACACCTACGGCGAGGCGCAGCCCCTGCCCGCGCCCGCCAGTTCGGACCCGGCGAAGGGCTTTGCCGGGTGGAGCATAAACGGATCTTTAGACCTCATCACCGCCATCCCGGCGGATCACACGGGTCCGGTCTCGCTCACGGCGGCCTTTGAGAAGCTGATCACCCTGACCTTTGACGCGGGCGTCGGCGCCTTCGCGGACGCAAGCAACCTGTACCTGTCAACCGGGCTTAAGGGCGCGGCGGTGCCCGCCATCCCCGCGCCCGCCCGCGCGAACTACACCTTTGATGGATGGGATGGCGCCGTGCCGACCAAGTACCCCGACGCGGACCGTGCCTTTGCGGCCAAGTGGAAGCAGGGCGGCGGATCGGGCGGCGAACCGGCGCAGAGGATTCCGGTCACAGGGGCCGCATTGCCAAGCGCCAGCCTCACGGTAAAGGAAGGAAAGAGCGCGGCCATCCGGATCAACATGGAACCGGCCAACGCCAACGACTACGAGATCACCTGGACATCGAGCGATGATGGCGTAGCCGCGGTGGCAAACGGCGTGGTGACGGGCCTGTCGGAAGGGACGGCTACCATCTCGATCACCATTGTGAGCGACGGCAAGACCATTGCCCTGACATTGACCGTGACCGTCGAGGCGGACGGCGAAGAGGAACCGGACGATCCCATCACCATCGAGACCATCATCGACGTCCTGGCGCTTGCCAAGGGCAAGACCATCGCCCTGCCGAAGTTTAAAGGCGCGACGGTCAGCTGGAAGGTGAAGGATGAGGCCTACGCGAAGCTCCTCAAGAACGGCCGCCTCAAGGCGCTGGTCCTGGGCGAGACCGAGCTGATCATGACGGTTGAATCTTCTCAGGCCAAGAAGGCCGTGATATTTGACGGGCACAAGCTCAAGGCGGGCCAGCGTTACACAATCGACCTCAAGGTGAGAAAGGCGGGCGAACTTGCGACCAAGGTTCAGGTAAGCCAGAAGAAGGCGACGCTTGACCTCAAGGAAAACCGGACGCTGAAGCTGAGCGCGACGGCCGCCCCGGCAAAGCGCGTCCTCGACAAAAAGATCTTCTGGGCCAGCAAGAACCCCGCCATCGCGACGGTGGACAAAGACGGCGTGGTGACTGCCGTCGCTCCGGGCAACACAGAAATCTACGCCTATTCGACAAGCCTTAAAAGGGCCAAGGTGGCAGTCCATGTCGCGGGCCTTGTGACAAGCCTCAAGATAACAAACGAAGGCGGCAAGGCGATCAAGAAAGCGACGCTCGCGGTGGATGGGCAACTGAAGCTCAGCGCTCTTGTAAACGCCGACGCGCTCAACCCGAAGGCAGAGTGGTCGTCGAGCAAACCGGCGGTCGCGAGCGTCGATCAGGATGGCGTGGTCACCGCGCACAAGAAGGGCACGGCGGTCATCACCGCAAAGGCTGTTGACGCAAGCGGGAAGAAGGCGACGCTTAAGCTGACGGTGAAGAACAGCTAGTCACGTACGGCGGAGCCAAGGGCCCAAAATCCAAGGCGAATAGGGGCTGTTGCAGATTGTTTCCTTCTGCAGCAGCCCCTTTGTTGCCGGGGTTTGATCAGATGAAGCCATGAAAGATCTGGATGGGCATCAGAGCACGGCGTTTGCGATCAGGTACCCGTAGACCATCGCGCACGTCGAAGCGATACTCACCGCCAGCGCCGCGTATTCCGCCCGCTTCTTTTCCGTCAGCACCGTCAGCATCGGATACAGCGCGTACATCGCCGCCAAGTACCGCGTCCCCGACAATAGCCATGTCGGGCTGACCGCGAAATAAATGTACAATAGCGCATAGGCCCCGTCGCCCGGGCTCACCTTCCGGTAGCTGGCCGCAAGCAGCGCAATCGAGCAAAATATCGCAAGCGCCTGCGCGGTCCACGTCCCCCACTGAAGCGCCTCATTGCGGTACTTGAGCGCGTTCACCACCGTGTAGCGAACCGTACCCCAAAGGCTCCCCATCGACTGTGACCAGTGCTCCTCTTGATGGGCCAAAAAAGTCAGGGGCGATCCGGTCACCTGCCAGTTGAGCGCCAGATACAGCGCGAACCCCGCCGCCACAAACGCGCACTTGAGGGAGCAAAGGAGCGCGTCCCGCACCCCGCCGCGCCGCTCGCGCACCACCAACAGGTACTCGTAGAAAATCGGCACCGCAACCAGCAACCCCAGCAGCCGCGCACCCGACGCCAGCGCGCCCAGCGCCAGTGCAAGGCCGAACCTGCGCCGCCTGGCCATCAGCACGCTCACAAGCGTCAGCATCACAAACAGCGACTCGCTGTACGGGATCGAAAAAAAGAACGACAGCGGCGCAAACAGCAGCAGCCGCGCCGCGCGCGCGCCCGCCGCCTTCCCCCATTCCATCTCGCACAGCCTGTATAGCGCCCATGCCGCGCCAAACAGACAGGCGTTTGAGATCAGAAATCCCGCCGCCATGCTGTCCATTCCCATCAGGTACAGCCCCCGGATCAAGAGCGGGTACAACGGGAAGAACACCAGGTGAAACCGCGCGTCGCCCTCGTTGACGTACCAGTTTTCCGCAAGGCCCAGGTAATGATGCGCGTCCCACTTGACCCAGGACGCGGGGTCGGAAGCCGCGCTCCCGCGCGTGATCACCGCCGCGATCAGGAGGATCAGCAACCGCGAGAGCAGGAACGCCGCGCCCACCGACAGCAGCGCTTCCTTGCCCGGCGCCATCTTGCGCGGGCGGCGTTTGAGCGCGGCGCTGCCCGCCAGCGCCGGAAGAACCCCTGGGCGAAAAGGCAAAACAAAGTAGCGCACCACAAGCACGATCAGCAAAAAGCCCATCGCTGCGGTCGCTATCCAGGGAATGATCGATTGTACGAGGATCGAACTTGACAGGTTCAATTTTCAAGCCACTCCGGCATCAAAAGCCTTTGAATTTCAAGGACCGGCGCGCCTTGTTCCGGAAGGCGTTCAAGCACCGCGCGAAGCGCCGATACACAAACCACCGGCACTTTGGTTTCGCGCGATACTTGATCGAGCAGCGCCTGCCCGAGGAGAAGGTCGTCCGCAGACGTCTCGCGCCCCATGTTGGCGTTGTTGATCAGCCCGGTGATCTGAACCCGCGCCCGCGCGGCGATCCGGTCCATCATGCCAATCACTTGCGCGGCGGTTTTTGAAAACGGGCGGTAGGCGTTGACCACGTAGAAGACTTCCGCCGGATGCGCATCAAACTGCGGCTTAAACCGCCCAAGCGCCGCGGCGCCCGCGTCGTCGCCGCCCACGTCGAGCACCGCGTAGAGGCTTGGCCTCTCAAACACGCTGAGCACGTCCGCCGCCAATACCGGCAGGTCCACGCCGGTCAGCGCATAGGGCGGCGCGATCATCTCGACGCCACGCGCCGCTAAGTACGCGCCTTGTTCGGCGCTCCTGAAAAACGGGTTCACGATGTCAAGATCGACGACAGCCGCTTCGCGCCCCGCTTTCCTCGCGCCCAGCGCCAACGAAAGCGCGATCTCGGTCTTGCCGCTTCCGTAATGCCCGACCACCGCCTGAATATGCTTTCCTGTCCGCCATGGCTCAAATGGGTGATTCAATGTCGTCCTCCCGCGCCTGCCGGCGAGATTTGCGGCTTGACGCCGTGCCGGTCTTGGGTTCAAAGCTCGAGCGATAGCCGATCCGCTCGTCATAGTCGCCGTCTTCCGCTTCGTCGTCAAGCGGCGCTAGCTTGTAGGGCGCCCGTTCGTCCTCGTACTCAAGCATCGACAGGTCGCCCTGCCTGTATACCGGTTCCTCCGATACCACCGAGTAAAAGTCGTCGTCCAGGTTGAGCAGCGCCTCATCCACAGCGAAGGGATCCTCGGCTTCCTTTTTCGCGCGGCGCAAACCGAACAGCCCCTTCTTTTTCACGCGCTTGGGCTTTTTCGGCGCGTCATCCCACGCCTCGTCGAACGAAGAAAACGCGTTGCCGGTTTGAGATACTTCTTCAAAATCATCTTCGAAATCCGCGTCGCCGTCCATACCCGGCCCGTCCATATCGGCTATTTCGTTTCCGCCCTCATCCGGCTCGTCCATCTCGCCTTCATAGGTTTCGTCCCCGTCATACCCGGCGTCATCGTCCGCATAGTCCGCTTCGTAGTCCTCGTCCTCGCCGTAACCGTCATCGTACCCGTCCGCGTCTTCATCTTCCGTGTACCCGCTGTCCGCGTCGTCGTAGCCATAGTATTCGTCGTACGCGTCGTACGGATCATCGCGCGTAAGCGCGGAACTGGTAAAGCGCGCGGCGCGAACGCGGGCGCTGTAGCGCTCGTCCAATTCGCGTTCGCTCATGGTTTCGTCGATGTCGTCGTCAAGCACAATCCGCCGCTTGCGAAACCACAGCCAGTAAGGCCGCCAGCGCAGCATCCACACCACCCAGTCCACCACAATGCCCAGGACGATCAGGGACAAAAGCAGCCACAGCCAGTTTTGCCCGAACCAATTGATGAGCGATGTGCCGCTTGATGAACCGCTGCCGGTCGATTGAAACATCTTCGCGATCGAACTGGCGAGTCCGCGTATCCAGCCCAGCATGCCCTTGATAAAATTATCGGCAAAACCCGATTGTCCCATATGTACACCTCGCTGCCAACGGCCGTCCGACCGTCAGTTTTCATTCACCGTAACCGTGACCGTCGCCGTCTTCGCGGCAAAGCTCAACCCGGGGTGGTTGTCCACCGCAAATACGATCGGCAACTCGTACTGGCCAAGTTCCAGGCCCATAAGGTCTACCGTCGCCTGGACGTCTTCGCGTTTCAGTTGCCCCACCACCGACGCGGGACCCGTGATGCGCACCGCATCCACCGACTGGATGGAGGGCGTCACGCGCCTGCCCTCGCTTTGGTTGATGAAGTCGATCTCGATGTCCTTAAACCGCGTGGTCTGCTTCATTTCCTCAATGGTGACCGTCACCTGAACTTCCTCGCTCGACAGGTTTTGAACGCCCTTGAGCTGGATCACCTTGGCCACGGCCGGGAAGGTCTGACTCGCGCCGGTGATATCGACCGGTTCAATCGTGAGCACGGTCAGCCCGTCCAGCAGCGTCTGTTCCGCCGCCACCGTGACTTGTTTGGGCGATACTTCCACATGCGTCACTTCGTAGCCCGGGGCGGGATTTCCGTTCGTCAGTTCTTGAATCTCATTGGTCACATCCACAAGCTTTTGCGGGTAGATGGTGATGGGCACCGTGACCGAAGTGGTCGAGCGCGTGAGCGCGCCGTTCACTTCGTTGCCCTGCGCGTCGATCAGCCGATATTGCTGGTCGGCCGAGTAGGTTTCAAACCGGCCGGTCACGTCGGCCTCAACCTGGGCGGAGGAGACCTGCTGGACGAGCGATGTGGGGCCGGATACCTTGACCTGCGCGGGGTTGCGCCGGCCCGGCGAATACCAATAATTCGTCAAATCCACATTGCCGGTAAGCGCCACGTTGACCGGCACATCGCGCTCGTCGCGCTGCTCGATTTCAACGTCCATGTAGGCGGGCGAGACCTGAATGACCGAGCCGTAGGTGGTTACGCCGCGCAGACGAACCTGTTGCTTGCCCGCGCTTCTGACCTGCGAGAGGTCGAGCTCCACCCGCACGTTGTCGCTCGTCACCTGCGAAAAAGAGGATTGCGACACGCGCACGCGCACCTGCGCGGCCTTTTGCTCGTCAAGCCTAAGCGCCGCGAGATCGCGGCTGGTCAAAACCGATTGCCCGGTCACCGTCACATCGATGCCGCTGAGTGTCTTCTCGCGCGTGATGGTGGGGCTTGACGTGATGACATAACTCCACAAAAACAGCGCAAAGAGCACGCTCAACAGCTTGAGCCCCAGGTTTTTGGAGAAGAGCCCCCACAGCGCTTCGAGTACATGCCCCGCCGCGCGGGCCGCTTGGGAAAGCTTGTCCTTCATTTCGGGCCCTCCTTCCAGCGGGCCAGCGTTTGCTTGACCGTCAGATCCTCGGGCACCATGATCTCGGTGAGCAGCGCCGTCAGCGTTTTTTTGTCAAGGTGCCGCGTGAGCTTGCCGCCTTGGGCTGTTGAGATGATGCCGGTCTCTTCCGATACGATCAGCACGATGGCGTCGGTATCCTCCGATACGCCGATGGCGGCGCGGTGGCGCGTGCCCAACTCGCGGCTGAGCGTGTTGTCCTCGGTAAGCTTGAGAATGCAGGCCGCCGCCGCGATCCGGTCGTCCCTTAAGATGATCGCGCCGTCGTGCAAGGGCGTGTTGGGCTCGAATATATTCTCAACCAGCGCGGCGGAAATCTCCGCGTCAAGGTGCGTGCCGCTCTCGATGATGTCGTTCAGGCCGGTCTTTCGCTCGATCACGATCAGCGCGCCGATCTTCTTGCGCGATAAATCGAGCAGCGCGCCCACCAGTTCCTCAACCATGCCTTCGGCGCGCCTGGACGCCTTGCCGCCGACGAGCCGGGCCCAGAAGCGCCCGCGCCCGATCTGCTCAAGCGCGCGCCGCAGTTCCGGCTGGAACAGCACGACCAGCAGCACCGCGCCCGTACCCAGCACTTGCTGCAAGAGCCAATTGATCGCGTTGAGCTGCAAAATTTCGGAGAGCCACGTGATCAAAAGCACGATCGCCACGCCCTTGATGACCGAGTCGGCGCGCGTGTGCTTGAACATCTTGAGCACTTGATAGATGAGGACCGCCACGATCAGGATATCGAGCAGGTTGCGCCAATCGGGGTGCGCGAAGAGGTTGGAAAACAGCGACAGCGCCTGCTGACCGACATTGCTCAGTCCCGCCATTTTCCCGCCTCCCATCCATCAAATCTACATTCATTATATAACATCCATGGGCTTTTTCCAATGGGAGAAAGTTAATTCGCCTTTGAAAACGCTTGCCTTTTCTTGGACGCTTCCTGGACTCATTCGGTTCGCTTGCGTTCTGAAAGGTAATCTTCACGCAAGATGGCGTAGAGGTCCACGGTGACATAGCGCCCCTTGTTGAAGAGGCGGCCCCTGAGCGTTCCTTCATGGCGCATGCCCACCTTGCGCATCACCGCGCCCGATGCGGGGTTGTCCACCTCGTGCTGGGCCTCCACGCGGTTCAGGCGCAGTTCGTCAAACGCGAACGCGATCACGGCGCGAAGCGCTTCGGTCATCAGCCCGCAGTTCCAGTACGCGCGCGAAAGCGAATACCCGACCTCCGCCGAGGCGTTTTCCTTCTGGCACCACATGAAGCCGATGGTGCCGATCACCTTGCCCGTCGATTTGAGTGTGATGGCAAGGCTTGCCGGTTCGCCCATGCGGTACTTGCGCAGCGTATAGCGGATGTACGCGCGCGTCTCGCCCACCGAACGGTGCGCGTCCCACAAGACGTGCCGCGCCACCTGCGGGTCCTTGGAGTATTCGAATATGTCGTCGGCGTCGCGCATGGTCATCCTGCGGATCACCAGGCGCTCGGTTTCAATCTCGCGCATCAGGTCAAATATCTCGTCTGTGCCGATCCTCACGCCAAGCGCCTCCTACATGATTCCGTTTACGCATTCATAGGTATCGCCCACCGGCATGTCCTCGCCCGGAAGCAGCGCCCGGTAACCGAGCGAGGATACGCCAAGCGCCGCCTGCTTTCCCTCGTTGACCAGCCGCCCGTTCTTTTCGCTCAAATGCGCGCCCTGAAGTTTCATGAATGGGCCAAGCGTCGCTTCGCCGCCCGTAACCGCGACCGCCCAGTCGCTTCGCGCGATGATTTCTTCGTTGAGCCGCGCGGTTGCGCGCACCACGACTACGGTGTCCTCCTTGGGCAGCGTCACTTGAAGTTCGCCCGCCAAAGAATCGTTGCCGAGCACCGCGGGCAGGGCGATCGCGCCGAGAACTTCGCCGTTTAACGCGTGGCAAGTGATGTCAATCGTCGCGGTTTCGCGCTTTGCGCCGCAAGAAAAGAGCCACGCGCCGATTTTGACGCGCTCACCCGGGCGGTACCGCATGTCCTCCGGCACAAGGGCCATGATGGCGATGTCCCTTAAGGCTTCCTCAAGCGCGTCAAACGCCGGGCGCGCCGCGCCGCCGTATTCGATCAGCGCGACACTTGCGAGAAGGGGCGTTTCCTCAAACGGCCAGATGATGAATACGCCCTTGTCGTTCAGGCGCGCCCCAAACGCCTTCCGCCTTATGCGCTCGGCTTGGAGGAAACGTGAGAAACGCGCCGCGCGGGCAGCGTCGCCCAGCGCGTTTGGGCCAAACAACGCTTCAAAATCGCCAAACTCATGATATATGCCGCCCATCAGGCGCCACAAAGGGGTATCCATGGGCCAGAATTTTTCGCCGCCCGCCAGATCGGCCATGGCTTCGCCTTCGAGCATCGCCGGCTCGGAGATCACGCTTTCGGAAAACTCCGGCCGGGCAACCGGCCCAAACCCCATCTCCATCGCCAACCGCGCTTGGCTGTCGTCAAGGATGAGCAGGCTGTCAACACCCAGTTGCTTCAGCAGATCGGCCTTCGCCTCGAGTTCATGGCGCGTGACCCATAAGGGCAATGCGCAAACTTTTCGCGGCTTATCCCCGCTTGCGCGGAAAACCGTCTTGCCAAACGCAATCAAGCACCCCACGCCCATCTTCTCAACCGACAGGCGCACGGTGTAGAGCGTGTCGTCGGGCGCGGCCGGGTCATAGGAGACTGGGTGGTTTATGCCGAGGGAATGGCTGATCTCGCATTTGCCGGGCCTGAGGGCTTCGGTGAACGCGCAATTGTCAACCGCCTCGTCGCCCAGCGCCACCACGTATTTAAACAGGTACTTGCCCGAGGCATAACACTGAAGAGACGTGACCGCGTAAAGCGCCCCGTCGCCCGCCGTAAGCGCAAAGCCTTCAAGCGTCATTGCGTTGCCCACGCGCAGCTGCACGCCGCCGTAAAGCCCGATTTTGACGGGCGCCGCGCCCGTATTGGGTGTATAAAACGCCAGCGCCAGTGTGTTTTCGCCCTCGACGAGCGCATGGGTGATGTCAAGCGCGCCCTTTGACGGCCTGAAGTCCGCTTCAACCGATTCGCCGTTTACCAGGACTTCGCACACGGGCGTCAGTTCATCCGCCTCAAGCTGGCACCGCTCGTCCTCGCCCGTCCAGTCGAATGTTGTCTCATACGTCCAGCCCGTCAGGTACATCCATTGATCGTGAAGCGCGTCAAGCCCGCGCGGGTTTTTCTTGATGAGCCCCTCATCGATCAGCGCCGCGCGCACATCCTTGAGCCTGTCAAGGTGGATGGGGTCAAATACGCCGCCCGTAAGCGTCCAGTTTTCATGAAGCGTCTTAAGATATGCCACGTTGCCCTCCGTCAGATCAGGTTCATTTTGATGAGGTGCGGCTTTGCCAGAAGCAGCGCGCACGAAGACTTCATATCGCGGATTTCGCCCGCATAGACCATTTCATACAGGTCCTTCGCATTCATCAAGCAGATGTTCAAAAATTCATCCTCGTCCGGGTCGGTATCGCCCTGGGTCAGGTCGGTCGCGAGGTACAGCGCGATTTTTTCATCACAGAAACCGGGCGTGGTGACGACGTCGGCGAGTTTGATCCAGGTGTCCGCCGTAAGGCCGGTCTCCTCGCGCAGCTCGCGCTGGGCCGCAAGGAGCGTGTCCTCGCCCTTGCAGTCGAGCTTGCCCGCCGGAATTTCGAGCATGACTTCGCCCACCACCACCCGGTGCTGGCGCACCATGGCGATTTGCCCCAGGTCATCGACCGCCACCACCGCCGCCGCGCCCACATGCTTGACCGCCTCGCGCGTCGCCTGACGGCCGCTCGGCAAATCCACGATCCAACGTTCGAGGTGAACCACCTTGCCGTCAAAAATTTCTTCTTTGGATACGATTGTCTCCAAAATGCCGCGTTCGTCCACGATTCGTCCCCGCTTTCAGCCTGCGCACAGGCGACAAATGCCTAAACATACTTATATTCGTCACGCGCTTGCCGCAATCCTGCCGGTTTCCCCGCGTTTTTTGAATTGTCAAGGGAATCAAAATGATGTATAATGAATTCAGAATCCAACGAAGGAGGTTCATTGCCATGATACAGGTAGTTCTCGGGAAAAAGGGCAGTGGAAAAACCAAGCGCCTGATCGACCTGGCCAACGAGGCGCTCAAGACCGAACACGGCGTCATCGTTTTTGTGGATGACGACGCCAGGTACATGTATGATCTTCGCCATGAAATCCGCTTTGTCAACGCGGGCGAGTTTGCGCTGGGTGAGCACCGTTCCGCCGACTGGTTCTATGGTTTGTTGGGCGGCATGCTGGCGGTTAATTTTGATATTTCACTCATTTACGTCGATGCGTTCGCCAAGCTGATCAACAACACCGATTGGTCGAAGCTTGAGGATCTGTTCAAGCGCCTGGACGCGATGAGCACGCAACACAAGTGCGACCTGGTGCTCTCCGTCAGCGGGGACCCGGAGGCGTTGCCGGAGTTTATCACGCGGTATAGTGTGTAACGCGCCTGACGGCGGACTTGAAATCTCCGCCTTGCGAGGGCGGATATTTCAAGTCGGGGGTTACGGCCTCCACGCAATATCCGCCTTGCGGATTTTCCGTGGAGGGGTTGCGGGGCCGGATTCCTGAAAAGTCTGCGGACTTTTCCGGGCGGAATCCGGACGGGTAGGGATTTTGAGTCGGGCGGGCGATAAAGCCCGCCCTTGGTCAAAATCCCATTCACCCCCGCCGCGCAGGTCGCCGGGGGCGTTGTTGCGGGAGGGCTTGGCCCTCCCCGTTCCCTCCGGGGCTGGCTTGGTGCGGCTTTGGTTTTCGCGTTGCTGGCTTTTGGGAGGGCTTGGCCCTCCCCGTTCCCTCCGGGGCTGGCTTGGCGCGGCTTTGGTTTTCGCGTTGCTGGATTTTGGGAGGGCTTGGCCCTCCCGGTGCTCTTCGGGGCTGGCTTGGCGCGGCTTTGGTTTTCGCGTTGATGGCTTTTGGGAGGGCTTGGCCCTCCCGGTGCCCTCCGGGGGTTGGGGTTGGGGTTGAGGGGCGTTTGTTTCCCTTGATTTTGTTTGTTGAAGGTGATCTGATGAACTATGTTTCTACGCGGGATGTTTCTTCCACCGCCAGCGCCGCCCAGGCGATTGTCTTGGGGCTTGCGCCGGGCGGCGGGCTTTATGTGCCCGATCAGGTTCCGGTTATTTCTTTGGAGGATATCGGGGGACTTGTGGCGCTTGATTACCCCGCGCGCGCCGCGCGCGTGTTGGCGCCATGGCTGACCGAGTTTTCTGCCCAGGAAATTGAAAAGATGTGCCGGGCGGCGTACCGGCGCTTTGATACGCCCTTGGTCGCGCCGGTCCGGGCGATGGCGGGCGGGCTTTATTCCCTTGAGCTTTGGCACGGGCCGACGCTTGCGTTTAAGGACATGGCGCTTCAACTTTTGCCAAGATTGCTCGCATCGTCGAGCAAGATTGTGGGGGAGACGCGTCAGATCCTGATCTTGGTCGCGACCTCCGGCGATACCGGCAAGGCCGCGCTTGAAGGGTTTCAAGATGTCCCGGGCGTCTCCATCTGCGTGTTCTACCCGGAGGGCGGCGTGTCTCAGGCGCAGAAACTTCAAATGGTTACCCAGGAGGGCGACAACACCCGCGTTGTTGCCGTGCGCGGCAATTTTGACGACGCGCAAACCGGCGTCAAGAAGATTTTTTCAAGCCCTGATTGCATTTTGGAGCTGAGCGCGCGCGGCGTGGTGCTTTCAAGCGCCAACTCCATCAACCTTGGCCGCCTGGTTCCGCAAATCGCGTACTACTTCTCGGCCTATGCGGACATGGTGGCCATGGGCGCGGTCACGCTCGGCGGGGAAATCGACATCTGCGTGCCGACCGGAAATTTTGGCAATATTCTTGCCGCCGAATACGCGCGGCAGATGGGGCTTCCGGTCAATCGGCTCGTGTGCGCGTCCAATGAGAACAATGTGCTCACCGATTTCATCGACACCGGCGTCTATGACCGCAGGCGCGCTTTCCACTTGACCACGTCGCCTTCGATGGATATTTTGATTTCCTCAAACCTCGAACGTCTCCTGTTTGAGGCGGCGGGCAGGGATGACCGTCAGGTGCGAACGTGGATGGACGAACTCAAGAACCAGGGCGTGTACCGCCTTGACGGGGCGCAGCTTGATTTCCTCAAAGCGCGCATGGCGGCGGGATGCGCCGACCAGGACGCGGCGTCGCGCGAGATCAGGCGCGTGTTCGAGGAAGAGCGGTACCTGATCGATCCGCACACCGCCGTCGCCGTCCATGTGGCGCGGCAATGGAAGGCGCAAAATCAATCAGAGCGTCCCATGCTGGTTTCTTCAACCGCCAGTCCCTACAAATTTGGGCGCACGGTGCTTGACGCGCTGTCGGGCGGCGCTGTCGGGCTGGACGATTTTGATTGCTGCAAAAAACTCTCTGCGCTTTCAGGCGTCCCGGTGCCTTCCGCCATTGCCGATTTGCCCGGGAAAAAGGTGCGCCATCAGGCGGTCTGCGATGTCGATGATATGTGGGCGGCGCTGCTGCCGGCGGTTGAAAAATGAAAGCTTCGGCAAAAGCAATCGCCGCGCTGATCGCCATCCTCGCTATGGCGCTGGTGGTTTTTTTTGCCGTGCGCCTGGCGCTTGACGTGATGAACGGCCTGGGTCGCGGGGGCGGCGCGCCGGTCGATGGAGAAGCGGTTGAAAACATGGCCGCGACGCCGATGCCGGGGGCGTACCTCGACGAATATTTTGACGGGACCCCGGTCGGGGCCGAACCGGCTGGGCCGACGCCATCGCCTGAGGTCATGGTGACTGTGCCGGTGGAGGAGACCATAGAAGAGCTTGCCGAAGACGGGACGTATTGAGGGATGAATCGCGAAAAATTTCAGTTCAATAAGGTACGCTCCTTTCGCCGCCGCCTTTCGACGGCGCGCGCGCGCAGGCCGCGCCGGAAGCGCCGCGGCCGGATGCGCGCTTTTGGCGTAAACAAGAAGCGGTACCTTGTATTCGTGCCGGCGCTCTTGCTCTTGATTGTGCTAACCGCGTTTTTGGGCGATCCGGGCCGCTCGGTCTATCGGTTTCGGCCCGCGGCGCTTACGCGGGTCAATCCGCTGATGGGCTGGGCCATAGACGCTTCGGTCGATCCGGGCGAAGTGGAGGTTGAGCACTCGCTGGTCTATGCGCGCCTGTCCTGGCGGGATTTTGAGAAGGAAGAAGGCGTGTACGATTTTGAATCCTTTGAAAAGCGCAACCATCTTGAGCATTGGTGGGGCGAGGGCAAGCGCCTGGTGCTTCGCTTTGTGATGGACCAGCCGGGGCAGGAGGCGCAAATGGACATCCCTGACTGGCTCTTGGCGGCCATGGGCGATGACGCGGGCGTCTACTACGAGAACGAGCTGGGCAAGGGGTTTTCGCCCAATTACGCAAATTGGCTGCTCATGGAGAAGCACCGCGCGGCGATTTTGAAGCTCGGCGAGCGCTACGACGGGCACCAAGGCGTGGCCTTTGTTGAACTTGGGAGCCTGGGCCACGACGGCGGTTGGACGACAGAAGGCATTGACAACGACCTGGGCATGCCGCCCGCCGTCGAGTTTAAAAGTTGGGTTGGGGCCTATACCGCCGCGTTCCCGAGCACGCCGCTCCTGGCGAGCGCGCCTTATCAACCCGCGCGGCTGGCCGGACTTGGCCTGTACAACGACAACCTGGGCGACGAGGAGGCGACCTGGGATTGGCTCGACACGCTGGAATACGGCGGGTTTGACGCCGGCGCGGAACTGCGCCCCACGAACGCGTTCTACCTGACCGCGCCGTCGGGCGCGCACATTTCGCCTTCCATCAACCAGCGCTACCTCTTCGGGCGCGGCATCGGCACGCTCCTTCGCGAATTGCGCGCCAGCCACACCACCTACGTAAGCGGCGTGGACATTCGGAACCTGTCCGAGGAGCGGATCGATCAACTGTCGGCGGCGCAGTCGGCGATGGGCTACAGGCTGTGGGTGCGCGAGGCGAGCTGGCCCGCGCGCATCAGGGCCGGGTACCGCCTGAATGTGGAGCTCGACGTTCGAAACGACGGCGCGCAGGCGTTCAGCCAGCCCTGGCCGGTTCAGCTGTCGCTTTACAAGGATGAGGAACTGAAATACGGCCAGGCGACCGACCTCGACGCGCGGCTCCTCGCGCCCGGTTCAAAGCGCGTCGCCATACAGATTGAGCTGCCGAGCGATCTTGAGAGCGGCGAATACCGCGTGGGGATCGCGATATTGGACCCTCACGACGGGAAAGCCGCGGTGGAGCTGGCGATGAGCGCGCCGAGAACCGGCCTGACTTCGCTGCTTGGGACGATAACCGTCGATCCCGCCTGACGATGTGAAATTTAATCAAACCTTTCGTTGACAATTCAAGGGCATATGCGCTATATTATATGTTGCGTCGGTGGGATCACTAGCCCCGAGCCTGTCGATGAAGGTGGACGGTATGCTGACCTCATGCCCGAATCCGATCGGATACACATTAGAACCGCCAACGAGATATTTGGGAGGAATTCTACGTGAACACCTTTATGGCCAAGAAAGGCGCCGAGGACCGTCAGTGGCTCGTCATTGACGCGCAGGGTCTGGTGCTGGGCCGCATGGCTTCGCAGGTCGCATCGATGCTGCGCGGCAAGCACAAGCCCACCTTCACGCCCCATGTCGATACCGGCGATTACATCATCATCGTCAACGCGGACAAGATCCGCTTCACCGGAAAGAAACTCGATCAGAAGCTCTACCGCCATCACACAGGCTTCCCGGGCGGCTTGAAAGAAGCCACCGCGCGCCAGATGATGGACAGGAAGCCTGAGTTTGTCATCAAGGAAGCCGTTCGCGGCATGCTGCCCAAGGGACCGCTCGGCTACGCGATGCTCAAGAAATTGCACGTGTATGCCGGCCCCGATCACAAGCATGAAGCGCAGCAGCCCGCCATCTTTGAGATTAAGTAAGGGAGGAGGACAAAACACAATGTCTGAAGTAGTTTGCTACAGCGCCGTAGGCCGCAGGAAGAAGGCGATCGCTCGTGTTCGTCTGATCCCCGGCGAAGGCAACATCGTCATCAACAAGCGCCCGCTCGACGATTATTTCGGAGTTGAGACGCTCAAGACCGTCGTGCGCCAGCCCATGGCGCTCACCGACACCCTGTCCCGCTTTGACGTGCTGGTCAACGTGGGCGGCGGCGGATTCACCGGCCAGGCCGGCGCGGTTCGCCACGGCATCGCCCGCGCGCTCGTCAAGGCCGACGAGGACCTCAAGGGCCAGATCAAGCGCGCCGGATACCTCACCCGCGACCCCCGCATGAAGGAGCGCAAGAAGTACGGCCTCAAAGCCGCGCGCCGCGCACCGCAGTTCTCCAAGCGCTAGGATTTTCTTGGCCGCTCGGAACCGTTTGGTTTCCCGCCCCGGACCGCAGTCAGCGTCCGGGGTTTTTTGTTAAAGCTTTCTTCGCAACGGGCGCCTTGCACAGCGCCTCCTGTTTGTCATCTGTTTGTCATGAAAGGGTATACTGGTTGATGATGGAGCTACATATGGAGGCGGCGCGATGAGCTTGATTGAGGCGTGGTACTTGGCGCTGGGGTTGAGCGCGTGGATCATCAGCCTGGTGCTGTTTCTCGTGGCGGCGCAGGTCGGCGATCTTCGTCAGCGCCTGTACCGCTGGTTCTTCGTCGCCGCGGTGGCCGGTTTTCTGACGATTCACAATGAGATGGCGATCTACTTCCTTCAGGGCCATCCGGGCCAGCCGTACCATACGCTGATCCGGATCCTGGATTTTTGCAGCTACCTCAACGACGCGCTGGCTCAGTTCGCGTTCGCCGCGTACCTTTACGCCTATATCAGCACGAAGGTCGATGCCAGCCGCCGGTACATGCGCCTGATCGTGATCCTGAACGCATGCGCGCTCTTCTTGGCGGTGGTCGCGCAGTTCAACCACATGTACGTCGCCTTTGACGCCCAAAACAACTACATCGAGCAGCCTACCGCGTGGATCGCGTCGATATTCCCCGCCCTTTCGATGCTGACCCACATCACGGTCACGCTGCGCCACCGAAAGAATTTCACGCCGCGCCAGTGGATTTCGCTCGTGCTGTACGCGCTGCTGCCCTTGATTTGTTTCGCGATCGAGTTGGGGCTTGACGGAATGTGGCTCTACCCGATGGGGGGCACGATATCGCTGCTGCTGATCTTCGTCAACATCCAGATCGAGCTGAAACACCAGCTTCAGCTCCAGCAGACCGAGTTGGCCAACAACCGCGTCGCCATGCTGATGGGCCAGATTCAGCCCCACTTTCTGTACAATTCGCTGTCCACCATCGCCAAGCTGTGCTACGACAACCCCGAGGCGCACGAGGCGCTGATGACGTTTGCTCAGTACATGCGCGTGAACATGCGCTCGCTCAAGAACCCTTCGCTCATCCCGTTTGAACAAGAACTCGAGCATGTGCGGCTGTATCTTCGGCTTGAGAAACTGCGCTTTGAGGAAAAACTCAACATCGTGCTGGACATTCAGGCGGACCGGTTCGACCTGCCGGTGCTCAGCCTGCAGCCCATCGTCGAAAACGCGGTGCGCCACGGCGTATCGCTCGCGCCTTCGGGCGGAACGGTCACCATCCGCGCGCGGGAGACGGACAGCGAAACCATCCTTGAGGTCATCGACGACGGCGTCGGATTTGATCCGGCGAACGCGCCGGACGCCGATCATCATCTGGGCATCAGCAACGTGCGCGACCGGTTGACGGCGCTGTGCGATGGGCGGCTGACCATCGCAAGCGCGGTCGGCAAAGGCACCACGGCCACGATTCAGATTCCGAAAAGAGGTGCGGCCGGTGACCATCATCGCGGTAGATAACGAGCGTTCTTCGCTGTGGCTGCTCGACAAGGCCATCGCGGGCGCGACGGGCGACAAGCCCGCGCTGTTTGAATCGGCGCGGGAAGCGCTGACCTACGCGCGCGCGCATGCCGTGGACGCGGCGTTCCTGGACATCGAGATGGCCGATGTCAGCGGACTTGCGCTGGCCAAGCAGCTCAAGGAGATCAAGGGCGACACCAACATCATCTTTGTGACCGGGTACGACAGCTACATGCCCGACGCGTTCGCGCTGCGCGCGTCGGGCTATGTGCTAAAGCCAATCGGCCAGGCCGAAGTGCGGCAGGAGCTCATGAACCTGCGGCATCCGGTCGAGCGGCCCGACGAAGGCGTGCGCGTGCAGTGCTTCGGCAATTTTGAGGTGTTTGTGAACGGCCTGCCCGTCCGGTTCAACCGCCCAAAGTCCAAGGAGGCGCTGGCCTACCTGGTGGACCGCAAGGGGGCGGGCATCAGCAAGAAGGAATTGGCGGCCGTGCTGTGGGAGGACACGCCCTATTCGCGCAGCCAGCAATCGCACCTGCACATCTTGCTTTCCGATCTTGAACGCGCGCTGAAGGCGGCGGGCGCGGGTCAGATGCTGGTGAAGCGGCGCGCCTGTTACGCGGTAAACCCCGCCACGTTCCGCTGCGACTACTACCTGTACGAGCAGGGCGATGCCGCCGCCGTGAACAGCTATCACGGCGAATACATGGCCAACTACAGCTGGGGCGAGTTTCGGCTGGGCAGCATATCGCAAATGTCATAAAATCTTAACTAAATAGCGGCGCGGCGGAACCTGTTTTTGTTACAATGGGTTCCGCCCGTTTGTCATCGGTTATACGCGCGGGGTGTATTGTTATCTTGCGGGTAACGGAGACGTCATTCCCGCATCAATACAAGCGCGAAGGAGAGACCCTTTATGAAGAAGAATGGGCGGATGCGTACGCATTCTACGGCTGTACTGCGCGGATTGTTCATCGGCGCGTTGATGATCGCACTGATGATCGGACTGGGCGGGGTGGCGCTGGCGGCTGACCCCGATGTTGTGTTGGATGGCAGCAATCCAATACCGCCAACAGATTTCAGCTATTCAAATGGGTGTTTTAACTATCTTGGATTTGATTATGGCGGACAGATCACGCTCGTAAACAATGCCAAATTGGTCGTGCTAACGGCGGATCAATTGAATATGACGAATGATATCATTCTTGAAAGCGGCGCCGCGCTTGAGGTATATTCGGCTGGAGCGCTCACCATCGGCAGCGGATATGCTTTGCACTTGGAAGGATCCGGCCAGTTTAACAATTACGGCAGCTTTACAGGGAAGATTCAAGCTAAGGACACCGCGAAAATCGTGAACGGTGAGAACGGCGTGATGACAATCGGCGATATCCAGTTATACGGCGCGGCATACATGCTGAACAAAAATACCGCCGCAGGTTCTGTCACCGCCTCCGATTATGGGTTTGATCCAAGTACTGCTTGCGCCATCATCAGCGCCAGCGCAATTGCCAAATTCGCTGATCTTAGAACGCTTGATTTGGCATGTGACGTTCAGGGCGCGCCTGGCTACAAACTCTACGTCACGTCCGGTACGCCCTATACCGTCGCAAACCTGCCGATCGGCGCGATGTATGGCGCGGATGGCGGCCTCTACTGGTATCGGGACGCGGATTACATGACACAGGTTACCGAAGTACCCGCTCCCCTATCGTACACGAATTTATACGGCACGACACAAGCGCCCCGCACCTATTCGTTCAAGGGCGAGGGCGTCAGCGACGACGGCGTCGCATCGGCCTACGTCGGCCCGTTCATCGATGCGAATCTGAGCGACGTTACCGGCAAGGTCTACTACGGCGAACAGTTGGTCGAAAGCGAGCTGGACGTGACCGCGAATGACACGTACTTCACCGTAGCATGGGAAGAAACCGAC
>JAVBND010000101.1:0-23210 GCA_031551775.1 Eubacteriales bacterium | reverse complement strand
TCAGCGCCGGAGCGGTCGCCTGCGCGGGGATGATGCCCACGACCGGCGCCAGGAAGATGCTCAAGAGGAACATGATGGCGGTAACCACGGAGGTAAGGCCGGTGCGCCCGCCCGCGCCGATGCCCGCGGCGCTCTCGACATAGGTGGTGGTGTTGGAGGTACCGAAGACCGCGCCGACCGAAGTCGCAACCGAGTCGGCGAAGAGCGCCTTGTCAAGGCGCGTAGAGAAGCCGCTTGAGGTCTCAAGCTTCTTCTGTTCCTCCTCCGAGAAAATGCCGCTCTTGCGGCCGGTGCCGATGAATGTGCCGATGGTGTCAAAGGTATCGGACAAACTGAAGGCAAAAATCGTCATCAGCACAAGCGGAATCTTTGACGCATCGGCGAACAGCGACATGAGCCCGTCCTTTCCGAAGGCGGCAAACATCGTCGTGCCAAGCTCGCGGAAAGACTGGCCGATGCTGGTTTCTATGCCAATTTTGCTGACGTCCACGACACCGATGAAGATGCCGATGACGGTCGATGCGATGATAGAGATGAAGATCGCGCCCGGCACCTTCATGAGCACCAATACGATCATCAGGACCAGCGCGACAAGGGCGAAAATCAGCGGCAAGGAATTGAATTCGGGCAGCGCCGGCACCACAGCGCTGTTGATGATCGCCGTGCCGCCGTCAAGTACCGTATACGTACCCGGGTCGGCGGTGAAGGTCAAAAGGCCCGCGTTCTTGATGCCGATATAGGCGATGAAAATGCCGATGCCGCCGCCTATCGCGTTTTGAAGGCTAGGCGGAATGGAGCGAATGATGGCCTTGCGAAGGCTGGTGACTGTGATCAGGATGTTGATGACGCCGCACAGGAACACCATAGCGAGCGCTTCCTGCCAGGTAAAACCCAGGCCAAAGCATACTGTGTAGGTGAAAAATGCGTTCAGGCCCATGCCCGGCGCTTGCGCGTAAGGTACGTTGGCAAACAGCGCCATCACCAGCGTGCCCGCGACCGAGGCAAAGATGGTGGCAAGGAAAACCGCTCCGTAAGGAATGCCTGTCTGCGACAGCATCGCCGGATTCACGAACAAAATGTAAGCCATCGCAAAGAACGTCGTGAGTCCGGCCAGAATCTCGGTCGATACCTTGGTCCCATTTTCCTTGAGCTTGAAGAACTGATTCAGTTTCTCCATAAGGTACTCCTCCTGCCTCATGTTTTTGGTTAACAAAGTTCACCGCTTCGCCATTTTTCCGCCTTTTTATTATATCCGAATAGTGGAGCGATTGCAACCATGCTTTGGCAGCATATGAATCTTAAGGAAAAAAAATGTGTTTTGCACCCTTGATGGCGCGTCCGATCAATTCATGGAGAAAAATGCTTTGCGCAACTGGCTTTTTACGTACAATTGTGGTATATTCTATTGGTGTTTTGCGGAAATTGTGGTTTCACGAAGCATAAACAGATGGGAGTGGATTTTGTGCTCATGCCTCCGGGCGACGCTTTGATGAACCGCGTGAAAGCATCCATAATTGACAGCTTTGCCGATTTTATCTCCATCGCGAACACCGACCGCGAGATCATCTATTATAACCCCGCCGCCTACCGGATGATCGGCTATACCGAAGACGAATTGCCCAAGATCAATACCACCGCCAAACTGCACGCGGAGGGGTTTGACGATTTTGCCAGGACAGTCATTCAGCCCTCCGTATTCAAGAACGGGTCATGGAACGGAATCAGCGCCATTCGCCACAAGGACGGCCATACCATCATGGTGGACATGACGGTGTTTCCTCTTTACGCAGAAGACGGCACGGCATACGGCACCGTCGCGGTGATCCGGGATGTGGACGAACTGACCAAGACGAACGAGCGCCTGGAAAAGAGCAGCCAGCTGTTCCAGAAAGTGCTGGACTCGGCAGGGATCGGGATCGTTTTGATCAACATGGAATCAAACGAAATTGAGATGGTGAACCAGTTCGCTTGCGATTTGCTCATGATGCGGCGCGAGGAGATCGTGCATCACAAGTGCTACGACATCCTGTGCCACAGGAGCTTTGACATCTGCCCGCATGTGAACGAACGCGACAAGGACGTGCTCGTCAGCGAACGGTTCCTCGAGCGCAAGGACGGAACGCGCGTCCCCATCATCAAGACCGGAACATGGATAAAAATCGATGAAAAGGACTACCTGGTGGACACGTTTGTGGACATCTCCATCCAAAAGGAGCTTGAAAAGAACATCCAGGAGGCCAAGATCGCGGCGGAAGCGGCCAACCGATCCAAGAGCGAATTCCTCTCCCGCATGAGCCACGAGATGCGAACGCCCTTAAACGCGATCATCGGCATGGCGCAGATATCGGAAAAGACCGATGACGCGGCGAAACTGAAAAACGCTATTGATACCATCAAGCTCTCCTCCGCCCACCTACTGGGCATCATCAACGACGTGCTCGACCTGAGTAAAATTGAAGAAGGCAAGCTGGAGCTGACCCTCGAGCCGTTCTCTGTCAAGGCGATGATGAAGAAAATCCATCTGCTGATCAGGCCAAAGGCCGAGGAAAAGGATTTGGATTTTACGCTTGACGTCGATGAGCGCTTAAGCGGCTATGTGATCGGCGATTCGCTCAGGCTTTCTCAGGTGCTGCTCAATTTTCTCTCAAACGCGGTCAAGTTTACGCCCAAGGGGCAAAGCATCCGCGCCGAGGTCGCGCTGACGTCCATCAGCGACGCCGGCATCCGCCTCAAATTCTCCGTCAGCGACAAAGGCATTGGCATTTCCGGGGAGCAGCTTGCGCGCCTGTTCAACCCCTTCACGCAAGCGGACGGCTCCATCACGCGCAAGTACGGCGGCACGGGGCTGGGTCTGGCCATCAGCAAGCGCCTGATCAACCTGATGGGTGCGGACATCGAAGTCACGAGCCGAGAAGGCCAGGGTTCATGTTTTTCTTTTGAGATCGACCTGCCGATTGCCGCGGACGGCGCGTCTGAGAATGCGAAAGCGCCCGCTTTCAACATGGACGCGTTCGCGGGCAAGCGCGTTCTCATGGTCGATGACGTCGAACTCAACCGCCTCATCGCCATTGAGCTGCTCAAAGAAACCGGCATTCAATTCGACGAGGCCCACGACGGCAAGCAAGCGGTGGACATGGCGACGCGCACCCGCTACGATCTGATCCTGATGGACATACAAATGCCGGTGATGGACGGCTATCAGGCGACGCGCCTGATCCGCAAAGCAAGCGCGCCCTACTGCACGACACCGATCATCGCCATGAGCGCCAATGTATTCAAGGAGGACGTCGAGCAAAGCAAGGCGGAGGGCATGGACGCGCACATCGGCAAGCCCATTGACGTGGAAAAACTGATTGCCGTGATGGCGAAGACGCTTTGCCAAGCGGATGCCGGGGCCCAGGTTCAGGAAACGGCGCGCGCCGCGTCCTTTTCGCCCAGGGCAAACCGCGGCGACTATGATCAAAACCTGTTCGGCTTTAAGAGCGCGCTCATCGCCTTTGGCGCAAACGACGCTTCTCTTGCCAAGGCGCTCAAGGCATTCATCCAAAAAGACCTGTATGGCCAATTGCGTTTGGCCATGTCGAGGCAGGACTATGAACGCGCCAAGGATACAGCGAAGGCGCTCTCCGACCAGGCGCGTTCCTTCTCTCTGAACGCCCTCTCCTCCTACGCCAGCCATGTCTTTGAGTGCTTGGAGCGCGGCGAGACCGACTATGCCGCGATGTATCAAAGCGATCTTGAAAAGTACAACGCCAGAACCATGGAACTGCTAAGCGAACTGCTAAACTGAAACCGCAAATGCAAAAAAGAACCGTTTCAGAAAAAAATCTGAACCGGTCCCTTTTTTATCGAATGAATCGAAAACACATAAAGCCATTGCCTTGCCTACATCGTAAGCCGATACCCCGAGCGCGTCGGCACATGCCACGCGTCTTTTTTTGCCGCGTCTTTTTCCTTGGACGCGCGCGCTCCATCCGCACGGCTGACCAGCATGAACGCCGCGCCGGAACGGCTTTGCTCGATGAACACTTTCGCGGGATACGCGCGCGAACTGCGATCGGCGCTGGCTGGATCGTTGACCAGGATCAGGCCGTCCTCGTTCACGCCGCGAAGCACGATGTAGTGCCCGCGTTCGGTAAAGTACCCCGGGCCCATGTTGGCGATGACGGGCGTTCCGCCTTTGAGCGTCGCAACCAACTGCTCCGCGTCCAGGTCCTTCCAAATGCCCTTGACGCCGTGGCGCGAAGCCAGCTTTTCAAGGTTGCGGCGGCTGACGCCGTTGCCCCTGTACATCGAACTCTGGCACGCCTCGCGAAACAGCGTATACGGCGATTGCTCGGTATCGCCCGTGAGGTACGCGATCACCATCGAAAGGCTGGTCGGGCCGCAACCGGACGTGCTGACGGAGCGCGCGACGCCGTTGTAAACGCACACAGTCTGCCTGTAATCGGTCTGATAGAGGATCGGGACCGGCATGCCGCCTTCGCCCAGAACGACCAGTGTGCCCCAGTTCCTGGCCTTTTTCTTGCTCTTGTCCAGCTTTTTCATGCCGCTGTCGTCGATGCCGGGCACATCGGAATCGTCGCCTTCGTCATCGCTGGGCTTAATCTTGCCGCTCTCGTCGATTTCCTCAATCGACGAAATATCGATCTGCTCTTCCTTGGCCGGTTCATCCGCCCCGCCGGAATCGGAGGGAGCCTTGCCGGACAGGTACTTGGTGCGCACAAAGCCGCTGGCGCCGTCGTAGCTCGCCGCGCCCCAGCCGCTTTTGATCGATGTTACGCGCAACTTCGTGCCCTTGGGAATGGTCTTGACCGCGCCTGACCCGGAGGAGCGCTTTTTGAACAGCTTGATATCCCGCGTGGTGTAGCGCGTCTTGCCCTTTTGCTTGGCGGGTTTCTCCTCTTCCCCGCCATCGGCCTCCTGCGCCCCGCCGCCTTCCGTTTCCTTTTCGGGCTCAACCTTGCCGCCTTCGGAAGGCATCTCTTCCGCTGGCGCCTTGTCCGCGTCCGCTTTGACATCCTGCGCCGCGCTGGCGGCTTCCGAAGCCAGGGCAAAGGAAAGCGGCGCTTCCTGTGTAATCAGCATCAGCGCCACGCACAAGCCCGTTCCCACCCGAATCAAGCGTTTTTTTCTTCTGTAATTGCTCTTCATATACATACTGTCATTATATTCAATTGCAGCCATAAAGTCAAGGTCTTGGGGCCGCCGCACAATAAAACCACAATTTATTGTAAAACCGGTTCGCTGTTCTTCTCGTAGATGATGTTGAGGCCCTTGAGCGTGAGCAAGCCGTCCAGCACGTCAATCGCGTCGGTCGCGCCCGATACCAAAAGAGCCAATCCACCCGTCGCGATTGTCTTGGCTTCCGGCGCGCCCAGCTCTTCTTTCATCTTGCGCACGAGGTAGGTCACCATGCCGACGTGGCCGTAAACGATGCCCGACTGCATGTTGGTGATGGTATTTTTGCCGATCACGCTTTGCGGGCGCACCAGCTCAAACCGGGGGAGCTTGGCGGTCTGCTCGACCAGCGCTTCGCTCGACAGTTTGATGCCCGGGCAGATCGCGCCGCCCAGAAATTCGCCCTTTTCCGATATGACGCCAAACGAAGTCGCCGTGCCAAAATCGATGAACACACACGGCCCGCCGTAAAGGTGGTACGCCGCGACAGCGTTGGCGATGCGGTCGCTGCCGAGCTCCCGCGCGTTTTCATACTTGATGTTGATGCCGGTCTTGACGCCCGGCCCTACGAGCATCGGCTCCATGCCAAAGTAGTTCCTGCACATATGGTCGATGGTAAAGTTGATCGTGGGCACCACCGAACTCATCACAACGCCGGTGACATCGGTGAGCTTTCGCCCATGGAAGGTGAACAGGTTGTTCAGCAGCATGCCGTATTCATCCGACGTCGTGCTGCGGTTGGTCGATATGCGCCAGTAGTTGAGCATCTCCTCGCCCTCAAAGAGCGCGGTTTTGATGTTGGTATTGCCAATGTCGAGCGTCAGGATCATGGGTAGTTCTATCCTCTCTTTTTGAGTACGGCCCAGCCAGCGGCAATCACGCCCGAGGTGATCAGCGCCGCCGCCGCCGCTTCGCCGATGCTCGCGCCCGCGATCAGGGTCGCGACGGCGGTCAGCACAGGCGCGGAATCAAGGCCAATCCAAGTATAAAACAACAGCATGAAGCCCATGTAAAACACCGTATTGGTGAGCGATCCGATCACCGCGGCGATGGGCAGAGGCCATTTGGCGCGTTCCTTGCCGCGCGACAGCAGCCGATACGAAAAGTGCGTTGTGACCGGAATCAGGAGCCGGGGCACGATGCACATGAGGATGGTCAGCAGCGGACTTTTTCCCACGAGCGGCGCGACAAGCGCCGTCGGCGGCCGCGTAATGCCCAGCGCGTTGAGCATGGAAATGAGGCCGAAACAGGCGCCCAGGATCATGCCGCTCTTAAGCCCGAGCAGGAGCGTTCCGCATACGACGATAACGCCCAGCGTCGTAATGTTGATGATTCCCAGGTTGATGAGGCCCAATTGACTGATGTCGAGCAGCACGATGATTGCGATCAGCGCGGATGTGGCGGCCAACTGAAAGGTGGACATCTTCTTCATACTCTTACCTCCGTTCGGGTTCCTGTGGATACCCGACGTATTGGGGCAACCGTGGCTTTAATTGATCCCGGGGTTCGGTTCTGATTCAGATACCGACCCTTGGATACTTTTATTATATCGACACTGTTCGCGCGCTAGTCACCGCGTTTGTGTAAATTCCGGTTCGCCTTTTCCATTTGCCGCTCGTGGATTACGCTCAGGTCATGCCGCGCGCGGATCTGGCGAAAGATCAGTTCCACCGTCTTCTCCATTTCACTCCCCGCGCGGTAATCGGCCATGAGCGCAAAATCCGCGCGCCTTTGTGTCAGCATGGAGTCGGCAAGCCCCGTGTTGTCCTCGTCTTCGTACACCACGATGGTGGTGCCGCCCTTTTGCCGGGTCATCTTCATGCAGGGCACGTCGGTCAAGCCGTCGCCCACGTAGATCATGTTGGGAAAGGGGATGCGCCGCATGGTTTCGGGCGTGAAATCGTTGAGCTCGCGGTCGTTGGTCACATCGAGCAAACCCTTGTTGATGCGAAACAGGTACTGCGTCTTGTTGGTGTAGTTGAGCGCGGTGGCGGGCCAAACCGCTTCGCCGTCCTCGCCATAGACGTAGCTCGCGGCGAAGATCGAATGAAACGCCCCTGCGATGCGCGACCCGTCGATGATCTCCTTGAGGCCGGAGGAAATGATGTAATGCTCAACTTCAACACCCAGGCTTTTCCCGATCTCCCGGATGCGCCCGAACCAATCCTCGACGCCCGGGAAGAACTCAATGTTCTTGCCCAGCTCTTCAAGCGCCCCGCGCGTGAGCGGGAGCTTCCCGCGCGCGACCTTCAGCATGCGCAGCATGTAAGCCAGCACGCCGTCCATCGAGTTGTCAAGCGCCACCTTTCGGCACGACGTCCAAAACTCGTCCGGGTCCTCGCCAAGGCCCGGCAGGAAGCTATACTCCTGCATGTCCTTGGGCGAAAGCGTGTGGTCAAAATCATAAATCAACGCGGCAATGGGTACTTCCCGCATTTGGTTCCCCTCCCGACGGTCAAAAGCGCGGGGGACGGACGCAACCGCCCGTCCCCCGTATAAACCGCTTGCTTATTTGATCGTTTCATCCCCGGCATCGCCCGCCTGATCGGTCCCCTCCGTGTTCGCCTGTTGATCGGCGCCCGCGCTTTCGACCCGCGCGCCGGGCGTATAGGTGGGCGCGACGCTTGAAAAGAGCAACTCTTGCATCTCGGGCGACGCGATGCCGTCCACCGCCAGGCCCGCCGCCTGTTGGAACTTTTTGACCGCGTTCTGGGTGAAGGTGCCGTAAGCGCCGTCCTTGGTGCTGGTGAACCAACCGAGTTCCGCCAAACGCGTCTGCAGCGCCTTGACCTGCGCGCCCTTGTCTTTGCGCTTGAGGCGCGTGTACTGCGACGGCGTGGCTTCGGGCGTGGGCTCAGGCGTGGGTTCGACTTCCTTCACGCCGCTGATTACCGCAGTGAGATCGCTGACGTCTTTCGCGTCGTTCATGCGCGTTTTGTAGTTGCCGATCACCGCCCACTGCTCGGCTGAACGCTCGCTCATCTCGGCCTTCATCTGCTCGTCCGTGGACAGCGTCGCCATGGCGTCGGTCAGGGTGGCTACGTTAACCGCCTCCTGAATGCCGACAAGCGCCGAAATAAATGTGGCGTCATGCTCCTGCGGCGTCGCGGCGGCCAGGCTGTTGATCTGGGCAAGGTCGCTCTTCTGCTTTTCCTCGGCGCCCTTTCCGCTCATATCGGACTTGAACAGATTGACGATTTCACGCCGGTAATCCTGGCCTGTGCGCTCTTCGATCAGCTTCATCCCATCCTCATAGAGCTTAAGGCTCACGCCCGGGATGGGGCTCTTGGGCTGCGTGGTGGTCGCAAGGTACACAAGCCCGCCCACGATCACCACACATATGGCCGCGACGGCCGCGATCCGCTTGACCCACTTGTTCATGGGATTCGTCCGGTTAAGCGCGCGCTTCTTTTCTTTTTCGGCCCTGCGCAGCAACTTCTCCTGAGTCTTCTCGTCAAGCGGCTCGCCGTTATCGTCTACCAGCGGTATTTCGCCAAGCACATCCTGCTCGGCTTCGACAGCTTCGTCCGCGGAATCGCCGTCATCGCCTTTTTTCTTGCGGCCTTTGTTTTTCAGCGCCTCCATGCGCTGGATGTACCCTTCCACTTCCGGGCTGATCCCGGTCTTGCGGATGGGCTTGAGCGGCGAAACCCTGATGTCAAGCTCCTTTTCAAGGATGGCCTGCGCCTCATCAGGCGGCGGCGCGTCATCGGGCACGGCGCTCAATTTTTTCAGCGACTCCACCTGATGCGGCTGGGCCTGGGTGCTTGAGGACGTAAAAACCGGAATTTGCTCCTCTTCCCGCGCGTCGGCGCCATCCGCTCCATCGGCCGCATCCTTCGCGCCTTCCGCCTCGCCCTGGGCGTTGTCAACCGCCAGCACAGGCCTGTACGCGGTCCTCGAATATACATCCTCGCCGGTGTCTCCGATCGAAGTGTACGTGGTCTTGGTGTACGGCGTATAACGCGCCGCGTCACCCTTTTGTTCACGTGGCGAGTAGCGCTGTTGCACCGACGTATGGCCCGCCATTCGGCTCTCGCCCAAAGGCGCGCCGCAATGCGGGCAATTGGCAACCGTCGGATCCAGCGTCTTGCCGCAATGACTGCAAAACATAAATCACCCTCCTAATGGAGTCCACATAGAATGATTTTATCCTTAATAAGCGTTTTCGTCAAGCAAATTCGCTTATATAGGCATAATTTGAATTCAACCGCGCGTTTACCCCATCGGGTTGGCCGGCATGATCACCTCACCCGGATCGGCATCGGCGCCGCCGGAAGCTCCGGTTGCGCCGCCTGCGTTGCCCCCGCCGTTTTGCCCCATCCCCGGCGCGGGCGCGTTGGTCGCCGCCGGCGCTTGGCTCGTGCCCGTCTCGCCGTATGTGCGCGTGACAGGCACTTCGGGCTGAACGTAGTTCGCCTGTTCGCGCCAGGCAAGAAACAGCGTGAGCTCGCAAACCAGAATGGCCACGCTCACGGCGGAAATCCACACCTTGCCCCGAAGCGGGCAACGCACCTTTCCCCACAGCAGCAAAAGCCCCGCAGGCGGAAAGGCCGCGCAAAGCACAAGCGTTATCCACATGCTCGCGCTGGGCCCGCGCCGGCCCGGCACTTTGAAATTGGGAACGTACAGATCTTTCATTTGTATTCCTCCGGTTGGTGAAGGTATTATATCAAAAAACAGCGCAAACCTCAACCGCACGCAAACTTCGTACTTTTGGGGCCGCAAAAACGCCCTATTTCAGTACGACGCTGCCCTCGCCCAGAAGTTCAAGCAGCCCGTCGCGGTCGTACTCGTCGCTTACCCAAAGGTGGCGCGGCAAATCCTCGCGCCTTTTTTCGGGGCCTATGGCAAACACCACGCGGATCAGGCCCGGCGTCCTCATGATGATTTTTGCCGCGTCCTCGCGCTGATGATCGTCCTTAAGGCGCAGGTACAACCGCCGCGTGTCGGGCGCGGCGCTTGAAGGGACAAAGGGCCGCGCCCTCAAAGCGGGCGGAAGATCCGACTCATCCTCCGGATGGGGCGCAAATTCAACGGCCTCCTTGCTCACGCGCCGGTTGGCGCGCGCCCCGGCTTCTTCCTCAGGGTAAGGCGCGCCCGCATCCCCCCGCGCACCCGCGTCCTCAAGGGGCTTGACCCCGTCGAGCAGGAGCTTGGGCGCCTCGTCTTCGCGCACCGACAGCTTGCCGGTCAGGATCACCGCGCGCTCAAGCGTCAGCTCGCGTTCAAGGCGCTCGTACACGCGCGGAAACACCAGCGCCTCGGTCACACCGTACAGGTCCTCAAGCTGAACAAACGCCATCATGGCGCCCGCGCGCGTGGCCTTGAGCCGCTTGTCAATGATCAGTCCGCCCATCGCGACTTGCTGCCCGTCCATCGACAAGCCATGGTCCCTTTCGCCTGCGAGCTCGCTGAGCTTTTGATAATTGAACGCAAGCTTTTTAAGCGGCTCGGCGTATTCGTCGAGCGGATGGCCGGAGATGTACACGCCGGTCATCTCGCGCTCCTGTTGAAGTTGGTCGCGCCAGGAGAATTCCCGGACGGCGGGCAAGGGCGGGCGCGGCGCTTCAACCGCCGAAGAAAAATCGCCAAAGAGCGACATCTGCCCCTCCACCCTGTTCTTGCGCGAACGCGCCGCGCCGTCCATCGCGCTTTCATATACCGCGATCAACTGCGCGCGGTGCCCCGGCAGCGAGTCCATCGCGCCTGAAAGGATCAGGCTTTCGACCACCTTTTTGTTGACCGACATGTCGCTCATCCGGTCGATCAAGTCAAACAGATCCTTGAAGGGGCCGCCTCGTTCGCGCTCAAGGACGATGTCGCGGATCGCGCCGTGCCCCACGTTTTTGACCGCGCCCAAGCCGAAGCGGATCGATTGCCCGTCAACCGTGAACTTGTCAAAAGACCGGTTGACATCGCACGGCAGCACCTTGATGTTTTTCTTGCGGCAGTACATGATGTAGTAGCCCACTTTGTCGGCATTTCCGGTCACCGAGTTCATCAGCGCCGCCATAAACTCGACCGGGTAATGCGCCTTGAGCCATGCCGTCTGCGCGGCCACCACGCCGTAAGCCGCCGCGTGGGACTTGTTGAACGCATAGCTGGCAAAGGCGGTCATCTCTTCGAAAAGCTGCTCGGCGACCGTCTCGGGCACGCCGCGCCGCACCGCGCCGGGCACCTCGACCGAACCGTCGGGGGCAATTTTTCCGTGGATAAAGTATTCCTTTTCCTTTTGCATCACGTCATGCTTTTTCTTGGACATGGCGCGGCGCACCAGGTCGCTTCTGCCCATGGAATAACCCGCGAGATCGCGCACGATCTGCATGACCTGTTCCTGATAGACCATGCAGCCGTAGGTGACGTCGAGGATCTTTGCCAGAGACGGGTCCAGGTACTTGACCGAAGACGGATTTTGCTTGCCCGCGACATAGCGCGGGATCGACTCCATGGGGCCGGGACGGTAGAGCGAAATGCCCGCGATGATGTCCTCAAAACAATTGGGTTTCATCGCCATGAGGAAGCTGGTCATGCCGCTGGATTCAAGCTGAAATATACCCTCGGTATCGCCGGAGGTGATCATCTTGTAGATTTCAGGGTCGTCAAGCGGGATGTCTTCGGGCGTGAGGCTCGGCCCGCCGCCATCCTTGATGGACTTCAGGCTGTCGCCAATGACGGTGAGCGTGCGAAGGCCCAAAAAATCCATCTTGAGCAGCCCCAGCGCCTCGAGCGTACCCATGGGGAACTGCGTGGTGACCACATCGTCGTTGGTCTGAAGCGGCACGTAGTCGCTGGTGGGCCGGGACGTGATCAAAACGCCCGCCGCGTGTGTGGACGCGTGGCGCGGCATGCCCTCGAGTTTGCGCGCGGTGTCAATCAGCTTTTTCACGCGCGCGTCCGCTTCATAGGATGTCCTGAGGTCGCTTGACTGCAAAAACGCCTTCTCAAGCGTCATGTCGGGCGCAAAGGGCACCATCTTGGCCACCTGGTCAACTTCCTGATAACTCATGTCGAGCACGCGCCCGACATCGCGGATCACCGCCTTGGCCGCCATGGTGCCAAACGTGATGATCTGCGCCACGTGGTCGCGTCCCCAGCGCCGGGCCACATAATCGATCACTTCGCCGCGCCGCTCATAGTCAAAGTCGATGTCAAGATCGGGCATCGAAATGCGCTCGGGGTTGAGAAAGCGCTCAAAGAGCAGGTTGTACTTGAGCGGATCGACCGACGTGATGCCCAGCGAATACGCCACAATCGAACCCGCGCCGCTCCCGCGCCCGGGACCGACCAATATCCCGTTGTCGCGCGCGTACTTGATGAAATCCCACACAATCAGGAAGTAATCGACAAATCCCATCGAGCGTATGACGCCAAGCTCATATTCAAGCCGCGCATCGGCGTCTTTCCGGCCCGCGCCATAGCGCGCTTCCAGCCCTTCGCGGCACAGGCGCGTGAGCAGTGCGTCCGCGTCCTGCCCATCCTCAAGCGGGAAGGAAGGCAGGTGCCGCTTTGAGAAATCGAACTCGACCTGGCAGCGTTCAGAAATCTTTACGGTGTTCTCAAAAGCGTCGTCAAACTGCGGGAACTTCTCGCGCATTTCCGCCTCGCTCTTGACGAAGAGTTCATCGGTCGTCATGCGCATGCGGTTTTCGTCGGACAGGGTCTTGCCGGTTTGAATCGCCATCAGGACTTCCTGCGCCTCGGCATCGTTTCGGTCGATGTAGTGGCAATCGTTCGTGACGGTCAGGGGCAAATCCAGTTGGCGCGCAAGCTTGACCAGCCGCGGCAGCACCTGCTTTTGCTCGGGGATGCCGTGGTCTTGCAGTTCGATGAAGAAATTGCCCGCTCCGAAGATGTCCTGATACTCAAGGGCCATCTTGCGCGCCTCGTCCTCGCGCCCGTCAAGCAGGAGCTTGGGCAGGTCACCCGAAAGGCACGCGGACATCGCGATCAACCCTTCGCGGTGCGCTCTGAGCAGCTTGTAATCGACGCGCGGCTTGTAGTAAAACCCGCGCACAAAACCTTCGCTCGACAGCTTCATGAGGTTTTCATAGCCCGTCTGATTTTCGCACAGCAAGATCAGGTGGCTGTAATCGCGCGCGGCGCTGGTCCTGTCGTCCATGTCCGGGCATACGTACACTTCGCAGCCAATCACCGGATGGATGCCCCTCTTTTGGGCCGCCTGATAAAACTCGACCACGCCGTACATCGCGCCGTGGTCGGTGATGGCGCAGGAAGTCTGCCCCATCTCCTTAACGCGGTCAAGCAAGCGGTCGATCATGCACGCGCCGTCAAGCAGGCTGTATTGGGTGTGAAGATGCAAATGTACGAAACCCATCATCGGTTGCCCCCATAGCGTATTGATTGAAATATTATAGCATATGTGATAAAATAGGACAACCGAGCGATTTTGGAAGCGGAGGAAACCATGAAAAAGTTTGTGCACTGGGTGGTCATGGCGGTTTTGCTCGCCGTGGTGCTCATCGGTCAGCAACTGGGCGTTTTGTCCCCGGACGCCGCCTCCCCATCGGGCGCGGGCGGCGCGAAGGAGAAAAGCGCCGTTGAAGCCGCGAGCGCGGGCGCGCTTCAAGACAACGGCGGCCTTGATGAGAAGGGGCATTACAACACCAAGGATGAAGTGGCGATGTATATCGCGGCCTATAAAAAACTCCCGGGCAACTTCATCACCAAGGCGCAGGCGGAAAAACTTGGCTTTGACAACCGCGCGCACACCCTCGACAAAGTCGCGCCGGGCAAGTCGATTGGCGGCGATCATTTCGGCAATTACGAAAGCCAACTGCCCGCCGCCGACGGTCGCAAGTACCGCGAATGCGACATCGACTACCGTTCGGGCGTGCGGGGCGTCAAGCGAATCGTCTTTTCCTCCGACGGGCTCATCTATTACACGGGCGACCATTACAAGACCTTTGAAAGGCTTTATTGAGTATGGAATACGTGTGTCTGAACCCGCGCGTCTTAACCGACGCCCAAAAGATGCACGAGCATCTGTGGCGCGAGCTTCACTTTCAAGAACTCTACGGCATGAATCTGGACGCGCTGTACGACGAATTGACCAGCCTGTTTTTGCCCGTCGCCATCCTGTGCCTGCGCTTTGAAAAAGACGGGCGGCCGGTATACCCGCACGCCGAGCCGTTCTACCGCGTGATCGAAGAGGCAGCCGAAGTCAACCGCAACCTGCGCGTGGACATCGAGGCGCTTCAATCGGTTGGGTCAGGACCATAATACCAGGCGTGCCACGCGTAAAAATCATCAATCGGGGTGGCGTCCCGCTCTCCCCTGACCCCCGGCCCAAGCGATACCAACAGCCCAAACCCCGCCGCGCGCGCCGATTGAAGGCCGGTCGCGGAATCTTCGACCGCCGCGAGATCGGGCGGCGCAATCTGAAGGCTTTTCGCCGCCGCAAGGTAAAAATCGGGGGCGGGCTTGCCGGGGCGCGCGCCGTCGTTGAACACGATGTGCGCGCGGTCAAACCATTTTCCAAGACCCAGATGTTCGAAATAAAAATTGAGATTGCCCAGGTTGCAGCTGGTGGCGATGGCGCGCGCAATCCCCCGCGCCGCCATTTCGTCAAGCATCTCCTTCGCGCCCGGCGCAAGCGTCAGCGCTTGGCGGTCGTCCAGGCACATCGCGCGGTAGATGTTCTCCTTTTCTTCGGATATATCGTACACTTCTTTCGCGGTTGCCGCGCGGCCCAGAAAATAAGACACCGTCCCCTCGTTGGGCACGCCGTGCAACTTGAGAAATTCCGCGTCCGTGACCGCCCGCCCGGCGTACTTGCGCGCCATCAACCGCCACGCGGCTTCGTTTTTGTCGCTGTCCCAGAACAGCGTGCCGTTAAAATCAAACACGACGCCTTTCAAGCGCATCCCCTCCATCCCGCCTTGGCTATGATAGACCGGGCATGCGTGCTTGTCAAGGGACAATATCATGCACCACAATTGCCACAACCATTGGATCGCAAGTACAGTATAATATAAAGTGAGATTTTATTTTCGGGAGTGACAATATGATTGAAGTTCGCGAATTGACAAAAAAGTACGGCAAGACGGTTGCCAACGACCACATAACGCTAAACGTGCGCCCGGGCGAAATCGCGGTCCTTCTGGGGCCGAACGGCGCGGGCAAATCCACGCTCATCAAGTCCATCTGCGGTCTTTTGCGCTTTGAAGGGCGCATAACCATCGGCGGCCATGAAAACCATAGCGCGCAGGCCAAGCGCCTGCTCGGGTACGTACCCGAAATGCCCGCGCTCTACCCGATGCTGACGGTCGGCGAGCACATGGAATTCATCGCGCGCGCCTACGGACTCACGAGCTTTGGCGAGCGCACCGATGAACTGCTGCGCATTTTTGAACTTTCCGACAAGCGGTCAAAGCTTGGCAAGGAACTGTCCAAGGGCATGGCACAAAAGCTCAGCGTGTGCTGCGCGCTCTTGCCCGAGCCCAAGGCGGTCATCATGGACGAACCGCTGGTCGGCCTTGACCCGCACGCCATCCGTTCCCTCAAGCAAATGATCGCTTCGCTCAGGGCCACGGGTTGCGCCGTGCTGCTCTCGACGCACATGATCGACAGCGTGGAGGAAAACTGGGACGCGACCCACATCATGGTCAAGGGGCGTGTGGCGCGCTCGATCCGCCGCGACAAACTGGGCGCGCACGAATCGCTCGAACAGCTCTACTTTGAAATCACCGAGGGAGGGGAGGGCGCGGCAAATGAATAGCCTTGCATTCATCGTGGCGCGCTCAATCAAGAACACCATCCTGGAAACGCTGAAAAAGCCCGGCAGGCTCATCATGGTGATCATCACCACTCTGACGCTGGCGGCACTTCTCGTGTTGTCGCTCATCAAGCCGGGCGAGGCGCGCGGGACCGCGCCGGTTCAGTACCTCAAGGGGATCTTTTTCGCCTTTGAGATGATCTTCGCCGTGATTTGCGTTCGCAAGGGCCTCACGTCGGGCGACAGCATGTTCTCAATGAACGATGTCAATCTCCTCTTTGTCTCTCCGCTCAATCCGCGGCTTATCCTGATTTACGGCCTGGTGCGCATGGCGAGAATCGCCTTTTTCTCAGGATTCTTCATCCTCTTTCAGGGCGCGACCTTTGGCTCCTTTGGCGTCGGCTTCGCGGGGCAGTTGACGGTGCTCGCCATGCACGTGCTGGCGCTTGTCGCCTTTATGGTGTGTTCGATCTGGATTTATTCGGCAACGAATGGACGCCCCGGGGTAAAAAAGCTGGTGGCTATTCTGTCTGTGGCATGCGTCCTGCCGCTCGTCGGCCAACTCCTGACAGCGCTGTTTGGCGGCGGGGGCGTACCTGCGGCGCTTGACAAAATTACGTCTTCGCCGCTGCTCACCTGGGTGCCGGTGGCGGGCTGGGTGGCCGAAGGCGCATTCTGTTTCCTGTCCGGCAACATGGCGGGCGGCGCGCTTTTTACCGGCTTGACGGTGCTTTTCGCGGCGCTGTTTACGCTGCTGTTGGCGTTTGGACCATCGGACTATTATGAGGACGTGCTGGCCCAGACCGAGCGCGCCTTTGCGCGCGAACGCTCAGCCAAGGAAGGCGACGTCAACGCGGCCGCGCCGGCCAAGGCCGCGCGCGCGCATGTGATGCCCCTGAGAGGCCAGGGCGCGAGCGCTTTTTTCGGCAAGCACATGGTGGAATCCATGCGTCAGAACCGGCTGGGGCCGATCTCCCTCACAATGGTCTTGTATGCCGCCGGAAGTTGCGTGGTCGCGTTCTTGATGCGCGGCGAGGGCGGCGGGCTGCTCACGATCCTGCAAATCCTGCTTTGGATGCAAATTTTCATGATCGCAATGGGGCGCGGACTCAAGGAATTGTCGGTGCATTATCTCTACATGGTTCCGGCGTCGCCATTTGAAAAGATCGTTTGGTGCAACATGGAGCTTATGCTGACCGCCCTGCTTGAAGCGGTGCTGATCTTCATCCCGGTCGGCCTGATCCTGGGCGAGAGCGCTCCGGTAATCCTGGGCGCAATGGCCGTGTACGTGCTGTTCTCCTTCGTGCTCGTGGGGATCAACTATGCCTCGCTTCGCGTGACGGGCGTCAACGTCGCCGTCGGCCTGTACTTGTTGCTCTACACCATTGCCGTGCTGCTCGCGCTCGCGCCGGGCCTTGCGGCCGCCCTGAGCGTCGGTTTCATGGTGGCCGGGCTGACCACGAGCGTTTCGGTGGGCACATTTGTGGGGCTTTTCATCTTTGCCGCATGGGAACTCATCGCGGGCGCGATATTCTTCTTTCTGGCGCGCGGCGTGCTCAGCAACGCCGACATGGAAACGTTCAAGCGCGCCTGACCGATCGCCGCGAAGCGCACCCGCAATCCGCTTGACAAATGCTATACATCATTTTATAATTTGATATATCGCAATAATGGAAAGGCGGTGCGCGCGTGAAGATTGTACGAACGGCAGTCGCCGGAACGCTGGAATCGAGCGACGCAATGGTGACGGTCGAACCGTGTGAAGCGGGCGTTCGCGTCGAAGTGGAATCGGTGGTGCGCAAGCAATTCGGCGAAGCGATCGAGCGCGCTGTCAGGGACGTGCTCGGCGACATGCGCGTTGGCGGGGCGCGCGTGATGGTCAACGACCGGGGCGCGGTGGAATGCGCGCTCAAAGCGCGTGTGGAAACCGCCGTCAGGCGCGCCGGGGAGGTGGACGCGTGATCCGCTCCTTGCTCTTCATTCCGGGCAACAGCCCGTCCATGCTCATCAATGCCGATATTCACTCGGCGGACGCGGTAATCTTTGACCTTGAAGACGCGGTCGCGCCGGACCAAAAAGACGCGGCGCGCATTTTGGTGCGCAACGCCATCCGCCAAATGGACTATCAGGGCTTTGAAATGGTGGTGCGCATCAATCCGCTCTTAAGCGGGTACATGATGGAGGACCTTCGTGAAATTGTGCCGCTCAAGCCCTATGCGCTGCTCGCGCCCAAGGTGGGCACGGCACAAGCCGCGCGGGAAATCTCGGAAGCGATCGCGCGGATAGAAGCAGAACACGGCATCGAAACCGGCTCGGTCCGCCTGATGACGCTGCTCGAGACCGCCGAGGGCATCGAAAACGCCTACGCCATCGCCTCATCCGATCCCCGCGTGTGCGGCGTGCTGCTGGGCGCGGAGGACCTGACGAGCGATTTGACCGCAAACCGCACGAAGCTTGGCGCCGAGATTGCCTATAGCCGCGGCCGCGTGGTGGTGGCCGCGCGCGCGGCGCTCGTCGATTGCTACGATACGCCTTTCACCGACGTAAATGACGATGAGGGCGCGCTTCATGACGCGCTTCACGCGCGCGCGCTGGGTTTCACCGGCAAGGCCGCGATTTCTCCGCGCCACGTAAGCGACATCAACCGCGCGTTCAGCCCCTCTCCGGAGGAAGTTGCCTACGCCGAAGACGTCATGGCCGCCATCGAAGAGGCGAAGCGGATGTTCAAGGGCGCGGTTTCGCTGCGCGGCAAGATGATCGACAAGCCGGTGGTTGACCGCGCGCGGCGCGTGCTTGAGCTGCAAAAACTGTTGGGAGGGACGCGTCATGAGTAAAGTGGTTCGTTCACTGTCCGAAGCCATCCGCCTTTCGGGGCTTAAGGACTCCATGAGCATCTCCTTTCATCACCATTTGCGAAACGGAGACCACGTGCTGAACATGGTGCTTCACGAATGCGCGCAACTCGGCCTCAAGGACCTGACCGTTCAGGCCTCTTCGCTCTTTGACGTCCACGCGCCGCTCATAGGGCACATTGAAAGCGGCGTTGTGACCGGGATTGAAACAAACTACATGGGCTCGGTGCTCGGCAAGGCAATCTCGCGCGGCGCGCTCAGCAAGCCGGTCACGTTCAGAAGCCACGGCGGGCGGCCCGCCGCCATAGAATCCGGGCGGGCGGCAATTGACGTAGCGTTCATCGCCGCGCCCGCCGCCGACAAGCGCGGCAACATCAACGGCGTCAGCGGGCGCGCGGCGTGCGGCTCGCTCGGTTACGCGTTTTCCGATGCGCGCCTTGCCAAGTGTGTGATTGCCGTCACCGACAATGTAATGCCCTACCCCCTGTCGCCCGTCTCCATCGACGAGAGCTTCGTCGATTACGTGGCGGCGGTCGATTCCATCGGCGATCCGCAGGGCATCGTATCGGGCACCACGCGCATTACGCGCGATCCGGTGGGACTCAAAATCGCGCAGTACGCCGCGCGGGTGATCGAGCATTCGGGGCTTTTGAAGGACGGTTTTTCCTTTCAGACCGGCGCGGGCGGCGCTTCTTTGGCGGTGACGCAGTACCTGAAGCCCATCATGAAGCGCCTGGGCGTCACGGGCAGCTTTGGCCTTGGCGGCATCACGGGATACCTGGTGGATATGCTTGAGGAAGGGTATTTTGAGAAGCTGCTGGACGTGCAGTGTTTTGACCTTCGGGCCGTGGAATCCATCAAATCAAACCCCAAGCACATGGAGATTTCCGCGAC
This sequence comes from Eubacteriales bacterium, assembly GCA_031551775.1. Taxonomy (GTDB): domain Bacteria; phylum Bacillota; class Clostridia; order Christensenellales; family Aristaeellaceae; genus Anaerozeibacter. The sequence continues at coordinate 3,545 of JAVBND010000101.1, read as the reverse complement.
GCGCTACGCAAGCCCCCTGGCAAAGAGCGCCGCGGTCGAGAGCCTGGACGCGGTGATCCTGGGCGCGACCGAGATCGACCTTGATTTCAACGTCAACGTCCACACCGATTCCGCCGGGTACATCATGGGCGGATCAGGCGGACACAGCGACACGGCGGCGGGCGCAAAGATGTCCATTATTGTAGCGCCGCTCTACCGCGCGCGCCTTCCGATCGTGGTGGACCGCGTGACCACGATCTCAACGCCCGGCGACACGGTGGACGTGCTCATCACCCAGCGCGGCATTGCGGTCAACCCCCATCGCGCCGATCTTGCGGCGCGGCTCAAAGACGCGGGGCTGCCCGTCTTTGAGATTCAGGAACTTAAGCACATGGCGGAAAAAGTGACCGGCGCGCCCGCAAAGATCACGCGCGGCGACCGGGTCGTCGCCGATGTGGAATACCGCGACGGGCGTGTGATCGACCATATATTGGGCGCAAAAGATTGACCGGGCGCATAACAAAGCCCCGGGCGCAGCGGTGAGGCTGTTTCCCCGGGGCTTTGCCTTGTTCCTTTCACCACTTCGCCCGCTTGGGCAGCAGGTCAAAAATGGTCACGCCCTCGACGTAGCCGTCGATCACCTTGTCAAGCCCTTCCCAGAAGGAAAGCGTCTCGCACTGACCCGAGCGAGGGCATGGATTCACAGGGTACGCCAAGCACGAAACCGGCGCCAGGTCCCCCTCCGTCAGCTTGAGCACCGTGCCCGCCGTACACGCGGACGCATCGACCGCCAGCTTGTACCCGCCGTTCTTGCCGCGCAAGCTCTTGACCAATCCGCCCTTGTGCAGCACCCCGACGATCATTTCAAGGTACTTCACCGATACGCCTTGCCTTGCCGATATCTCCTTGAGTGAAATATAACCGCTGTCCGCGCGTTGCGCCAGGTCAATCATGACACGCAAAGCGTATCTTCCCTTGGTAGAAATCTTCACGCTCGCCCCACCCCCAATATCGACATTATATCACACTGTCAATCGGCAAATCAACCCGCATGTCACCAAATTGTTTTCGCATTGTTAACATTTTTACAACACCGCCGAAACTTTACCGAGATATACTCGTTCTGTCAAGAACAGTTCTTTTTAGAACAATATAGGGAGAGCGCCATGCAAGCACTGATCAATTTCCTCCTGTTGACGCAGCGCATGAAAAAGTTGTATGCCGCGATGTGCGAACCGGTATGCGCCCTGCACGCGCTCACGCGGCTCGAGCTGGACATCATGCTGTTTCTTGAGAACAACCCCGAACTTGACACGGCGAGCGACATCGTTGAGGTGCGCATGATTTCAAAATCACATGTATCCACGACGGTCGAATCGCTGATTGCCAAGGGGCTTTTGTCGCGCCAGGACGACAGATGCGACAGAAGGCGGGTGCGGTTGAAGCTGACCGCGCGCGCGGACGCCATCCTCGCGGATGCGCGCGATATGCAGGCGTCTTTTGCCAAACGGCTCTTTAAGGGGCTTGACGAAGGCGAAAGGGCGCTCCTCGGATCACTCGTAAACCGGATGCTGGACAATTTTTTATAAAGTGAGGCTTCATCAACCATGCAACAGGACAACACGACACTCGGCACCGAAAAGATCAGCACGCTTTTGTACAAACTGGCCATCCCCGCGGTCACGGCGCAGTTGGTCAACATGCTCTACAACATGGTAGACCGCATCTACATCGGCCACATGCCGGGCGTCGGCCAGGTGGCGCTGACCGGCATGGGCGTGTGCCTGCCGCTGATCATGCTGGTCTCGGCCTTTGCCGCGCTGGTCAGCATGGGCGGCGCGCCGCGCGCCTCCATCGCCATGGGGCGCGGGGACAACCGGGAAGCGGAAAAAATCATGGGCAACTGTATGACGCTCCTGCTCGCCGTCTCCGTCGTCCTCACGGCGGTGCTCCGGATCTTTCCCACGGAGCTGCTCACCGCGTTCGGCGCCAGCGAAAACACGCTGCCCTACGCGCTTGAATACATTGAGGTCTACTCGGTGGGCACGGTGTTCGTGCTGATGACGCTGGGCCTCAACGCCTTCATCACCGCCCAGGGCTTCGCCACCACCGGCATGCTCACGGTGCTGATCGGCGCGGTGCTCAACATCGCGCTCGACCCGCTGTGCATCTTCACCTTCGGCATGGGCGTTAGGGGCGCGGCGCTGGCGACCATTTTGTCCCAGGGCGTCTCGTGCGTATGGGTGCTCCTCTTCCTCTCAAGGGGCAAGTCCCACCTCAAGCTGCGCGCCGCCAATTTCAAGCCTTCGCTCAAAACCGTCGGCCCGTGCGTGGCGCTGGGCCTTTCGCCCTTCATCATGCAGGCCACCGAGAGCGTCATCACCATCTGCTTCAACACTTCCCTGGGCAAGTACGGCGGGGATATCGCCATCGGCGCCATGACCATCCTCTCAAGCGTCATGCAGTTCTCGCTCCTGCCGCTGATCGGCCTGACCCAGGGCGCGCAACCCATCATCAGCTACAACTACGGCGCGCGCGACGCGGGCCGCGTCAAGGAAGCGTTCCGGCTGCTGCTCAAGTACTGCGTGATCTACTCGGCGGGGCTATGGGTGATCGTCATGGCCGTGCCCCAGGTATTCGCGCGGCTCTTCACAACCGACCAGGCGCTGATCGACTACGCCAAATGGTCGATGCGGGTGTACATGTCCGGCGCGTTCCTGCTGGGCCTGCAGCTCGCCTGCCAGCAGACCTTCATTGCGCTGGGCAACGCGAAAGCCTCGCTGTTCCTCGCAATCCTTCGCAAAATCCTGCTTCTGATCCCGCTGATCTACATTTTGCCCCAGTTCATCGGCAACCAGGTGCTGGCGGTTTACCTCGCCGAGCCCATCGCCGACGTGATCGCGGTGACCGTGACCGCCATCCTCTTCTACACCCAGTTCAAGCACGCCATGCAGGAACTGGGCGGGCCGCGCAGCCTGTAAAGGGACAATCCGCGCGCCTCAGCATATCGACAAAGTCAATATGCTGTCATCGAAAATCTTTGGCTTTGCCAAATCTTTTCGATGAGTGGGGTTACGGGGCCAAATTCCTGAAATTCCTGCGGAAATTTCAGGAATTTGGACGGGTATGGATTTTGAGTCGGAGGGGCGGTAAAGCCCCTCCTTGGTCAAAATCCGATTCGCCCTCGCGGTACACGCCCGCGAGGGCGTTGCCACCGGGGTTTGTCGATGGTTTGAGAGGGCCAACCGCACCTCGCGGCTGGCCCTCTCTTGTACGCTTCGCTCCGCTATTCGGCTGGTATTTCCGCCATTTCCTCAACCGCCGCGATTTCCTGCGCGCCGGGCGCGTCCTGCCCTTCCTTGGCCGCGACCCATGCTTCGATTGCGTACTCCGTCAGCTTGGCCGTGTAGCGCTTGCTCATGAGATCCAGCCGCCCGAACTCCGCCAGCGGGATTCTGATTTCGATCGGCTTGCGTGATTTCACGCCCAGCCCGCCCTTGGGCAGCCAGTCGGGCGCGTCCGCTTCGCGGATGACCTTGTCCCCGTCCAGAATTTCAAGCCTCAGC
>JAVBND010000063.1:0-11097 GCA_031551775.1 Eubacteriales bacterium | reverse complement strand
GTAGAGAAGTTGCCATGCGACGCCATATTTGTCGGTCACCATGCCGTACAGCTCGCTCCAGAAGGTTTGCTCCAGCGGCATGTCCACGGAGCCGCCTTCTAGCAGGGCTTCAAACACGCGGCGGACTTCGTCCTTGGATGCAATCGAGACGGTGGGCGAGATATTGTTGCCTTTGATGAGCGGCATGTCCGCCGGGTTGTCGCAGAACATGACGTTGCAGCCCTCGATCGGGACGCAGGCGTACATCACCTTGCCCCGGTCGGCCTCGGGCATGGTGTAGTTGGGATCCGGGGGCGCTTGGTCGTAGGTCATCAGGTCTTTCACCTCAGAATGAAACACCTTGGCATAGAATTCCACCGCCTCGCGGCATTGACCATCGAAATTGATAAACAAACTAAAGGACATAGGGCTACCTCCTTGCTTCATTGTGGACAGAGTATACCATGGAACTGGAAAAAAAACACGTGGTCTGCCCAACTTTGAAGGGAAAATTTCGAACAATCCCTTTGCCAGTGAAGCCGCTGGAGAATTAGCGCGTTTGGCGTGCTGGAAGTATGGGATGATGCTGGACGAAAGCGAACACGCAGGGTATAATCAACTGTGTTTCAACTGGAAACACAGCGCTCGGCGATTCGCACCCAATCTCCATCCTGGTGTGTGGTCAGCAAGTGTGCCAGTGCTGTATCATCATAGGCATGACCGGTGGCGTGGCCGATATCGTGCGCGATCAACAGCACCTTGGCGCGGTCCATATCCCCAAGCTCAGGCAGAACGGCCAATAAACGGGGCAGGAAATTCTGAGCGGTTCGCGGGTCTTCCTTGGAATATAGCAAATCGTACAGTATGGCGAAGTCCTTGGCGTGGGTGGCGTTCTCCAGCGTCCGGAAGAAGACGCTGCCGGAGGTGGGGGTACCGATATAGAAGGTGTTGCCCGCCGGATCCGTCAAGGTAAAGCGTCGATCTTCCGCCAAATCGCGAACTTTTGAGACCCGCGGCAGGCCGGAACGGGGGATCTTGCCGGTTTGGCGCTTAAGATTGCCGGTGAAAAGGCTGTAAACCTGCTCAATATTCTCTACGCGAATAAAGCACATGCTGGCGTTGCCGCTGGCCATCACCTTTTTGTTGCCGTAAAAATGTAGTTCCATGGCACCATACCGCACGACCACGTATGGATTGGGATGGGTGTATAGGCTGATGATGTCGAAGCCCAAACTTTCGTAGAACGCGGCTTGCTGGCGAATATCGGCGCAGGGTAAAATCGGGATGACCTGATCCATTCTGGGACTCCTTTCGTTATGGAGAAGTCGAATCCTGGAAGGAGTATAGCAAACTCTTTTTCCTTGATGCAAGTACCTGACGCAGGATGTTTCACAACAAATACATGAGACAAGCAGGAGGGCAACGTGGATTTCAGAATCGAAAACGCCGGCCAGCTGGGGGAAAGCATGCGGGCGCGCGTCAGCGAGATTTTTGTGGAGGGTTTTTATCAGTGGCTGCACTTTTTCTCGAAGGACAAGCAAAAGCTGGCGGCGGCGTTCCAACACATGTTTCAGTACGATTTTTTTTACGTGGCGCTGGCGGATGGAGAAATCGCCGGTATCGCCGCTTGTACGGATGGCAAAAAGCCTTGCGTCAGGCTGCGCGGTAAGGAGCTGCGCCGGCATTTGGGCTTGGTGCGCGGGTTGATAGCGGAGATTTTCCTCAAAGGGGAATTCGAGCATCACCTCTATCCTTTTGCGCTTGCCGAAGGAACCGGCTCGGTGGAGTTTGTGGCGACCGCGCCTGAATATCGCGGCCAGGGTGTCGCCTCGGCTATCATCGCGCATTTTTTCGGTTTTCCGCAGTTTCGTGAGTATGTGCTGGAAGTGGCGGATACCAACACAGGTGCGGTGAAGCTTTATGAGAAGCTTGGGTTTCGCGAGTTTACCCGCGTAAAGATGAAAAACCCCAAACAGAGCGGAGTCAATCATCTGGTCTATATGAAGTGCGCGAAAGAGACAAAATGAAGCACAACAGATCGCAGGTTCAAAACCTAAAGGAGAAACAGTTATGCAAGAGAGCACAATCCCCACCAACTGGAAGCGCAACGCAGGCTTGTTCATCGCGGGTCAGTTTATATCTATGTTTGGCTCGATGTTGGTTTCCTACGCGATCACCTGGCATATCACGCTTCAGGAGCAATCTGGTGCTTTGATCGCCCTTTTCACCGGTGCTACGATGCTGCCGATGGTGTTTATTTCCCCTTTTGCCGGGGTGTGGGCGGACCGGTATAACCGCAAACTCCTGGTGAATATCTCCGACGGCGCGATTGCCCTGATCACCCTTATTGTGGCGATTTTCTACATGTCCGGGGTCAAAAGCATTTGGTTTTTGCTGGCGGCGGCGATGGCGCGAAGCATTGGGCAGGGCGTTCAGCAGCCCGCGGTGGGTGCGCTGATTCCACAAATCGTACCGGAGGAGCACCTGACCCGCTTCAACGGAATTCAAAGTACGGCGCAATCGCTGACCATGTTTGCTGCGCCGATGGCGGCCGGCGCACTGCTGACTTTTTTGCCAATCGAAACCATCTTTTTTATCGACGTGGTCACCGCCACCATTGGTATCGCCGTGGTCTTCTTCTGTGTCAAGGTTTCCAATGTGGTAAAGGCCCAGGAGCACGGCCCGGGTGCGAAGACCTATTTCCACGAGATGGCAGAAGGAATGCGCTTCATCGGTGGTGCGGCGTGGTTGAAGATGCTATTTATCGCTACGGCGGGGTTCTGTGTGCTGGCTTCGCCTGCCGCGATGCTGACGCCGCTGCAGGTGGCTCGCACGTTCGGCGATGACGTTTGGCGGCTGACCGCGATTGAGATCGCCTTTTCCGTCGGCATGATGGCAGGTGGCGTCCTGATTTCGATCTGGGGCGGCTTTAAGAACAAGGTGCATACCATGGTGTTGGCCTCGCTGCTTTTTGGTTTGTCCACACTGCTATTCGGCATCGTGCCGAATTTCTGGGTGTATTTGGGCGTGATGGTCTTCTGCGGCGGGACCATGCCCCTGTACAACACGCCCAGTATGACGCTGATGCAGACTAATGTGCCCGCACATATGATGGGGCGGGTATTTAGCGCGGTGGCCATGGTCAATGGGCTGGCCATGCCGCTCGGCATGGCGCTGTTCGGCCCGCTGGGGGATGCTATCAGAATCGAGTGGCTGCTCATTGTTACTGGTGTGTTGCTGATCCTGGGCGGCTTTGCCATCTACGGACGCAAGGAGCTGGTTCAGGCCGGCGAGGCGAAGACGTTGCCGGATCAAGTAGAAGCCCCCCCTGCGGAGGTTCAGCCGTGCTCCGCTGAATAGGCTGAATGTAACGCAAAGTCAGGCTTATGTTGGAGTGAGGTGCGCGTGGAACCAATGGAGCATACACCGCCGATCTATCGGATTACCGGCATCATGGCGTCGGGCAAGTCCACCGTGGCCGCGTTGTTGGCTCGCCGCTTGGAACGGGCGGTGCATCTGCGCGGCGATGTCTTTCGGAAAACTTTGATTCCCTATTGCGCGCCGAAACGCCCGATGTTGGCCTTTGGCTGGATCCAACCGATCTTTCTCCGGAACAGACGGTGATAGAAATACTTGAACGCACTGGGCGGGGGGAGCGACGCGTGCTATAAGAGCATGTGCTGAGGGGGGATACAATGACCTTTGAGGAATTGCTGCAAAAGCTGGCTGCACCGGCCCGCAGGGCACTGGCGGCCCATGATGTTCAGGATTTGGCCTCGCTGTCCCGCCATGATGAAAACGAGATCGCCGCGTGGCACGGCATCGGCAAGTCGGGGATGGAACCGATCCGCGCCGCGCGAAGCGCCTACCGAGAGACGCTGCTTGTGCCTGACCCGAACAGCGTGTATCCGAATGCGAATCTTCGGCGCATTTGTTTCATCCGCAATGTGATCAAGAATCCCAACATCATCGTGGGCGAATACACCTACTACGACGACCCCGACGGCGCGGCGGACTTTGAGAAGCACGTCACGCACCATTACGATTTCTTGGGCGATCGGCTGATCATCGGCAAATTCTGCGCCATTGCTAAGGGCGTCGAGTTCATCATGAACGGCGCGAATCACCGGATGGGTTCGGCCACCACCTATCCCTTCAACGTCATGGGCAACGGCTGGGAGAAGGCTATGCCAACCCTGGGGGAGCTACCTTTTAAGGGGGATACGATTGTTGGGAACGACGTGTGGATTGGGCAAAACGTGACGGTGATGCCCGGCGTTCACATTGGTGATGGGGCGATCATTGCTGCCAATGCGACGGTGACCAAGGATGTGCCTGCTTATCACATTGCGGGAGGCAACCCGGCAAAAATCATCCGAAAGCGCTTTGATGATGCGCTCATCGCATTTCTGATCGACCTGAAATGGTGGGATTGGCCGGCAGAGAAAATCTACGCGAACTTGGATGTTTTATGCAGTGCCGATCTGGGAAGAATCATGGGCATCGACATACATTAGGGGGAGACGGCAATGGCAGGACAACAACGTTTTGGCAGGCCCGAGGACGCCGAACTGCGGCGCGTGTTGACCCGCGAGCAATACGAGGTTACGCAGCGCAGCGCCACCGAGCCGCCGTTCCGCAACGCCTACTTCGACCACTTCGAGCCGGGCATCTATGTGGATGTGACCACCGGCGAGCCGTTGTTCATGTCCGCCGATAAGCTTGAGTCCGGCTGCGGCTGGCCCAGCTTTTCGAAGCCCATCACGCCGGAGCTGGTCGCAGAGCACCGGGACAGCACCCACGGTATGATTCGCACCGAGGTGCGCAGCAAGGTCGGCGACGCGCATCTGGGCCATGTTTTCCCGGATGGGCCGAAGCAGTCGGGTGGATTGCGCTACTGCATCAACAGCGCGGCGCTGCGCTTCGTGCCGCTGGATCGAATGGAGGCGGAAGGGTATGGGGAATGGGCGAGGCTTGTGAAAGAATCATAGGCTGGTGGCAGCGTATTTTTCTTTCAGATACTCACCCATCAAGAGGCGAAGATAATAAACGAGTGAATCTTGAGCGCAATAGGGAGGAAAGAGCAATGGCCTATGTCTGCTATGGCAAATCATCAAAGAAGAAGCAAAGGCAAATCGACCAAGCGAAACGCGCATCTGCCTCAATTTTTGTTCCTCGATTGAAGTTTCTGCAATTCCTCATCAACCACCGATTTATCCAGCCTTTCAAACAAGATGTCAGGCTGCGGAACAACGAAACCGGCAGCAACTTGTTTTACACTCCAACCGCCATCAATCATTAGCCATGCTTTTACCTTTTCTGAGGAAAACGGCAGAAATGGTTCGAGCAGTACGGCGAGGTTTGCAATTATCTGAACACAGTTGAACAGTGTATTATGACAAGCGGTAATGTCGGTTTGCCTCGTTTCCCACGGCTTTTCAGTTTCGAAATACTTATTGGCGAAGCGCACGAACTCAAAGACAGTATCAATCGCTTCCTTGAGATTTCCATTTTCAATCAGAGAGCCGACACACGGATATAATTCAACAATCTTTGATCCGATCTCACCATCCAATACACCACTCGGCACGACAGCATCAAAATACTTAAAAATGAATGCCAGTGTGCGATTGACAAAATTGCCGTACGCCCCAAGCAGTTCACCATTATGGCTGTTGACAAACTCCCGCCACGAAAAGTCGCTGTCGCGCCGTTCCGGGCCGTTTGCAATCATAAAGTATCGGATGGAATCTGGGTTATAACGGTCAACAATGTCCTTGACCCATATCGCCCAATTTTGACTGGTGGAGATTTTTCTACCCTCAAGGGTAAGGTATTCGCTTGAGATAATGTCGTCCGGCAGCTTCCAAGAACCTCCGTTGGCCAGCATGAGAGAAGGAAGAATTATTGTGTGGAAAGGGATATTATCTTTCCCGTGAACATAATAATGCCTGCTATCGTCGCCCCATAACGCGGAATAGCTTTCGCCGCGGGCCTCCGCAACAACACTGCTCATGGACAGATATCCAAGCACATTTTCAGCCCAAATGTAGATTTTCTTATCCTCATATCCGTCTTTTGGAACATCAATGCCCCAATCCAAATCGCGGGTGATAGCTCTGTCGCGCAGCCCCTCATCAATATATCGTTTTGTGAACGCAATAGCGTTTTTGCGCCAGTCGTGATGCGCATTAAGGTAAGCGGTTAATTCATCTTCCAGCCTTGAAATGGCAATGAATAGGTGCTTGGTTTTACGGAAGGCAACCGCCTTGCCACATACCGAGCATATCGGTTCAAGCAGGCTTTCAGGCTCGAGAACTGTTCCGCAATCGTCGCACTGGTCGCCGCGAGTTTTCTTTCCGCAAATAGGGCATATGCCGACAACAAAGCGGTCAGTCAAGATTTTGCCGCACTCCTCGCAGTATGCTTGTGGAGCTTCTTTTTCGTAGACATAGCCGCCATCATACATTTTGCGGTGAAAATCGCTCACGAAATCCTTATGCTCATTAGTTGATGTTTTACCATATCGGTCATAGCTGAACCCCAGCTTTTGAAAGCAATAACAAAACTCATCGTGGTAATGGTCGCTGATTTCCCCCGGTGATTTATTCTCTTGCTTTGCTCGAATTGATACAGGCGTTCCGTAGCAATCGCTACCGGATACATAGTATACGCTGTTGCCCTTGGCACGATGGTATCTTGCGATAAGGTCGGCAGGCAAAAGCCCTGCCAAATGGCCTATATGCAGCGAACCGTTTGCATAAGGCCATGCGCCGCCAATCAGTATTATCATATTTTTAGTCTCCCTTCTGAACTTGTGATGGTGAAGCCGAAATACCAAAACGCCCTCCTCTCCGAAAACAGTGTTTTCGGGGACGAGAGCATACGCTTCGCGATACCACCCCAAATTCGCCCGCGTCTCACGGCGCGAGCCTCGTCTGCTGCGGATGGGGATATGACCCCACCGAGAGCATAGCGCTATGACGGGCGCTCCCGTCGCAGCCTTGGGCAAAATGCCTTCGGTGCGCGGCTCCAAGACCATGTTCGGCGATTACATAGCTTTCCCCGTTCTCATCAACCGGGTTGTCTGTAAAAGGTATAACCGCTTACTCTTCTCATCATTGCCTTTGGGATTCAGTTGTTAACATAGTATAACCGAAAGACGGAATATTTACAAGGTTATTTTCGCTTATTCGCCCGCCAACCTGCTTCGCGTTCCCCAGCACCTTCATCAGCACTTCCCATTGCTCTTGGGTCAGCTTGGCGGTATTAAGGCAGCACCACCCTTTCCCGGCGTTTTATGTGCCATCATAGGTGCGGTGCCGCTGCTACCGCAGTTTATCTGGCCCTTGAGTGCGCCGGGGTGCGTCAGCACGCCGTAATGAGCCAAAGAATGGGTTTCTTAGCGCTTCCACCCTCAAAATGACATGAAAAGCCGCCTCGGGAAGAGGAGGATGGTTCAACGGTCTATATTTTCTACCTTCGCGCCACACTACTGACGAGGTGATCCACATGGCGAAAGCGGGTATGCGGCGACCTGATCCAAAGGAACCCCACGGAACGGAGAGCAATCATAAATCACGTTTCCCTAAGAATGAAGTGCATCCTGTGCCGGAGATCCAAGGCAAGGCGAAGACCGGCAATGCGAAAGCAAAACCCAAGTAAGCGGCATGCGCCATCATCCTCAACGAGGCTGCCCTGACAATGCGTTAGGGCAGTTTCCTGATTCAAGCCGTCCTTATTCCGGCAATTCACAGCGCGTGTTTTTTGAAGAAGAGCCTGTTTAGGAACTTGCGATCCTTCTACTCTATGGGCCCGCGTTTCAGCATGGAATAGCCTCCTCTTCACAGACGCAAAAGACCCCACCCGATGGCGGAACTAGACCATATCATGCGCATGCGGATGAAAGCAGGAGCAAAAGTTATCCGCCTTGCGTGTGGGCAGTGACGAAAATCGGGCAGCATTCAATACGGGTCTTCGCGAGTGATAGGTGCCCGAGCACTCATTTCCCAAAAGACGAAACGCAGCCACCCGACGAGATGGCTGCGTTCAGATCATCAACAAAGTAGGTTTTCCGATTTGGGAATGAATGAAGGGCCTCGGCACCTTTAAATTGAGATCGTATCGACCGGCTTTGCCGGTCGGGCGGGGAGTTTTCCGTTAGGAAAACATCCCTACCATCACGAGCAAAGCGAGTCACGGCGCAAGCCGTGCATTCGAACGAAATGCATCCTGCATTTCGTTCGAGGGCGTCGACTTTGTCGATGCCCTGAACGCCTGGCAGACTCCTTCGTCCGGGGCTTCTCGTCACGCACCCACCGACCAGCCCAAGCTGTCCTGCTGGATCGTGAACAGCTTCTTGTACAATCCGTCTTTGGCGAGCAACTGCGCGTGGGTGCCCTGCTCTACCAGCGTCCCTTGATCGAGCACCAGGATCTGATCCGCCCCCGCGATGGTCTTGAGCCGGTGGGCGATGACAATGACCGTCCTGCCCCTGACCAGTTCGGAGACCGCTTCCTGGATCAGTACCTCGTTTTCCGGGTCGAGCGACGCAGTGGCCTCGTCCAGCCGCACGATGGGCGCGTCCTTGAGCAGCGAGCGGGCGATGGAGATCCGCTGGCGCTCGCCGCCGGACAGCGTGCAGCCGTTCTCGCCGATCAGCGTGTTATAGCCATCCGGCATAGCGCGGATAAAATCGTCGCAGCGTGCCAACTTGGCGACGCGGTACACTTCCTCGTCGGTGGCGCCCTGCCGCCCGATGCGGATGTTGTTGATTACCGTATCGTTGAACAGCACCACGTCCTGAAACACAAAGGACATATACTGCATCAGATGCTCCGGATCGACGGTATTCACATCCACGCCGTCAATGGAAACGCGCCCCTTGTTCACATCCCAGAACCGGGCAATCAGGCGCGAAACCGTGCTTTTACCGCTGCCCGAGGGGCCGACCAGCGCGGTGACGGCGTTTTGCGGCGCAGTGAAGCTGAGGTCGCGGATGACATCGTCCTTGTTGTAGGCAAAGGAAACTCCCTTGAACGAGATGTCGCAGTTCTTTACTTGAACTTTGGCATCGCCCTCCATAGCGTGTTCGGTGCGCAGCTTTTGCATGCGACTGGTGGACACCAGGAAGTATAGCATCTCGGGCAGCATGGTCAGAATCGTGGTCACCGGCGCGTAGATGCGCGCGCTGATCATGGTAAAGGTCAGGAAGGTGACCGCCCCCAACTGACCTGCCGTCAGCAGGTTCACCCCCACCAGGACCACCAGGCCGATGCCCACTTGCAGGATCATCATGGCCAGCGTAGCGAACGTGCCGGTCACGGCCTCAAACACGATGGCCTGCTTCATCATCTCCTTGAGGGAATGCTCCAGCGCCACTGACTTTTCGCCGGACAGGCCGAAGGCCTTGACCACCTTGATGCCGTCCAGATACTCCTGCACCTGATCCGACACGTTCAGCTTCGCCTGGACATGCCGCTCGCCCAGCTTGTTTTGCACCCGTTTGCTTAGCGTCACCAGCGCGATGGAGATGGGCAGCACACAAAACAGCGCCAGCGCCATCCGCCAGTCGAAGATGCACAGCATCGCGCACACCAGCGTAATGGTGATGGAATTGGCGATGGTCTGCGGCACGCAGTGGCTGATCATCTGCTCGATGGTATTACAGTCGCCCATGATGTTGGTGGTCAGTTCCGACAAGTCCTTGCGGTTGAAAAAGGACAGCGGCAACCTGCGCATGTGCTCGGCCACCTCCACGCGGATGTCGGTGCATTCGCCGTAGGCGGTGGTGTAGGTCTTGTCGTACTCCAGACTGTAGCACACGGCATATACCAGCGCCGCCAGCGCGCCCAATCCGCCCAGCAGCCATAGCTTCCCGGTGTCCAGCGCGGCCCCGGTGATAAGAGGGGCGATGATGACCTGCACCACCTGCATCAGGATCATGAACGGGAAAAACTGCGTGAGGTTGGCCACCGTGCAGTAGAGGATGGATTTTCGCAGATTCTTTGCGCCGTTGTCCGTCAGTTGAAACGCCTTTTTAAGCATTCACGCCCGCCTCCTTCTTCAGCGACCATTGCGCCGCGCTGGTGTACTGTGCCCACATCCGGCTGTATCGCCCGTGCGCGTCCACCAGTCCATTGTGCCGACCTTCCTCAGCGACCCTGCCGCCGTCGATCACCACGATTTTGTTGGCCCCGCGCACGGTGGATAGCCGATGGGCGATGATGATCACGGTCTTGTCCTTCATCAGGCGCTCAAAGGCCATTTGTATCTTGTGCTCGTTCTCCGGGTCGGCAAAGGCCGTGGCCTCGTCCAGCACGATGATGGGCGCGTCCTTGAGGATCGCCCGGGCGATCACCAGCCGCTGGCGCTCGCCGCCGGACAGGTGCACATTCTTGGTGCCGATGACCGTGTCGTAGCTATTTGGCAGCTTTTCGATGAACTCGTGGCACTGGGCGGCCTTGGCGGCGGCGATGACCTGCTCCCGGCTGGCATCCTTGTTGCCGATGCGGATGTTGTCAAGGATGCTCTGCTTGAACAGGAATACATCTTGAAACACGAAGCTGACGATGCTCATCAGGTAGTCGCTGCTCATGTCCCGGATGTCCACGCCGCCGATTTTGATGCTGCCCGCCGCTACATCGTAAAAGCGCGGAATCAGGTGGGCGATGGTGCTCTTGCCGCTGCCCGACGGACCGACCAGCGCGGTGATCTCACCCTGATTGGCCGTGAAGCTCACGCCCGACAGCGCTTCGGTCTTGCGCTCCTCATCCTGATCCGAAAGCCCCTGATAGGAGAAAGAAACGCTATCAAACGCCACCGAAAAGCGGTCGGCGGTCTTGGGCGCCGGGGTTTCTGGCAGTGTCGCTTCCTTCAGCACCCGATCCATGCGCTCCGCGCCGTCGGCGATTTGCTTGCCGTTTTGGGAGACATACAGGATTTTTAGGAATGACCCCGGCAGCGACAGCGAGAAGATGAGATAGAATAGCGCCGACATGGCGAAGCGGGGATAGTCCTGCACGCCGCCTGCCAGCCAAATGATCAGCGGGATCAGGAAAATGTAGATGTTGTTCAGGATGACCATGAACAGCACATACGGCCCCTTAAAGCTCTTGG
>JAVBND010000012.1:0-100504 GCA_031551775.1 Eubacteriales bacterium | reverse complement strand
CACCGCCTGTTCTAGCGCCCGGTGGAGCACGCCGAACACGTTCTTCACGGTCTTGCCTGACAGGGGATCGGCGTCCCTGCTCCCACGATGCAGCCTATTGACGAATGTCTGCACGTCATGCGCCCTCAGTTCACACAAGCGGATAGCGCCCAGGGCGGGCTTGATGTGGCACCGCACCTGCGTCTCGTAGGTGGTCAGCGTACCGGGCTTTATATCAGCCGTATATTCAGCCAGCCATATATCAAACCACTCCCGTAGGGGCATCTTTTCAGGCTCCATATAGGTGTTGTTGTCAATCGCGGCTGTGGCGGCGCGTAGCTTCACGGCCACCTCCTGCTCGCTCTTACCATACACGCTCTTGCGGATCAGCTTCCCCGTGCCGGGGTCGTTGCCCACGGAATAGATAGCCTCCCAGCGCCCGTCTTTCCTCTGACGGACAACACCGCTCCCGTTCGGCGCTCTCTTACGCGGCATGTGGTTCACCTCGTTCCTTATAAGCTGGTGTTCTTATACTCGTCTCTGCCATACCCGCATGTCGTGCCAAGCGGTAGCCCTAATCGTAGATCAATATCGAGGCTTTTGAGATAAAATAGCGTGTCGTGCATAGCTGCTGCCACCCGCGCGCATGGCGTGCTGATCGACCTGTTCTTGATCCTACCCGGCGGGTTCTGCGATTTGAACGGCTGCTTTGTGAGCTTTTGGTGATCGTACAAAAAAAAACAAGCCGGACGCATTCGCGTCCGGCCTTTTGCTTCCCTTGGTAAGCGCTGATAAAAGCTGATCGATCAATGATTGCGAACCGTAATCAACCCTTGCGAAAGGTTCGACCGATTCTTTGTAAAACCCCTTGTTTTCTATGCAATAGGTCATTTTTTTGTCGTGTTGTGATATACTCATAAAATTACAAAAACATCGGAGGCCTTGATATGAAAAGAAATTCGCGCTGTTTTATGTTGTTTGGCATTGCAATCGCAGTGCTTATCGCCATGTGTTCGCCGTTTCCATCCATGGCGCAAGCGGCTGCGCCACTGTGGGATGCCGGCGGCGCGAGAAACAAAATCGTTGTCGTCAGCGACATCCACCTGGGCATAGATGACCGCTATACCGAAACGCTGCAGAACCGGGCGCTGTTCATCGAGTTTTTGCAGCGACTCCAAAGCACCGCGGACGTGCGCGAGCTGGTCATTAACGGCGACTTTTTGGACGAGTGGTATTTGCCCGTCTATTATCCAAGCCACACGAATCAGACGCAGTTCTATAAAGATGTGATCGCGAACAATCAAGCGGTCATGGACGAGCTGAACAGCATCATCGACGGTGGCGTCAAGCTGGTCTACATACCCGGAAACCATGACATGACGCTGCAAGCTGATGTTTTGCAACAAGCGATCCCCGGCATCGTTCAGGCGTGGGATGCCGACGGGCTTGGCGTTTACTATACGGGTGAAAGAAACGAGATCGCAATCGAGCATGGGCACCGTTACGATGTGTTTACCGCGCCGGATGCGGTCACCAACGCGCTGCTGTGCGGCAATGCGGACACCATCTTGCCTGCGGGATATTTTTATGCGCGTTATGCCGCGACGTGGGTGCTGGAGGGTCGGCCGGCGGTTGAGAAAGACCTGCCTGTCGTGGCAACCGTGCCCGACAAGACCGATACAGACCAATTTGGCGCTTTTCTGTATTATTCGATTCTCAAAAGCGTTTCCACGCGGATGACGCCCAATGAAGAACTTGACGAAAAGATATTCGACATGCACATCGCCGGATTTGACGATCAGTATACCTATCTTGATTTTTACCCGGCGCGGCAAGCGGACGGAACAATCAGCGCACCGGTGCTGTTCAAGAACATTCAGCGCACATGGGGCGAGCGCCAGGCGATCAATCAGGTCAAGGTTCCGAACAGCTTCATCGAAGCGCTGCCCGGAGCCATGGATTGGGAATACTATTATCAACAAGCGAAGGCGCAGTACTTGGAAAACCCAAACGAGCATGTGGATGTGGTGGTGTTTGGCCACACCCATGTGCCCGCGTACCGGGACGTGGGCAACGGGAAATATTACCTGAACAGCGGAACATGGATTGACCACAACGTCGATTATCCGGACGCTACGCGCACATTCGCGGTCATCACCACCGGCGAGAAGAGTGAGGTCGCGCTGTACCACTATATAGCGGATGGCTCTGTTGTTGATATTGCCGCCAGCGTCAGCGGTGAAACCGACTGAGCAGCGTCCAAACGAAGGAACATCGCAGCGGATTATCCCACTATTTTGTAAGGGAGTGTTGTGATTATGAATAAACTGAGGGTTGTTTGCGCGGTTCTTGTATTGTGTGTACTGATTGCCCCCCTGTCGGGATGCGCGAGCGGTGCACAGGCTGAAAGTTCACTGCCTGCGGCGGCAGGGGTATATGAAAACCGGTCCGATATACCGGAACAGTACAAATGGCAGCTTACGGACATATACGAAACCAATGACGCCTGGGAAAGCGATGTCGCATTGCTTGAAAATATGCTCATTCCCCAAATGGAAAGATATAAAGGCATGCTTGACAGCAGGGAAAATGTCCTTGCCTGTTTGGACGCTTCGGAACAGACGGCCATCACATTGGAGAATGTATATGTCTATGCTTATTTAAGCAAGGACTTAAATATGGCCGACGCAAGCGCACAGGCGGTTTATGGCAAGGCGCAAAGCATATATCAAAATGTTTTAGAAGCGGGCGCGTATGTAAACCCCGAGCTGTTGTCGAAAGATGAAGCCGCATTGAAAGGATATATTGAAGACCCCTCTTTTTATAAGCACGCAAAATTTTTGAACGATTTATTGGAACAAAAAAGTCATGTGTTATCCGAAGCGGAAGAATCTCTGTTATCGCAGTTATTTGTGGTGGCGCAATCGCCGAACGACATATTTTCAATGTTGAATAATGCGGATTTGAAGTTCGCACCCGCGGTGGATTCCCAAGGAAAGGAAGCCGAGGTCAGCATCAGCACTTACGGCGTGCTGGTTGAAAGCCCCGACCGCAATTTGAGGAAATCCGCTTTCGAAAGCCTGTACTGCGAATATATGAAACACAACAACACGTTTGCCGCCGCACTTTCAGCGCAGGTCAACCAAAACATCTTTTTTGCAAAGGCAAGAAAGTATCATTCCGCCCTGGAGGCTTCTTTGGGGAGCGACATTCCTGTAAGCGTTTATGAGCGTCTTATAGAGGCGACAAACAGCAATCTGGAGCCGCTGCACAGGTATATGGCGCTCAGAAAAGAAGTCCTGGGTCTTGAGGCACTGCATGTATACGACCTATATGCGCCAATTGTTTCGGAATATAACTTCAGCATGGGTTACGACGACGCAATAACGATGGTTTCAGCGGCATTGAGCCCGCTTGGCGGGGATTACGGCGAAGTGCTTCAAACGGCGTTTGCCAGCCATTGGATTGACGTATATGCCTCTGCGAATAAAGAAAGCGGCGCGTATAGCTATGGAACGTATCGGTCACACCCATACGTTTTGATGAACTATACGGATAATTTTGAGTCCGTCACCACATTGGCGCATGAGCTCGGTCATGCGCTGCACCAATACTATTCGAGCGAAACACAATCGTTTCCAACCGCGGAAGCGTCAATATTTAACGCCGAGGTTGCCTCAACCGTAAACGAGATTATTTTGACGAAGTACATGATAAATAACTCCGAGACAGACGACGAAAAACTATACTACATGGATAACCTTGCAGAGCTTTACAGGGGCGCCTTTTACAACCAGGTCATGTGCGCGGAGTTTGAGCAAACGATTTACGAAATCGTAGAAGCGGGCGGCGCGCTGACCACCGAAAGCTTGAACACAATTTGGCTGGATTTGTGCGCGAAATACTACGGCGAAGCCTTTGAGGCGGACGAATTGGGCGCGGCGACATGGTCGAGAATTCCGCACTTTTATACCAGCTTCTATGTATATCAATATGCCACAAGCATAACGGCGGCAAATCAGTTGGTGACGCAAATATCGGAACAAAAGCCGGGAGCGCTCAATCGTTATATCGGGTTTTTAAAGTCAGGCTCACAATACGATTCGATCACGACGCTGGAAAATGTTGGGGTATATATGGATACGCCGCAGCCGACGGAGGCGTTTGTCAAAGAGTTTGACGCCCTTGTTACGGAAATGGAAAGGATTCTGATGCCCAAAACCTGACCGGAAAAACAACAATGAAAAGGGGATTTTGAGAATGAAAAAGCAATTGATCACAGTCCTTGCAATCATAATGGTGAGTGCGCTCTTTATAACTGGTGCCGCATTGGCAACCAATCAGGAGAAGCTTTCAGTGGGGACAACAGGCAATGCAGCACAGAATGCCAATGCAACAGCAGAACCCTCCGCCCGAGCAGTTGACGGCGGCAAGAAAAACATCGTCATAATCGGGACGGGAGGCACGATTGCAGGCACGGGTACGCCCGGCAAGGTCATGGGCTATAAACCCGGCGTCCTGGATGTTGAGGCGATCATCGAAGGCGTTCAGGGGATTGATGCGCTTGCAAACATAACCGGAGAGCAAATGCTTAGCATCGCAAGTGACGACATTACCGCCGAGGATTGGCTGGCGCTTGCAAAGCGTATCAATGAATTGTCTCAGAGCGCCGCAATCGACGGCTTTGTCATCACGCACGGAACGGACACATTGGAGGAAACGGCTTATTTTCTTACCTTAACCGTTAAGACGGATAAGCCCATAGTGCTTGTCGGGGCGGCGCGCCCGAAAACCGCCCTCAGCGCGGATGGTCCACTAAACCTCTATCAGGCGGTAGCGGTGGCCGCGAGCGATGACGCGGCGGGCAAAGGGGTTTTGGCCGTTTTTGCCGGCGAAATATTCACGGCGCGGGAAGTCAGCAAGACAAGCACATTCAAAACGGCGTGCTTCGGCAGCGGAGATCTCGGTAGTATCGGGTACGTCTTCGATGATCAAGTGTTTTTCCACCAGCAAAGCATAAAGCCGCACACGACACAGACGCCGTTCGACATTTCGGCGCTTGAGCATTTGGCTAAAGTCGGAATTGCTTATTTCCACGCGGACGCCGATGTAAATATGCTCGAATACATGATCAACAATAACGATGGCCTTGTCATCGCTTGCGCCGGAAACGGCGGTTACAGCAGCGCCTGGATTGAGAAAACGACGCAAACCTTGGATATCCCAATCGTGCGCTCGTCGAGAATTGCCAACGGGATCGTGATGGAGGACCCGGATGTGGCGCCTACGATATCCGCGAATAATCTCAATCCGCAAAAAGCGCGCATATTGCTTCAGCTTGCGCTTTCGGAAACAAAGGATATCAACGAAATAGCGAAGTATTTTGAAGAATATTAAAACGGAACGCACAAAAGAAGAAGGTTTTCATGCAAGCGTAAACCTCAGCGCATTGTACACTTTACATGCGCTGAGGTTGTTTTTTTATTTTGTGCGCGCCTGCCGCGAGATGAGCGCAATGCCGGCGAGCAGCAGGATTGGAAATACCGCCGCGAACAGGAGCCCCAGCTTGAGCGCGTTTTGCTCGCCCGCGCCAAGCAGTGCCTGGGCTACGTTTTTCAGCGCGCCGCGCTCGACCGCGCCCGCGATTTCACCCACCAGGCCCGGGCCGATGGTGCAGCCAATGTCGCCCGCGAGCGCCAGGATACCAAACATCGCCCCGCCGCCGAGCGGAAATTGGGCGGCGGACAGGCTGAGGGTGCCCGGCCACATGAGGCCGACCGCAAGGCCGGTCATCGCGCAGCCCAGGAGAGAGAAGATCGGCATAGCCGAGAATACGGTGATCAGGTAACTGACGATGGCCAGCATTGCGCTCAATCCCATGACGCGCCTAAGCCTTACCCGCCCGCCCATGAATCCGTAGTATGTGCGCGCGATGCCCATCATGACCGCGAACGCGCAAGGGCCGAGCAGGTCGCCCATCGCCTTGGGCACGCCCAGCGCCGTTTCGGCGAACAGCGACGCCCATTGCGACATGGCCTGCTCCGCCGCGCCCGCGCAGATCATGATGAGCAGCAACAGCCAGAACGCGCGCTTGGCGAACAGCGACCTTGTGCTTTGGCGCTTGCCGTCGGTGATCAGCGGCTTGAGCGGCACGCGCGCGAAGAAAAAAGTGTTGAACACCGGTATCAGCGCCCAGATGACGGGCAGGAACCGCCAGTTGGCTTGGCCGAACAGCGCAAAGAAGCCGGTTGAAATCAGCACCACGCCGACCAGCCCCCAGCAGTAGAACGAATGCAACAGGCTCATCGCGCCCGCTTTTTCATCTCCCGGCAGCGCTTCGACGATGGGGCTGATCAAAACTTCCGTCATGCCGCCGCCGACCGCCATGAAAAACGTCGCGATCAACAGCGCCGGATAAGAACCCATCATGCCCGGGAGAACCGCGAGCAGAACAAGCCCGAGCGCAGCCATTACATGCGCCATGATCACGGGAAACCGAAACCCGACCTTGTCAACCACGCGCGATGCCACGTAGTCGGTTGCGATCTGCGTCATGAAGTTAAAGGATATCAAGAGGGCAATCTGTTCGGTCGATATCAAAAAATCGCGCTGAAAAATCACAAACAACAGGCTTGAGAGGTTGACCACGATGGCTTGTGTGATGTATCCGAGGTAGCTCGCCACAAGGGTATGGCGGTAGGTCAGTCGCATAGAATCCTCCGGGTTTTTATTACGGGTTCAGGGTAAGGCGCATGAGCACCGGGTTGTGGTCGGAGTATTCAAACCCCGCGTCAATCGTCTCAATGGAGGACAGCGTCACATCCTCCGACACGATGAAGCCGTCGATGATCGTGACAAAGCTCTCACCCGGCACATACATAACGGCGCTGTCGCGCAGCGTCGGCGCATTGGAACTTGAGACCAGCCGAAGATCATCCGGAAGCATCTCCTCGTCAAAGGGGCTGAGCCATGCGGCGTCGCGCGGTTCAAACCCGAACAACTCGCTGGCGTGGCCGCCCTTGAGATCGTGGTTGAAATCGCCCCCGCAAATCACGTAATCGCCCGCGTCGCGCGCGTCCTGAAGCGCGCCCAGCAGGCATTCGGTCTGCGCGTCGCGCACGGCTTGATCCTCGACAAACGCTGACGCGTGGATGTTGACCAGCGTGAGGTAGCGCCCGTTCTCGGTCGGCAAACGGCTGAGAGAAAAACAGCGGTCAAGGTCGAAGAGTTTCTTGAACCCCGACTCAAGCGGCAGGCTCCTGCGCACGGAGGACTCAATCCTGTACTTTGAAAGCGTCAAAATGCCCGACAGCACCCGGCCCATGGGGTCGGTCGGCGGGAAAAACAAGTAGGGCGTGTTGTAATTGACCGCGTAGACCGATGCGTAATCGCCAAGCGCGGATGAAATTTCCTCCATCTGGTTGACGTGATGGCTGCGGTCGCTGTTCTGGTCAACCTCCTGAAGGAGCACAAGTTCCGGGTCGGCCTCGCGGATGATGGAGGTCACGCCCCCGGTTGTGCGCCTGACCGTTTCCTCGTCAAGCGCCGTCATCCGCTTGCCTCCGTCCATGAAGAACGAAAACTCGGGATCGTTCGCGCCATAGCCGATGTTCATGGTCAGGACGCTCAGTTCTTTGCCGATGGGTGCTTGCGCCTGTTGCGTACCGGTGATCGACAAAGGACGCTCGTCCTCGATCCGGCTGTAGGAAAACCAGACGTAGCCCACATAACCCGCCGCGATGGCCAGCGCGATCAGCACAAGCCACAAGAGTACTTTCAGCACTGTCTTCATCTTTCCTCACCCACACTTAGAATATCCGCAACTGCGGCAGACGACGCAGCCGCCCTCGTTGATCAACTTCGCCCCGCACTCCGGGCAATAGTTCATCGTTCCGGCCGCCGCGCTTGCCGAGCCGACCGCTGGCGTGAGCGCGGGCGTCGGCGTGGGCGCGGTGCCCTTCTGAATGAAGTTGTTGACCTTCATGAGCACCTTGGCGATGGCGTCGGGGCAGGACGTGCAGCCCATCCCTTGCTGGCGAATGGTGGACGGGCAGCGGATGCCCTTGAGCTGGTCATAGATCTCTTTGACCGGCATGCCGCTCCTGAGCGCGACCGAGCACAGCCGCGCCGTGGCCTCGGACTGGCTGGGGCAGCCGCCCGCCTTGCCGGTTGAGGTGAAAACCTCGCAAATGCCGTTCTCGTCATAGTTGACGGTGATGTAGAGGTTGCCGCAGCCGATCTTGACCCGCTCGGTAAATCCCTGGGTGATGGTCGGACGCGCTCTGGGCAGCACCACGCGCGGCCCTTCATCTTCTACGGGCTGGCCCGACTCGGCCTTGACGATGTTCAGCACCTGCCCGTCGCGGCTGCCGTCGCGGTAGATGGTCACGCCCTTGAGCCCGAGCTTCCCGGCGAGGGAAAACACCTCGGCTACCTGCTCGCGCGTTGCCTCGCGCGGAAAGTTGACGGTCTTGGAGACCGCGTTGTCGGTGTGGCGCTGGAACGCCGCCTGCATGCGCACGTGGTATTCGGGAGATACGTCGTGCGCGCACACGAACACGCGGCGGATGTCCTCGGGGATTTCGGCGATATGGCTCAGCGTGCCTTCGTCCGCGATGCGGCGCATCAGCGCCTCGTCATGGAGGCCGCGCGCCTGCAACACTTCGGTCAGGATCGGATTGACCTCGAGCATCTTGGTTCCGTCCATGATGTTGCGAATGTAGCAATAGGCGAACACCGGCTCTATGCCCGAGGACGCGCCGCCGATCATGGAAATGGTGCCGGTAGGCGCGATGGTGGTAACGGTGGCGTTGCGGTAGGCCGGACCGTCCTTTCGCGTGCTTTCGGAAAACGCGGGAAAAGCGCCGCGCACCTCGCCAAGCGCCCTGCTGGCCGCGTGGCCCTCATCGTCGATGAAGGTCATGAGTTCTTCGGCAAAGCGCACGCCTTCCTCGCTGTTGTAGGGTATTTGAAGCCTTAAGAGCACATCGGCAAAGCCCATCACGCCCAGGCCTACCTTGCGCGTGGCGCGCGTGGCTTCGTCGATTTGAGCAAGCGGATAGCAATTGATCTCGATCACGTCGTCCAGGAATCGTACGGCGTCATGCACAGTCTCCCGCAGCGCGTCATAATCGACCGACCAGCGTCCGAGTTCCTTTTTGAGGAATTTCGTCAGGTTGATTGAACCAAGGTTGCAGCTCTCATAAGGGAGCAGCGGTTGCTCGCCGCAGGGGTTGGTGGCCTCAAACGCGCCGCGCGCGGGGGTTGCGTTGTACTTGTTCAGGCGGTCGAGGAAGATAATGCCCGGCTCGCCGTTGTGCCACGCCGCGTCCACGATCAGCTCAAAGAGCCTTCGCGCGTTTTTCTGCCCTACGGAGCGCCCCGAAGCGGGATCAATCAGGTCGTAATCGCGGTTGTCCTCTACTGCCTGCATAAACGCTTCGGTAAGGCCCACCGAGATATTAAAGTTGGTGATGTCCAGGTTGTTCGACTTGGCATGGATGAAATCTTCGATGTCCGGATGATCGATGCGCAGCACCCCCATGTTCGCGCCGCGCCTGGTCCCGCCCTGTTTGACCGCCTCGGTCGCCATGTTGAAAACGCGCATGAAGCTGACAGGCCCGGACGCCACGCCGCCGGTCGAGCGCACAGTCGCGCCGCTCGGGCGCAGGCGGCTGAACGAAAAACCGGTGCCGCCGCCCGATTTGTGAATGAGCGCGGCGTTCTTGACCGCGTCAAAGATCTCTTCCATGCTGTCGCCAACCGGCAGCACGAAGCAAGCCGAGAGTTGGCCAAGGGGGCGTCCCGCGTTCATGAGCGTGGGCGAGTTGGGCAGGAATTTCAGGCCCGTCATCATCTCAAAGAAGCGCTCGGACAGCGCGCCGACGTCCGCGCCGCCCGCAAAGCGTGTCTCAGCGCCCGCTACCGCGTTTGCGACACGCCTGAACAATTGCTCAATGGTCTCGACCGTTTCACCGCGCTCATTTTTAACAAGGTAGCGCCTTTTGAGTACCTCGCGCGCGTTTTCTCCAATATCTTGTATCGCCATGCTGCCCCTCCAAAAATCATGTGATACCATTATATATCCATATTTGGTGCTTTTCAAGCACGGACCCACAATATATTGTTATTTGCGCGTATAAAAGGCGGCTGCTCAGAAAGCGGCCGCCCCTTGGAAACGGTCAAGTCACCCTAAGCGATGCGCGGTTCACACTTGCCTTGGCTCTTTTCCGCGCCATTGTCGGGCAGCGGCGCGATCAGGTTTTTGTAGATGCGCGAAAAAAGATAGGTGGTCACGGCCAGCGCCATCAATTCCGCCAACGGGAACGCGTACCACACAAGTTCGAGCCGTCCTGAGAGCGAGAACAGGTATGCCGCGGGCAGCAGCACCATGAGTTGCCGCGCGACTGAGATCATGAGCGAATACACGCCGTTGCCCATCGCCTGGAAAACGCCGCTGGTCGCGATGCAGTACCCGGCGATTGCAAAGCTCCAGCTGATCGCGCGCAACGCCTGCGTACCGATGAGCAGCATCTCTTCCGATGCGTCAAAAAGCATCAGCAATTGTTCCGGCCAAATCTGGCACACCACAAGACCGATCAGCATCAGCGACACGGCGGCAATGGCGCTGATCTTGTACGCCGACAGAATGCGCAATTTCTTTCGCGCGCCGTAGTTGTACGCGACAATGGGCACCAGGCCGCTGTTGAGGCCAAAGACCGGCATGAACACGAAACTTTGCAGCTTAAAATACACCCCGAACACGGCCACCGCAATCGCGCCGAAGGAGAGCAGGATGCGGTTCATGCCGTAGGTCATGACCGATCCGATCGACATCATGAGTACCGAGGGAAGGCCGACCTTCAAGATCGTCTTCATTGTGTTGAGGTTGGGCACAAGCGCGCCAAGGGCCAGGCGCACTTCCGTGTTGCATGCGATGTTGAGCGCCAGCGACAATGCCATGGCGATCATCTGGCCGATGACGGTGGCCAGCGCCGCGCCCGCCACGCCCATCGCGGGGCAGCCGAGAAAGCCGAAGATCATGATGGGGTCGAGAATGATGTTGGTTATGGCGCCTACCAACTGGCTGATCATGGCCAGATGGCTCTTGCCGGCCGACTGAAGGAGCCGTTCAAACATGATCTCGCCAAAGATGCCAAACGAAAGCCCGGACACGATGCCCAGGTAGCTCGCGCCGTATTCGACGATGACTGGATTGCCCGTCTGTCCGGCAAAAAAAGCGCGCGATCCTACGACGCCAAACACGGCAAACGCCAGCGCGCACACGATGCCCAGCATGAGGCCGTTGCCCGCGGCGCGCCTGGCCTCGGCGTGGTTCTTTTCGCCCAGGCTCCGCGACAACAGCGCGCCCATGCCGATCGCCACGCCTGAAGCGAGCGCGATCATGAGGTTTTGGATCGGGAACGCCAGCGAAACCGCCGCCAGCGCCAGTTTCTCCTGGTCGATCTGGGCCACATAGATGCTGTCCACCACGTTGTAGCACGCCTGCACCAACATAGAAAGCGCAATCGGCAGCGACATCGAAAGCACCAGCTTGCCCATGGGCATGACGCCCATCTTGTTCTCCGGGATTTTTGTGTTCTCCATTTCATTGTCCCCCGTTTTTTGCATAACGGTATATTGTATGGACAAATGAGTTTATATGTCAAGCTCAGAAAAGATAAGATATTCAACAAGACGATAGAACGCACGTTCCTGCGGATGCTTATCCAATAAACAATTGCGGCGCGTTTTCCCGCTGCGCGAGGTACCAGTTGGCGCTTTCGTTGATGGATTCCCGGCCCAGCATCGTGAGGACGGCGCGCGGTTGGGCCCCATTTTCAAGCAATGACGCGGCCTCCCGGTATAATTCGCTCATGCGACAGTTGTCAAAGATTTGCTCAGCAAGCGCCAGGCTCCCGTAGTAGTTGGCCAGAAACGCCGTGCCTGCCGATACCGTGCCCAGCAGAATCTTAAGCGCCGTGCGCAGCGTTACGGCCTGCCCCGCATGCATCCACGCGCCCGGCGGCAACGCCCACTGGAGTATGGGTTCCCCCCACGTCTCAAGCGCCCATATCACAAAGAACAGCATCACCGACGCGGCCAGCGCGGCGCTGGCCGCGCGCGCGTTGAGCCGCTGCTTGCCCGATTTGTTGCGCTCAGACGCCACATGGTAATGAAGTTGACCGCGCACCCAATGCGCCACAGCGCACGTTGACGCGCCGGGTGCGCCGGACTCGGGCCCGCCCCGGCCAAGGGACCTGAGCAGCGCGTCCACAAAGCGCAGCTCACGCTTCTGGGTGAACGTCAGGCATTCATATACGTCTGTCCCGATGCCCGACAGGCTCCAATAAAACTGAACGCGCAGCGCCTCGGCCATCATGCGGTATGTGATATAGTTCTGGTTGAGGTTCGCGCGCTTTGACCACGCGTACACGCCCACTGCGGCCGCCAGCGCGGCGGCGTACAGCGGCAGCATCAGGGTTGACTCCATTTCATCATACAACAGGAACGCGATCACCAGCGCAAGCCCCAGCAGCGACAGCGTCCGTATGGCGCGCAGTCTCAGATTGCGATTGATGAGGGATAGCTGATCAAGCGCCAG
Organism: Eubacteriales bacterium; assembly: GCA_031551775.1. Classification (GTDB taxonomy): domain Bacteria; phylum Bacillota; class Clostridia; order Christensenellales; family Aristaeellaceae; genus Anaerozeibacter. Next base: position 87,921 of record JAVBND010000012.1, on the reverse strand, counting down.
ATGTGCGTCCATCAACCGGCGTTGAGCGGGCGCAAGGCGCGCCTCGGTTTCTTCGTCCACGAGGCAGCGTTTTGCCTGTTCGGCTTTTGATGAAAACGTGTCGCCGTGGCGCTTGGCGTTCCGGTTGAAGCCGTCGATTGCGCTCAGCGCTTCGGACAGCGGCACATTCTGATCGCTTGACACAAACGGGTCGCCTGGCCGGGGAACCGCAATGTGCACCACGCTTACGCGCTTTTCCCGCGCGAATAAGATGGTCTCGTAGGTGCCGCCACCCTCGGGGAACAGGGTCTCCCTGCCGTCCCACAGCGCGAGCAGCAGGTGCGCGCGGTTTGCGATGGAGAGCTCCGCCTGGCGGTAACGGTAGCCACGGCCCGCGTTCTCCGGCATGGGTTCGGCGGGCGGCGCGACAAATACTTCGCGGGCCTTCATAAGCAAGCGGTCGAATTCGAGCGCCGAATCGCCGGAAAAATCCTGCCGATACGCATCTTCGCTCATGGGCAGCGCCGCGATGAGCGCCATGCCCAGTTTCAGCGCCGCGCGCGCGCACAGCCGGTCCGCGCCGTCGGCCAGGCTGGTCATCAGCTCGATGGGGCTGTCGGGGTACAGCGCGCGCAGTTGGGTGAGCGCCGCCTCCACCTCGGCCTCAAGCGCGGAGAAGTGCTCTGGCGGGATGTTGCGATGCCCCGCCGCGCCGATCACAATGGGCAGTGGTTCGTACGCTTGCGGCATGGATAGATCCTACTTTCTGCCGAACAGCCGCGAGAACAAGCCCTTCTTGGGTTCGGGCGTCGGCTGCAGGGCGGGTGCGGGCGTCGGCTTGGGCGGCGGCGGCGGTGCGGGCTTGGGTGACGACACGGGCTTGGGCTCCGGCGCGGGCTTGGGCACTGGCGTCGGCGTTGGTTTGGGCGGTGGCGCGGGCCTCGGCGGTTCGGGCTTTGTCGCCGCGCGCGGGGGCATCGCGGGCCTGGGCGCGACGAAGGGCGCCTCCGGCGGGTTTTCAAACATCAGTTGGCTCAGCGCGCCGCCGTACAGCGTCCCGCCCTGGGTCACGATTTGGCGGCCGTCGCTTGATGCGATCATCATTTGACCGGGCACATCGAAGAGCGTCTTGGTGATCACACCAAAATCGCGCCCCCGCGCGATCACATAACCGGCGGCGTCGCACTGGAACAACCAGCCGTCATGGGCGGGGCAAACCATCGCATGGACGTTGTGCGGCATCTCAAAGCTGCTTTGCTTCTGGCCGCTTTCAATGTCCCACAGTTCCGCGCGGCCGCGGATGCTGTTGTTCCACAGGTACACGCCTGACTCGTCGCCGGTCGGCGTCAGGTAGACGGTCCCGAACCGCTTTTCCCCGAAGGTCTTTAAGGTCTTTCCGGTGGTCAAATCGTGCAGCGCCAGGCACAAATCCCGCTTCCCGGGGTCATTTACGTCCTTGGCGGTCTCATACACCGAGGCGGTGATCGCCCGCTTTCCTCCATCGATCAGGATGATCCGGTCGATCAGGTGCTCGTGCACGTGAATCCTGTGAAGCACCTTGCCGGTTGCGGCATCGAGCGTGAACAGGTCGCCCAGGATCGACGCGCACACGAAGTTGCCGTCCTCGGCAAAGCACAGCCGCATGAACGACGCGCGCTCTCCCTCGTGCAGTTCCTTCGCGACGAGCTGCCAGCGCGGCTTGCCGGGCGGATCCCCCGCGCACAGCAGATTGAGCACGCTTTGGTCGTTCTCATAGGTCCCCGCCGCCAATAGAAGCCCGTCCCCGCTGAATGAAAAGTTCACCTGCCGGATCCAGTTAAGCGGTATGCTCCTGAACTTGACAAGCTCGGGCATGCTCCACAGATCGATGCTGCGGTCAAGGGAGTAGGTCATCATTTCCCGGTCGCGCTGGGTCCACTGGATGTGGGTGGACAGGTAGGGCTTTTGCTGGCGCGCGCCGCCATCGAGCCGCCACATCTGCACGAGTTCGCTGCGGGTGATGAGGCACTTGCCGTTTAGGGCGACGGCAAAATAGGGGGTGGAGCCCGATTGGTACTCATTGACCACCGTGCCGTCGGCGATCTTCCACAAAGTGACGCCCTCGTTCTCGCCCACCGAGGCCATCAGTTCGCCGCCCGGGATAAAGGCGAACCGCTCCACCTTGCCCTTGTGGCCCTTGAACCGGATGATTTCCCGGTCGTTTTTCAGGTCATACACCCGAATCCCTGTGCTCACATAAGCCAGGAAGCGCCCGTCATCCGATAGCACGATCGGCGCCGGGATCATGTAAAAGCTCTTCTCGAGGCGGCGCAATTGTGCCCTCGCCTGAGTGTCCCACTCGATCACGCCGTCGCCCGCCAGGGTGTAGAGCCGCTTGCCGTCCTTCGACAGGACCAGCCGCGATACCGCCTTCTCATGCCCCTCAAGCGTGGCTTTGACCTCTCCGGTCGCGGTATCCACCAAGTCCACGCCATTTAAGTTGTTGCCGATGTAGAGGATTTCGCCGTCCGGGCTGAGCGCGAAACCGATGTACTTGCGCTCGTAGCGCCTGATCTCGCGCCGAAGAATGAGCGTGTCGCCCTCCCACAGCCGCAACACCCCGTCGAGCCCGCGCCCGGCCAGGGTATTTCCGGCCACATCGTAGCTGCCGTACTTGCCCGGATTGCGCATCTCGCCCAGTTGTTTGCCGGTCTTGAGCTCATAGCTGAGCACCCGGTCCATCATGGCCGAATCGACGTACAGCCGGGACTCGTCGGGGCTAACAAACAGCTTGCCGTCCTGGGCGGACTCCTCAATGGTCATGAGGCACTTGCCGCTTTCAATGTCGATCATTTTCACCTGGCCGGTAAGCCCATCGCCGTAGATCATCTTCGTGCCGCCCTGGGCCAGGGCGGGCAGCATTTTCCCCTGATAGCTGCGCCACAGCGCGCTGCCGGGCGCGTCCATCGAGGGACGCATGGGCCTGAGCCAGGGCGTTCCGCGCGATTTCATCACGTCGATCACCTGCTGAAGCAGCGCGTGAAACGGCGCGCTCTCAAGCCCGGAAAGCCTGCCCCAAAGCTGGCTGGGCAGTTGCTTCTGATCGCGCGTAAGCGCGTTCTCGGCCAGTACAAATCCGTCGCCCAGAAGCTTGACATCGCCGTCGTCCATCAGCCGGCAGTCGGAAACCAGCGCCTCCACGTCAAACGCCGACAGGCGCGCCTCCAGGAACAGGTAATCAAACAGCAGGTCCCGGTACGCCTGCGCCATGCCCGCGCGCGCGTATTGCCAGGCCTGCTCCATGAGCCTGTGGCGGTCGCCGAGCGGACGCGCGGCAAAGTATTCGCCCAGCGCGCGGTGCCATTTTTCGGCGGGGCGCGCCAGCTTCTGATCGCCCGTGTAGCGCGCCATGGCGGCCAGCTTAAAGCTCTCATAGAAAAAGTCGATCCGACCGTCGCGCCGCGCAAGGTACGGCCTGAGCTGGCGCAGGATCAGGTAGATGGCGTCCTGCGCATCCGCGCTGTCCTGGGCCGCGCCGTCCAGGAGCAGCAGCTCGGTCAGCTCCTCGACGCTCAGCCCATACCGGCTGTGCGCCAGATACCCGAACACCCTGGGCAGCGCCTGCGCGGGCTGGATGGCCGAGTATGCCGGGTCGCGCTCGAGCCGATCCAGCACCGAACCAAACGCCTGAATGGGCGTCTCGCCAAAGCTCGACCTGATGACCTGCGTCAGGTCGTTGTGTACGCCAAACACCCTAAGCTCGCCAAGCGCAATTTTGAGAAACAGCGGGTTTTCCGCGCCGTCCGATTCGATCAGCGCCCGGATGCGCGGCGCGTCCAGCTCTTTGAAATAGCGCGTCAGGTAGGCGGTCACCAGCTTCTCGCGGTCGGTAAGTTGGTCGAAGGAGCGCAGCTCATGTATGCGCATCGCGCCCTCCGCTACCTGCCCCTTGAGGTAGGCTTCGGCGTCCGCTTCGCCCCTTTTAAAGCTGACGATCAGTTTTGCGTTCGCGGGCAGCAGGGCCGGAATCCAGCCGAGGCCCTCCATGCCGCCTTCCAGCTGATTGAGCGCGTCGATCACGATCACGAGCTTGCCCTTTTGCGCCGCCTCAGCAAGCAGCGCGGGCAGCTTGTCCATCATCGCCGTTGAGGAAGTGGGAATTTCGCTCCCGATCCTGCCGCGCTGCTTGAGCTCGGTCAAAACCGACCGGATCAGCCGCTCCCCGTTGACCGAATCGTCGCTGCCGCCCACGAACCGGTAGCAAGCGCATTCGCCCGATCCCGGCTGATAATGCGCGAGGAAGTAGGCCAGCATGCTGGTCTTGCCCATGCCCGCAAACGCCGTGACGGCCAGCGGACGCCGCTCGTCGCCCGCGAGGTATGCGTTTATCGCGTCAAAATCTCCCGTGCGCTCAATGTAGCCCTCCGACGCCAGGTGCAGCATTTGCTCTTGCTGCTCAAGCTCCCGCGAAAGCGCAGAGGGCTGCTGCTGCGTCCGTTCGCCGAACCGCTCGGTGATCGCGCGCTTAAGCTGCTCAAGGATTACCTCCGCCAGCTCGCGCTCACCCGATGTAAAGTGCCCAAGCCGCCCCGCCGTCAGCTTCGCGTTGTAGGCTTGCGCCTTGGCGCGCTGCATGGGATCGGTGATTTCGCCTTCAACGCCCGCTTCGACGCCCACTTTCAGCCAGGATGCCTGCCACTTTGACAGCGCCGATCGGAACGCTTCGCTGCCCTTTTCGGCGGTGGTCGGGCAGATGAGCGGCAGCGCGATTTCGGGTGTGGCGTCGCGCTCATCCCAGGTCGCGGAATAATGGCTCACCGCTCGTCCGGTGGCCGGGATCACTTGCTCGCGCCAGCGCGCGAGTTCGGCGTCCGCATAGCCGGGATCGGCCTCGAGCCGGTTGGTGTAGATGTCCAGTTGCGCGCCCATCTGAATGGATTTCAGGTAGTCCGCCTCGCGCAGGTAGAAGAACGAGTGCTCGGCCGCCTCGGCGTTTCTGAGCGGATCAACCAGCGCGTGCAGGATTTCCATCTCGGTAACCGACGTGTTGCCCGCGTATTTTTCGCTGAGCGCCGGAAACTGGCGGCGCGTGTCTTCGCTGATGTCGTCGGGCCCCGGCACCCAGCCGCGCCGCTGTCCCAAGAGGCAAACGAAGAAAGGGCGGCAGGCGTCGATCCGGTTGAGGCACACCTCCACCACACGCTTGTTCGCCGTGGCGTCCGCCTCGGACACGCCCCAGCGCAGGTCAATGTCCACCAGCCGGAGCTTGCGCTGCTCGCACCAGTCGCTAAGCCTCGGGAATACCTTCTTGACCAGGTAGTCGCGCTCGGCGTGCATGTCGTTGAAGGTGCTGCTGATGAAGATGTAGACATTTTCCCATTGCATGGTTTATTGCCTCCTTCCGCACTGACCCGGTCATTCCTGCTAAGCGGCAAACGGCGCGACCGCAGGTTGCCGCGTGATGTCTTCGGCGGTCAATTTGTCCTTGCTCAGATGGCTGATGAGCGCGTCATGAGCCATGCGGTGTCCGCCGGTTAGCCTCCCTGATGCATCTGGACAAGGCCTGTTGCATCGGTCTTCATGCGGCACATCAAGCCGCCCGACCGGTTGAGCTTAAATACGATCCAATCGCCCGCCAGCGCATAGGTTACGATGGATTCGCCGATCAGCTTTTCCATATTGCCCTCGTCACCGAGCTTCGCGCGGTACAGCTCGCCAAAGCCGTAGTTCTGGCAGTACAGGTAGCCGTCCTCGTGAACCACCATCCTGAGCCACTTTTGCGGGGCCAGCTCCTCGTCACCGCTGCCATCCAGGCGCACGCGGTGGATTGAATTGAATTCTTCGTCCAGGTAGTAGATCCAGTCGCCCACGACGTTGGGGCAACTGCCGTTGACGTCCAGTTTCCGGTAGCCCGTGCCGTCGGTCCCCACCCGGTGCCAGCCTTCATCGGAGCTAAAATAGACGAAGTTTTCATGCGCGAACACGAATTTGCTGAAGGGAATGTCGCACAGCTTGATGAACTCGCTTCCGTCGGTCCTGACCTTGTAGAGCACGTCGCGGTCGTTGGTGTTGGAGAAGTAGATCCAGCCGTCGGCGATGAAGTGGTTCCAGAGCACGAAACCGATGATGGTCTTTCTGCCCTTGCCGTCGGTGCCGATCCGGTACAGGTACAGCCCGTCCTTGTAAAAAACATCATCGCCTGTGACGCCGATGGAGCTTACATTGAGCGCGATCAGGCGCTGTTCGTCCGTACCGTCCAGGCGCATCTTGCACAGCGCTTGCCCGTCGCAGAAGTAGATCCAGTCGCCCTGCCTGGCCGCGAAGGCCGCGCACCGCATGTTGCCGATGGTGTTTGCGTAGCGGTTGACCGCACCGCTTTCTTTCAAGGGAACAGGCGCGGGGGGCGGGCTTGTGGGCGCGGTGGGCGCAGCGGGGGGCGCGCCGACGGGCGCGGGTGCGGTTTCCGCCTCAAGGCCCAGCGCCACGCGGGCGGCGCGTACCAGATTCTTGAATTCCGAGTCGCCCGGGTAGGCGTCGATCCAGTGTTTGCTGGACAGGAAATACTCCAGGTTGTCGTCCATCGGCGCGTTCTCAATCCGAAACGGGATGATGATCTTTTCGTGTCCGAACGCGCGCTCGATTTCGTTTTGAACGTGCTCGGAGCGGCTGGAGTTGACAGAAAACACCAAGACCATCGCGCGGCAGTCGCGGATCGCGCCGATGATCTCCGCGCCGTACTTGAACCCGGCGCGTACGTCGCGCGGTGCGATCCAGCACCTGACACCGGTATGTTCCAGCGCGTGGCAAATCGCGTCCGCCGTTAATTTGTCCTTGCTGGAATAGCTGATGAACACGTCGTGTGCCATTTTGCTTCCTCCCATACGATTTGTATTGAGCCCTCAAACGTCAAAAATGCTCATGGCCCTCAAGTCTTCCAAGATTGAAGAAAGCCAGCGCGTAAAGCGCGAAGGGAATGACCATTGCCCAATCGGGCGGGAAATCCTTCAGCGCTCCGCTCGCCTTTAGCATAAACAACAGCGCCGCGGCGATTGGAATGAGCATGACAAAGCGGCCGGGACTGAGCTTGCGGCCTTGTTTCGTGAGCATCTGAAAGAACTGGCCGTAGAGAGCGGCGATGATCATCAGCCACAGGCAAATTACGCTGTACTGGATGCTCACCCAGCCTTCAAAACTCCATCCGCGTTCGGGGACGATCATCGGGCCGCGCGCTGTAAACATGCAAAACACAGCCACGATCATCGAGGCGATGAACCCCAGCGTAAGCCAAAGCTTGGCGGCCGGCTTTGTATCATGCTCGTCGGCGCGCATTTTCAGAACCGCCGCGCACAGCATGATCAAAAAGCCCGCCGCGATTTTGAAGCCGAGCGGCATCAGCGGGCCTATGCGCACAAAGATGGAAAGAATGCCCAGCAACGCGAAGATGCCCGAAAGGATGTAGTACGTCATGCGCCGCACCTCCTGGTTTAGATGGTGTTTACGAGAGATTGTCAGGGGCGTCTTTTGCAGTCTTTTCGCGAACTCGAGTAAACACCATCTAGGTTTCTTTTGTTCGGCGGTTCAGGAATGACTCAATGGCGGCGCGGTCGCCCGCGTGCCTGAGGGACCACCAGCGGTTGCCCACATCAAGCCACAGAACCGGCCGAAGGAAAAAAGCGAGGTCGCTGAGCTGCCTGCGCAGGGCATCACGCTTGTCCACGTACCGCTTCATGCCGCGAAGCACTTTGAACAGCGCGCCACGGCCGAGTTCCGCCTGGGATTCACCGGACAGTTCTTCAAGCAGCGCGTCATTTGACACACCGCCGTGCGAGCGGGCAAGCGCGCGCAGCACCGGATTCAATAGCGCGTCGCCGTACAACGCTTTCGCGCGCTCCAACAGGTAGCAAACGGCGCCTTGGCGGTCGTCGGGCATCATGGAAAGCGCTTCGCTCATCCACTGAAGATGCGCCTTGCTCCCGGAATACTTGGTATAGTCTGCAAAGCGCATACCCGACAGGTATCCGGCGGCGATCCGCGCATAGGCCGGACTGCCCGCCATCTTTTGAGCGATCTGGCCGCGAATCTGTTGATCCAGCCGCTTGCCAAACTGCAGGCCGATGGCGCGTACCAGTGCGTCCCCATCCTCCGGAGGTTTTACCGAAAGCGTGTGAAAGCCGTTCAGTCCGCCCTGCCAACAGTCCTGCGCGCAGGCGGCCACACAGCGTACGCCGGCTGGCAACGGGCCGCACAGCACGCTGCCGAGAACCGCTTGCTCGCTTGCGTCCAGCCGCTCAAGGCCGTCCAGCAACATCAGCACGGGCTGGGATTGGGCCGCCCTGATCAGCACAGGCAGGAAGGCGGCAGCGTCCACAGGCCCCTTTTGCGGATGCCGGCCCATGCGCCGGGCAAGCTGGCGCGCCAGTTCACCGAGCAGCCCGGCGGCGCTCGCGCCATCCCCGAAACTGCCGGCGGCCGCGCCAAGCACCGTCCAGCCGCGCTCGCACGCATCAAAAATCTGCGCCATGAGCACGCTCTTGCCCACGCCCGCCGGTCCGGTCAACAGGAGCGCGGAGGCGTCCTTGCCCGCCAAATGCGCCAGGGCAGGTTCGAGTCCGGGCATGGGAAGCGTGCTTCTGAGCGCCTCATCAAACAGATTCGCCACGCGCACATCCGAAAGCTCCGGTTTGCGCGCGTTCAGCTCATCATAAAGGCTGAAGGTCAGGTTGCGGTGCACGGCCTCATTCAGGGCGTCAAGGCCCCGCAGCTGCCCCCCTTCATATACAGCCGGATACACCTGCACATGGTGTCCGGGCTCTGTGTAGGGCGCGGGGACTTCCACCACATACTGCCTGAGCAGATCGCGTTTGAGTGAGGCCAGCTTTTGGCGGTCCATGGGGTCCGAAGATATGTAGCGCGACTGATCCTCCGGGGACATGGGTTCCACGCACTGAAGATCGCGGATGAAGAAGAAGCACTTTTTCGGATCCATAACCTCAAGTCCGTACATCACTTCGAGGTGCGTGATGCTCTTGCCGGAGATTTGCTTGGAGGACAAACCGTGGCGCGTACACAAAGCGCGCGCGGTGTAGGCCATCTCCGTGTCTTGCGTGCCTTCCTCATAGGGCACCCAGCCGTAGCGGTCGCCAAGCAGGCACACCATGCGGGGCTTGCAGTTGTCAACTTCATCCAGGCAATTTTTGAACACCGCGCGCTCAAACTCCGCTTGTTGGCATTCCTGTTCGCTGCCCCTGAGGTCCGCCACCTCCAAGCGCAGGCCATGCGCTCGAAGCCGTACGTCCAACCGCGCAAACGCGCCTGTCAGCAGCAGGTCCCGCTCCATGTGCATGTCCTGAAAGGAGCTCGATAAAAACACCTTCACCGTCCGAAGCCGCATGCCGCTACCTCTCATTCCACGCCTTGATGGCGCGCTCGAGCTTTGCGTACGATTGGGTCTGGCGCGCCCATTCGTATTGTCCCGCCGTCTTGTGGAATGACTTGATGGCCTGAGTGTCCGCCAGCAGCCAGGCGAACATCTTGCCCTTGGGCAACAGATCCAAATGTTTGACCAAGTGATTGACGGTCGATTGCAGCAGGCAGTCCAGTTCAATTCCCGGCCTGTCGGGCAGCCCGTTTTGGACAAACGCGCGGTTGTATCCCGCCATCACTTCACCCAAAAACTTCGCCATCAATCCAAGTGCCTGATACCAATCCGAGGCGTGTTTTTTGTACGCCCAGTTCGCCTCGGCCTGGATGAGCGCGCTGTCCAGCACCGCCACCGCCATGGCGCTGCCGATTCGGGAGTCGTTGGGGTCGCCATCCTTCATGCCGTAAAACCGGAGCTGGGCGGCGACGTGTAACATCAAGTGTTCCGGCCAGGCGCTTAATTGCTTGAGCAGTTCATAGTCGCTCTCGATGATCTTCCTTGGAAAGAGTCCCCTGAGCAGGTTTGCCGAGGAGAGCGCCTCCTCCTTGCTTTCGGCCAAGTTCATTGCGCAGTATAGCAGATCGGCAAATACAGGCGATTCCTGAAGCATCTGCTGATAGGGCATGGGGAAGAGTGCGGGGATTTGAAGCCCTTTGCGCGCCTGTGCAAGCGCGACATCGCCCTGGCCTGTGTACTTGAACGCAAAGCAGGCGAGCGTGCTTAGCACCGCGGCCAACTCAAAGGCGGCCACCAGCGCCAGCGCCATGGGATGATCTGGTTCAAGGTTGACGGTAGCTTCGAGGTCGCCGCCCAACGCCCCCATCGGCGCGGCGCCGGACAGCGCATGAAACCGCTCGTCAAACGCTTGCTGCGCGCTGCGCACCCGCCCCGCGAGGCGGATCGTGGCGCAGGCAAAGCGTCCTGATTCGCAGTCTACCACCATGGGTACGTAGATGTTCTCGTATGTTTTATACAAATCGTAGGTCTTCATCGCCGCGTCCCTCCCCGCGTCTGTCGAATGAGGGCGCGTTGACACGCCCCAAAACGCTCCCTGGCCAGCCCCATCATAGCAAACTACGGCCTTCGGAAACACCCATGTCAACGCTTTGGCATGGCCGGTTTGTTGACGGTGTCCGGAACCTGCGCCTGGTCAGATCATTCGGTACACGCGCAAACCCGCCTTCTTCAAGAGCGGAATGATGTTTTGGGCCGCATCGACGTCCTTTTGCTTTTCGTCCTCCGGCAGGTCCTCCCAGTTCACGAGGCAGGGATGCAGCTTTTTCCGGTCGTCGCGCACGGACGCGTAGCGCCAGCCATCGCGGGACTTCTGCGCCATCCAGCGGATGTGCTCGTCCTGCGCAAGGCGCAAGATCTCATCCGTTGTGAACGCTTCAAGCGTCGGATGGGGCGCGTCGCCCGCGTCGAACGCGCAACCGACGGTAAGCAGCTTGTTTGGTATGTCCAGCGCCTGCTCGCGGCTGGATTTCCTGCCCTCGTCGCCCAATTGGTCCCAGGGGATCTGGTTGGGGGAGGCCTTTGCCTTGCGCTGGTTTTGTTTTTTGAGGTAGTCCTCGTGCACCGCCTTGGCCAGGTAGTCCTCGTGAATGGCCTTGGCCAAGAGTTCGTTGTACGCGCTGAGCACCACGTCGCGCAGCACAAGGCGGATAAACGCGTCGGCATCCACGTGCAGCGCGAGTTGGGCGTAGAACGGCAGCGAAACAGGCTCCCAGGACGCGCCGTCCATGTGGCTCATGTCGAGCACCGCTTCCATGGAGCGCGCGCCATGCTTAAACTTTGGCACCAGCAACATCGCGCGCAACACGTCCGGACTCACGGGCAGGGAGCCCTTCCTGCGCAGCTTGCGCTCAAGCAGGCTGCGCAAAAGCAGCGCGCGGCGAAGCAGGTAGCTCTGGTCTGTGGGCGAGGATGGGTTCGGGCCGAGCACATCGATGGCGCCGCGCAGGCGACTGACGAAGTCCGGTCCCTTTGCGCCCTTGAACGCTTGGCTGACGGACGGCTCCGATTGGGGCGTCATGGGCTGACAGAAGCCCTCAAACGAGGACGCCGTGCCGCCCGCAAACACCAATATGCACTTGCCCACGGGATGCTCGCCGCTGTCGTCCCGAAACTTTCCATCCTGCATGGGCATCAGGAAGCTCTTGAGCCAGCCGAGTGGGCGGCCGTCGCGGTCCGAGTCAAACTCATCGAAGAACGCGATGGGCAGTTTTCCGGACAATACCACGTCCCGCACCTGATGAAACGCGGCGGCAATGTCGGAGGGACTGGTCATTTGCGACACGTTGAACTCCAGCTTTTCGGCCACGCCCGGCAGCACGGCCTTGGCAATCTGGGTGACGCCGAAGGACTTGCCGCTTCCCGGCGCGCCGAACACGGCGATCGACAGCGGGCGGTTCGCGCTCCCGGCCGCGTAATCGACGATCAGCCCGCGGATGTTGTGGAACGCCTCAATCTCGCGCCGGTCGATGGTGGTGAGGTTTCCGCAGGTGAAGCGCGGGATGCCCTCGATGACCTTCGCGCCCTCAAGCACGTAGCTGAACGCCAGGTCCTGCATCTTGGAACCGCCGAAGGTATTGGCCGTTGACCAGTAGGTGGGGTCGGGCTGCTGCTTGCTCTCCGAGACCGGTACGCGGTAGGTGTGGGCACCGCCGCGCTCCTCGCAGTCCAGCCACGCGCCGTAGTCGGCGTTTTTGATCAGCTCCGGCACGTACCCGCTTTGTTGCAGTTGCGCGCCGGGCCGCAGGATGGACGCCACGTCCAGCGGCGCGGCGGTTTGCGCCTTCCAGGCGAGCGCCGCCGCAGCCACCATGGCCGCCCAGGCGTCCGGCACGTTGAGGCCGCTTTGCTCTCGCACTTGGCCTTCAAAACCGCCATGCAGCAGCGTCAACTGCGCCTTCATCCCGCCGTCCTGCCGCCTGATGTGGATCGCGCCGTCCTCGGCAAAGGTGATGAGCATGTCCGCCACGCCGTCGAGGTATTGAAACTTCGGATTGTGCTTTAACTGCCAGGTCAATTCCGTCGCGGTGCGCTCCCAGGAGATCTGGCGGCTGATCAGCGCGCCGCTGTTGCGCAGTACATCGCAGGAGAGCATGAGCAGCGCGCGGTCCTTGACGGGATCAAAGGCGCCTTCTTCCGGCAGGCGCACGCGGGAGGTCCACAGGACGCGCCCGGTCGCCGGCACTGGGATGCTTTCTAACCCCTCATCCCAGAGGACGGACACTTCGCCGCCGTGCCCGCCGACCTGTGACGCGCCCGGCGTCACGCCGTAGCTTTTTGCGCAGGAGAACGCGCCGCTTGATTGCCGCTCAAGCGCAATGTGTTCGGTCAACACCGGTCCAGAGACATCCAAGGGCGCTACGGTATGTCCCGATTTTTCCAAGATCTCAGAGACCAACCGCGCGCCGCCGGGGCAGGAAAGCACTTGATGCCCGTCCCCGTCCGCATAGAAGAAGTCCCGGTTCCAGCCGTGGCCACACACTGAAAATTCGTATTTCATTTGGCGTTCTCCTCCATTTTTTTCAGTTTGCGCGATAATACATACAGCACATTGCTCCTGCCGAACACGCCCCGCCCGCTCTTCCAGACCCGGTCAAGCTGCTTGTCGTACTCGTTCACCACAAGCCAGTTGTCCGAATACATTGTGACGGGTTTTCCGCCCAAGGCGCCCTGAAGCAACAGGAAGCGGTCCTCCTTGAGCCGGACCACATTCGCGTCTGCCGCTTCGTCGGTAATGAGCATCAGCTCAAGGTTTTTATAGCGCTCAAGGAAATCGATCATGCCGCGTACAAGGCTCGCGGAAAACCGGGCCAGCGCGGTCGCGTCCCGGTTTTCCGCAAACGCAAGATCCGCCACGGCGTCCGCCCTGCCAAGCGCCAAGAGGTCGATGGCGGAAAGAGACACAATGCCGCGATAGCGGCCCCGCGCAAGAAATTGCTCAAACGCCTGCCGCATTTCGCCAAAGCGACGCAGCCGGTACTTTCGCGCCTCGTAGGACAGGTCGCTTGAAATCATGAGCGCGCGGTAGCACTCCTCGGATGCATAGAGCGGGTTGACGGACCCGAACCGCGTGCGCAAATCGGCGCCCGCGCTGTAGCAGGACTTCGTCAGGCCGTATTCATCGCCCGCGTCTTTCGTCAGTTTCAGCAAGGGAACCGACATTTGGCCGACAGAGGCGAGCATGGCGGCTGTGCCCTGAACGAAAGGGCCTTCCTCCAGGAACAGGGAGACCGACTCGCCGCGTCCGAGGGGGGGCTCCATCGCCATGATCAGGCCCACGCCGCGCACATGGACCGTGAGGCTGTAGAACAAGTAACGCTCAACGCCCGGCAGGCATTCAAGCGCAATCAATCCGGCCTGAATGTGCGCAGCAAACACCGAGAGCAAGGCCTCAAGCCGCTGTGCGTCCCGCGATTGCTCCACGATGACGCGCGCGGGCGCGCCGCCCAAAGCAAACAACCGCCCCCACAGGGAACGGTTGATCAGGCCGTCAAAAACAAGCTGAGACTGTTCGGAGGCAATGTATACCGTAACGGGATGCGCGTCGGCATGCTGCTCAGCGGCATGCTCAAGCATCGCAAGCGCCGTCAGGAAACCGTCCGCTCCGGGAAAACACACGCCGGCGGCCTGCTGGGGCAGCGGCAATTCATCACAACCGGCCTTTCCGTCAAAAAACCACAGCGCGAGTTTGCCTGCGGTATCAAGGCCCATATCCTTGTAGCCGTCGAGCGCGCGCTTGAGCCATGCCTGCTGTTTTTCGCTGCGCGCAAATGAGACAAAACACTCGGCAAGGCGCGCAATATCCGCTTCCTCCCGGCTGAAGGAGCGCTGACCGGACCGCCAGCGAGATACCGTCGCGGGGTCGGCGGGCAGCCTGCGCGACAGGTCGCTTGAGCGCATGCCGAGCGCGGTCATGGCCTTTTTCAGCTTGTCGTGAAACTCCAAACAGCGCCTCCCCACTCGTCAAGAAAACGGCTTTGTAAAAACGTTGACACCGATTGCTTCAGAACCGGCGTCAAGGTAAGCTCTGCCTAAGCGATTGGTCGGGATGGTCGTCGGAAACCTGTAGGGCCAGCAGCCCGCGGATCTGGCTCAGCGCCAGCGCTTTGAGCTTGGGGGAGAGCTGGGCGAAGATCTCGGCGGCCTCGTCAAGGTCGCGCTTGGGCTCGCTCGGCGATGCCATAACAGGCTCCTCGCCGCAGATCAGCCAAGCCTTGCGCACGCGGTATACCTCGCAAAGGTGGTCGATGAAAACCTCCTTTGGCGCGACCCGGCCACATTCAAGGTTGTTGATCACGTCCCGGCTCACACCCAGCCGCCTGCCAAACGCGGCTTGCGAGAGGTTAAGCAGCGCTCTGAGCGCCTTCAATCGATGTGCGACCATGGCGGCACCTCCAAGTGAAGTATATAACCCATTCCATGTTTTGTCAATGGATTACATGAGCAAACAGCTCAATTAAAGGTGGCGTAACCGTGAAAGAAGATGAACGGACCCAAGAACTCCTTCGGATGCTGACGGAGCTGAACGACATGAACAGGCAGCGCGCGCTGTCCATTCTCAGAAGCCTGCTGTTTGCCCAGCGGCGTCAGGCGGGCGGGGCGGAGGAAATGAAGTTTCCCAAGCGGGAGAAACCGCTTGAGCGGGATCATGAATCAGGAAAGGCATAACTTGGCAAGGCGTCATGGAGGCGCCCGCATTTTTACCGGGTCAAAGAGAGCGCGGTGATGCGGGTTGATTGCGCATCCGTCAAGGGTGTTCGAGCCAGTTGTACTTTAGGACGGAGATGGTGTCTTTGTAGGCTTTTAAATTTTGTTCAGGGCTGATATTTACGTAATTGTTGAACAACAAATCGATGATCAGCAGCATGGGCAGTTGGGGCGATATGTTGATGCCGGTATTCATGTGGGGAAGCGAGGCGGTGAAGAGGATGACGTCGTAATCCGATGTCTTCTCAAGATCGTGGTTCGAAGTGATGAGCAGGGTTTTGGCGCCGCTTTCGTGGGCTTTTCTCATGCTGTATACAGTGCTTTTCGTGTGGCCTGAAAGTGTCAGCCCAATCACCAGCATGTTTTCCTGGACGGAAGTGGAATTGATGTGCATCAGGAAATCCGAGGTGTACACCTCGGCGGGAAAACCCAGGCGCTTGAAGCGCACCATGAATTCGTTGGCGGCCATGCCGGAAAGGCCGTCGCCGTGGATGTAGATGTGCTTGCTGTCCTTGATGATGTTGAGGGCCTTCCACAGTTGTTCCTCGTCCACCTGCTCAATGATTTGATGGATGATGTGCAGGTAGTTTTCAAATACAATCGTGGTCGCCGAACCGAAGGCGTTGAGGCGCTCCAGTTCTATGCGGTCCTGCTTGTATTGATAGACCAGTTCCCGAAACCCTTCAAAGCCCAGCGTCTGGGCAAAGCGCGACAACGACGGCTTTGAGACAAATAGGACGTCTGAGATGTGGTGAAGGGTTAAATCGTCTGGGGCGGGATTGCTCAAAAAATAGTTGGAGATGGTTTGCTCAACGCTTGTCATCCGGTTATAGTGGAAACGGATCAGCGTAATTACACTGTCGCTGGAGCGCAACATACATACACCTCCACGGTTTGGGTGGACCGCCTGATTTTACTCAGAGTATAACACAACCCGTTCAAATTGTCACCAGCGTGATGGGAGGGGCGGATCAGTCACGGACCTGATGTCATTGAAAACCCTTTTGCGATGGTCTATAATCACACCAAAGGGGAGCGTATGCGCTCAGGGAGGTGCCGGTATGTGCGAGATTGCCCTGGGGTTTGCCAATACGGTGGACGCGGAACTGGCCTGGGATGCGGCGCATTTGGAAAACCTGATTCGAACAACCGGCCTTCGCGCCCAAGACATTGAAGAAAAGCGGACGATCGAAAGTTTGAAGGACCTGTTGAGTTCCATCCTCTTCCACCTGCGGGACGGCAGCGGATGCGGCATGATGATATCGGATTCAAATATCATTGAGCAATTTATGGCCGGCGCGCGCGCGGAGATTGCGCTGGGCGGCACGGCCATCCGCGCCGCGCTTGTGATTGCGGCCCTGGGCGGGAGCGCAATCGTACACCTGACTTGCGTCAATCCCGAGACGCTTGATCGGCTGCCCGAAGGCGTCAGTTGGGTGGGCGGCGACCGGTTTCACTGTTGCTATCCGCATATAGCCATACAGTTCCCCGCGCTGGCCCGTGTTCGCGCGGGCGATATAGACATTGCTTCGCCCAAGGCGAACCGGGTGATCTATTCCGGTGACATTGCTTGCGCTCATCTGACCATCGCGCCGAAGTTTTTTGAGGAAGCGCATCACGCGAAGGTACTCGTCCTTTCTAGCTTTGATATGATTCTGGAGGAAGCGGTTCTGGTTGATTGTCTGTATGCCGCCAAGCGGGGCGTTGAGAGTCTGCCTGCAGGCGGCCCATTGGTGTTCTACGAGCACGCCTGTTTCACCAACCCCCGGTTTGGCGCGTTGGTAGGAGAGACGCTCAGCTCGGTCATCGATGTGTACAGCATGAACGAGGACGAGTTCATGAGCCTTTGCGGACGGGGTATTGATTTGCTGGATAGCGCGGACGTGCGCGCCGGCCTTCGGGCCGTAGTGGGGAGTTTGAGGGCAAGAACGGTTTTGATCCATACCCACTGCTGGGTGCTGGCGTATGGTCGCTACGCTGACCGATATCTATCGGCCATGGAAGGCGGAATGGCTGTCGCGGCTACGCGGTACCGATTGGGCGTGGTGTCGCCATCGGCGCTTGAAGCGACGAAATCATGGCCCAGGCAGGAAGACGCGGACGCCTTTGCCCGGCGGATTGAAGGAGAAGACGCGCTCATCCGCTGCCTCGCCGCCTACCGGATCGGGAATGACCGCGTGACGACCGTCGGGCTGGGTGACAGCTTCGTGGGCGGATTTGCCCTTGCGTATGCACGCGGATTACGATGTGAGAACGAGGTGTAGATTGTGCTCTATACGATGAAACAACTGCTGGATATCGCCAATGAACAAAATTTTGCCATTCCCGCGCCCAACATTCAAAATGAAATTACCGCACGCGCAGTGATTGAGGCGGCGGAAATGTGCGGTTCGCCCCTGATCATCGACATTGCCTTTCCGATTCATCCGGACATCATATTCTTGGGCGAGCAGACGCGCCGGTTGGCGGAGGAATCCCCTATGCCCATCGCCATCAACCTCGACCACGGCGGCAGCCGGTGGAGAGAATTAAACGCTTGTCTTGAGGAGATCATGCCCTGCATTCGCGCGGGCTTTACTTCCGTGATGGTTGACCGGTCGGGTCTTGCGTATGCTGAAAACGTCAGGCAGGTGCGCTTTGTCGTACAGTTGGCGCACGCGTTGGGCGTCTCCGTGGAGGCGGAGTTGGGGCACGTGGGCGACGGAGATAAGTACCTGCTCGAGGGCGATATGGTATTGACCGACCCGATTGAAGCCAGGCGCTTTGTTGAGGAGACCGGCATTGATTGTCTGGCCGTTTCCATTGGTACCGCGCATGGGCAATACAAGGGGACGCCCTACCTCGATTTTGACCGCCTGATTCGGATCAAGGAGAGTACCGGTAGCTTCCCCCTGGTACTCCACGGCGGCAGCGGCACGGGGGACGACAATCTAATGAAAGCGAGCCGCATGGGCATCAACAAGGTCAATGTGGGCACCGATCTGTTCAAGGCGGCCCTTATAGCCGTGCGCACCGCGGACCTGGATGGAGGCAAGATATACGACCTGTGGCAGGTGATCAACGACAGCTGGCGCGATGAACTCATGCGTTGGATGAATATCCTGGGTTGCGTGGGTAAGGCGGGGGAATACCAGCTTTTACCGGCCGCACAGAAGAAGAAAATTCTTTCAAAATTTGAATGAGCCGCAGTGGTTCGCGAGGCCGAATGACGCGCGCATTGCGTCCAGTCGGCCTTTTTTTGATCTCGTATGGATAGCGCGACAGATATCTGTGAAAAAATTTTCATGATGCAAACCGGATATTACATACTATAACAAAACTACAAAAACAGACCAATTGATTTACCGTCAAACGCGTGGTATAGTAACCTCAACGTTCCAAAAACAAAACGTTTGTACAAAAAACGGAGAGAAAATGGAGAAGTATCGCCGCGTATCGGAAGGTGAGGATAAGCCATGGGGCACGCCCGAACAGCCGCAGACAGTTCACCAGATTCGGGCGGAATGGATCAGGGGAATGAACTATGCGCAGATTGCCCGCAAACACCGAATTGATCCGAGAACCGCGAAGCGCTATGCCGTGGGCAATCTTTCACTTGAGGAGTTGGGTCACCGAAGCCGCTCGATGCTGGATCCGTACCGCCAAGTGATCGGCCTGTGGATGTCTGAGCATGACATCTCCATCGCCAAGATTCAGCGTCGCCTTTGCTATCGCTGCGGTGTCAAGTGCGGGTATATGACGGTGAGCAACTACGTAGACAAGCTGCGTAAGGCAGGTATTTTGTCGGGTATATTCTCCGAAGAGGAGAATTAATAAGCACGAGCCCGTAGGGCAGAAAGGAAACCGCATGAAAAAGGTACTTGGTATGCTCCTGGTTCTGGTCATGGTTTTCTCTGTTGCAACCGTCGCGACCGCTGAGGACAAGGTCGTCCTGGAGTTCGCCCAGTGGTGGGAGCACGAGTTGCCGGATGGCGCAATGGCTGAGGTGATTGCGGCATTCGAAGCGGAGCATCCGAACATCGAGATCAAGCTTGTCACCAACCCCTATGTGAGCACCCATGACGCGCTGATCGCGGGCGCGGCCACCGGCACCATGGCGGACGTGTGCGGCCTGGATGGCACCTGGGTGTACGACATGAACGAAATGGGCGCCCTGCTCAACCTTGACACGTACCTTAAGAATGAATCGAAGTTCACCGCCGATGACGTAACCTTGGTCAAGGTTGATGGCAACACCTACATGATGCCTGTCGTCGTGTTCTCCTATCACGTGTATGCCAACAAAACGTTGCTGGCCGACAATGGCATTACCGAACTGCCCACCACCTGGGACGAGTTCAAGGACATTTGCGAAAAGGTCGGCGATCCTTCGAAGAACGTGTACGGATGGATTTCTTTCCTGTCGGAATCCTTCCCCTCCTCTGTGTGCGACTCGTTCATGACCTGGGTCTGGGCGTCAGGCGGGCGCATGCTGGCCGAGGATGGCACGGCGCAGTTCGCCTCCGATCCTGCTGTTGCCGAGGTCGTGGCGTTGTACCGCGACTGCTATGAGAAGGGCTACCTCAATCCCGGCCTGTTCTCCTTCATATCGGCTGACATGCAGGACACATTCGCCAACGGCTACGCGGCCTTCATGATCAGCACCTGCTCCACCATCAACACCTTGCGCCAAAACAATCCGGAGCTCGAGTTCACCATGACCTCGCTGCCCGTGATGGCAGGCTACGAAGGCGATAGCGGCATCATGTATGCCCCGTGGGGCCTCGGCATCGCCGCCAATACCAAGCATCCCGAGGAAGCCTGGGAGTTCGTCTCCTACTTGCTCAGCGCCGAAGTTGACACCAAGTTCGCGGGTTACGCCAACGGCTTCCCCGGAAACATGAAATCGAGCGTCATTTCCGAAGACGAGGCATTCTCCAACGCCTTCAAAATCGTGCAGGAAAACTACCTGATCAACGAAGCCCAGGGATTGCCCGCCGCCACGGATCTGTTCAACAGCCTGGTCGTTGAGCTTCAATTGGCCATCTCCGGCGAGCAGGATATTCAGACCTCCCTCACCAATGCTGAGAACGCGTGGAACGAGGTTCTCAAGGGATAGGGTTCATCCGAGAAACGCTCAATGTGGGGGGGCTCGTTTTGACAGGCGGGCGCCCCCGCACACAAAGAAAGGAACTGGATATGAAGAAGGCGAGCAAAGCGACTCCGTATCTCTATCTGATTCCGATTGTCGTGCTGTTTGGCGTGCTGTTGGTCTACCCCATCATGGCGGTCATCAGCTATTCTTTTGCGAGCAATGTCATCGTCACCCCCAAGTCCGAATTTGTCGCTCTTGCCAATTTTGCCAAGGTCTTTGGCGATGTGAAATTCTGGAAGGCGTTTTGGAATTCCGTGGAGTTTTCACTGATTTCCATTGTGTTTCACATGGTCCTGGGCATGTCGTTTGCATTGATGCTCAATTCCAAGCTGATCAATCCACGTCTGCGCGGGGTCATTCGGGCGCTGTACATACTTCCGTGGACGTTTACCGTATCCATCGTTGCCATATTGTGGCGGTTGATGCTCAACAACAGCGGCATCATCAATCAGTTGATCGGGAGCAATACCGATTGGTTTGGTACGCGCGCGTACGCGAAGTGGGCGATTATCTTTGTCAACATCTGGTGCTCATTTCCGTTTTATATGATCAGCATTCTGGCCGGGCTTCAGGGCATTTCCCCGAGCTATTACGAGGCGGCCAGCATTGACGGCGCGAGCGGCGTCAAGAGCTTCTGCCACATAACGCTCCCTCAACTGCGCCCTGTGCTGATCAGCCTGTCCATGCTTGACTTCATCTGGTCCATGCAGCAACTCTCGCTGACCTATATCACAACCGGTGGCGGGCCGGCAGGATCATCCGAAACGCTGGGCACATTCACCTACAACCTGGCGTTTTCCAAATACAAATTTTCCCTGGCCTCAACCAGCGCCCTTATGATCATGGCGGTTTGCCTGTTCGTGGCTGTATTCTATGTAAAACAGCAGCGGGGGGATCACGCATGAAAATGAAGCCGTCAACGAAGAAGCAAGTCATGAAAACACTGCTGATCATAGGCTTGTCCGCGGGCCTTGTGTATACGCTGTTCCCCGTCATCTGGATGATCAGCTGTTCTTTCAAGCAGAACACCGAGATATTCACCGTGCCCCAGCGAATCGTCTCCCGCGCCCCGACGCTCAACGCCTACAGCAATGTGCTCTCAAATCCCGCCAAGATGCGCTACTTCGTGAACAGCTACATCGTGGCGTTCATCACTACGGCCATCACGCTGTTCATCGCGATCCTAACCGGTTATGCTTTCAGTCGCTACAAGTTCAGGTTCAAGAAGACGTTCAACGCATTCATCATCATGACCCAGTCGGTCCCGCCCATCACGCTGCTGATTCCTTATTTTGGTCTGGTCGTGGCCATTGGCCTGTACGACAGCTATTGGGCGATGATCGTCACGTACCTCGTATTCACCTTGCCCTATGCCACCATCATGATTACCGGTTATATCAATACGCTGCCCAAGGATCTAGACGAGGCGGTGTCCATCGACGGCGGATCGACCTGGTGCGCGCTGTGGCGCGTGCTCGTGCCCATCTCAACGCCGGGCCTTGTGGCAACCGGGATCTACACATTTTTGCAGTGCTGGAACGAGTACCTGTTTGCGCTGTGCCTGACCAAGACCGGGTCCATGCGCACAGTGCCCATCGGCATCCAGTTGCTCATGGGGCAGATCACCTACAGCTGGAACGAGATGATGGCCATGAGCGTCATGGGATCCATCCCCATCATCATCATGTTTGTGTTCGCGCAGAAATATTTCATTGCGGGTCTGTCCGCCGGCGCCGTCAAGAGCTGACGGGTCGCGCGGCTTGAAGATTTAGTTAAGAGTACGGAGGAGAAACACATGCTTGTCACTTTAAAAGAAATCCTGTCTGTCGCCAATGAAAATGGCTTTGCGGTTCCTGCCTTCAACGTGAGCAGCGACATGTTGCTTCAAGCGGTCATGGAGTCGAGTATAGAGCATGCAAGCCCCGTGATCATCGCCATCCATCCAAACGAGCTCAAGTTCGTGCGCGACAGTTTCATTGCGGCCGTACGCGACGAGGCGCATAGCGCGAGCATCCCCGTCTCAATTCACCTCGATCACGGCGCCACCTTCGAACAGGTGATGCACGCCATCGGCTGCGGATTTACTTCCGTCATGATTGACGCCTCTACCCAGAGCTTCGAGGAGAATATTGCCCTCACAAAGAAGGTGACCGAAGCCGCCCATGCGGCGGGCGTCTCGGTCGAGGCGGAACTGGGCACCATCGGGGCCACCGGCAATGGCGGGGAAGCGGGCACTGACGACATCATCTATTCCAATCCCGACGACGTGAAGGCGTTTGTCGCGGCTACGAACATAGACGCGCTGGCGGTTGCCATCGGCACGGCGCACGGCATCTACCCCAAGGGCAAGCGGCCAGAGCTGCGCATGGATATCCTGAGCGCGATCCGCAAACTGACCAAGCTCCCCTTGGTGCTCCACGGCGGTTCCGACAACCCGGACAGCGAGATCCGTGAGGCGGTGAAGCTTGGCATCAGCAAGGTCAACATCTC
Organism: Eubacteriales bacterium; assembly: GCA_031551775.1. Taxonomy (GTDB): domain Bacteria; phylum Bacillota; class Clostridia; order Christensenellales; family Aristaeellaceae; genus Anaerozeibacter. The sequence goes on along the minus strand of JAVBND010000012.1, from coordinate 65,197 downwards.
AAGCGACACCAAGAAGGCCTTCTATCTCAAATGCCGCGAGGTCCTTGGCGACATCGCCCTACGCGAGCCCTGCGACATCTATCCCGCTTGCATTGACACCACCAAGGAAGTCTGCGCCAACAAGATCAAGCTGTTTGGCGCCGAACACAAGGCCAAGCTGTATTGACTGTGCGGTTGGGCGGTCAAGAGTCTGGCGAACGACGGGAGGTAGGATATGTGGTTCAATGAACAGATTCATAAAGATATCTGTATCAAGGAGATCATCCTCAACTTCATGCCGTCTTGGTGGTATCGCGGCTACGGCATCAGCTATGGCAAGGCGATGATTTTTGACGCCAACTACCGCATGAACGCGGACCGAGAGATGCGCCGCATCTTCTACGACCGCTACGGACGCTTCTTGGGTGCGGGTACGAACAACCCCAAGGAGCGGGTGGTTTTTCCGGACTGGGACAATACCTACTATCAGGCGATGCTTGATTTTGACGTCAAATATTTGCCGGATCATTACCCAATGGCGCACGGGAAACTGTCGGATGAGCAAGCGATGGCGCTGAAAGTGCCGGAGAACTTCTGGAACGTATATCCTTTTAGCGAGCAAAAAAACCAACTGCGGCAGATGAACGCCAAGCTGGGTACCGACATTCCGTTATGGGTGCGCACGCGCGGAACCCTGAACGAGGGTGTGCAAATTTGTTCCGGCGATTTTTACGGCGATTTGCTCGATGAGGACTATGACGAAAAGACGAACCACGTGCTGGGGTTCGTCGAGGGCGTCATAGAGCAACAATTACGCTCCAACAAAAAGCACAATCCCGCAAGCGGTCATGTCTTCATGAACTGCACGGCGGGCATCGCGGGCGCGCGCGCCTACAAGGAGCGGGTGTACCGCTTTGACAAGCAACTGTACGACTTTTGCGTCGGGCAGCGCATCCCGGTCGGCCTTCATCATTGCGGCACGTTCGACGATTTTGTGGACATCTACCGGCCTATGGAGAAGCTGAACTTTGTCGAGATCGGCCATACCAGCGAAATCCGCCTGGCGCTAAACGGGTATCCTGACGCGCAGATCCAGTACATCGTTGACACCAACTTCATGCGCACGGCCGGTTCCCATGAAATCAGCGAGTTCGCGCAGGGCGTCCGCGCGGCTGTTGCGGGCTTTGAATCCAGGTTCCATCTTTCGGTCCCGGACATCGAGTATGGGACCCCGGACAGCAATATCTTTGCGTTGGTTGAAGCGTTCCACGCATAGGAGTGTGAGGAAATGGAGCGGGTACGGCGGCATAAGGTGGCGCTCGGCCTGGGGAACAATGTGGACTACGAAATCGAATGGAACACGCCCGTGATCGAAAGCCTCGTGGAGCAATACAGGATAACCGCTGAGGACATTCGCGAATACGCGCAAACCGGCAACGAGCGGGACCTCGTCTGTTCGATCCTGCACTGCCTGTCAAATGGGCTGGGCCGCGAGGTCTACGTCCGGGACAGCGAAATTGTGGAGGCGTTCTCGCGCCGCTTTGCACGAAAAGTCACCATGGGCGGCACCTGCATCCGTGCGGCCATTGCGATGGCGAACATGGGCGCGTCCGCCGCAATGCATCTGGTCACCATGAATGACGATGTTCGCGCGCAACTGCCCCCCAATTGCGATTTCGTATGCAGCAATGACCGCGACAGTTCCTTCCCTCATCTGGTCATACAGTACAAGGCGGGGATCAGGATTCGCGTAAACGGCCTTCACTTGTGTTCCCCGCTTGCCAACCGCATCATTTATACCAATGACCGCGACAACATGCTGATCCGGATCAACGAATCCTATGGGGACCTGATTGACCGCGCCCGGATATTTCTCATTTCCGGCTTCAATGTCATCGTCGATTTTGTCGTGCTTGACGAGCGGATTGATGCGTTGCTGCGTCTGATGCGCGCCTTGCCCAAGGACGCGTTGGTGTTCTACGAATCCGCCTGTTTTTTCAATCCGTCGTTCAACCGCCACGTCATCGCGCGCCTGCGCGGCAAAATTGACATCTTCAGCATGAATGAAGAGGAAATGCAGCAGATGCTGGGCCGTCCGGTGGACCTGATGGATGCGGCGGAGGTGGAGCGGGCGCTGGGCGACCTGCGCGGCCTGACCGACGTGCCCTATGTGCTCATCCATACCCATCTGTGGGCGGCGATTGCCGGAGACAAAGCGGCCCGGTTTGACCGGGCGATTGCAAGCGCGGTGAATCTTGCCACGACGCGCTACCGCTTCGGCGACACCTATACGATTGCGCAGTACCGCTCAACCCTGAACATGCCAAAGCGTGCGCAGGCGCAGGCGTTTCTCGAAGCCCTGGTCGGACGAATGGGTGAGCATGTCTTTGTAGCCCCGGTGCCCGTCGTCCCTGAAACCGATGTCACCACGATCGGTCTGGGAGATTGCTTCGTGGGCGGTTTTATGCTGCCATTTGCCTGAGCGGGGGAACGATGCGCCTGCGTTGAATCGGACGGATCCGCCGGTTGCTTGCGCCATGCGGGCTTTTGGAGATCTGCGAATGTCCGCGCAAACCGCTTGGCCTCAACCGGCGGTAAATGCGCAGGCGTCAGCGGGATAAAAGGGAGATGGAGCCTCGCAGGCGGAATGAATTTCCACAAAGCGCCGGTCTTGACTGCTTGCCATCATCTGGTGTATGACGTCCAGCACATGGTAGGCGATGGCCTTGTTCGCGCGGTTGACGCGCCCGTTTATGATGGCGTCCGCCATTTCGGCTACGCCGATGCCGCGGCTGTCTTCCGAGAAATCAAAATGGTTTTCAAGCGTCAGTGCGTCCTGCGCGTCCTGATCGTCGGCGGGGTTGGGAATGAAGGTGACTTCCCCGCCGAAATTGTCGGGGTTGGTCAGCTTCAGCATTCCCTTTGTGCCATAGATGTAGAAAAAGCTCAGGTCCCTGCGCACGCTGTCGCCATTCAGGGAAAAGGCGCCGCTGATGCCGCTTGCCGTCTCGAGGATCGCCGACACCTGGCTTTCATTGTCATACGCGAATTCCTGACCGTATTGCGGCGAACCGATCAGTTTGTTGACCCGAACCGGCCGCTTGTTTTTCACGATTGCGGCGGTGCGCAACATCGGCCCGAGCAGGCTCACCAGCGCCGTGAGGTAGTACACGCCGTAATCAAAACAGATGCCGCCACCGCTCTGGCACAGAAAGTTGTACTTGCTCGCGAGATAATCCAGGTCCCGGTTCGCGGATACATCAAAGGATGTCACGTCGCCGATGAGGCCGTCGTCCAGCGCTTTTCGCGCGGTCTGCAGCGCGCTGCCCAAAAAGGTGTCCGGCGCCGCGCCCAAGTACAGATGCTTCTCATCGGCAAGCCTTGAAAGTTCTGCTGCCTGATCGAGCGCCAGGGTCATCACTTTTTCGGTATAAACATGTTTGCCGCTTAGAAGCGCCGCGCGGATCAGGTCGTAGTGCGTTGGCACCGGCGTCAGAATGACCACGATGTCTATGGCGGGGTCCCGCAGGATTTCCTCATACGTGAAAGCCTGGATGCCGTACACATCCGCCTTTTTCTGCGCGTTTTCAAGGTGCTTTGAGCAAATGGAGACGACTTCAAGATTGGTGAACCTGCAAATCATGTTTTTGATATAGATATCGCTGATTGCGCCGCTGCCCACCACCGCTGTTTTTAAGCATTTGTCAGCCATAACGATCCTCCTCTATTCCCCGATAAATTTTAGGAAGCTGGCGATGCGCTCGTTCTCCCGCCGATATACGGTGAAAAACTCGTCCTTGCTCGCGTCGCAAACCAGCGACCCTTTGTCCATGAACAATATGCGGCTTGCCACGTGCTGCGCGAACGCCATTTCATGGGTGACCGCAAGCATGCAAACGCCTTCCGCGGCCAGATTCTCCAGTATGCGGAGCACTTCGCTCGTCATTTCCGGGTCCAGCGCCGACGTGATTTCATCGAGCAACAAGGCCTTTGGGTCCATCATCAGGGCGCGCGCGATGGCAATGCGCTGCTGTTCGCCGCCCGAAAGTTCGTTGTGCTTGGCTTTCTCCTTGCTGGACAGGCCGACCTTGTTCAGGTAGAACCGCGCTTTCTCCTCGGCGTCTTTTTTCTTCATGTGCAGAAGCTTGATCGGGCTCATCGTCAGGTTGCCCATCACATCCAGGTGCGGAAAGAGAACGGTTTGCTGAAATACCATGCCGCAGGTGAGGCGGATCTTCTTGAGCATTGACTTGGTGCGCACCGACATGCCGTCTACGAGGATATCTCCTTTGTCGATGGTCTCCAGGCCATTGATGCACCTCAGAAGCGTGCTTTTGCCGGTTCCGCTCGGGCCGAGCAGCACCGTGACGCCCTCTTGGGTAAAGTCCACGCTGAAGTCGCGCAAAACCGTCAGCTTATCCTTTTTGAGTTTCCCCGTCTGAGCATCGGGTTTTTTCACATCGAAGCTCTTGGTGATGTTTTTAACCTCAATCATGGCCATATAACGTTCCTCCATCAGTAATTGAATCCCGTCCGCCGCTCCAGGTACTCTGAGAGCCGTGCCAATGGGAAAGAAAGGACGTAGTAAAACAGGGCGACAATGCCGAAAATGAGGAACGGCATCAGCGTCTTTTGTGCAACCTGATGCCCCGCCTTTGCCAAATCCATCAAACTGACCATCGATACGAGCGAGGAACACTGGAGCTGGGCGATGTACAGCGTGATTGCCTGCGGGATCAGAAGGCGAAAGGCCTGCCTGGCGATGATGCGCACATAGACGGAGGACTTGCTGTGCCCGAGCGCGTAGCCCGCCTCCCACTGCGCCTTGGGGATGGCTTGAATCGAACTGTGCACCAATACGCCGAAAAATGCCGCGGTATTGAGCGACAACGTCAAAATGGACGCGGTGTAGGCGTTGATGCGTATGCCGATGGAGGGCAATCCAAAGTACACCAAGAACAACTGGACGAGCAGCGGCGAGTTGCGAAGCGGCTCCATCACCAAGAGCGGCGCAGCCGATATCACTTTGTTTTTCGAGCACCGTATCAGCCCCAAGATGATGCCCACCGCCGTGCCGATTGCCAGCGATACCAACGTCACTTGCAAGGTCACGCCGGCGGCCTTTACAATCATCTGGATGTCGCTCGGTTTTAGTTGAGCATATGCCGCATAATCAAAAACCTGCATTGCGTAACCTCCTTACAAGTGAATTGCGTATCTTTTGTCGATTGCCTTGGCGATGAACGAGATCAGGTAGGTGAACGCGCAGTAGCTCAAAAGCAGGATGACGTAAATTTCGAACGGGCGGTTGCTGCGCGCGGAAACCGTTTTGGCTACGCCGAGGATCTCCATGAGCGTAATCCCGTAGCACACCGAAGAAGTCAGGACCAGGTTTACAAAGTTGCTGGTCAGCGGTTTGAACGCGATGCGAAGGGCAATGGGCATGACGACATACCGGAACGTTTGGAACTTGGTGTATCCAAGCGCCGTGGAGGCTTCGTAATACCCGGTTTTGACCGCCAGGAGACCGGACCGAATCACCTCGCAGTTGGGCGCGCTGGAGTTGATGCCCAGGCCGATGATGCCCACCACAAGCGGATCGACGTAGATGCCGATCTGCGGGAGACCATAGTAGAAGAAGAAGAGTTGGATCAAAAAAGGCGTGTTTCGAAGGACGTCTACCCAAACAAAGGCAATCGCCCGAAGCGCCTTGCTTTTGGATTGCTTCATGACCGCCAGAAGCATTCCCAGAAAAAACCCGATGATCAGGGCTCCGACGCAAACCTGAAGCGTGACCAGCGCGCCGTCCAGAAACATATCCTGGTATTGCGCCAGAACGCGGAAATTCAATCTGTATCCGCCCAAGTGTCATCCCTCACAATTGTTCGTTAAATTGAAGCGCCCGGCCGGCGATGAAACGCACCGACCGAGCGCTTTTTTCAGATTGGCGCCTAAATCACCTTTCTACCAGAGGTATTGCATCTCGGGGGAGTTGACGCCCCACCACTTGTTGTAGGTTTCATTCTGCCAGCCGGAGCTGATCTGCCAGGACACGAACATATCAAGGTAGCGTACCCATTCAATATCACCCTTCCGGGCGCCGATGCAGATGGGATCGGAGGTGTAAAGGCGATCCGGCGCTTTGAGCACGCCGTCGCTGTTGCCGGCCGCGTAGTCAATCAGCGTGGAATCTTCAAACACGGCGTCAACACGGCCCTGTTGGAGCAGCAGCAACTGCTCGGTGAACACATCGACATAGGTGATGTTCGCGTTCGGCGCGAACTGAAGCACGAGTTCTTCGCCCGTGGTTCCGCGGCCGACCGCCACCTTGGCATCGGGCGTGTTCAGATCTTCAATGTTCACATAAGCGCTGTCCGCCTTCGTGAGCATCTTGATGCCGCAACGCAGGTAAGGAATTGAGAAATCGATCGTTTGCGCGCGGGTAAGGTTGCCGGTGATGTTTGCGAATATAACATCCACTTGACCGCTGGTCAGCATCGGGATGCGCGTATCTCCGTTTACGTCTACAATTTCAACTTCTACGCCCAGAACCTCTCCAAGTCTGTGCGCCCAGTCCACGTCGTAGCCGCAGGGGTTGCCTTGCTCGTCATAACCGCCGATGGGCATTCCGGACAGCGAGCAGCCGATGACCATCTTGCCATCGGCAAGGATGCGGTCTATCGTGGACACATCCTGCGCGAATCCAGGCGCCGAAACCGTAAAGACCAACAACAGCACGATCATCAATACCCATGACAGTTTCCTCATGAAAGCATACCCTCCAATCATATATTTGATCTTTGGCATAACATCCGGCCAAAGATACACCTCAGGTCTAACAGCGTCCGCCCGCAATCTTTACCGAGTGTTTGTTATGGAGAGATTATAGCATTAACATTCATGCCTGTCAATGGCTGAACATACGCCGCGCAAGAATTTTTGTCAAGTCTACTTACAAATCAACCGCGGCATCGTCGTCAGCCGCTCCGCTTTTCCGTTTGCGATCACATAGCCATCCTCCGTGCGCGAACCCATGATAGAAGCCTCAAACAATGGGATGTCCACGGAAATGACCATGTTGTTTTCGATGACCGTATTGCTCGATGGCCCGAGGATCGGCGGCTCAAATTCGATCACACCGACGCTGTGCAGTCCGGAATACAGGAAATTTTCACCGTATCCCGCCTCGGACATGACCGCCCTGCCCATGGCCTCGACTTCGCATCCAATCTTTCCCGCGATCAGGTTTTCGCCGCACACGTCCTGTGCGCGAACCTCCGCCTTGACCGCATCGATCACGCGTTCGCCGGGATTTCCCACGATGACCGAGCGCGCGCACGCGCCGTGATATCCCTCGTAGCGCGGCGCGACCGTCACGACCACGAGGTCGTTTTCCTCAATTTTGCGCATGGTGGTTCTGCCGAGAATGTGGTAGGTGTTCGGACCCGAACAGACAATCGTATCAATGCCCGTGCCTTCGCTTCCCGCCTTGCGCATGGCATATTCGGCCTCGGCCGCAACCTCGCGCTCCGTCACGCCCGGGGCAATCGCGCGCACCGCCGCTTCCATGCCCAAGTTCGCGATTTTGTACGCATAGCGTATGACCTCAAGCTCGGCATCGGTTTTTATGCCGCGCAGGGGTTCGAGCACCGCGTCCATTATAACCCGCTGGGCATCCGGGAAGGCGCTGGCGATTGTCTCATAAATTTGCGCGCCCATCAGTTGGAACCCGCCAAGGCCGAGCCGGCGGATATCATGTCCCGCAACCAGGTCGCGCAGCGGCGTCAGTTCGGTAAACAAATAGTCCTCATGTTCGGCGGCAAACTCCTTCAGCACACGGATGTCTTTTTTCTTGATCACGCCGACCTCATCGGCGTAACCGATGGTCTCGGGTCCCACGAGCAGCTTGGGGTCCTCGCCCGGGACAAACAGCAGCAGCACCGGTTCGAAAGCGACGGGAAAATCCGCATAATAGCGCGCGTAAGCGGCTCCATAGGTGTGGCGGTCGTCGGCGTAGATGAGCAGCATGTCGAGCTTTTCCTGCGCCATCGCGCGCTGCACCTTTTCGTAGCGTTCGCGGTATTCCTCGCGCGGGATTCTCGGAAGTTGATTCGTCATACCCGTTCCTCCTTAACCACGTTGATCCAAATCATGTGCGCGTTCCTCAGATGTCCGAGGGAAAGATTACGCTCCTTCGAATCCCCACATGCTCCTTGTTGTCGTTGGTGATGGTTTGAGGATACTTTTCCTCAAGCTCGGCCACGGTGTCTTTGTGGACGCCCAAGTGCCTGAGCGTCGCGATCACAGCATCTTCAAACTCCGCATGGCTGCCGTCGATGATTTTCACGGCCATGCCAATGCCCAGCGAGCGTATGCCGAGGGCATACACGCCCTGTGCCCCGCTCTTGCCCAGCAGGTCCGGATTTTTCGCGATGATCGAGCAGACGAGGTCCTTGCCCGCCAGCATCGTGGGAAACAAGTGCAGCCGCCCGTAATTCTCCGCGGCCGTCCGCGCGACGGCATCGTTTGGAATCCGCTCGGGCCTGACGAGGTTCAAAAAGGAGCGCGCGATGTTTTGAAACGGCACCGCGAACACCGGCACGCCGCAGCCGTCAACGCCCACCCCAATGAACGCCTCGGGCGTCTGGCTGACAAGCGCGATCATGTCCAGCACCGCGCGCTGCGTGCGGCTATCCCTGCGCCAATAAGATTCCACCGGTTCATTGAGTTCGCGCGCAAGCATCATCAGCCCCAGGTGTTTTCCCGCGCAGTTGTGGTACAGCTTGCGCGGGGGCAGGTTTTTCCACAGAAGCTCATCCCTGCGCGACGGGCGCACGGGATAGGTGGGCAGCATCACCATCTGCTCTTCCCGAAGGCCGGTCTTTTCAAGGATCGATTGACAAACGCGCACATGCTCCTCATCGCCCCAATGCGAACCGGAAATGATCGCGCTCTCCTCGTCCGTCAATCCGTATTTTTGGTTAAGTCCGCGCGTGAGGATGGGCAGCGCCTGAATGGGCTTTGAGGCGCTACGGTAGAAGCAGCGCCAGTCGGCGTCGCCTTTGCTTAAGATCATTTCGTTTTCATCGACGAGCGCGTACGTCCCATAGTGCACGCATTCGAGCACGTCCCCGCGATATTCTTCAAACAATGCTTCCGTTCGCATATCAGATCTCCACCTTGAAGCATACATCCCGGCGTCCGACCATGGTGCCGTTGTCGTTGAGCAAGAGCAGGGGAGAGGAATGGAGCAAGTTTGCCTCGGTTTCCTTTGAAAGAACCCCGAGGTCCCGCAAAACGCTCAGCGCGATCAGCGGCCAATTGTGTTCCGTTCCATCGACAAATTTGAACGCGACGCCCAGGCGCTGTTTCTTGAGCCCGAACCCATATACGCCAAGCGCGCCGCCCTTGGCGATGATGTTGGGATCTTCGTTCAAATACGAGCATATGTAGCCGGTCCCGCGCATCATGTGGGGGTACTTGTGTATGCGCGGCACATAGTCGGCGACCGCCTGCTGGAGGGCGTCGTCGCGAATCGTATCAATGCAGGCGAGGTTCTTGAACGCGACCGCGATGTGCTTTATCCCAACGGCGAAGACCGGCACGCCGCAGCCATCGATGCCCAATTCGATATGATCGGTCTCGCTCATCTTTGCAAGGCAAGCGCGCACTTCAAGTTCGGCCGGCGCGTCCATTTTCCAGTAGTCCTCAGGCGCCGCGCCGAGAGAACGCTGCAAAAGCATCAGCGCGGCATGCTTGCCCACGCAGTTGTGGTAGAACTTGCGCGGCGCGAGCCCCGCGCGTATGCGCGCCTCATTCGCGGGCGCATAAGAAGGAACCGCCGGCTTCATCACCAGCATGTCCTCAGAGAAGCCGCTCTTTCGCATGATGCTCTCAATGACCGCGAGATGTTCCGGCTCGCCCGCGTGTGACCCGGCAAAGAGCACGGTTTCCTCTTGCGTCAAACCGTATTCCTTGTCAAGACGGTGCTTTATCACCGGAAGGGCCTGGATGGGCTTGGAGGCGCTTCGGTAATAGACCAATGCCTCCGGATCGCCCGCCTGATAGACCACATTTGAATGCTCATCCACGACGACCAGGTATCCGTAGTGCGTCAAATCCAATAGATCTCCCCGGTACTCCTTTACCAAGGGCACATATTGAGCCATGCAAATGCCTCCGTAAATTGTTACAAACATCTATTTGCCGAGACAACGATAGCACAAACCGGCCAGAAATGCAATTGAATATTTGACGAAATATTTTATTTTATGTATAATGGTAACGGTCGTTTAACTTAATGTGTAAGCGTGGAGGTTTGTATGGGAAAGGCAGTTCTGAAAAAGGCCAGCCCTCTGTTTGTGCGGGAAGTGGATGTGCAGGAGATTGCGATGGGAGAAGACGACTACCTGTTCAGGCTTGACCTGCTGCGCAAACGCATGGCGGAGGATGGCGTTGATGTGGCGGTGATCTACGGCGACCGCGAGCACTTCGCGAACATCGAATACTTCTCAGGGTATGACTGCCGGTTTGAGGAGGCGCTGTTTGTCGTTCCCCCAAAGGGCACGCCGACATTGCTGGTCGGCAACGAGGGCATGTCCTTCAGCGCAATCGTTCCCTACGAAATCCACCGCGTCTACTACCGGAATTTCAGCTTGCAGGGCCAGCCGCGCGACGCCGACGAGCATTTGGACGAAATCCTTTGCCGGGCAGGCGTTTTCAGCGGCGCGCAGGTCGGCCTGATCGGGTTTAAATACTTTGTTTCCGCATTTGTTTCGACCGATCCGAAGTATACGTTTGACGTGCCGCACTACGTCGTCGAAATCCTCGAAAGGACGGCTGGGGAGGGTAAGGTGCGCAACTACACCGAAACGGTCACCGGTCTTGACGGCGGCATTCGCCTTCAGGTGCATTACGCCAAGGAAATCGCCGCGGCGGAAGCGGCCGGCGCGCGCAGCGCGAACGTCGTAATCAGGATGCTGAAAAACCTCAAGCCCGGCATGAGCGAATACGCCTTGGCCGAGAGCGCGAAGGTGGGCTTTGCGCCGGTGGTCATGCACCCGCTGACGAACTTCGGGCGCGAGAGCGTCGCGCTGGGCATGCGCTCGCCGCTCGACTCGAGCACATTGGAGCTGGGCGACGTCTGCGGCGTTTGCTATGGCATTCGCGGCTCCCTGACCTCGCGCGTCGGCGTCGCGTCCTATGATGAGGCTTCGATGAAGGAAGCGCTGCGGGCGCACCTGTTCTCCTTCTACGGCAAGTTCTTTGAGGCCATGTGCGCGTGGTATTCCTCCGTCAAGGTGAACGCGGACGGCAATACGCTGCATCACGCGGTGCACGACATCATCGGCGGTCCCGAATACCATGTGCAATTGAACTGCGGCCACTATACGGGACAGGATGAATGGGTCAATTCGCTTTCCTTCGACGGTTCAACGCATACGCTGCCCGACGGCGCTTATCTTCAGGTGGACATCATCGCCTCAAACCCCGATCCGGTGCGCACCGCCATTTGCGAGGACGCGGTGATCGTCGCCGGTCCCGCGCTTCGCGCCCAGCTTGAACGTGAATACCCTGAAGTATACGCGCGCATCATGGCCCGGCGCGCGGCCATGGGCGAGATCGGCATTGCGCTTCATGAAGACGTGCTGCCGCTTTCAAACCTCAACGGCGCGATGTTCCCTTTTATGCTGAACCTGGACGTCGTGTTTGGTATTGAATCATGAAAAGAGCATTGTATTTGGAAATTTGCTGCGGCTCGGCCCAGGACGCGATTGAAGCCGCAAAGGGCGGCGCTCAGCGCGTGGAACTCAACAGCGATTTGTTCCATGGCGGTTTGACGCCCAGCGTTGGTTCGCTCAGGGTCGCAAAGCGGAGCATCGATATTCCGGTCATGTGCATGGTTCGTCCGCGCGAAGGCGGTTTCTGCTATACCGAATCGGAATTCGAAGTGATGCTTGAGGATGCGCGGATGCTGCTCCTAAATGGCGCGGACGGCATTGTGTTTGGCTTCCTGGACGCGGACGGACAGGTGGACGCCAAGCGCGCGGAAAAGATGATGGACGTGATCGGCGAACACGAAAGCGTGTTTCACCGCGCGATCGACGTGGTGCCAAACGTGTTTGAGGCACTGGATACGCTGATCGCGCTGGGCGTAAAGCGCGTACTGACCAGCGGGCAGCAGCCGACCGTCGCGCGGGGCGCGCAGACCATACGAAAGATGATAGAGCACGCGGCGGGGCGCATCGAAATCCTCCCCGGCGGCGGTATTGAACTCAATGACGTGAAGTGGTGCCGCGACGCCATCGGCACGGACATGATCCATGCCGCGGTTCATCGGACCGCCTACGATCAGAGCTGCCGATTGAACACCGCGATCTATTTTGGCGGCGCGATCTACCCGCCGGAGGACCGGTACCTGATCGCGGACGCCGAGCAGATCGCCGAGCTGTACGCGCGGGCAAACGGCTGACACACCGACCATATCATAAAACAGAAACACAAAATTCCGGGCGAATTGTTTCGCCCGGAATCATCATTTTCATCAAGCGCGCATCCAGCGGTACAGTTCTTCTTCCGTGGCCAGTACGCGGTGCGCGCCGCCTACTTCGCGCAATGTGCCTGCCAGGTAATCGATGCCGCTGGTGGCATAGTCGTAATTGAGCGCGCGGCGCATTTTCTCCACGCGCGGGTTCGCGCTGGGATTGGCGCAGAGCAGGCTGCGGGTATAGGGGTGGATGGGGTTTGAAAAAATCTCCTCGCTGGTGCCGGTCTCCACGATGTGCCCCAGGTGCAAGACGCCGATGCGCCTGGACAGGTACTTGACCATCGACAGATCGTGGGCGATGAACACGAACCCCATGCCGGTCTGCTGCTGGATGTCCTTCATCAGGTTGACCACCTGCGCCTGCACGGAAACGTCCAGTGCGCTGATGGCCTCGTCCGCGATGATCAGATCGGGATTCATGATCAAGGCGCGGGCGATGCCGATGCGCTGGCGCTGGCCGCCTGAGAACTGGTGCGGATAGCGGGTGATGTGCTCCTGGGCGAGACCCACCTTGTGCAGCATTTCCGCCACGCGGTCCTCGCGCTCGCTCCTTGACATGGGAACCCTGTGGATATCGAGTCCCTGCGCCACGATGTCCAAGACTTTCTTGCGCGGGTTCAGTGAGGCGACCGGGTCCTGGAAGATCATCTGCATCTTGGTGTGCAGCACAGCCTCAGTCCTTGCGTCCATGTGTCCGGAGATGTCCATGCCGTCAAACACGATCTGGCCGGCCGTGGGCTTGTACAACCGGATCACCGCGCGTCCGATGGTGGATTTTCCGCTGCCGGACTCGCCGACCAGCCCGTAAATCTCGCCCGGGTACACCTCAAACGACACGTCGTCCACGGCCTTGACGGTGAAGTTGCGGTTGATTCTGAAGTACTGTTTGAGGCCCGTGACCGACAAAAGAGGCTTGTTTTCCATAATCACTTCGCCCCTTTCCTGATGCGCTCGAGCCGCGCGAGCAATGCCCCCGGCATCTCCACCTTGGGCGCGCGTTCGTGAAGCAGCCAAGTGGCCGCGTAGTGCGTGTCGCTCACCTTGAACATGGGCGGCTCCTCGCGAAAGTCAATGCCCATGGCGTAAGCGTTGCGCGGCGCAAACGCGTCGCCGGTCACCGGATGCAAAAGATTCGGCGGGTTGCCGGGGATGGTATAGAGCTGATCGCCCACATCGTCGATGTCCGGCATCGAAGAGAGCAGCCCCCAGGTATAGGGATGTTTCGGATTGTAGAAGATGTCCTCCACGCCGCCCTTTTCGATGATGCGCCCGGCATACATCACCGCCACATCGTCCGCAACGGTGGCCACCACGCCCAGATCGTGGGTGATGTAGATGACGGAGATGCCCATTTGCCTTTGCAAATGTTTGATCAGCTCTAAAATTTTGGCCTGTATGGTGACGTCGAGCGCTGTCGTCGGCTCGTCGCAGATTAAGATGTCGGGTTCGCAGGCCAGCGCGATGGCGATCACCACCCGCTGCCTCATGCCGCCGGACAATTGGTGCGGATAGTTCTTCGCGCGGCGCTCGGGTTGGTCGATGCCCACCATGTTCAAAAGCTCCAAGGTGCGCTTTCTGGCCTGGGCGGCGGTGTAGAGGCCGTGGAATGTCATGCTCTCGGCGATCTGCGCGCCCACGGTCATGGTGGGATTCAGGCTGGCCAGCGGGTCCTGGAAAACGATGGAGATGTGCTTGCCGTTGATGCGCTTTCGCATCTCGCGTTTGCTGAGTTTCAAAAGGTCGAAGACCTCATCGCGTCCGTCCGCGCCGCGCATAGCGTACATCGCATTTCCCGCGTTCACCGCGCCGTTCGTTGCGATGATGCCCGCGATGGCCTTGACCGTCACGCTCTTTCCGCTGCCCGACTCGCCGACGATCGCCAGCGTCTGAGCGCGCTTGACATCGAGGTTCACGCCGCGGATGGCGTTCACGGTGCCCGCCGTGGTTTTGAAGGAGATGGCCAAATCGCGAATCTCCAGTACATTTTTCGGATTCATTGTACCGCCTCCTACATTTCTTTCATCTTCGGCTCAAACGCGTCCCGGAGCCCGTCCGCCAGCATGTTGAAGCTGAGCATCAGAAGTGCCAGCACGATGACCGGCGGCAGGATCATGTACGGATGCACGGTGAGCGATTTGAAGGCGTCTGAGATCAGGCTGCCCAGAGACGCCATGGGCGCGGGCACCCCGAGGCCCACGAACGACAGGAACGCCTCGGTAAAAATGGCGCGGGGAATGGTGAACATGGAGGTGATGATCACCTGGCTGAGGACATTGGGCAGGATCTCCCTGAAGATGACAAACAGGTGTTTTGCGCCCAGGGTCTTGCTGGCGAGCACGTATTCCTGCTCCTTGATCTTCAGCATTTGCGCGCGGGTGATGCGGCTCATGCCGATCCACCCGGTGATCATCAGCGCGACTGAAATTGTGATCAGGCCGGGCTTGAGCACCAGCATCAAAAGCGTGACCACCACCAGCGACGGTATGCCGCTGATGATCTCTACGATGCGCTGCATCACCATGTCCACCCGGCCGCCAAAGTAGCCGGAGAACAGGCCGTAGGACAGGCCGAACAGCACGTCGATGGCCACCGCCAAGAGCGCGATGTACAGCGAGATGCGCGTGCCGTACCAAGTGCGCGTGAAGATGTCACGGCCCAGTGTGTCGCTGCCGAACCAATAGTACCTGTCTTCGTAGCCGGTTTCCTTGCCTTCGGCCGCGTACTTGTTGACCACCTTGGACATGCCCGCTACGCGCAGCGTTTCGCTGCCGTCGAAGATGCCCAGTTTCTCAACGCCCTGAATGCGGGGCGCGAAGTTGGCGCTCTTGGCGTCCTGCTGAAAAAACTCATAGGGCGTCATGAGCGGTCCGAGGAAGGCAAAGATCACGATGACGGCGATTGCGAACAAACCGAATACCGCGCCCTTGTTCCTTGCAAAGCGGCCCATGGCGTCGCGCAGGAACGACTGGCTGGCAAAGGTTTCGTCGATGAAGTTCTCGGTGTCGATGCCTACGAATTCAAAATCGCCGACATGGTCATATTTGTTGTTGTTCGCCTCCATCACGCATCCTCCTTCGTCAGCCGGATGCGCGGATCGATAATGCCGTACAGGATATCCACCGCCAACATCATCAGCACATACATGAGGCTGTATACAAATGACAGCACCACGGTCACGTTGTAGTCATTGGTCTGGATGGCCTGCACCAGCAGCGTGCCGATGCCCGGGATGGAGAAGATTTTCTCCACCACCATACTGCCCGTCATCAGGTCCACAACCAGCGGTCCAAGCACCGTGATCACCGGAATCAACGCGTTGCGGATCGCGTGCATCCAAATGAGCCGGGGGCCGTAGATGCCCTTGCTTTCCGCCAGCAGCATGTAGTCGCTGGAGAGCACTTCCAGCATTTCCGTGCGCGTAAAGCGCGCGATGGTGGCGATGGTGAACATGGACAGGGAAACGGTGGGCAGGACCGAGGAATAGAACGGGCTGGCGGTGGAATACAGCGTCGGAAACCAGCCGAGCAGGAACGCTACAAAATAACACAGGCCAAGCGCGAACACGTAGCTGGGCACGGACACGCCGATGACCGACACAATCGTGCACAGGGTGTCCCAGATTGAGTTGTGTTTGAGCGCGGCCAGGATGCCGAGCAACAGGCCGATCAAGGCCCCCAGCGACACCGCCTGAAGCCCAATGCGAATCGACACGCCCAGGCGCGCGTCAAGCAGCGTTGATATATCGACATTCTTGGCGATGGTGTAGCTCACGCCGAAATCGCCCGTCATCATGTTCTTGAAATACCGGAAGAACTGCACGATGACCGGCTGATCGAGTCCGTACTTGGCGTTGGCCGCCGCGATCTGCTCAAGCGACATCTTCTCATCGTTGAAGGGCGAGCCGGGCATGAACTGCAAAAGAACAAAAAGCGCAAGGATAATAACGCCAAGCGTCACGAGCGCGATCAGCAGCCTCTTTACGACAAACTTCACCATTGGCTGGCGGAAGAACGCCCCCAGCACACCCGCTTTCCCTCGCTTGTCCGCCTCGTATTTTTGCATCGACATCCCTCCTTTTGCATGCGCTGGGTCCAAATGGAAAAGGCGGCGCGACCACTGCGCGCCGCCCATATCGCTCATATTACCCCGCGATCTCTACATTCCGGTACACGTGCGGCGTGCCGACGGTGTGAAGCTCAATGCCGGTCACGTTCGGCTTGACCAGGAACGCGTCCGCTTTCAGGTAGATGGGGCAGATGACCGCGTTGTCAAAGAGGATCTTTTCCAAATCCTTCATGGCCTGCCAGCGTTCGACGGGCTTGGCGGCCAATTCGCCCGACGTGCAGTTGGCTGCCAGCTCGTCGTACCCATTGGTCATGGAATCCTCCCAGCTCATGCCGTCGTGACCGCCGTTGGTCGCCCAGATGTTGAAGTAGGTCATGGGATCCGCATAGTCCGGACCCCAGCGGGTGAGGCCCAGCTCGTACTTGCCGTTCTCGCGGCGCATGCGCTCCAGGCGGTCCTTCTTCACGGTGGTGGTCAGCGTGATGGTCAGCCCGGGCAGATTGGTTTGCAGCTGCTGCTGGATGAATTCGCCCACGGTCTTCGATTCCTCGGTATCCTCAGTCAGCAGGTCGAGCGTCAAGTCGCTTGCCCCGAGTTCTCTGAGGCCGTTGCCCCAGAATTCCTGGGCCTTCGCCACATCGTACTCGGCATAGGTGCCGGAGCTGACGCGGAAGTCCACGCCGCTTTCCGGATCGCCCGCCAAAGCGTTGGGCGTCCCGCCCAGCGCCGGCTCGGAGCCGTCCTTGAGCACGTAGTCGCACAGGGTTTCCTTATCGATGGCGTGCATCAGCGCCGCGCGTATGTTTTTGTTGTCAAGGCCCTGAATCTTCTGGTTCATGGACACATACCAGAAGTAGCCCGACGGCGTGGAATTGAACTCCTCGCTGCCCAGGTACAGTTCGGTCAGATCGCCCGACAGCAGCACGGTGTCAAGCTCCCCATTCTCATAGGCCAGCATGGCCGCTTGGTTGTCCTTGATCACCTGGAAGTGGATGCCGTCGATCTTGACGTCGTCCTTGGCATAGTACTTGTCGTTCTTCACCATGTTGAAGGACAGCGACGCCGGGGTGTAGTCGGTCAGCACAAACGGCCCGTTGGCCAGTACGTCGTCGCTGGTCTTGCCGTAGTCGCCGCCCTTGGCCTCGGCAAACGCCTCATTGATGGGCAGGAAGATGGAAAAGGTCATCAGGTTGATGAAGTAGCCGCAAGGGGAAATGAGCGTCACTTCGAGCGTATGATCGTCAATCGCCTTCACGCCAAGCTCCGATGCGGGCTTCTCGTGGGCGACGATTTCCGCCGCGTTCTTGATGCACGCGGTCTCAAACAGCCAGGCATAGGTGTAATCGGGCCGGGCTACGTCGTCGATGCCGCGCTTCCAGGCGTACACGAAGTCATTCGCGGTCACCGGCGTGCCGTCTGACCAGCAGGCGTCCTCGCGCAGCGTAAAGGTGTAAACGGTGTTGTCCGCATTGAGCGTGTAGCCGGTGGCAATGGCGGGGACCGGCGTGCCGCCCGCATCCAGCGCATACAAACCCTCGGTGGTGGCGCAGATGACGTCAAAGCTCTGGCCCGCCGATGACAGTCCGATCTCGAGCGATTCGACTTCGTTGAGCAGGTGAACCTTGAGAATCTTGCCGCCCTCGGCTGAACCGACCGCGCCCACCGAAAGCATGAGCACCGCCACGAGCATGAGGCAAAGGATCCGCTTCATGAGACAATCCCTCTTTTCATCGATATTTCCTGCATGTTTTCCTGAAACAAGGAAAATGCAAAGATTATATTAATTATAGAGCTTTTGTTTATGCGTGTCAATGATGGTTGCGTGGCAAAATAACGGAAAGAGCGCGGTGCCGCACCGCTCCGCGCTCTTTTTCATGACAGCCGGTTTCTAAAATCCTCATAACCGAACGCGCGCACCATCCTTTCGCGCCCGTCGGTGCCGCGCAGAACGATGGATGGCAGGTTCATGCCGTTGAATGTATTGTTTTTTACCATGGAATAAATCGCCATGTCTTCAAACACGAGCCGGTCACCCGGTCTGAGCGGCCGGTCAAAACTGTAATCGCCGATCACGTCTCCGGCGAGGCATGTCGGCCCTGCGAGCCGGTAGGTGTGCGCCCGCCCAGCCTCGCCGGCCCCCGTGACGCGCGGCCTGTAGGGCATCTCAAGCACATCCGGCATGTGGCACGCCGCCGATGTGTCGAGAATGGCGATGTCGATGCCGTTGCGCACGACGTCGAGCACCGTAGATTCGAGAAACCCGGCGTTCAGCGCAACCGCCTCTCCGGGCTCTAAGTACACCTCAAGCCCGCGCCGCTCTCGAAAGTCGCGGATGCACGAAACCAGGGCCTCCACATCGTAGTCTTCCCGCGTGATGTGGTGGCCGCCGCCCATGTTGATCCATTCAAGCCCGTCAAAATACTGCCCGAATTTCGCTTCCACCGCGGCCAGCGTTGAAATGAGCGCGTCCGCGTTCTGCTCGCACAGCGTGTGGAAGGAAAGCCCCGTGATGCCGTCCATCGCCTCCGGCTCAAAGTTCTCAGCCGTCACGCCCAGCCGCGAGCCGGGCGCGCAGGGGTCGTAGATCGCGTGGCCGTCCTGCGTGGAATGCTCCGGATTGATCCGAATGCCGCACTTCACGCCCGCCGCCAGCGCGCGCGCGCGGTAGCGCCGCCACTGCCCAAATGAGTTGAAGCTGACATGGTCTGACACCTTGAGCAGCGCGTCCACCTCCTCATCGGTGTAGGCGGCGGCGAACACGTGGTTTTCCTTGCCCATGTATTGCTGGCTGAGCAGCGCCTCGTTGAGGCCGCTTGCGCAAGTGCCGTCCAGGTAGCGCCCGATGAGCGGATATACGCAAAACATCGAGAACGCCTTCTGCGCCAGCAGCACCTTCAAGCCCGCGCGCTGCGCGACATCCCTGAGCACGCTGAGGTTGCGCTCAAGCAGCGCCTCGTCGATGATATAACAGGGCGTCTTCATCAGTCCACCAACCGCGGATGGAAGTCCTCCACCCACGGAAGGCCCCACCGGTTCAGCGCGTCCATGAACGGGTCGGGATCAAACTCCTCCACGTTGAACACGCCCGGTTTTTGCCATGTGCCGTTCATCACCAGCATCGCGCCGATCATTGCCGGAACGCCGGTGGTGTAGGAGATCGCCTGCGACCCCACCTCGCGGTAGCACGCCTGATGGTCGCACACGTTGTAGACATAGTAGGCAACGGGCGCCCCGTCCTTCACGCCCCGGCAGATGCAGCCGATGTTGGTCTTGCCGACGGTGCGCGCGCCCAGGCTGGCCGGGTCCGGCAGCACGGCCTTGAGGAACTTGAGCGGCACGATCTGCCGCCCTTCATACTCGATCGGCTCGATGGACGTCATGCCCACGTTTTCAAGGCATTTGAGGTGCGTCAGGTAGCTTTGGCCGAACGTCATGAAGAAGCGGATGCGCTTGATGCCCGTAAGGTTCAACGCCAGCGATTCCAGTTCCTCGTGGTGCAGCAAGTACATATCCTTTTTCCCGACCTGGGCGAAGTCGTATTCACGCTTGATCTCCATGGGCCGCGTGTGCACCCAGCGGCCATCCTCGAAGTAGCTGCCGTCTGAAGTCACCTCGCGGATGTTGATCTCCGGGTTGAAGTTGGTGGCGAAGGGATAGCCGTGGTCGCCGCCGTTGCAGTCCAGAATATCCAGGTAGTGGATCTCGTCAAAATAGTGCTTTTGGGCGTATGCCGCGAACACGCCCGTCACGCCCGGATCGAACCCGCTCCCCAGCAGCGCCGTAATGCCCGCCCGCTCGAACTTCTCGCGGTACGCCCACTGCCACTTGTACTCGAACTTCGCCGTGTCCGGCGGCTCGTAATTGGCGGTGTCAACATAGTGGGTCTTGGTGATGAGGCACGCGTCCATGATCGCCAGATCCTGATACGGCAGCGCCAGATTCAGCACCACATCCGGACGGAACGACTCGATCAGCCTGACAAGCTGGTCCACATTGTCCGCGTCCACCTGCGCGGTATGGATGATGGTCTTCCCGCCGCAAAGCTTTGCCTTTAACGCGTCGCACTTGCTCTTTGTGCGGCTCGCGATCATGATCTCTGTAAACACATCGCTGTTTTGGCAGCACTTGTGAACCGCCACGCCCGCTACGCCGCCGCAGCCGATGATCAATGCCTTGCCCATGATTAGCGCCCTCCCGTCATCAACAACAATTCTCTGAGAATCTTGCACGCCGCCGCCGCCGATATGCCGCTCGGGTCGTAGGGCGGCGACAGTTCCACCACGTCGAACCCGACGATGTTCAGCCCCTTCAATTTGAATACCGCGTCCAGCAGTTCGGAAAATGTTGCCCCGCCCGGTTCCGGCGTGCCCGTGCCGGGGAACACCGACGGATCCAGAACGTCCAGATCAATGCTCAGGTATACCGGCGCGTCCAGCGCCTCCGGCACGAAGCTGAGGTCGAACCTGCGCATCCGCGTGTGCGCCGCCGCGAACGCGAACTCTTCCTTTTCACCGCTGCGGATGCCAAACTGGTGAATGCGCCCATCGCCCACGATTTCCCAGACGCGCCGCATGACCGTCGCGTGGGACAACTTCTGACCCAAGTAATCATCCCGCAAATCCGCGTGGGCGTCAAAATGGATGACGTTTAAATCCTTGTACCGCACGGCCAGCGCCCGAACCGCGCCCAGCGTCACCAGGTGTTCACCGCCGATCATCGCGGGACGCTTGCCGTCCTTCAGGATGCGCGCCGCGCGCTCCTCAATCATCGAAAGCGCGCACGCCGCCGAGCCGAACGGAAGTTCTAAATCGCCACTGTCCATGACGCGCAAGTCCAGCAGATCCCGGTCCTGATAGGGGCTGTACGTCTCCAGCCCATACGAATCGCCGCGCATCTGCCGAATCGCGAACCGCGCGCCGGGTCGAAACGACGTGGTCGAATCAAACGGCGCGCCAAAGAGCACCGTGTCCGCGTCCGCGTAGTCCGCGTCGCAACCAATGAAGCCATCGTGCGCTCTATTCAGCATCCTTGAGCATCTCCTCCACATACGTCGGCAGGCAAAACGCGCCCCGGTGCAGGTTCGTGTTGTAGTAGCGCGTTTGAATCCCAAGCGATTTCCATGCTTTTGCGTCCAGGTCCCTCACCGGATGCAGGCGCTTTGACGCAAACCCGAACAGCCAGTGGCCGCTGGGGTAGGACGGAATGTGCGCCTGATACACGCGGCTGATGTCAAATGATTTGACGATCCGCTTGTGCGCGCGCTGCATCGCCAGCGCGTCCTCCGGGTAGAACGGGCTCTCGTGCTGGTTGACAAGGATGCCGTCAGCGCGCAGCGCGCCTTCGCAGCCTCCGTAAAACTCCTTGGTGAACAGCCCCTCGCCCGGCCCAAACGGGTCGGTGGAATCGACGATGATCACATCGTACGCCTTTTCCGCGCGGCGCACGAACTTTAGCCCATCCTCAATGTGCAGGCTCACCCGCTCGTCCTCAAATCCGCACGCCGTGCCCGGAAGGAACTCGCGGCACACCTCGATCACCTGAGCGTCGATCTCCACGACGTCGATGCGCTCGATGTTCTTGTACTTTGAAAGCTCGCGCAGCACGCCGCCGTCGCCCGCGCCGATGACGAGCACCGTGCGCGGGTCGGGGTGCACGGCCATCGGCACGTGGGTGATCATCTCATGGTAGATGAATTCGTCCTTCTCAGTCAGCATCATATAACCGTCGAGCGTCAAAAACCGCCCAAACTCAGGCGACTCGAACACGTCGATGCGCTGGTACTTGCTCTTTACCGATTGAAGCTGCTTTTCAACCTTGATCGACAGCTTCACATTCGGCGTGTGCATTTCGCTGAACCACAATTCCACCCTGTCACTCCTCCGCCAATACGTTGATTTGTTCGATGCGCATATCCTCGGGACCGGTCATGGTGCAGCCCTTCGCCTTTGCGTACTCAATATAGCTGACGATGTCGCGCGTGATCATCTCGCCGGGCGCCACGATGGGGATGCCCGGCGGATAACACATCACGAACTCGGCGCTGACCTTGCCCGCGCACTGGGCGACGGGCAGCGCGCGCTTTTTTGCGTAAAACGCGTCCTGCGGCGCCACGCGCACATCCGGCGCTATGTACTCGTCTACCATCAGATCGAGGCCGGGCCTTCCAAACTTGCGGCGGATCTCGGCCAGCGCGCCGATCAGCATCTCTATGTTCTTGTGGTTGTCGCCCACGGACACGTAGGCCAAGATGTTGCCGATGTCGCCAAACTCAATTTGGATGTCGTACTCGTCGCGCAGGATGTCGTATACCTCGATCCCGGCCAAGCCCATCCCCAGCGTGTTCACCGCCAGCTTCGTGCGGTCAAAATCGAACACGCCTTCGCCGTCCTTGATTTCCCCGCCAAACGCGTAGCAACCGTCGATCCGGTTGATCTCGCCGCGCGCATATTCCGCAAGTTCCAGCACGTTCTTAAACACCTCGCGCCCATGAAGCGCCAGATTGCGCCGGGACATGTCGAGGCTTGAAAGCAGCAAGTATGAAGCGCTCGTGGTCTGCGTAAGGTTGACGACCTGGCGCACGTAGTTGGCGTTCACGTTTGGCCCCAGCAGCAGAAACGAGCTCTGGGTCAGCGATCCGCCGCTCTTGTGCATGCTGACGGCCGACATATCGCAGCCCGCCGCCATCGCGGAAATCGGCAGCCCCTCGCCAAACGAGAAGTGCGTGCCGTGCGCCTCGTCCGCAAGAAGCAGCATGCCGCGCGCGTGCGCTTCGCGCGCGATGCCCGCCGTATCGGAGCAGATGCCGTAGTACGTCGGATTGTTCAGGAACACGGCCTTCGCCCCCGGGTGCGCATCCATGGCTGCCACCACATCGCTCATCGCCGTGCCCAGCGCAATCCCGAGCCGCGGGTGAGATTTGCACTTGACATACACCGGCACCGCGCCGCACAGCACCAGCGCGTTCAGCGCCGACCTGTGCACATTG
Source organism: Eubacteriales bacterium (assembly GCA_031551775.1). Classification (GTDB taxonomy): domain Bacteria; phylum Bacillota; class Clostridia; order Christensenellales; family Aristaeellaceae; genus Anaerozeibacter. The sequence goes on along the minus strand of JAVBND010000012.1, from coordinate 41,621 downwards.
CGCGGCAAAATGATCTCGTCGCCGCGCTTCACGGTTGAGAGGATCATCGCCTGAACGGCGCTGGTCGTGCCGCCGACCATGAAAAACGCCGCGGCCGCGCCGAACGCCTCAGCGGCCAGTTGCTCGCCCTCCCGGATGACGCCGGTGGGGTGGCACTGGTTGTCGAGCGGCTTCATGCTGTTGACGTCGATTGCGAGGCACTGCTCGCCGAGAAACGCGCGCAGCGGCTTGTTGCCCGCCCCCCGCTTGTGGCCGGGCACGTCAAAGGGGATCACGCGGTCGCGTTTCATCCGCTCAAGCGCCGCGCACACGGGCATCTTATCCTGATTCACGCGCCTGCCCCCCCTTCCCGTCAATAGACATTCTGGCCGCTAAAGATCTCGATCATTTCCTGGCGCAAACTGTTCGTAATTTGAAGCCGCGTCTTGGGCGCGATTTCATACACATCGGTCTTGAACAGGTAATTTTGAAGGTCCACTTCTTTGATGAGCATCTTCGTGTGGAACAGGTTGCTCTGGTATACGTTGACATCGATCGCGTCGTATTTTTCAATCACGGCGTCGTCGATGAAGTCCTGAATGGAGGAGATCCGGTGGTCCATGAACACCTTCTGTCCGCCCAGGTTGCGCGTGAACCCGCGCACGCGGTAGTCCATGGTGATGAGGTCCGAATCAAACGACCCGATCATGTAGTCGAGCGTTCGAAGCGGCGTGATCTCGCCGCAAGTGGCGATGTCGATGTCCACGCGGAAGGTCGCAATCGAGGTGTCGGGGTGAAACTCCGGGTACGTGTGCACGGTCACATGGCTCTTGTCCAGGTGCGCAAGCACCACTTCGCCCAGCGCCTTGGGGCGCATGGATTCCTCGGCGATCAGGATGGTCACCGACGCGCCCTGCGGATCGTAGTCCTGCTTGGAGACGTTCAAAACCGTCGCGCCGATCATGTCGGTCACGTGCAGCAGGATGCCGGTCAGCCGCTCGGAGTTGTACTGCTCGTCAATGTAGGCCACATAGTCGCGCTGCTCGCGCGCCGTCTTGGCATAGCACACATCGTAGATGTTGAAGCTCAGTGACTTGGTCAGGTTGTTGAATCCGTACAGCTTTAGTTGTTCCATGGTGTGAACCGCCCTCCGCCACCTTAATCGCACAAAAAAACAGGCGTGCCGCTGCGCGCGACATGCCTGAAACCGTCAAACCATCATCCGGCCCTGCGCGAAAATGCCCCGCGCGGGCCGCCTGTTGTTTCAGAGTCTATATAGCAAGAACTTGCTTTTACCACTCTTATTGACCGTTTCGCAAGTCGGCTACACGTCAGACTTACAAAATTCGGGCTTTTAACCCAATCAATAAAGGCAACTTTGGCGTTGCCATCCGGCAGTCCGACCCGGCTGTCCGCGGCCATTATCCCCATCCGTCAGCGGGGAGGGTCGAAGTTCTTGTCATAGCGTTTCCACAAACCCTGAAAACAAACCGAAAGCAGCATATCACAAACGCAGATGGATGTCAACAATTTGGCGTGCAAGGGCAAAGATTTGACTTTCAAATCTTTTCAGCATTCTTCTGGATGAGCGGAAGGATCATGGTGAACCGGCTTCCGTGGGGTTTAACGGGGCTATAGGTCAATTGACCGCCATGATTGACGATGATCTGCCGGGCGATCGAAAGCCCGAGGCCGCTGTGCGCGCGGTCCGTGCGGCTCTTGTCAGAACGGTAAAATCGTTCATAGATGTGCGGACGATGTTCCGGGGCAATCCCAGGGCCATCGTCCTGAACGGAGATCTCGATAGTTCGCGAATGCATAGAGACCGCAACTGTCACATGACCGCCTGATGGAGTATAGCAGATCGCGTTGTCGATCAGCACGTTGAGCGCGCGCTGAAGCATGAGCTCGTTCCCTTCGAGCAGCGGCAGCGGCGCGGGCGGATTTGGAAGGGATAGTTTCACGCCCTTTTGCGCGGCGGCGGCGCTGTGCTGATCGAAGGCGCGCAAAATGAGCGCGCCGGACTCAACCGGATCGCCTTTGCCCCTCTTCCCATTGGGCGCGGCGGTCAGGATGAGCAGGTCCTGCGTCAGTTTGCCCATGTGCGTAAGCTCGGTAAAGATCTGCTCGGTAAAGCGCTCGGCGTCGGGTGGATTCAGTTTCTTGGCCTCCATGGCGGTGTGGATCACCTGCAGCGGCGTCCTGAGTTCGTGCGACGCGGCGGCCACAAACTGGTTTTGTTTTTTGTGCGCCTCCTCGATCGGACGCATGGCCCGGCCGGTAAAAAACCAACTGAAAAGCGCGAGCACAGCCAGCGCCGCAAGCGCGACGCCCGCGAACATGAACCGCTGCTTAAGGCGCTGGGCATCCTCCATTCGCATGTCCTGAAGCATCACCACGGCCTGCGCGCTGCGGTACCCGCTGATGCGGCGTACGGCCGCGAGGTAGCGCTCGCCGTGATCGCCCGTGACGGCGCCGTCCCACCTCTGCGCGGCCTCGGGCGCGGACGCCATTGCGCGCGCGATGAGTGTGCTCCGCTCGGTCAGAGGCCGCCAGCCGCCGCGAAACGCGATGGGGCCGCCGTTGTCCAGGATCGAGATGATCAGATCGTTTGCCGCTTCGGTCTTCGCGAGCTGCGCGCTCTCAATCAACCGGCCAATGCCTACGTCCTGTGCGACCTGATCCGCATGGGCCAAGAAACGCGCCTGCTCGCGCATACTTAGCTGATGCTCGGATATGGCGAGCGCCGCGCCTGCCGTACACAAGACCACGAGCGCAATAAAGGCGATCAGCAGCAGCGCCAGCTTCCTTCGCAATGCCCGAATCATATTTTCTCCAATCGAAAGCCGAGCCCGCGCACGGTGGCAATCCCGGCGTTCGCGTTTACCGCCTTGAGCCGCTTTCTGAGAAAATAGATGTAGTTGTCCAGATTCCCGCCCTCAATCGGCGCGTCGCCCCAAACGCGCGCGAGCAGAAGCTCGCGGGTCAAGGTCTGGCCGGGATTGCGCATGAACTGCACGAGCAGGCTGGCCTCGCGCTTGCTGAGCGAACAGGTGTGGCCGCGCTCACCTTGCAAGAACCCTCTGCCTTCATTTAGAACCATGTTCGCGTACTCAAGGCGGTCGGGTTCCGAGAGCATGGGCGTGCGCCGCCCAAGCGCGCGCACGCGCGCCAGCAGTTCCTCCATCGCAAACGGCTTCACAAGGTAGTCGTCCGCGCCGGCGTCCAGGCCGTCCACGCGGTCGTCGATTCCGGCCATCGCCGTGATCATCAGCACGGGCGTTGCGATGTGCTGTTCCCGGAGCTTGCGCACAATCTGCGCGCCGTCAAGTTCCGGCAGCATCCGGTCAAGCAGGATCAGCTCGTACTTGCCGCACGCGGCTGCCGCTAGCCCCGTAAGGCCGTCGCCGCACGCATCCACCTCAAACCCGGCGTGTCTTAGGTGAAATGACAAACCGTGCGCCAGCCCCGCGTCGTCCTCTACGATCAGGATTCGCATTCGTATACCTCCTCGCCATGGGAACATTGTACACCCAAAGCATCTAATTTTCATCTAATTTCTGTTTTTAGAAGGTATTTAGATCAACGGTTGGTATGATGGGCTCATGGTCACCGGTGGTCTTGATGTTGTGGACGATTTTAAGGAGGATCTTATGCGCAATAATTGTTTGAGGTTGATTTGTCTGGTTCTGTGTCTGGCGCTGTGCCTGGGCGGCTCCGCGATGGCAGCGGAAGGCAAGGTCGCCATGGGGCGGTACATGGAAAAGGCGCTCGCTCTTCCCGGGGAAGGGAGCAGCGTGTACGCCCAGGCGGGCGGCGAGATGTACGCGCTGAGCAGCGATGGCACAACTGTCTACGTGAGCAAGGACGGTCAAAGCTGGGAGGGGCGCGAGAGCGGCCATGACGCGGCGCTGTGCCCGATGGAGTACGTCTACAACTTCACGGTCGGCCCGGACGGTAGCCTCTACATCGTGCCCACTACGGGCGCCGGTACAGACCGCGCCGACGCCGGAATTTCGGGTTCCGACGGCGCGCAGGCGCTGTGGGTCGAGCGCATCCGTGACGGCGTATCCGAGCGCGTGGTTCTTCAGGCGGATCAGGACAAGCGGATGAGCGCCATGAGCTTGGCCGTGACGGATGCCGGCGACATGCTGGTACAGTGCCGAGGCGATTCACAGGCGCGGCGCTTTTCCCCCGACGGCAAGCAGGTGAGCAAGTACAGCGTTAAGGGCGGCATCGGTATAGCGGCCAGCGGAAAAGAATTCGCGGTGTATGAGCAGATGGCCGGACAGGTAAGCATCTTCGACATTGAGACCGGCGAGGCGCTGCGCGTTTTTCCCGCGCCGGAGGACGCCGATTTCGACATGCCCATAGCCTACGGCCCGGACGGCAGCCTGTACATGGCGACCAAGGCGGGCATCTTCACCGTGACCGCGGGCGGCTCGCTGATGACGAGGATGATCGACGGCACCCTGAATTCGCTCAGCAAGCCCTCGCTCATGCTGGGCGGCCTGATCTTCGACGCGGACGGCGAGCCGGTGGTTCGGTTCGCGGACCTTACCACATGGCAAGAATTGCTCTATGCCTACAAGTTCGACCAAAGCATACCCACCGAGCCCACCGCGCAGATCAGCGTGTTCACGCTCTACGACAACGACACATTGCGCGAGGCCGTCGCGCTTACGCAAGACCGGAATCCGCAAGCCAAGGTGAACCTGGTCGTGGCGCTGCCGGAGGGCGCGGCCATCACGCGGGACGACGCGATCCGCACGCTGAACACCGAAATTCTGGCCGGAAAGGGACCGGACGTGATCATGCTGGACGAACTGCCCGTTCAAAGCTACCTCGACAAGGGTGTGCTGCTTGACCTGTCGGATGTGCTTAGGCCGCTGATGGAGGAGGGAAGGCTGCTCAAGAACGTGACGGGCGCGTTCGAAAAAGACGGAGCGATCCCCGCCGTGCCCACCCGGTTCCTGCTGCCCACGCTCTGGGGGAACTTGACCGGCGAAGAAACCATGGCCGAAATCGCCGGATGGGCGGCCCAAAATCCCGATCAAATCCCCACGTACTTCATAGAGCCAACGGACCTGATCAACGAGTTTTTCTTAGCCTGCGCGCCCGCCTGGAAAAATGAGGCAGGGCGGCTCGATGAAGCAAAGCTGGCGGAGTTTTTGACGCTGCTCAAGGACATTCGCGGAGATTGGAACGATGACAAAGTGGCGTCCGAACTCAATTTCGACATCAAGAGAGCCATGGCGGAAATCTCTGAGACGCTGCCGAGCGAGTGGGATCCCTACCGGAAAAACTACAGCAAGGGCTACTACCCTGAAACCCACTCCTTCGTCGCGCTTCACAAGACACGGTTTTTCCCATACGTGCTCAGGGGCATGCAGGACGCTTCCACGCCGGGCGCGGTGGCCGCACAAATGCCGGAGTGCGCTTTCATGCCGATGCCGGGGCAGGCGCAGGGCGTGTACATGCCATACTTGGTGCTGGGCGTCAACGCGGGCAGCGCAAACGCGGACATTGCCAAGGAATTCGTGCTTGCGGCGCTGTCGGCGGATGTGCAGGCGCTTGAGACGGCGTTCGGGACCCATGGATTCCCGGTCAACGAGGAGACGCTGGGCGCTGCGCTCGCGAGTACGCAAACCTCGACAGGCGGCGTGACGGGTTGGTCCCTTGAGGACATGGGCTTTGAGGAGGCGTGGCTAAGTGAGGACATGCGCAAGCAGTTGCGCGGGATCATCGACGCGCTTCAAACGCCCTCGCTGCCGGACTTTACGCTTCATCAGATGGTGACCCAAGAATCCGCGCCCTTCTTCGCGGGCAAGATTTCGGCCGGGCAAGCCGCGGCCAATATCGCGACCAAGGCCAACGCGTACCTTTCGGAGTAACAGGAGGCCGCAATGAGAAGAAATTTGATGAGGAGTATCTGCCTGGCGCTGTGCCTGGCGCTGTGCCTGGGCGGCACAGCGCTGGCCGCTGAGGGCAGGGTCGCGATGGGGCGGTACGTGGAAACGCCCATAGACCTCCCGATGGGTGGGGCGCTGGCCTTTGCCGGTGCGGGTGGCAGGATCTATGGCGTGGATGGGAGCGGCGAAAAGCTGATCGCGGGCACGGATTTAAATGCCCTTGAGCAGCTTGAAACCGGGCACGATGAAAATGCTTCGCCCGCCCAGGGCGGCGTCAACTGGATTGGCGCGGGCGAAGGCGGCGCACTGTATCTTGCGTCCGGGTGGGCGATGGTGAATGAAGAACACCATCCCTACATTGAGCTGATCGCGGACGGGCAGTCCACGCGCGTGCAACTGGATCAACGGCTGGACACAGGCTCGGATCGCTTGGTGATGTGCGTACTGCCTTCCGGTGAACTGCTTGGCCTGAGCGAGACGGAAGCGTATCGGTTTTCGGCGGAGGGCAAAACGCTGCAAAGGTATGCCGTCTCGGGCGGCACGTCCATGGCGGCGCACGCAAACGAGATGGCCGTCTATTCGGCGCGGGACAACCTGATTACCGTGCTCGATATCGATTCCGGGCTGGTTCTTCGAACGCTCCCGCTGCCGGGCGCCGCCGCTTACGCGGTCGTCGGTTACGACGCGAAGGGCGCGCTGTACAGCATTTGCCCGGACGGGCTGTACCAGGTGAACGCGGGCGGTACGCTGATTACGAAGATTGCCGACGGCAGGCTCATGACCGCAAGCAGACCTGACGTGGAGGCGCGGGCGTTGCTGTTCGATCAGGAGGACAACCCCGTCGTCGCCTATTGGCAAGAGGGAAACATGTTGCTGATGCGGTATCGCTATGACGAGGACGCGGCCACTGAACCCGGCACGGTGCTCAGCGTGTTCACGCTCTACGACAGCGCCACGCTTCGGGCGTGCGCGGACCAATTCCAGAAACAACATCCGGACGTGATGGTGGATATCGACGTGGTGTTGCCGGAGGGCACCGCCGTCACCCGGGACGACGTCATCCGTACGCTGAACACGCAGTTGCTCGCCGGGAAGGGGCCGGACATTATGGTGCTTGACGGATTGCCGGTTCTAAGCTACCTCGACAAGGGCGTGCTGATGGATTTGTCGGGCGTGGCTGAGCCGATGATCGAATCGGGCGCGCTTCTGGGCAACGTGGCGGGCGCGTTCAAGGCGGGAGACGCAATCTCCGCCGTACCCACACGGTTCCTGTTGCCCAGCCTCTGGGGCGATGTGCGCGCAATGAACACGCTTGAGGATATGGCGGATTGGGCGCGGGCAAACACGGATGTTCCGGCTGCCTACACGGACGTTGATGCATTGATCGGCACGTTTTACGTAAGCTGCGCGCCCGCGTGGTTTGCCAAGGACGGATGGCTCGACCAAGCGAAGATCGAGGCGTTCCTGACGGCGCTCAAGGCGATCCGCGCCCCGTCGGCGTTGCTGCCGGGATCTGAACCGGAAGGGGCGGCCTTTGCGTGGGACTGGAACCCGTACCGTCCGGCGCTTGGGTACAACAGCCTTGAAGAGAGCAGAGGCGTCGTCAACATGCGCGATGGCATACAAAAGCAGCTCCCCTACCTGTTGCGCGGCCTTGATAGCGCGAGACACCCCAACAGCGCGCTGGTATCTCAGGCGGAAGGCGGCTTCGCGCCGCTGCCCGGACAGGCGGAAGGCTGTTTTGTGCCCATGTTGGTGCTGGGACTGAACAAAAGTTCGGCGCATGGCGAGGCGGGCTTGAGGTTTGTCGAATACATGCTAAGTGAAGAGGGCCAGACGGCCGATCTGTTTGAAGGGCTGCCGGTGAACGCGAAGGCGCTTGCCGCCCAGCAGGCGCGCGAAGAGGAAACCCCGGGCTTGGCCGATTGGAAAGCCCTCGGCAAGGCGCAGCAGGAGCAACTGCGCGGCATGATCGAGCGACTGACAACCCCCGTGATCCCGGATTTCACGCTGTACCAGATGATCGTGAGCGAGAGCGCGCCGTTCTTCGCGGGCGAGATCGACGCCGAGCAGGCCGCACAAAACCTGTGCGCCAAAGCCAATGCGTACCTTTCGCAGTAATGGCGCGCGGCAGGCGCTGACGGCGATGGCTTTCCTGCTGCCGAGCCTGGTCGGCGTGTGCGCGCTGCTTGTGTTCCCGATGGCGGACACGGTGCACCGCTCGTTCCTGACGGTGGCGGGTGATTGGCGGGGCACGGAGAACTACCGGATGCTCATGGACAACGCCTCGTTTCGCTTGGCGGCGCTGAACACGGTTCGGTTTCTGGTTACCGCCGTGCCGCTGCTGTTGGTGCTGTCGCTTGGGGCCGCGCTGATGGCAAAGCGCGCCCCGGCGTTCCTGAAATCAAGCCTCTTGGTGCCGCTGGCGCTGCCGGTGGCGTCCTTCGCCCTCCTGTGGCGGGCGCTGTTTGACACGCAGGGACTGGTGAACGCGGGACTTACGAGCCTGGGCATGGAGGCTGTGCCCTTCATGAATTCAGGCGCGTCGTTCTGGGTATTGGTCGTAAGCTACATCTGGAAGAACATCGGCTATGACATGGTGCTGCTGCTCTCGGCGCTGATGTCGGTTCCGGTGCCATTGTACGAGGCGGCGCAGATCGACGGCGCAAACCCCGCGCAGCAATTCAGATATGTGACGCTGCCGCACCTGTGGCCCGCCGTATTCGTGACCGCGGTGCTGTCGGTGCTCAACGCCTTTAAGGTGTTCCGCGAGGCGTACCTGGTGGCGGGCAATTATCCGCACGAGCGCATGTACTTGCTGCAGCACCTTTTTAACAACTGGTTCCTGCACTTGGATATCGATAAGCTCTCAACGGCCGCCACGCTGGTGGCGCTGGCCATCATGGCGCTGATCTTGCTTTTGCAAAAGGGTTGGGGGGAGGCGCGCACGTGAAGAAGGCAATTTGGCTTACCCTGTGCGTGCTCATCTGCCTGCCGATGCTGCTGCCGCTCGTCATGCTGGTAAGCGGTTCGCTCATGGGTCAGCATGAGGCGGCAAAGGCGCTCGGACCGGTGTTTGCCGGGAATGACGGCTACGCCTATTGGCCGCTGTTGCCCATGTACCCCACGCTGAGAGGACACATTGAATTGATGCTGGATTCGCCGGAGTTCTTCGCGATGTTCTGGAACTCGGCAACTTACGCGGTGCTGTCGCTGATCGGGCAGGCGGTGATCGGCGGCAGCGCGGCCTGGGCGTTTGCGCGCTACCGTTTCCCGATGAAGAAGCTGCTGTTTACGGTCTACATCGCGCTGATGCTCATGCCGTTTCAGGTGACGCTGGTTGCGCAGTACCTGTCGCTGGACGCGCTTCACCTGATCGACACGCGCTTCGCGATCATCCTGCCGCTCGCGTTTTCCACCTTCCCGGTTTTTATCATGGCCAAGTTCTTCGAGGCGGTGCCGGACAGCGTGCTGGAAGCGGCGCGCATCGACGGCGCGGGGGAGTGGGTCGCGTTTTTTAGGGTGGGCCTGCCGCTGGGCATACCGGGGCTGCTCAGCGCGATGGTGCTGGGTTTTCTGGAGGCTTGGGGCATGATCGAACAGCCCATGACGCTGCTGCGCTCGCAGCCGCTGTGGCCGCTGACGCTGTACCTTCCGCAAATCACGGGCGAGTTCATGGGCAGGGCATTGGCCGCGTCGGTGCTGGCGCTTTTGCCCGCGCTGCTGGTGTTCCTGTGCGGGCAGCAGTATCTCGAGCAGGGCATCGGCACGATGGGTATGAAGGAGTAGTTGAGGATGAGACGAGATGAAAAAGCAAGGTCCCGTTGGCCGCGTGTCCTGGGATACTTCCTGGCGGCCATGGCGCTGCTGACGCTGCTCAGCCGCGCCGCCGATTCGATCATGCTGCCCGTCGTCAAGTGCGCGCGGCCGTTTCCCGGGGCGCTCAGGCACACGGTTGCGCTCAGCGGCGCGATCGAAGCGCGGGAACAATGGCCGGTGATGGCCGAAGAGGAACTTGCCGTGGCGCGGGTCTATGTCCGCGCGGGGCAAAGCGTCAAGGCGGGGGAGGCTCTGTTGAGTTACGACGCGGAGGCACTCCAGCGAAAGCTCGACGAGAAACAGGTGGAGGTCAAGAAGCTTACATGGGAGGCGCAGCTTGAGGCGCTGAAGCAGGCGGAGCAACCGGCCGCATCGCCATCCGGACAGCCGACGCCGACGCCGACACCCGCGCCGGATGCCGGTGGCGACAAAGGGAGCCAGGAGAAGAAGGAGCTTGAGCAGCGGATCAGCCGCCTGGCAATCGACAAAGCACAGCGCGAGGTCGATCAGCTTTCGCAATTGCTATATGGCGGCGCGGTGCTTGTGGCTCCGGTGGACGGCCTCATCGGCGAGGTGATCGTAAAACCGGGGGAAAAAGCGGCGGGCGCGGCGCTCAGGTTCTCGCCAACGTCGTCCGGGTTGGTCGTGCGATGCGAGGTGACAGAGGATCAGGCCAAGCACCTGAAGCCTGGAATGGAGGCGAGGTTCCAGCGGTCGGGCGACGCGCGCGCCAGCCAGGAAGTGGCCGTGCTGAAGGGGATCAGCCCCACAAAGACAGGGTATGAGGCGAGCTTTGACCTGCCGGATGGCGCCGGCGCCATCGGTCAGGCGGTCAGCATCACCGCGACGCAGGATACGCAAACCTACTCCATGCGCGTAGCGCGCGGCGCGATCGTCGAAAACGGCGGGGTCAAGGGCGTGTACCGGATTCGGATGGGGCAAAGCGTGCTGGGCGATATGGAGTACGCGGAGTTTGTGCCGGTGGAGGTCATCGAAGCCGATTGGGAGCATGCGGCCATCAGCGCCTCGCTCTCCGATCAGGATCAGGTGATCGTTTCAAAAAGCAAGCCGCTCAATCCGGGCGACCGCGTCAGGAGTTCGTCATGAAGCGGACGGCAATTGCGGCGATCCTTGCGCTTGCGTTTGTGTGCTGTGCCGCCATGGCCGCGTTTACCGCCCGATCCATGGATCGGGCATGGGGGGCTAGCGCCGTGTGTTCTGCTGATGCATTGACCAGCCAGGACTTATTGCTGTTGACGGCGCTCAGGCCGGATCTGGGATGGACGGCCTATCGGCAGTCCGCGCCCAAGCAGATGGTAAGCGACGCCATGCCCGACCGCACGGCAAAAGCCGCCGTGCTGTCCTTCCTGGGCGCGCCGGAGAGAATCGCGATCTTTCCCTTGGTTTCCGGGCGGTTGCCGCAGAGCGATGAACGCAGCGTATGCGCGCTCGACAGTGATTCCGCTTTTTTGCTGTTCGGCAGCATAGACCCCGGCGCGGTATTCGTCCGGCTGGACGGCAAGTTGATGCGCGTGGTGGGCGTCATAGATGCGCAAAGGCCGCTGATGCTGATCCCGGCTGAGGAAGGTTCACAGGGCGGTCTGACCGGGGAAGAACAGGGCGCAAAGACGCAGGTCATGACCTTTGACAGGCTTGTGGCGGATGGCCGGGAAGCACTGCTTACGCTTCAAAACATGCTGGGCATTGAGCCCGATCCCTTTGAATTGAGCGGCGCGGAGTTTGTAAGGCTCACGCGGCTCCTGTGCGCCGCGCCATGGCTGGCGGCCGTCGCCTATACTGTGGCCGCGCTTTCAAGGCGCGGCGGCATTTGGCGCTTCGCGGGGGTGACGCTGCTCTTTTTCCTGTCGCTGGGCGCGTTGTTGGCGGTGCTTATGAGCATACCGGTGCGCCTGCTCCCCGCCCGCTGGTCTGATCTGGAGTTTTATGGAAAACAAATCACTGCCTTCAAGGCGCGGCCTTTTCGCGCGCCCGATGTGCGCGGCGCTCTGAAATCGGATGTATTGCGCGTGGGGTTGCTCAGTGCGGCGGCATGTATCGCGCTATGGATGGAAAGGATGTGGCTGAGATGCGGAAAATCGCGCTGATTTTGCTGCTGATGCTGCTGGGCGCGTCCTGTGCCCGCGCCGAAATACTGCCGCTGGCGGCAAGACTCGACGGCAATATGCAGTTCGAACGGTATCAGGGTTACAAGATGGATGACGCGACCGGCGATTGGTCGGCGCACGGCTTGCTCGCCCAGCAGATGCTGGCTTCTGTCGAGCGTGGCGAAGCCAGCGGCTACATGGGCGAAGGCGTATGCGTGCTGTACCCCGGCGTGCGCGGCAACCGGGAACTGTCGCTGATGGAGCCTGTTCTTTATGTATGCTTGCTCAGGACATCGGCCGTCAAGGCGGATGCGCTTTCGATTGCGACCGGCGGCGTGCGCTACGACTTTGTCGGCAAGGCGGAGGAGACCAAGATCGGCGGGCGCAAGTGTGAGCGGTTTACGCTGCCGATGGATGAAGAGGGGCTTCATCTTTTGCGCAGTTTCGCGGGTGAGGGCGGCGAGATCCGCGTCTATGGCGAGACGCGCGTGATCCGCACCGCCATTCGGGAGGCGGAGAAGTACAAGACAGCCAAGCTGCGCGTGGAGGCGATGTCGGTGGCGGCGACGCGCGATTTCCTTGCGCTGTGGCCGGGCGATTACGCGCTTTGGGATCTGAATGCAATGTACTGGGAAAAGGACAGGCCGAAAATGGCGGCTGTCGTACTGAAGGAAGACGGATACGCGCAGGGCCTGCCGGTGCTGGAAGCAGCCACGCAGTGCCTGGATACGCGGAAGGGCTCCGCGGTAAAGGCGTATCAGCAGTTGCTCAAGGACATGGCGTTTTTTCAGGCCAAGGTGGATTCGAACTATGGCAAGGTGACCCGCGCTTCGACCAAACAGGCGCAGCAGTATTTTTCTCGGCTGCCCACCGGCATGGCCGACCGCACCCTGATCGAGTTGCTGAGCGGCGCAAAACAGCCCGCCGCCGAAACGGAGCCTTCCGTGCCTTCGCAACCGCTGACGGAAAATGCGCGGCAGGTGAAACCTGGCGTCGCTTATGCGCTGGAGGGACAGATGTCGCTGCGCCTTGACAGGGCGTGGGAAGCATATACCCTATCGCCCTCGCGCACGTCGGATGTGCTCGACCGCCTCTGGCCGGGGGACCGGTCAAACCGGATGTACATCGCGGATGGGGAGATCGTCAACCTGTCCGACCAGTCGCTGCAATTGCCTACGCTGCTTCAGGGGTACGTACGGCTTAATGACATCCGCTACCCCTGCGCCATCCAATGCGAACGCGATGAAGGACGCTCGCTCGGAACATCCTTGCTGCCCATGGGCAAAAGCAGGCTGGTGATCACATGCGAGGTGCCCAAGGGGATTGACCTCGCCTCGTGCGCATTGCATCTTGACATCCAGGGAGCCGCGCAAAAGATCGAGGTCCAGTTCAGCCCATGACCGCGCTGCGTCGCGGCGCCTGGTTAGAATGGCTCGATCACTTTGAGCTCGATCATGGCGCTTACCACGCCGTCCTCGTCGAAGCGGCCGGTTACGTGGGTCGCGCCCGCCTTGACCGCGTCCGACGCGTTGCCCATCGCGAAGGAATACCTGGTCGCTTCGAACATGTCAAGGTCGTTCTCGCCGTCGCCGAATGACGCCGCTTGATCGCGCGTAAGCCCGAAATGCTTTAGCGCCGCTTCGACGCCGTCTTTCTTTCCGCCGGAGCGCGCGATGATATCGGAATGAATGGAACTCCAACGCCTGGACATGGTGCCCGGCATGCGCTTGAGCGCCGCTTCCTCGCGCTCGGGCGTGGTAAAAAAATTCATTTGGTAGATATCGCCCGTCAGCGCTTCACGGGGGTTCATCACGGGCGGGAAAGGCGAATTGACCATGCTGTACAGCCTTTGAGCGTGTTCGCTCAGGTGATTGATGTAGCAGCGGTTAAGCTCGACGAAAGCGCAGGGGAAAGGGTCTTCCGTGAGAATTTCAACAAGCGCCCGCACGTCCTCGCGCGGCACGGGGTTTAGCCGCAGGACCGCATCGCCCGCGTAGCATACCTGCCCGTTCATCAGGCAGTAGGCGTCAAAGGTAAAGTATGAGAGGATCTCAAGTTCCTGCGTGGTGCGGCCGGTCGTGAGCACGAGCTTGACGCCTTTTTCCCGCGCGCGGTTGAGCGCCTCGACGGTTTTTTTGCTCATGACCGGGAAGTTTGGCCCGATGAGCGTGCCGTCGGCGTCGAAAAACAAGATTTTGATGTCGGACATGATGCCTCCATGCACAAAAAGTCCCCGCCGAAGCGGGGAAGAAGTTGTTTGGTTAACCCAGCGCTTTCTTCGCGGTATCGGCCAGTTGCTTAAACGCGGCAGGCTGGCTGATGGCGAGGTCGCTTAAAACCTTGCGGTTGATGGTCACGCCGGCCACCTTCAGGCCGTTCATCATGCGCGAGTAGCTCAGGCCGTTCACGCGGGCGCCGGCGTTGATGCGGGCGATCCAGAGCCTGCGGAAATCGCGCTTCTTGAGTTTGCGGCCGATGTAGGCGTATCGCAGGGAGCGGCGAACCTGCTCGCTCGCGGAGCGGTACTGCTTGGATTTGGCGCCAAAGTAGCCCTTGGACAGCTTGAATACCTTGCGACGCTTTTTCAGGGCGTTGACAGCCCTCTTCACTCTAGCCATGTAGGTTCCCCTCCTTACTTATATGGAATCAGCTTTTTCATGACCTTGGCTTCGCCCGACGCGACATAGGCAGCCTTGCGCAGGTTGCGGGTGCGCTTGGTGGGCTTCTTGGTCAGGATGTGGCTCTTATACGCCTGGGCACGCTTGACTTTGCCGTTCTTGGTCAGCGAAAAGCGCTTGGCGGCGCCCCGGTGGGTCTTTTGCTTGGGCATGGGAACTCCTCCTCTCATCCTCGCGGCCTAATGGATGCCGCGTCAATCTTTGGCTTTGGGCGCAACGATCATGATCATGTTGCGGCCTTCGATCAACGGGCGGCGTTCCACGACGCCGACGTCCTTGATTCGCTCCGCAAAATCTTTCATGACCTCCAGGCCGATCTCGGAGTGCGTGATCTGACGGCCGCGGAAGCGGATCGTCACCTTCACCTTGTCGCCCTCCTGAAGGAACTTGACGGCGTTTTTGTACTTGACATCCACGTCGTGGTCCTCAATCGTGGCGGACAAGCGCACCTCCTTGAGGGTGATGATCTTTTGATTCTTGCGAATCTCCCGTTCACGCTTGGACTGTTCGAAGCGGTACTTGCCGTAATCCATCAGTTTGCATACGGGCGGCTTGGCCTGAGGAGCGATCTTGACCAGGTCAAGACTCTTCTCATCGGCGAGCGCTATGGCCTGAGCAAGGGGCATTACGCCCAATTGCTCGCCGTCGTCGCCTACCAAACGTACCTCGCGGTCGCGGATTTCCTCGTTAATCATCAGATCGTTGATACCGATACACCTCCTGAAATCATAGCCTGTCGGAACATAAAAAACAAGCGGCGCAGAATCGCCGCTCTCACGCATGGGGAACCGAGGTGGTTCCGTATTGCAACCCGCGCTGGCGATGCCGCCGGGTGAGAAGCGGTTGCTTCTGCTTGACCACGAAATTATAGCACGGCGCGGAAGAATGTGTCAAGGGAAACCGAACATTTTACAGGGCGATCATTTACCTTGCTGCCAGCATCCGGATGTGCAGCCTCCGTACCGTCCGCAATTGTTCCTATCGTTAATATTTGCCACAGTTCAGCCGCAAAAATAAACCGTCGCTGCGCTTTTTATGTTGATAAATAAATATTAATATGAAGGTGTGGCGTATGTGCATTACAACGGCGCTGACCGATGGCGCGGCTCGATCAACATGGGTCGCGCCATCTATTGTGAAAAACAGAAAGGGGGATCACGATGCGCGGCATATTCAAAAGAGGAAAGGCGCTTCTCTCCTTAGGGCTGAGCATTGCTTTGTGCCTGCTGTTGTCCGGTTGTGCGCCGACGCCGGAGACGATAGAGGACGGGGGCGTTGACCGCGCCATGACGGCCGCAGAGCAGCAGGTTCAGGCGACGCCCGCGTCGGATGCGGCGGCGGCGTGCGCCGAGGACGGGCGGCGGGTGGACATGGACCTCGCCGGCGCAAGCGGAGCGGTATTGCCCGTGCGCGCGACCGTCTCGGTGCCCCTGATTGACGCGGTGACCGAGTTTGAGCTGGTCCGGCGCCACTTTGACGAGGGCACGGTGCTTTCTGCTTTTTTCGGCGATGGGAAGAATGAGGCGGCCAAGCGCAATGACGATAATTTGGGGGCGTATTGGACGCTGACGGATGCCGCGGGGGCGGAGCAATGGCTGCAATGGGACAACGGAGAGGCGCATTTTGGCATTTTATACAGCTGCGACGAAGGGGAAAAGGCGCCCGGCGGGACGCGGGAGGGGTCGCCCGACTTGCCCGTCATGGGCGAAAGGGACGTGGACGAAGCGCTGACCCGGGTCATGAACGGCTTTTCCATACCGGGAATCGACGTGTATACCCGAAGCATCACGCCTGCGTCGGGGCAGCATTACGTTCGCGCGTATCCGCGCTATACCGCGCTGCGGGTGACGGAGCCCAGGATGAACGAGTCGCGCAACTATATCAAGGCGACTTTTTCCGTTCTGGGGATGACCAATTTCTTGTGGCGAATCCCATCGGCCGTTCAAAACGAGCGCGCCGTTCAAACGCTGACGCTTGATCAGGCGCTTGAGGTTGTACGGGCGCATGTCGGCACGACGCTGAACCCGCCCGCGGGCCGCGCGGTGGACGAAATATCGCTTCGCCACCGCTACCTTTATGATGAAGCAAAAAAGCTGCAATACGCCAAGCCTGTCTGGTACTTTCACATCCCTTTGTACGAGGAGGGATATGTGCAGCAGAGCGACTTCGGCGCACCGAGCGATATCAAAACCTATACCGGCACGTTCGTCGTCGATGCGCAAACCGGCGTGGTGGACGTGGTTTCGCCGTCTTACGGAAAATAAGCGCAGAGGGGAGAGATGGCCGTTATGCGCGAGGTACGAAACGGACTTTTCAACAAATGGCTTCTGCTGTCGGCGCTGACCGCTTTTTTCGTGCTGGTAACCCCCTGCTTTGAACTGATCTTCGACACATACGCGTTTACGCAATTGGACTACCTATACTATATGACCTTTGCCGAGTCGTTCAGCGGGCTGCATCCCTTCGCGATCCTGTTTTGCATGCTGCCCTATGCGGCATCGTTTTTCGATGAGCGCAAGTCGGGCTACACGCAATACGCGCTCTTGCGCGCGCCGCGCAGGCGCTATATCGCGGTGAAAATGCTGGCGGTTTCCTGCGCGGGCGCGGCGGCGCTGGCCTTGCCCTACATCGCGGTGGCGCTGATTGGGGTAATCCTGTTCCTGCCGGTCACCGCCCAAACGCTGTCCGGCTACTACATAGGCACCCTGTGGGAACCCATCATCCTTGGCTGGGGGCCGGGTTGGGTGATCGCGATCAAGGCCGGTCTCATGGCGCTGTTCGGGGCGGTGTGGGCGCTGCCGGGGCTTATCAGCGCCAGCTTTTTCTCAACGCGCCTGGCCGTGTTCGTTGTGCCGCTCGTCTGCTATCAGGCGCTGTGGACGGCGGTTGGGTCGTCTCTGTGGTTTCCCATGGAATACATGATCGCGCGCAGCAGCCTGATCCCGTCGCTCCTGATGGTGCTCGGGCGGCAAATGATGTACGCGGCGGCGCTGGTCGCGCTCTGCGCGATTTCGATGAATTGGAGGTGCAAGCATGCATAGCGCACGCGTGGTCCTTCGGCTACTGGGCATGCGCCTCTCTTCCTGGCCGCACCGCTCGGTTTCCTGGATCGGGCTTGCCGTTGGGTGCAACTTCGCCTTCATGCCCGCGATGGCGCTCTTGCGCTCGGCTGCCAAACTCGGCGGTTCCGTGCAATTGGCCGAAGCGTACATCATCGCCGGGTCGGATCATTTTTGCACATTATTGACCGCGGTGGGGCTGATCATCATGCTGTCGGACGCGCCGTTCATCGACGAGCGCATCGCGTTCATCGGCGTGCGCGTAAGCCGCCGACAATGGATGGCGGCGCACATCGCCTATGTCGCCGTGATTTGCGCGCTGTACCAGCTGATCATGTTCCTGTTTACGGCGATTGTGCTGTCCGCGCGCGCATACGTGGGCAACGTTTGGAGCGCGACCATGCTGAACGTGGCCAGGGGCAGTTTGTCGCTCAACGATTTGAGTTTCCGTTTCAGCGCGGTCTATTTATTGCGGGCGTATGCGCCCTATCAATTGCTGGGCGTTACGTTTGTTTTGCAAACGCTCTACGGCGCGGCCTTATCGCTTGCGATGTTTTTTCTGGGCCTCGTTTACCGGCGCGGCGTGGGCATCGCGGCGGCGCTGTGCGCCCACCAGATGGGGTTTATCCTCTTGCGCAGCGGGCCGCTGGTCGTCAACCAATGGCTTTCGCCCATGGTGCACGCGCTCGCGGCCTACCATGACGTATTTGACCGCGCGCCCAAGTACCCGACAATCCCCGCGTCGGTGGGAATATTGTCCGCGCTTGCGCTGGGGGCGGCGGTTTTGTGCCGGTCAAGGGCGAAGAAGCTTGACTATGCGGTGCCGCACCGGGATGTGTAGGAGGGGGAAGATGATGGTCGATTATCCGATCGCCTGCGAAGGCGTTTCAAAGCGCTTCGGGCAAAATCAGGTGCTAAGAAGCGTTTCATTTCAAGTGGGGGCGGGGCGCGTGGCGGGGCTCGTGGGCAACAACGGCTCGGGCAAGTCGGTGTTGCTCAAATGCCTGTGCGGGCTGCTGATCCCCGAGGCCGGGACGGTCGTGATCAACGGCAAGCGGCTGTTTGGGGATGTACAGCAGGTGAGCGAAGTCGGCGCGATCATTGAAGCGCCGGGATTTCTTCCGGGGCGCAGCGCAATTTCCAACCTGCTGAGCCTGTGGGCGCTCAACAAGCGCGTGCCCAAGGCGGCGGTCGCCGAGGCCATCAGGCGCGTGGGGCTTGATCCCAAGGAGAAAAAGGGCGTGGGGAAGTATTCGATGGGCATGCGCCAGCGGTTGGGCCTGGCACAAGCGCTGATGGAGGAACCGGAAATACTGATCCTGGACGAGCCGCTGAACGGCCTTGACCGCGCGGGCGTCGCCGAGATGCGCGCGCTCTTGCGCAAGCTCGCCGGGGAAGGCAAGACCATGGTCATCGCCAGCCACAACGAGGGCGACATCGGGGAATTGTGCGACGAAGTTTATGAAATCGACGCGGGCGCATTGACGGCGGTGAAATAAAACGAACAAGGGACTGTTGCTGATTTCTTGCTTTCCCAACAGCCCCTCAACTTTGCGCGAGGTTATGCGCCCAACTTGCTGAACCCATACTCGAGCAGCTTCTTGCTGTCGATCCATTTTTCCGGCTTGGTCTGGGCCGCGTTCAGCACAACTGAAATCAGCGTATGCCCGTCTTTTTCCGCCATGCAAACGAAACACTGGCCCGAAGACACCGAATAGCCGGTCTTGCCGCCAAACGCGGGCGCGTAGTAGTAGGGGCTGTCTTCATTGAGAATCGCATAGTCCCGGTTCAGCGTCAGCACGTCGCGGCGGCTTGTCGAGTGCATCTTGTAGCGGTTTGTCGTAAGTACCTTGCGGCAGGCGCTGTTGTTCAAAACGGCGCGCGCAAGCTTCGCAAGGTCCCGCGCCGAGGAATAATGGCCGTCGGTGGGGAAGCCGTGGGGATTGACAAAACGGGTGTTTTTCAGCCCCATCGCTTGCGCGCGTTCGTTCATGTCATCCACAAAACTTGCCACGCTGCCCGATACCAAGGTGCCGATCGCGTTGGCCGCGTCGTTGCCGGATTTGATCATCAAGCCGTACACCAGGTCGCGCATGGGCATCTTCTCACCCGGGTAGACCGGTACCAGCGATGAACCCGCAGGGGCCTTGCCCGCCGAGTCAGGCACCGTGACCGTCCTGTCCAGGCCGCCGTGCTCGACCGCGAGCAGCAGCGTCATGAGCTTGGTGGTGCTGGCTGGCGCTTTGCGCTGGTCGGCGTTTTTTTGAAACAAGACTTCGCCCGTGTCCGCGTCTATGACGATGGCGGCCTCGGCCGCGAGCGATTGGGGGGCAAGCGGCGCTGCTTCCGCCCGCGCTGCTTGAGCGCCGATAATCGGCAGGGGTTGGGGGTTTTGCGGCTGGGTCGATGCCTTCATTGGCACGACCGGCCATGAACTGGCGGCCAGACACAGCGCCGCCAGCAGCGCGATGGTGTTTTTGTGTTTCATCATCTCGTCACCTCCGTGTGCGCAAACTAAGACGCGGCTCGCAGGCGAACGGATGCCAAAAAGGGCGGTGGAAACTTTTCGCAGGATATTGCGTCCAAATGATAACCGATTAACTGAAAGGTGTGAGAATAAATGAAACGGCATATTGCGTCTGTCTTGGTTCTTGTGATGGCTTCGGTTTTTTGCGTCGGCGCGCTGGCGCAGCAGATGGTGCCTAACCCCATGGTGGAGATGGAAAGTCCCGCGGCGGTAGAGGAGAAACTGGGCGTGAAGCTGGCCTTGCCCGAGGACGCGGTCGTCGGCGCTTGCTATGCAATTGCCGAGAATCTCGGCGAGGTGAACTTCACCTGGCAAGGCGTCAATTATTGCCTGCGCGCGCAGGCGGGCGATGAACTGACGGATATTTCCGGCATGTACGGCGATTTTGCCTACACTGAGGACGTGGAGATCGAGGCGTTCAAAGTGGCGCTGAGCCTGAACGACGGCGCGGACGGCCTCGCACTGTGGTATGCCGATGGCGCGTCCAATGCGCTCATCGTTGCCGAAGGCGCGAGCGAAGATGCGCTGCTCAATTACTTGATCGAAATTTGCTGACAGACAAGAAAATAAAAAAAGACCGGAGTCGGCGGTGCGTCGGCTCCGGTTTTTTGCGTTTACGCCATTTGGGAAGCGACCTCGTCCTCTGACGCCTTCATGGCGTCAAGTGTCTTCGCCATGAGTTCCTCAAGCGGCCAGCCTAGCATTTCGGCGCCCTTGATGATGACGTCGCGCGAACAGCCCGCCGCGAATTTTTTGTCCTTGAACTTCTTTTTAAGGCTGGATACTTCCATATCCTTGGTAGACTTCGACGGGCGCATCAGCGCCGCCGCGCCGATCAGACCGGTCAGTTCATCGGACGCGAAGAGCACTTTTTCCATCAGATGCTCGGGTGGGACGCAGACATCGGTCATGCCGTACCCGTGTGAGACCACCGCGTGTACGAGCGCTGGCTCGGCGTCGATTTCCGCCAGGAGTTCAGGCGCCTTGACACAGTGCTTGTCGGGGTATTCTTCAAAATCCACATCGTGGAGAAGCCCCGCCAGCGCCCAGAAATCGGCTTCTTCGCCAAATCCCAGATCGCCCGCCAGGCAGCGCATGACGCTTTCCAGGGTCAGGGCATGCTGAATGTGGAAGGGTTCCTGATTGTACTTTCTGACCAGGGCAATCGCCTGATCGCGCGTTACGTGGGTCGTCATGGGGGCATCTCCTTTGTTGTTTAATATTCTATGCCGCGGCGCGCGTGAACGCCTGCGCCAAAGGGGTGTTTGACGAGGCGCATCTCGGTTACATAGTCCGCGCGGTCGATGAGCGCCTGTCCCGCGCCGCGCCCGGTCAGGATCAGCTCGGCGCCCCTGTACTTATGGTCGATCAGGTAGGCGGCTTCAGCTTCGCCGATTGCGCCCGCGCCGATTGCGCCAAGCAATTCGTCCAGGATCACCAGGTCGGCGTCCTTTGAACAGCAAACTTCGCATGCTTCGTCAAAGAGCGCTTGTTGCGCCTGCGACCAATCGGATTTTTCCTCGCTCGTCATGTCCCATACGAACTTGCTTGTCTTGCAACTGCTGCGCATGACCGATACGCTTTTGAGGTTCTCGAGCGCCTTGAGTTCGCCCGACGGTTCGGTCTTGCAGAACTGAAAAATCCTGACTTTCAGGCCGCATCCCGCCGCGCGCAACGCAAGACCCATCGCGCAGGTGGTCTTGCCCTTGCCGTCGCCCGTGTAAATATGCGTGAGCCCGATGTTCATGCGCGCACCGCCTTTCATGTTCAATCATTGTACAGCGCATGAGGCAATTTCGCAAGAAGGTCTTGGCAAATTTCTCACTATGTGGTAAGATAAACGCCCATTTTGTTTTAACGGAGGAGGGATTGCGCGTGGCGAGCCTGCCCGATCACCCGGAAGCACAGCTTGAGAACGATATGCTCGCCCGAACGCTTGAACTCATCGGGCGGGAGCATGCATTTGCCCTTATGGAACGCGAGAAATCGCTGGAGTCTCTTGAAGCGGCGCGCGCGGGCGATCCGGAACAGGTGCCGGTAAGAGAGATGCTTTATGCGGCATCGGGCGAGACGCTCCGCTACCTTGAGCTGGCGCGCCGCTCGCCCTACTTCACGCGCGTGGATTTCCTGCCTGCGGGAGGGAAAAGCGAGACGCACTACATCGGACGAACCGGCGTGCTCAACACAAAGACGCTAAAAAGCGCCGTGATCGACTGGCGCGCGCCCATTGCCAACCTCTACTACAGCGGACAAATCGGTTCGGTTAGCTACGAAGCGCCTGACGGCAGGGTGGAAGGGGAGCTTAAGCTCAAGCGGCAACTGAGCATCAAGGAAGGCGAGCTTGAGTCGATCTTCGACACCGACCTGGCGTCGCGCGACGAATACTTGCAATCGGTCCTGGGCGCCATGACCGAAGGGCGGCTCAAGGAAATCGTCACCACCATTCAGGCCGAACAGAACTACGTGATCCGCTATCCGCTCAATCGGTCGCTGATCGTTCAGGGCGTGGCCGGATCCGGCAAGACCACCATCGCGCTGCACCGCATCGCCTATTTGTTGTACGCTTTTCGCAAGCAACTAAGCCCCGCTCAGGTGCTGATCCTCGCGCCCAACCCGCTGTTCTTGGGGTTTATTCAAGGCGTGCTGCCCGACCTTGGCGTAGAGCGGGTGAAGCAGAGCACGTTTTTGCGATTGATTGGCGAGTGGCTCGGCAAGAAGCTGCCGCCCGTCGCAGGGGAGGACCGCACCGAACGGATTTGTGAAATGTCGGCCGGCGCGTACGAGCGTCTAAAAAGAATCCATCAAGCGAAGGGTTCACTTGGGATGGATGCGGCGCTTCAAAGATGGCTCGATGAATACGAGACAGACTTTGCGCTGAATTCAATAGACTTTGGTCCGATTCGCTTGTACACAAAAGAGGATCTTAGTCGGTTTCTGCTGGTGGATGAGAAACCTTTTCCGATGGAGCGGCGGCTGCTTGAGTTTAAGAAACAACTGACCGCGCGCGCCAAGGCGGCGGTCAGGCAAATGACGGCCTGGATGGAAACCGAGTTTGATAAAAGACTTGGTCAGCTGATCGCGGGCGAGCGCGACCCGGATGTGCTGGCCGCACGGCGCGCGGCGCTGGTTGCAAGCCGCGAGAAGCGGGTACAGGAGGCGAAGGAGGAGGTGGCGCCATTTGTCAAGCGCACGCTCGCGGCGATGCCGACGCTCGAACCTGCCGCCTGCTACGAACTTTTCCTCAAGTGGCTTCTGGTCCATGAACAGGGGGCCCTGAGGGAAGCTGCGGAATATACGCTTGAACGGATCGAAGGCAAGGCGGGGCTGGAGCCTGAGGATACCGCGCCGATTGCCGCGATTGCGCAGCGCCTGAATGTGCTGGAGAGGCTGAGCTTCAAGCATATCGTGGTGGATGAGGCGCAGGATTTTAGCCTGATGGAGTTTAAGCTCCTTAAACGCATTTCGCCCATGGCGAGCATGACGGTTGTGGGTGACCTTATGCAGGGCGTGCAAGGCTACAGGGGCCTTGGCAATTGGCGCGAACTGTCGGATGGTGTCTTTGAGGGCCGCGCGGCACTGCATCACTTGCTTACCAGCTATCGCAGTACGGTTGAAATCATGGATGTGGCGCTTAAAGTGGCCTCGCGCCATCCCGCGCCGGGCCAAAAGGGCGCGCGTCCGGTGCTCAGGCATGGCAAAGAACCGGAATTCGGTCTGTTTACAACTGAAAGTGAACAGGTAGCGCGCGTTTGCACGATTGTCAGCCAATGGAAATCGGAAGGCATGGCGTCAATTGCCGTTGTCGGGCGCGGCGCGAGCGGAATAAAGAGGCTAAAGTCTTTTATGCCCGAAGCGCTGGGCGCAAAGTTGCTGGATGTAGAATCGGGAACGTTTGAGCCGGGTGTGCTGCTTGCGACGGCGAGCGCGGTCAAGGGGTTTGAGTTTGACGCCGTTCTTGTGCTTGATGCGGGTGAGGATCAGTTTCCCGACGACGCCCAGGGAGCGCGATTGTTGTATGTGGCGCTCACGCGCGCGCTGCACCGCTTGGCGGTGCTTTATCACGACGCGCGAAGTCCGCTGTTTGAAGGGCGCGGGGAAACGCGAGGCGCGGATGCCTTGCAAAATTAACCGCAAAGCGCTACACTATATTGGAAAGAATTTCGGCAAGGGGAGGCGTTCATGGATTTTAACAGACGTACCGTAAAGACGCTCATGCTGCTGATCGCTTTTGCTGTGGTGATCAACGCCGCTATACACAATATCTCCGCGGTTTCAGGCGCGGCGCAGCACCTGCTCGGCATCTTGTCGCCGCTCTTGTATGGACTGGCGTTTGCATTTTTGCTGAACATACCCATGTCAATCCTTGAAAAAAAGGTGTTCAAGCCCCGCGGTCGGCGCGCGCTCAAGCTTCAGCGCGCCATCAGGCGGCCCTTGTCGATGATCCTGTCGGTCTTGTTCGTACTGCTCATCGTGTCGCTCGTCAGTTCCATCGTTCTGCCGCGCCTGATCAGCTCCATCGCCAGCATTTTCGCGCAGATGCCCGGATGGGTGGACGCGCTCAAGCTGCAAATTCAGCGCTTTGAGGATGACGCGCCGGAACTCGTGGGCTGGATTGAAGCGTTCAACTTCGACTGGGAGGGCATGCAGGAAGCAATCGTGAACTTCCTCAAGCAAGGCCTGGGCCTGACGCTGGGGAGCGTCGCTTCAGTGGCCACTTCGATGTTTGGGACGGCGACCAACACCGCGATTTCGTTTATTTTCGCGCTTAGCGTGCTCGCGGCCAAGGAAAAACTTCAGCGCCAACTTACCCTGACGATGCGCGCTTTTATGCCCGCCGCGCCTGCCGAACGTACGCTTGAGATTTTGCATATCACCAATCTTGCGTTTTCCGGCTTCATCACGGGGCAACTGACAGAGGCGTGCATTCTGGGCGCGCTGTGCTTTGGCGGTATGTCGATCTTCCAGTTTCCCGATGCGTTCTTCATTTCAACGCTGGTCGGCGTTGCGGCGGTGGTACCGATCTTCGGCGCATTTGTATCGGCGACCATCGGCGCGCTCTTGATCGCTGCGGCGGAGGGGCTTGGGCGCGGCCTGGGTTTCGCGCTGTTTTTCATCATCCTCCAGCAACTCGAGGGCAACCTGATCTATCCGCGTGTGATGGGGCATAGGATCGGACTGCCCGCCATATGGGTCCTGGCGGCGATTGCCGTGGGCGGCGGGATGCTTGGCGTGATCGGCATGCTGATCAGCATACCGATTTTTGCGGTTGGGTATGCGCTCATGCGCGAGACGGTGCGGGTGCGTACCAAGCGCAGGAAGGCGAAGGAGACGAAAGGAGCGGGCGATGCAGACGATCAGGGCGCGTGAGGCGAAGTTTGAAAGGGTATACCGGTGGGCGTATATTGTATATCTGGCGGTGAGCGCGGGGCTTTTCACCTACCATATGACGCGCGCGGACATGTACCAAGGCGCGCAATCACTCCTGTCCGTGGCGCTGGCGGCGCTGCCGCCGCTTTTTTACCGGGTTACCGGACTCAAGCGAACTTATCAATTGGACGTGATTGTGCTGGTATTCATGTTCCTTGCGCACACGCTGGGCGTGGCGGCGGTGTTTTATCATGTTGTACCCTACTATGACAAGGTGATGCACGCGCTGTCTGGCACGCTCACCATGATGCTGGCGCTGCCATTTTTTTACCTGCTTAAGCGCCCGCACGTCGTTGAGAAGCGCGACGGCGCGCTGGCGGTGGCGTTTTGCCTGTGCGCGGCGCTGGCGGTTGCCGGCCTTTGGGAAGTCGTTGAATACTTTATCAACCGGATCACCGGCATCGATGTCCAGGCGGTGGCGCTTTCTGGGGTCACGGACACAATGCGGGACATGATCGTGTGCCTGGCCGGTGCGCTGGCGGTGGTGCCCGCGATGGCAAAGTTCTTTAGAAGCGGGAAAACCGGGTTTACCATGAACGCGCTTACGGGTTTCGTCGAATTGAATTTTTATCCGGAAAATGGAAAGGGAGAGGTGGGCGAAGATGAGGTTGCCCTACGAAATTGAGAAAAAACTGCGCAAATTCTGCGTTTCGGGCTTGATGAATTACATTGTTGCGGCAACAGCCGTGGTATATGTGGTCATGCTCGCGATGCCGCAATGGAACCTGGGGGGGCGACTGGCGCTTGTGCGCGGCGCCGTCATTGAGGGTGAGGTCTGGCGGCTTTTGACGTTCGTGATTGTACCGGGGACTACAGATCCGCTTTACCTTCTGCTGAGCCTCTATTTTTATTGGATGCTGGGCACGCAGCTTGAGAACCGGTGGGGGACGGTGAAGTTCAACCTTTACTACTGGATAGGCATTCTGGGCGCCATTGCCGCGATGTTCATCACCGGCTACGGCACGAATAGCTTTCTCAACCTGTCCTTGTTTTTTGCTTTCGCGATTCTGTACCCGGACGTCGAGTTCAGGCTCTTCTTCCTGATTCCGGTCAAGGCGAAATACCTGGCGTTGCTGGACGCGGTGCTGTACGTGGTCATGTTCGTCCAGGGCGACTGGTCGGCGCGCGTGGCGATTCTGTTTTCGCTGGCAAACCTGCTTCTTTTCCTGGGCGGCGACCTGATCAATTGGGTCCGCCGCGATGCGCGCTATTGGAAGACGCGCCGTAACTTCCGCAAGAACATGAGGTAATGGATACCTGTGAACGATTATGGGGGCTGGTGCGATAAAGCGCATCAGCCCCCATGGTTATACATCCCTTGTCTACTTGCCGCCAACGCGCACTTTCCGCGCACCCGGCGGCTGTTTTTTGGGTTGGTATGATTTACCTGTGTGGGGCGCCAATTTGCATGGAACTGGGTGAAACGCCTTATTTTGCTGGTGTTTGCCCTATTTTCTTCTAAAATGATGCTGTTTTTGGATCGGAAATGGGAAACATTGGATGCGCTTCCATGGAAACCTATGGGGGGGATCAGCGGTCTTATTGACATAACAAAACAAGGAGGGGTTCTCATGGGAAAGAAACTGGTATCTCTGGTCCTCGTTGCGCTCTTGTGCCTTGCGATTGCCGCGCCAATCGCGCTCGCGGGCACGCCCACCACCTTCGTGAAGCTGCCGTCCACCATGGGCGGGCTGAACGTGCGCTCCGGCCCCGGCACCAACTACGCGGTTGCCGGCTGGGTCATCAATGGCGATGAGATTGATCTCATCAAGGTCGGTTCCACCTGGACGAAGATCACCGTGCTGCGCAGCGGCAAGACCGGCTACATCAAGAACGCTTACATCAAGGAGCTTCCCAACAAGCCGACCGATCCCGACCCGAAGCCCGACGATCCTTCGACCTCCGGCACCGCGACCGCGGGCCGCGTGACCGGCGGCGGCGTCAACATGCGCAAGGGTCCCGGCACCGGCTACGGTGTCGTGAAGACGCTCTCGAGCGGCACCAAGCTCAGGCTGTGGGATCACAGCGGCAACTGGTTCTTTGCGACCACGCTCTCCGGCACCAAGGGCTGGATCTCCAAGACCTATGTCGCTACCGGCTACAACATGGTCACCAGCGCCAATGTGAACATGCGCAAGAGCGCCAACGGCGCGGTGCTCAAGACCGTGTCCAAGGGCACCACGGTCGCGGTGGAGTCAATCACCGGTTCCTGGAGCCGCGTCAAGGTGGGTTCGACCACCGGCTACATCTACAATTCCTACCTCAAGTAAACAGTGGTCGATCAAGAAGAGGCGCTTGCTTTGCGGCAATACCGCTAGGGTAGCGCAAAGGGAGGCACGCGCCAAGAGGCACGTGCCTCAGCCCATCAAAAAAGCGGTCATTTCAATCGCTACGAAGCGCAAGAAATGGCCGCTTAATCATACGGCGAATGCCGTACCGAATGAGAAAGACCTGGACCAGGCGCTTCATGTCTTGGACAGCGGCGGTCAGGAAGGGCTGCTCGCGCATATTGTGCAGGCCAGCATACGAGCCGAGCGCAGGCCATGGTTGCCGTATGGTTACAGTGTATAACGCCCGCTGCCTAAGCGTCGGCTTTGTCCGCCGATCACCACTTCGGCCTCTACGCCGTCCGGGATTGAGATTTCATGGACCGCGTTCCCGTCCTCGTAGCGCCACGCGCTTTCGATGCGCCCATGAGGTGTTTCGAGGCTTGCGCGTACAAAGCCCAAGCGCGGATCGGGTTTCGGGCAAATGCGTACCGCTTGATATGCCGGGGCGGATTCAACCGGCTTGATCCCGGCGGCTACGCCGTACAGCCAGTCGCCCACCGAGCCATAGGCGTAGTGGTTGAAGGAGTTCATATCGACCGGCCACATGCTGCCGTCTTCGCGTATGCTGTCCCAGTGCTCCCAAATGGTGGTCGCGCCCTGCTTGACCGAAAAGATCCACGAGGGGAACGCCTCGCGCAGCAGCAGGTCGTAGGCGAGCTCCGTATAGCCGTGATCGGACAAGGCGTGAAGCAGGTATGGCGTGCCGACAAAGCCGGTGGTCAAATGGCCGCTTGAACGGACGAGTTCCGCCAGCGAGGCGGCCACGGCGTCCGGGTCTTCGCACAGGCCAAAATGAAGCGCGAGGACGTGCGCGGTTTGCGTCTGGCAGGTGAGCACGCCGCCGGGCATGTGGTTTTTTTGAAACGCGTCCACGATTCCCTTGTAGAGCGTTTCGTATTGCGCGACATCCTTATTTAGCACCTGGCCCGCGCGAATGAGCAGGCTCGTCGAATGGGCAAAGAACGCGCAGGCGATGAGGTTTTCATCGGTCGAACCCTTGTAACTGCCGTACGGTGCGTCGAGACCCAGCCAATCGCCGTAATGGGCGCCATCGTCCCATAGATATTCGCTGGAGCCGTGCGCGCGCATGTACTCCACCCATTGGCGCATGCTCTCGTATTGTTCGGCCAGTATGGTCGCGTCGCCGTAGCTTACGTACAATTGCCACGGACACACGCAGGCCGCGTCGCCCCAGGCCGCGGAAACGAGGCCGCGCGCCGCGCGCGGGGAATGCTTCTCCACATCGGGCACAAAGGCGGTGACGCCGCCGTCTGCATGTTGATCGGCCTTGAGGTCGTGCAGCCACTTGGTGAAAAAACGCTTGACGTCGTAGTTGTAGGCGGCGGTACGAATGAAGACTTGCGCGTCGCCCGTCCAGCCCAGGCGCTCGTCGCGCTGCGGGCAATCGGTGGGCACGTCCAGGAAATTGTCTTTTTGTCCCCAGAGGATGTTTTGGTAGAGCTTGTTCACAAGTTCGCTTCCGCATTCAAATTGGCCGGTTCGCTTTAAGCTTGAATTAACCGCAATGGCGCGGAAATTGTTCGGGTCGATCGCCTCCGGCCAATTGATCAGGCGGATATAGCGAAATCCGTAGAAGGTATAGCGAGGCTTGAAATGGTTCGCGCCCTGCTTGAGCACGGCGGTAAAAGCCGCCTTGGCCGTGCGCAGGTTGTCGGTGTAAAAATTGCCGTCCCGGTCCAGCACCTCCGCGTGGTGGATTTGGACCTCCTGCCCTTCGCGCCCCGATACCTCGAAGGACACGTAGCCGGTCAGGTTCTGGCCGAAATCGATCACCTGCTCGCCCTTGGGCGTGGTGAAGGCGGCAATGGGGCGCAGCGTTTCCTGTTCGGTTACGGTTTCACCCTCCTGGCAGATCAAGTTGTCCTTGGGTAGCGCTCGCACCAGAACCGGCTGTCTCTTGGTCAATTCCACGCGCGCATCGACCGTTTCGCCGTCATACAGATCCGAAAAACGC
Organism: Eubacteriales bacterium; assembly: GCA_031551775.1. GTDB lineage: Bacteria > Bacillota > Clostridia > Christensenellales > Aristaeellaceae > Anaerozeibacter. The sequence goes on along the minus strand of JAVBND010000012.1, from coordinate 11,810 downwards.
ACATCTGACGGACACCAGGTCCAGCTGTCGTCGGTTGGGATGTCTAAAAAACTGCCGTCTTCTTTTTCAATGCGCACAACCGCCAGCAGCGCGACCGGACGCCCCCCGCTTTGCTGGGCGAGCCAGCCCAGGCGGCTTGCGTACCAGCCCTTGCCCAGGCCCACCCGCAGTTGGTTTTGTGCTTTTATGAGGCCGGTCACGTCATATGTCTGTACCTGCAGGCGGCTGTCGTAATCGGTCCAACCGGGCGCCATGATGAAATCGCCCACGCGCTCGCCGTTGAGAAACGCTTCGTAAACGCCGAGGGATGTGATGTAAAGCGTGGCGCGGCGCACGCTTAAACAAGAGAAATCTTTGAAGAACAGGGGCGCTGCATCCATGGCCTCAAGGCTCGCCCCGATCCAATTGCCCGACAAAATTGCCTGCATGCCTATTTCCTCCTAATTTCTGGGCCTTACGTTCACGGTGAAGTCATGGACGCCCGATGAAACATCAAATTGATGAATGCGCGCAAGTGGTCTTGCACAGAAGGGGAAGACCCGCGGTTTCCCGCCGTCGAGCGCGCTTTTGAGTCCGTCCTGATTGAGCGCACCGGCGAGACGCGCGCGCATCTCAACCACAATTTGTACCTGCGCGTCGTTTTCAAGACGCACTTCATCGGGGTCGCTTTCAAGGTTAAACAATTGTTCCAGGCCGCCGTTGGCCATGAAGATGTATTTCCAGGGTCCGCGCCTGATCATGACCTTGAACCGGGCTGTTCCGGGGCGTCCATAGCAAGCCAGCAGGCAATCGCGGGGCGCTGCCGCGCCGTCCAGCACGCCGAGAACCGTATGCCCGCCGCGAACCTGCTCCTGCCCCGCCGCGCCGGTCGCGATGCCGAAAAGGTCGGTCAGGCAAACCAGCGCGTGCGAACGCTGCCCGCCCGCATAACGCTGCGGCCAGCTCAGCAGGTAGGGAATATGGCAGGACTGTTCAAAATAGCTTTCCTTCTGCCACGCGTGATGGTCGCCCAGGTGGTCGCCGTGGTCTGAGAAGAAGCAAATCAGCGTATTGTCGCCGTCTTCGCGCTGATCCACCGCGTCCAGGATGGATCCGATGCATTGATCTATGTAAGTGATCTCGCCGTAGTAGCGGCTGCGCACGTTTCTCGCCATGAAATCATTCAGTTCATCGGCCCAGATCAGGTGATTCATCCAGGGAATTTGTTCGTCCATGTGGTCCACGCCGATATCGCCCCGAATGGGATTTGGCATTTTGTCGGGGTCGTACATGTAGTTATAGGGCACGGGCGGCGCGACCGGCGGGTGCGGCCCGACAAAGGAAACAAAGCCGAAGTACGGCCTGTCATCCCCGCGCGAAAGTTGCTCCACCGTCCGGCCCGCGACATAGGCTTCCACCGTCAGTTCCGCGGGCAGGGGGCTCATTTGGGGCATATAGTACATATTGGTGCGTTCGCCGTGCAATTGCCGGATGTGGTTGTATTCGGGGTGGTTTCGCCTGAGAAAACTTGAATAGGCGTCCTGATCCCGGTCGCTCTGCTTGTCCCAGAGTTCTTCGGTGTTGAGCTGTACGTGGTATCCAAGGTCCTCTTTGAATTCGGGCATGGTGTGAAATTTGCCGATGCCAAATGTATAGTAGCCCATGTCCCGCATGGTTCGGGCCAGGTAGCGCCCGCAGCGCTGCTCCATGGAAGCGCTCAGCCCGTCCATGGGAGAGGGAACTTCGTTCTGGTAACAGCCGGTGACGAAGGGTTCCTGGCCGGTGCGGATGGTATAGCGCGCGGGCACGCACACGGGGCAGGTGGAATAGGCGTTGTCAAAGATCACACCCCGGCGCGCGAGCCTGTCGAGGTTGGGGGTCAAAACATCCTTGTTGCCCAGTGCGGCGATTGCGTCATAGCGCAATTGGTCGCACATGATGAGAAGCACATTGGGTCTTTTGTCCATTGGCGCACTCCTTACGCAAAGGCGCAGCCGCGGCCAAAGCCCCGGCTGCGCCTTATGCCTTTGATTACTTGAGTCCGTAGTTGTTCTCGGCGCTCCAGTTGTTGGCTTCTTTGAGACGCGCGCACATGTCGAGCAGCGAGGTCTGCATTTCGGCAAGGTAGTCCTCCAGCGAAATCGCGCCTTCTAGGAAGAGCTGGCCGAACATCACGGTGTCGTCCGAGAAGCGTTGGTCGATCGCGGGGCCATAGATGTTCATGCGCACGGTCGAGCCGACCGGTTCCCAGCCCGCCAGCGAATCGCTGATTGCGGTGGCGTCCTTAGCGGTGGGCATGTAGTAGGCTTCCTCGGCCATGATCTTCATGGCGGTGGGCGAGCTCAGGAAGTACAGGAAGTCCTTGGCGGCCTCGAGCTTCTCGCCTTCGACAGTCGCGGGAATGCAATAGAACTCGGTGACGTTGCCGCCCATCTCGTAGTATTTCTCGCACGCGAATTCGCTGTTTTCCTTGGTCAGCATGGGGAAGCTGAACACGCCGTAGTTCATCTCAACGCCCATCTCGGCCATATCGGTGACGGCGGTGGGGAAGCCTAGGTACATGGCAGCTTCGCCGCGAATGAACATCTGCTTGGCGGTCTCGGCGTCAATGGCGTTGTAGCCCTGGGACCAATACTGGCTCCACTCCTTGAGCAGCGGGAACACTTCGCTGTAGGGGGCCTTGGTGATGTCGATCAGGCCGTTGTCGATGCCGTAGCAGAACTCGTTGGCTTGGATGGAATTGCTCTTGTTGAGGTCAACCTGGGGGATGATGTCCTCGATCAGCTGGTAGGTGAGCAGGCGCTCGCACCAGTTGTAGAGGTTGTCGGCGGGCTTGGAGTTGGCAAAGGCGAACGGGACATAGCCCGCGTCTTGAATCTTCTTGCACACCGCCATGAACTCATTCCAGGTATTGGGCACCTCGCTCACCCCGGCGGCCTCGAAGACGTCCTTGTTGTAGAAGGTCTTTACGATGCTGATGTGGTTGCATGCGCCGATGAAGTCAGGGCAGCCGGCCAGCATCTGGGTAATGACGGAATCGGCGTAGTAGTCGCGCCACGTCGCGGTATCGGCATAGGGGTTGGGCGCGGCGTACATGTCGTTGAGGATGGCGAGCTGGCCTTTGTTGTTGTCTTCCACTGCCCAGCTGAGCTTGGAGTGGAACACTTCGGGCATGGTGCCGCCGATGAGCTGCATGGTCTGCCAAGTGCGCTCGTCTTCCCATTCCACTTGCACGAATTCCACATCGACATTGGGCTGAACTTCCTTGTAAGCCTGAAGCACTTTGTCAAGGCCAATCTTTTCGCGCTCCATGGTCACCAGCCCCGCGAAACGGATGGAGATGGGCTCGGAAGGCGTCCAGCGCTCCTCGGCCAGCGCGGAGGCGCTGCCGAGCACCAGGGCGATGATGAGCAACGCGCTCACAAGCATGGACCGGTTGAAGGTTTTTCTCATGATACAATCCCTCCTACATATTGTACCGACGCCATCGTCGGTTGGTTACGCCTTGATTGCGCCCGAGGTCACGCCCGCGATAAAGGGCTTGGTGGCCAGCGCAAAGAGCAGGATCATGGGCAAAGAGGCGATGACATAGCCCGCGAGCTGCGGCCCGCGCCCCTCCTTGGGGTTGACCAGAATGTACTTGAGCATCAACGTAATGGGCATGATGGCCCGGTCTGTGGCCGCGACCAAGGGCCAGATGTAGTTGTTCCAGGCCTGAAGTCCGGTCATAATGGCGACGGTGCCGATCATGGCCTTGGAAAGCGGCAGGGCAATTGAAAGGAAGATGCGCAGTTCGCCCGCGCCTTCGATCTGTGCAGCTTCAAACACGCCCTTGGGCAGGCTTTCAAAATAACCGCGGAAGTACATCACCGGCATAACGGAGGCGGTTGCGATCACCGGCAGGATCAGTCCCATGCGGGTGTTGAGCAGCTTCATGCTCTTGACCAGAAAGAACTGCGGCACCAGCGTCAAAAACCCAGGGATCATCAGGAACATGATGATGGCGAAGTACAGCATGTGCTTGCCGGGGAAATCGAACCGGGCGAAAGCGTATGACGCGAGCGAGGACAGCACCAACGCGCCGAAAATGATGGAGACGGTATAGAGAATCGAGTTGAGCATGCTGTGCCAGATGACGTCAAAGGCCTTGACGTAATTGTCAAAGTGGAGCGGCAAATCAAAGAACCAAATGCTTTCAATCATCTGCAGATTGTGTTTGAGGGAATTGACAATGGTCAAATAGAAGGGAAATATGGTCAGAACGCCGATCAAGGTCAGCGCGATGATCAGTCCCACCTGGTGTTTTTTCGCGGTTTTCATTTCGTCATCGCCTCCAGCCTTACTCATCGGTCCTGATAAACTTGTAATTGATGACGGTGAACACCATGCAGATGGCGAAGACCACCACGCCGATTGCCGAAGCGTACCCGAGGTTTCCGTAGGTAAACGCCTGGTTGTACATGTACAGCGCCGGCACCACCGTGCTCTTGCCTGGACCGCCGTTGGTCAAAACCAGTATGTTTTCAAACGTCTGAAGCGAATTGATCAGCGCCAGCATCAGGAACATCTTCATTTGCCCCTTGAGCATGGGAAGCTGTATGTAGAGGATGCTTTGGAGCCAATTGACGCCGTCAAGGCTGGCCGATTCGTTGATTTCTTCGGGGATGTTGATGAGGCCGCCGAGGTATACCAAGAACTGAAGACCCAGTGCGCCCACGAAGGGAAAGCCGATCATGATGATCGAACCCATGGCGGTGGTCGATGTGCCGAGCCACGCCTTTTTCATCGCTTCAAGTCCGACGACTTCCAGCAGCTTGTTGAGCGCGCCGGTGTCAAAGGAATAAATCCAGCTCCACATGAGCAGCACAACCAGGTTGGGAACCACCATGGGGACGATGTAGGTTAAACGAAAGAAATTGGATACCCGGCGGCTCTTGCACGCGTACACCATCATAGCGGCAAACAGCGGAAAGGTGAGCGATTTGACCACGTTGCTCAGGGTGAAGACCAAGAGGTTTCCCATGGACGTCAAGAACGTCTTGTCTTTAAACAAAGCCACATAGTTGTCAAAGCCAATGAACTGGTTGATGTTCGCACCATTCCATTTGAACAGCGATTCAACCATCGCGCACAGGAAGGTATAGTATTTGAATACGCCAAGAAAGATGAAGATCGGCAGGAGAAAAGCGTATGCTGTGCGGGCTTTCAGGATCCGGGTGCCCAGAGAGGGGGTATAACTCTTTTGCACGGACGGCGCCTCCCATCAGGGAATTTCGAACTGTATCTAGTATAAAGTGGCGAAGCGCCATGAGCAAGGGGATACATTTTGGAAAATGCGTGCAGTATTTTAATCAGGCTCGTTTTGACTCTGTTTCGGAACGCGGAAACGCACCGCGGTATAAATGCCCTCCTCGCTCTCGATCGACAGGCCAAACGCCTCGCCGTAATGCAGCTTGAGGCGGCTGTTTAGGTTGCTCAGGCCGATGTGCGTGCGCGCGCCGCCTCTGTCAAAACGAATGGGCTCTGACAGACGCGCGCGGATTTCGCTGAGCCGCTCGGGCGAAAAACCGGGCCCGTCGTCCCACACGCAAACCGAGATCAGTTCGCCCTCTTTGCGCGCGACGATGCGCATCTTGACCAGCCGGTTGCTGTTTTCCAGGCCGTGCTGAATGACGTTTTCGACCAGCGGCTGAAGCGCCATGCGGATGATGAGGTAGTTAAGCACCGCCTCCTCGATCTCCACCTGCATTTCAATGCGCCGGGCAAAGCGGATCTTCTGGATGTTCATATAGTGGGTCACATTGTCGAGTTCATCGCGTATGCGCACAAAGGAGCGCCCCTCGCGAAAGCTGTGGCGCAGCATCCGGGCCAGCGAGAGCGATATTACACTGATTTCCTTGATTTCGCGCACCTGGGCGATGCAATTGATCGATTCGAGGGTGTTGTAGAGGAAATGGGGATTGATCTGGGATTGGAGCGATTCAATTTGCGCGTCCTTTTCGCGCAGGCGGATCAGGTAGTTCTCTCGGATGAGGCTCATCAATTGACTGGACATGGCGTTGAACGAGCGCGCCAGCAGCCCGATCTCGTCCTTTGAACCGATCGGGATTTGCACGTCCAGTTCACCGTCTTTGACCCGGTCGAGCGCGTGCGCCATCTCTTCGAGAGGCTTGAAGATGCGCCGCGAAAACACCGCCGCCAGCGTCGCCGTGGCGATAAAGGCCACCAGCGCCACCAGCAATACATTTCGCTGCTGGGACATGATATCGGTCAGTATCAGCGCGGTCTGATTGAGGTTGATCATCCACCAGCCGGTTTTATCGGCCTTTAAATAGGTAATCGTCATGTCATCTTGATCGACGACGGCGGAAAAGCTCCCGCTGACGCCATCCAGGCCGCCCGTGAGCCGTTCGGGCAGCATCTGCCCCAGCGTCTGTTTTCCCGTGGTGTCAAAGAGAATTTCGCCTTGGTTGTTGGCGAAAAACACGCGGGAGTTGTACCCCAGCAGCAGCGGCTCCAGGATTCGGTTGATTTCATCGAGCTTCAAATCCATCATCAATACGCCGAGCAGTTCATCGGCATTGCGCCGCATGACTGCCATGGCGATGCCCAGGCACGCTTCGCCCTTGTCCGGATCGTAGCGGTCGGGCCGGTTGTAGACCTGGCGGTGGGTGTCGATGATCACGCTGGCGCCGCGCGCCTTGACGGCGGCCTGGTACCAGCGGGTCTTGGTAAAGTCATAGCCATTGTCGTAGATGCCCGCGCCTTTGTGCAGCACTTCGCCGTCGGGATAAATGAAATAGATGTCCTGCATCTCGCGGTCGAAGTTCAGCGACGCAAGGCGCTTATAATAAAACTGGCGAAAATTGATCAGGCGCATCATGGCGTCAATGTTGTTCTCGTCAGGTGCGCGGCTCAACAGCGTTTGCACATTGTCTTCATAGGTGAAGGCGGGGATCAGTTCGATCTTTTCGAGGTAGGCGTTTACCTTGTCTGAAATGACGCGAAGTTCCCGCTGCATGCTGTCGATCTCCCGATGGGTCAGCAAGGCGCGGGTGTCCGTATAGGTATACAGCGTTATGGCCGCCACCGCGATGAAGATGACGGCGACAAAGGATGCGATGATCTTGACCCTCAAGCTGTTTCTCGGTTTCATGGCGCCTCGCGCGGGCAAACCCTGTAGTCGGACGGGTTCATGCCCAGGTGTTTTTTGAACATCCTTGAAAAATGCCGGACATCGTCGTACCCCACAATGGACGCCACTTCCGCAACGCTCAACTGCGTCTCAAGCAAAATCTCAGCCGCCTTGTCCATGCGCTTTTTCAGGATATAATCCTGAAAGTTTTGTCCCACGACGCGCTTGAAAGCGCTTGAGAGGTAGGGGAGATTGATGTAGAATCGCTCGGCCATTTGACTTAGCGAGATATCCCAGGTGTAGTGGTTGTCGATGTAATCCTTGACGCGCTCGATGATCTGGGTGACGCCGCCTGAACGCGAACGCATGACTTCCCCGGCCAGCGCGCTTAACCATCTGACCACCCAATCGTCCGAGTCGCTTTTCCGGGGATGCGCCATATAGGCTTTGAGCTCGTCTGGTCCCGCGGCGACGTCAAATCCCTTGCGCCGAAGGTGTGAGGCGGTATCCATGCACAGTGTGGTAAGGTATGCCAGTGCGTCGCTCTGGCTCAAGGCGAGCGAATCAAGTTCTGAGTGAACTTCCTTGGCGAGCATTGGCGCCTGATCGGGATCGCCCAATTCAATGCCGACGGTCACCCGCTGCATGATCGCTTGCGATGGAACCGGCGCGCCAAGCAGGTTGATGATGGACGAAGGCGCGGCGGGGGAGGCGTTTTTCGTCAGCAATTCCCGCGTCACCTGCATGAGTACCTGATTGAGTTCCTCGTCGTCCACGGGCTTGAGCATGTATTTTACCGAGCGCAGGTCGATGGCTTGCTGGGCATATTCAAAATCACGGTGACCGCTGATGAAGATGGTCTTGAGTTCGGGCAATTCCGCCTGTACGCGCCGCGCCACCTCAAGGCCGCTGACGAGCGGCATGCGAATGTCGCTTAGCAGGATTTGAGGGCGCAAGGCGAGGATTTGTTGGACCGCAGTTTCGCCGTCTTCGGCTTCGCCCGCCAGTTCAAGCCCAAGCGCCTGCCATCGGATCATCTTTTTTAGCCCCATGCGGATCCACTCTTCGTCCTCCGCGATGTATACGCTCACGCTCATGATTTCGCCTCCCGTCAGTAAGGCATCGTTCCGATGAAGTCCACTTGGTATCCCCACTTTTTGAGGTACGCTCTGCCGGGCAAAAACGCGTCATCCCGCGCGGTGAGCAGCGCGCGAAGGGTCTCCTCGAGCGATTTCATGATCCGGGGCGATCGATCCCAATCGAGCAAATTGTCCATCTGGTAAGGATCTTCCTGGTTGTCATAAAGCAACCATGGGCCGTTTAGATCGCGCACAAAGGTATAACGCGCGGTGCGAACGCCCCGGTACTCACGCCCGCCCGCGAACTTGTGCCAGCCGCCGCAGGGGTGGATGCACTGGATGAGCGCGGCCTCAATATTTCGCTCGGCGCCGTTTAGAACCGCCTGCGCGTGGCTTTGCCCTTCAACGCTCTCCGGTACGGCAAGCCCGCACAGGTCGAGCAGGGTGGGCATAATATCGGGCGAATTCAGCGGCGTCGAGAGCGTCCTGGCCGTGGCGCGCGGGTCTTTGAGAACAAAGGGCACGCGGATGGACTCGTCCCAAGGCTTTTGCTTGCCCTGAACGCCTTGCGAATAGAGCATGTCGCCATGATCGGATGTGTAGACCACGATGGTGTCCTTCGTCATGTCAAGCGCTTCAAGCCCCTGAAGCAGCCGTCCAAGGCAGTCATCGATGGCGGCCACATGCGCATTGTAGCCCGCCACGTCCCGGGCGGCCAGCGCGCGCATCTCAAAGGGTACGTTGGGCCGCAGCGCGCCTTCATCGGCGGGATATCGCCTCCGGTAAGCCTCCGGCGCGGTGCCGTATGGGTTGTGCGGCGGGCCCCAGGAGAGCATGAGAAAAACCGGCCGCGTGCGCTCGCGCTTTTTTAGGTAATCCAGGGCATCGTCGGTTTGCGAAAACGCGTCATAACCATCCCAGCGCGACAATGTGCGTTCATCCCCGCTGAAATAGTCCGATGCGTTGTAATCGTGCGTGCATTCAAGGGTTTTCCAATACGCAAATCCACGCCGCCGTTCGGGCGGAATATAGGCGCTGCGCCCGTGGCCGTTGATGTGCCACTTGCCGATATAGGCTGTATCGTAGCCCGCCAGGCGAAAGGCGTCCGCCAAACACGTCGCCTGCGTGTCAAACGGAGCGTCATTGAGAATCACGCCATGCGTCTGCGGGTATTGTCCGCTCATCAGGCTGGCCCGATAGGCACAGCACACCGGCTGGCCGGATATCGCCATGGTAAAGTTACACGCCTCGCGCGCCATACGGTCCATCACAGGCGTTTTGACCACGGAATCGCCGCCGAAGCCGGTCGATTGCAAGCGGTGCTGATCGGAAAAAGCAAAGACCACGTTCATATCGGTTCTCCTTCCGCCCAATGAAATATACACATTGATTATATCACCAAACATGGTTCCAATTCAATTGAGGGCATATTTGTAATTGTGTGCACTTTTTTAATGGGATTGGTTCGCGCGTGTTTCAAAACTGCAAAAGGGTCATTTCGTAGGGCGAGAACACCGAATTTGCAGGACGGCAGGCCCTGTTGCAGAAGCCAAGAAACTGCAACGGGGCCGTTTTTCATGGGACGGACACCCATATTGATCAAAAAAGCAAGAAAAAAGCGCACACCAAGTCCGGCATCCCAGGAATGCCATGATCGGTGTAATCGACCGAATCAACTAAAAGTGCAGATTTCTCAAAATTCAGAAATTGAGCATGGCTTTGGGGCGCAAAATATGCGTTTTGCACCGACCTTTGTTGCACTTGGCGATGTACTTGACAATGTTCTGGGACAGCGCCAGCGTTATCCACATATCCACAGGCACGACGACTACGACGGCATTGCGACTTCGGCAGCTACTGGATGGGGGCCTGGATAATTGGGCGAAACTTATTGTACCTTATCCGCAAAACCTGTAGAGGTTGGCGCGCTATAGGAAAAAGATTAAAAAGATAGACTCAACCGCCGCCCGGTTGACTACGGAAAGTCAGGGGCGGCGGTTAGTATAGTGGGAAATCCGCAAACGGTTGCGGATTTGGGGAAAGTGCTGGGCGGCGTAATGCCGTCGCTTAATGCATCGGAGGTTGCTGCGTGGGCTGGCTGAGTTTATATAGCGCGTATTGGTTGAGGCTTACGCCTTCGCGCTTGGCTTGCTCGCTTAGGGTCTGGTGTAGCGATTTCGGTATGCGGAGTGAAAGCTTGCCGCTGTATTCCAGCGCGGCTTTGAATTCCTCAAGCTCGATGCCGCTGGCATCCGAACGGTCAATGCTCTTCATGGCGCGCAAGTCCTCCGCGTCCGGCTCGACAACGGGAAGCGCGCTCAACTTCTTTTCAAATTCTTTGGCATTCATGGTCTTGCCTCCCTCAATACTTGATGTTCGTGCGCGTGTTGATGGTTTCCACGATGATGATTTGCCCGTCTTTGTCAATCTCAAAGAGAATTCGATAGTGCGCGATCTTGAAGCGGTACAGGTTTGAGCCTTTCAAGCGCACGATGTCGCCTTCCAGCCGCTTCAAGGAATCGAGCGCGCGGTATAGTTTCTCGCGCGTGGGAATGTCCACGGAGGCGAGATATTTCTGCGGTTGTTTCTTTAGGATAATCTTCATTGGCGTCCTCCGTCCTCATATATGATAGCACTGGTAAGGGCAAATGTCAAGGACGATGCCCAAATCCGCAAACGCTTGCGGATTTGGGGAAAGTGCAGGGCGGCGTTTATGCCTCAAAAGTGCAGGGCGGCGTTTGTATTATGCGTAGCACTTCGATGTGGCGCGCGGCGAAGAGGGCATTTCTGGTCAACTGGCGCTGCCATGCCTTTTGACTGGGCGCCCAGCAGAAACCGTTTGCCTTGAGCTTGGCGCGCACATCCTCGGCGGGCTTGCCGTTGAACACGATTTGCAACCGGTTTTCAGCCTCGTTCACGATCACCTCGCCGCCCTCGAAAGCCCAGCCCTCGAACCCGAACCCGGATCGGGCGCGCTCTTCCAATTTGGCGATGCGGTCACGGATGCGCTTGATGTTGGCGTTATTGTTGGAGAGTGCCCAGGCTTCATAGGGCACGGGATTCTTATGGCATGAACGCGCCATGCTCGCGTTGATTCGTTCGGCTATGTGGTCGGCGAGGTCGGGGCAACCGGTCAGGGTCTTGTGCTTGCGATAGTAGGCGTTAATGGTCTTCATGGCGGCGTGATCGGCTTCAAGGGCGGCTAACTTCTCGCACAGCTTGGGCAGCGCTTCGGGGTCATCGTCGTAAATCGTGGTGTTGCGCTCGGCGGCTTTGGCTTTAGCGTCGTAATGGGAGGCTTTGTTCATTGCCTCGACCGATTTGTCCATGTGAGACCAGGCGCGGGCGCGGTAGTTACGGTCACGCTTCTTATGCGATTGAGGGCGAAAAAGTGGGGAAAGCACATCGGATAGAGGGTGGAAAACCCTCTTTTTTCTCCGTTTTGCAGGTTAAATGCGTGTATGTGTGCAAAAAAATGTCTGAAAACTAGCGTTTTCAGACAAATTGTGGTGGAGCATAGGGGAGTCGAACCCCTGACCTTTTGAATGCCATTCAAACGCGCTACCAACTGCGCTAATGCCCCTTGCTCGATCAGTTTCCTTACGAACAGAATGTAT
>JAVBND010000043.1:0-12916 GCA_031551775.1 Eubacteriales bacterium | reverse complement strand
TCGGTCGTTTTGCCGCTTTGCATCCCAAATCAAGCATTCGCTTATTCTCTTGTTATTCTTATAAGCACCCTCATTACTATTGTTTGTCTGCAAGGAGATTTCAGGCGTGCGGATAAGATTGAACTTGAAAATAAAACACTGCACATCAATGCACTGAGTGAAAGTATGGAAAATTTCCGAATTGTAAAGCATGATTTTTACAACATCTTGCAAACATATGGCGGATACCTGGAAATAGGCGATCTGGAAGCCCTCAGAAAATACCATACCCAGTTTGTCGGGATGACAACCGCCGCCGGAAACGCTTTGGATATCAGCAAACGCGTGGAAGAGAACCCTTCTCTTTTCTCGCTGTTGATCAGCAAGTCTGACTATGCCGAGAAACTCAAGGTTCACCTCATTTTTACGCTGCCGCGCAGGATACCGGACTTTCACATAGAGATGATCGATTTGTGCCGGGCTCTGGGCTGCCTTTTGGACAATGCCATCGAGGCCGCGAAGGAATCCGCGACGCGGGAGGTGCAATTCACATTGACGGCAAAAGCCTTGTCGTCCGTGCTCATCATCATATCCAATAAAACAAACGGCGCGGTTGATACATCGGAAATACTAAAATCCGGGGTATCCGGCAAGGAAGGGCATACCGGCATCGGCCTGGTAACCGTGCGGAAAACATTGGGGAGATATACAAATTGCGGCTTCCAAATACACTCTTACAACAACGAATTCAATGCGTATATCGAATTAAAGCCCGCGAGCAATTGAGAGCTGTCATCGAAAATCCTTTGCCCCGGCAAAACCTTTTCGATGAGTGGGAAACGGGGTTTGTTGATGGTTTGAGGCCCCGCCGCGTGCGTGACGCGGACGGGGCCCCTTTTGTGGCCGCGCGGTTACGGCCCTTTGTGTGATTCCCGCTTGACGTTGTCATGGCAAGCGCCGTTCATGGCGCAATCGGAGCAACCGCAGCCGCAGGAGGATTCTCCCTTTCGTTTCTTGCGCACCATGCCCCAGACGATCCCGCCCAGCAAGAGCGCAAGCGCCGCGCCGATGAGAACCGTCGAAAGATTCCCTTGAAGAGCGTTCATAAAGCCCTCCTTTCTCTTAGCCCGTCACGCCGCGCGCCAATTTGCGGCCGACCGCGGCGGACTCGTCGCCCTTGCGCAAGAGCAGGAACAGCATCACGCACACGACCGCAAGGGCAAAGACGACGCCCACCGGGTTCGCCTGACCCGTGAACAGCATCCCCATCTGGTACACCACCAGCGCCACCGCGTAGGCGAAGCCGCACTGATAGGTGATGGCGAAGGCCGTCCACTTGGCGCTTAACATCTCGCGCCTGATCGCGCCCATGGCCGCGAAACAGGGCGCGCACAGGAGGTTGAACACCAGGAAGCTGTACGCCGCCAGCGGTGTGTAGGCCGCGCGCATGTTCGCCCAAATCTGCCAGCCGTTCTCGGCCACTTCGCCCGCCGCCTGGAACAGCACGCCAAACGTGCCCACCACATTTTCCTTGGCAATCAGCCCCGTGACCGTCGCCACGGCGCTCCTCCAATCGCCCCAGCCCAGCGGCGTGAAGATCCACGCCACCGCGCCGCCGATGGCCGCCAGGATGCTGTCGTTCATCTCGACCATCCCGAACGCGCCGTCCGCACCGAAGCCAAAGCTCGAAGCAAACCATACAAACACCGTCGCAAGCAAAATGATCGTGCCCGCCTTCTTGATGAAGGACCAGCCGCGCTCCCACATAGACCGAAGCAGGTTGCCGAGCGTCGGCCAGTGGTAGGCCGGAAGCTCCATGACGAACGGCGCGGGGTCGCCCGAGAACATACGGGTCTTCTTGAGCATGATGCCCGATAGCACGATGGCCGCAATGCCCACAAAGTAGGCGCTCGGCGCCACCCATGCCGCGCCCGAGAACATCGCGCCCGCGATCAACGCGATCACCGGCAGTTTTGCGCCGCAGGGGATGAAGGTCGTGGTGATGATGGTCATGCGCCTGTCGCGTTCGTTCTCAATCGTCCTTGACGCCATGATGCCGGGCACGCCGCAGCCGGTGCCGATCAGCATCGGGATGAAGCTCTTGCCGCTGAGGCCAAAGCGGCGGAAGATGCGGTCCATGACGAAGGCGATGCGCGCCATGTATCCGCATGCCTCAAGGAACGCCAGCATCAAAAACAGGATCAGCATTTGCGGAACAAACCCCAGCACCGCGCCCACGCCCGCCACGATGCCGTCCATGATCAGCCCGTTCAGCCAGTCGGCGACGCCCGCGTTCTCAAGCCAGCCCCCAATCACGGCGGGGACGCCCGGTACCCAAATGCCGTAATTCGCCGGATCGGGTTCTTCGATGGCCGCAGCCTCGGTGTAGGCGGCGTGATTCACCGCAAGGCGCTCTGTCACGTTTCCATTGTCATCATAGAATTCGGCGGTAGCGGTCAGATCGGTCGCCTCCGCCGCTTCGATGTCTGCCTGCGCCGCGGCAGCTTCAAACGCCTCTATGAAGGCCGCAGGCTGCTCGTACTCGCCCGCCGCCTCTTCATAAGCCGCCGCGCCGTAGCCGAACAGGTGCCAGCCCTCGCCGAAAACGCCGTCGTTGGCCCAGTCGGTCGCGATCGAGCCCACAGTTGATACCGATACGAAGTACACCAAAAACATCACCAGCGCGAAGATGGGCAGCGCCAGGAACCGGTTGGTGACGACCTTGTCGATCTTGTCCGAGGTCGAAAGTCTGCCGGAATGCCTTTTCTTGTAACAGCCCTTGAGGATCGAGGCAACGTACAGGTACCGCTCATTGGTGATGATCGATTCCGCGTCATCGTCGAGCTCTTGCTCCGCCGCCTGAATGTCGGCCTCAATGTGCGCGGCCGTCTCCTTGGTCAGGCGGAGTTTCGCAAGCACTTTCTCGTCGCGCTCAAAGATCTTGATGGCAAACCAGCGCTGTTGCTCTTGCGGCAGGTGATGGAGCGCCGCCTCCTCTATGTGCGCGATGGCATGCTCCACGCAGCCGGAAAAACTGTGCATGGGCACGGTCCTGGCCGATTTGGCCGCTATCACAGCGGCCTCGGCGGCTTCCATGATCCCCTGCCCCTTGAGCGCCGAAATGCTGACAACCTCACACCCAAGCTGCCGCGACAACTGCGCCATGTTGATCTGATCGCCGTTCTTCTTTACCACGTCCATCATGTTGACCGCCACCACCACGGGGATGCCGAGTTCAGTCAACTGCGTCGTCAAGAAGAGGTTGCGCTCAAGGTTCGTGCCGTCCACGATATTGAGGATCGCGTCGGGACGTTCGTCGATCAGATAATTGCGCGCCACAACTTCCTCAAGGGTATAGGGCGACAACGAGTAAATGCCCGGCAAGTCCATGATCGCGACATCCTTGTTGCCCTTGAACTTGCCCTCCTTTTTCTCCACCGTAACGCCGGGCCAGTTGCCGACAAATTGATTTGAACCCGTAAGCGCGTTGAACAGCGTGGTCTTGCCGCTGTTTGGGTTGCCCGCAAGCGCGATCGTCATACCCATCGTCTCCACTCCCATCTTCAATTAGCAAGCGCTAACTCATCCTCAAAAAATAACCTGCTTATATGACCTCGATCATGCTCGCGTCCGCCTTGCGTATGGACAGTTCATAGCCGCGCACGTTGATCTCGATGGGGTCGCCAAGCGGCGCAACCTTGCGTATCATCACGTGAACGCCCTTGGTAATGCCCATGTCCATGATTCGGCGCTTCACGGGGCCTTCGCCGTGAAGCCTCACCACCGTGAACATCTCCCCCACCTTTGCTTCCTTCAGCGTCTTCATCTGTCCATTCCCCCATCACACCATAATTTTGCTTGCCATCTCGCGGCTGATCGCCACGCGGCTATCCTTGACGTTCACAATGATGTTGCCGCCGATTGACGCGATCACCGTCACGCTGCTCCCCGGCACAAACCCCAGGTTCTCAAGATGCGCCCGAAGCTCCGGCTTCCCGCCCACCTTCTTGATCGTGCACACTTCCGCGACATTCGCAATTGCCAGCGGCATCATCGCTCATCCTTTCGGTCCATGTAATTAGTCTTTTCTAACATATGTTTTATGAAAATGGTTAGATTTCGCTAACCACCGACAGTATACAATCGCGGCCGGTTTTTGTCAACTGTGTTTGCTGTTAATCATTTGGTTTTGTCCTCATTTTGGGCGAATTCCCCGCGCGTTGGCCGTTAAAAAACAGCCGGTTCTGACCCGCCTTCGATTTTTCCCGTCAGCCTAGCACTTTAACCTTAAAGGCTCGTGGTTTCATCTGATATAGGCTCATCTTATCCACATAAGAATGTATGCTTCTGTGGTGTTGGCTGATTTTATTAATATTTTCATCTTTCCAATTGTTTGGCTCCAATCGTTGCGCAATCGATTGACACGCGCCGCGCACTGCGGTATACTATCGCTAGACGGACCGATTTTCTAACGGAAAGTACGCACATTTTGAAGGGGGGCGCTTACATGCAAGCGAAAATCCACCTGTCGCCCGCGCTCTTTGACGGGGGTGAAACCCTGCTCGCTGAGCACGGCGGACTCGTCGCTTATGCGTTCAGATACGCAAGCGGCGTGCCCGCGATCAAGCTTTCAAACCCGCTGGGCGAAGTGACGCTGTTGCCCTACCACGGCCAGCAAGTGTGGCGCGCTTCGTTTTGCGAACATGACCTGACCATGCGAACCATGTTTGAAGAACCCACCGGTTCGCGCGATTTTCTCATGAACTACGGCGGCTTCCTTTTGCACTGCGGCCTGACCGGCATCGGGCATGAGCCTCTCCTAAGCGGGCGGCTTCACCACGGCGAATTGCCCAACGCCCACTACCAACGCGCGAGCCTGCTCGTGGGCGAGGACGAAAAGGGCAAGTACCTGGCGCTGACCGGCACGGCGGAATACAAGGCGAGCTTTACCATGGGCTACCGTTTTGAACCCGAACTCAGGCTATATGAGCGCGAATCGCTGTTCACCGAGCGCGTGACCATCGAAAACCTGCGCGCGGCGAGCTTGCCCTACGTGTACCTGTGCCACGTCAATTTCAGGCCGGTCGATGGCGCGCGGCTTGTGTACTCCGCTTCCGCCGGACCCGGCGATTACATGGTTCACAGCGCGGATGCCACCCCCGAACTCAAGGCATTTGCCGACAAACTGCGCCGCGACCTAAAGTCGGCCGATTTTGTCAACCGCGAAGCGCAATGCTATGACCCTGAGATCTGCGTCACGATGAAGTACCACGGCGACAAGGACGGCTACGCGCACACCATGCAGCTGCTTCCGGACGGCTGTGCGCACTACGTGGCGCACCCGGTCGAGGCGCTGCCCATCCCGGTGCGCTGGATCGCGCGAACGCCGGGCGAGGACGCCATGGGCATGGTGCTGCCCGCGACCAGCGAGCACCTGGGCTTCGAAAACGCGCTTCAAAAAGGGCAAGTCAAGTACCTTGAGCCGCACGGGCAAACCAGTTTTGCGCTTAAAATCGGCCTATTGACAAACGAACAATCCTGCCGGGTGGAATCGAAGATTCACGATATCCTGAGGGAGGCGAATGCGCTGTGAGGGGAAAACGCATCTGGTACTTTCCCGACGCGGAAGTGCCGCCGCGCGGAAATGACCCCGAAGTCTACGGGCACGAGTCGGTCATCCTGCTCAACCCCAACGATGAGGACGCATGCGTCGCGGTCACGCTGTACTTCACAAACCGCGAGCCCACGCGCGGCATTACCGTTCAAGTGGGCGCTGGGCGCGTGAACTGCGTGCGCGTCACGGCGCAAGATGGCTTTTGCGGCGCGGCGGTTCAGGAGGGCGAACAGTACGCGATCGGGCTTGAGAGCGACACGCCTGTGATCGCGCAATACGGCAGGCTTGACGTACGCCAGAGCAACATGGCGTTTTACACAACGCCAGGCTATATGGAATAAAGAAGAGGAGGGGTTTTCGATGGCGCGTGTTTTCATTCCGGACAGTGAGTATCAGGAGCGGCTCAAG
Source organism: Eubacteriales bacterium (assembly GCA_031551775.1). Lineage (GTDB taxonomy): Bacteria > Bacillota > Clostridia > Christensenellales > Aristaeellaceae > Anaerozeibacter. Next base: position 6,915 of record JAVBND010000043.1, on the reverse strand, counting down.
AAGTGCGCGGAACTTGTTTCGCAGAAAGGATACGACATTTTTATTGTCAACTCCAACGAGGCCGATTACGCAAACGTCCGCTACTTCACAAACTTCTGGCCACTGTTTGAGCGCGCGGGCGTGGCGATTACGCCCGCCGGCAAGGCTGCCCTGATGGTGGGGCCGGAGAGCGCGATCTTTGCCGCCGACCGCAGCAAGATCGAGAACATCTTCGTGATGCTCGAGTACCGGGAATCCGCCGATCCCGCCTATCCCGAAGCCAATCCCGACAGCTATGAGAAGGTATTGCGCGCGCTGGGCGTGACCGGCAAGCACATCAAGATCGGCGTGGGCAGCTTCCTTGACACCAGCGTCGAAATGCTCAAGGGGCTTCAAAAGAACTTCCCCGAGGCCGAAATCATTGAAGACAAGCAGATCATGGTATCGCTTCGCCAGATCAAGTCGAAGAACGAACTCGCCTGCCTGCGCGAAGGCTTCCGCATCACGGAGCTTGCGACCGAAGAGGTGCTCAGGCACCTGCGCCCGGGCGTGACCGAGCTTGCGATGGTCGGCATCGCGCAGCGCGTCATCTATGAAAACGGCGCCGAATACGAAGGGCTGCCGATGTACGTATTCTCGGAAGCCTCAACCCGCCACGCAATCTCGCGCCCCGGCTACCGCGTGATTGGCGAAGGCGACATTGTGCAGCTCAACCTGTCCGCCAAGGTGGACGGGTATTCGCCGTCTATCGGCATGCCGGTTTCGATGGGCAAGCTGTCGGAGGAAAAGCGGCGGTACGTGGAGTTCTGCCTCAAGATGCACAACTGGACCGAAGCGCAGCTCAAGGCGGGCGTGCGCGCGGGCGATGTGGCGAGCGGCTTTTATCGGCAGTATGTGGAAAACGGATACAAGGACGCGTTCGTCTACGGGCCGTGCCACGGCACCGGCATGATCGAGGTGGAAGCGCCGTGGATGGAGACCTCCTCAGGGTATCTGCTCGAGCCCAACATGACCTTCCAGGTCGATACCTTCATCTCCGGCCCGACATTTGGACTCAGGTGGGAAAAGGGCATCGTGATCACCGAGACCGGCTGTGAATCGATGTGCGCGCCGCTTGGCGTAATCCACGAAATCGGAGTGTGATCCTATGGGGCGGTATGAATTCATGTTTCCGGAAGCGCTGGACGACGCAAAGGCGCGAAAGCTGCCCTTTGTGTTGCCGCTGGGCACGATTGAGTTTCACGGGCCGCACTGCGCCTACGGCTGCGACGGCCTGATCGCCGAAGGACTGATGAAGCGCCTTTCTGAGCGCATGGAACTGGTGCTCATGCCCACGTTCTGGTACGGAGCGTCGAGCTACGCGGTGGGCGGCCCCGAGACGGGCACAATCCATGTGGACGGCGAGGTGTTAAGCCAAAACCTCAAGCAAATCCTGCACTCCATGCTCGAAGGCGGATGCCGCAACATCGTGCTTTTGATCCACCACCAGTTTGAACAGGAGAACTACATGCCGATGACGTTGGCGGCGGCGAGCGCGGCCAAGGCGGTCACCATGGCGTTCCTTGAACAAACGCGCGGGCGCGGCTGGTGGGGCGACAACCGCTCAAGCGACTACTACAACCAGCTCGACGCCCAGGACAATCCGTTTAACTGGATACGCGTGCTCCCGTGCATGAGCAAGGCCGTGCAGGACGCCACCGGCTACGACCACGCGGGCAAGTACGAGTGCTCCATTCTGTCCGCGCTCTATCCCGAGGCGGTGCGTCTCGGTGAGCTGTCCAAATCGGACGCCTGGTTCATCCAAAGCGCCAAGGACGCGAGCGGCGCTTACGGCGAGGAAATGATTGAACTGTGCCTGGCGGATCTTAAAAAGAAGCTCGGGTAAAACGAGACACATGGCAAGGCGCTCCCCGCGAACGCGGGGAGCGCCTTGCCGCGGGTGTGTTTTAGTCGTACAGCAGCGGCGCGATCACCGGATCATCCATGTTGGTCGCGTCATACCAGTAGCAACCGGTATCGACGATGATGGTTCCGTTCTCGTCCTTCTCGCCTTCCACTTCTTCGCCCAGGACCAGCTTGCACGCGGTGGCGACCGCCTTGTAGCCCATGCCCACCGGGTCCTGCGTAATGGCGCCCGCGATCTCGCCCGCGCGGATGCCCTGCTTGAGCGCGGCGGAGGAGTCAAATCCGATCAGCTTGACCTTGCCGATCATGTTGATTTCTTTGAGCCCGTTGTACGCGCCGACGCAAGCGCCTTCGTTGGAGGCATAGATCAGGGAGATATCGGGATTGGCGATCAGCATGGATTTTGCGATGTCGGCGGATTTCAGGTGGTCGCCATCGCCGAACTGCGTGTCCACCACTTCAAGCTTGGAATTGGCCGCAATGTAATCCAGGAAGCCTTGCACGCGCGCGACGGCATCGACGACCGTCTGCGAATGGCCGACCACCGCAATCTTGCCTTCGGTTCCGATCAGGCGAATCGCGTTCTCGGCGGCCAACTCGCCGGCGGCATAGTTGGAGGTGGAGCAGTGCGCATCGCCCAGCGCGCCCACGCCCGCGTCAAAGCCCACAACCGGCATGCCTTTTTCCTTGACGCCGGTGAGGTCGGTTGTGACCGACTGGATGTCGATCGCCGCCATGCACACCGCGATCAGTTTTTCATTGGTAAGGTTGGCGCGCAGGATGTCCACCTGCTTGTCTACCATGGTTTCTTCCTGAGGTCCGTCGAACACGATGGTAACGCCGTACTCCTCGGCGGCCTGTTCCGCGCCCATCCTGACAGCTTGCCAGAACTGGTGCGCCACGCCCAGCGGGATCACCGGTATGAACCCGCCTTCAAGCGGTTTGGCTTCGGCAAGCGCGACAGGGCCCACCGCGGCCAGCGCCAACATCAGCGCCATCAATAGAACCAGTACCTTTTTCATGCTTCGTCCCTCCTCATATTCTTATCCCTTCCGGGTATAAGTCGCCTATTTTTTATGCTTTTTGCGCAGCATATCGAAATATACCGCCATCGCAAGCACAAAGCCGGTGACCACGGTCTGCCATTCGGTTGAGACCGCGAGCGAGCGCAGACCGTTGGTCAGTGTGGAGATGATGAACGCGCCGATTACCGTTCCGATGATGCTGCCTTCGCCGCCCGACATCGACGTGCCGCCGATGACCGCCGCCGCGATGGCTTCGAGTTCGTACCCGGCGCCCAGCTGCGGCTGCGCCGAGCCCAGGCGCGAGGACATGATCAGCCCCGCCGCCGCGCTGAACAGGCCGCTCACCATGTACACGACGATCTTCCAGCGGTCGGTATTGATGCCCGACAGCCGGACCGCCTCTTCGTTCGAGCCGATCGCGAGCGTGTAGCGCCCAAGGAGCGTCCGGCTGTAGAGCATGAACGCCACCACCACGCCCAGGATAAACAGCACAAACGCGTTGTAAAACCCTTCGATTCCAAGGAATCCGCCGAGCGCGATGTTCTGGTAACCCGGCGCGGCGGTGAAATACACCGGCTTGATTCCCGATACCACAAGCGACAGGCCCTTGGTCATCATCTGCATGGCCATGGTGGCAATGAACGGCGGCAGCTTCATCTTGGCAATCGCGAAGCCGCTGATCGCGCCGCACAGCGCGCCGATGAAGAACCCGAACAAAATGGAGAGCCAGATGGGAAAGCCCCAGCTCACAAACGAGATGCCGCTCATGACGCACGAGAAGGTCATCGTGGTGCCAATCGCGAGGTCTATCCCGCCCGACGTGATGACGAACGTAACGCCGAGCGCCAGGAGTCCGTTCACGCAGGTGGACAAAGCGATGGTCATGAGGTTTATGTAACTGGCGAATGACGACTTCATGACGGTGAAGAACACGAACAGCACCACCAGCGTGCCCAGGATGATCAGCTTCTGTGTCGCGGCCTTGCTCTTTGATACTTTCTTCATCATATTCATGCCTCCTGGACGTTGAAATCGCGCTGCGTGGCGTAGTGCATGATGGTATCCTGGTCTATGTCGCCGCCTTCCACTTCTCCGGTCACGCGCCCTTCGCACATGATCAGCACGCGACTCGCGATGCGGATGATCTCGGGCAACTCGCTCGATATGACCACGATGGCCTTGTCCTCGTCCGCCAGCTTGTTCAGCAGCTTGTATATCTCGTTCTTCGCGCCCACGTCGATGCCGCGCGTCGGCTCGTCGAAGATCAGGATATCACAATTCCGGGTCAGCCACTTGGCGAGCACGACTTTTTGCTGGTTGCCGCCCGAGAGGTATCGCACAAGCTGGCGCGTGGAAGGCGTCTTGACCGAAAGCCGGTCGATCATTTGATCGGCGTTTGACAGCGCTTTTTTGAAGTTGATAAAGAACCTGCCCTTTAAAAAATCCTTCATGCGCGAAATGGAGATGTTGGCTTCAACATCCATGCCCAGCATCAATCCGTAGCGCTTGCGGTCTTCGGACAGATACGCCAGGCCGCGCGTCACGGCGTCCCGGGGGCTTTTGATATCCACCTTCTCGCCATTGATCAGAACCTCGCCGCCGCCCAGACGGTCCGCGCCGAAGATGGCGCGCGCGGCTTCGGTCCGCCCAGCCCCCACCAATCCCGCCACGCCCAGGATTTCACCCTTGCGCACCGAGAACGACACGTCCTTGACCATCTTGCCGCTCCTGATGTGCCTGACCTCAAGCGCTACCGGCGCTCCTTCGCGCGCGCTTCGCGCGGCGCGCTCAACGAATATTTCGCGCCCGACCATCATGTGAATGATTTCGCCCGTCTCTACATCGCTCGTTTTTACCGTATCGACGTAGCCGCCGTCGCGCATGACGGTGATGCGGTCTGAAATCTGCTTAAGCTCCTCGAGCCGGTGCGAAATGTGCACGATGCCCTTGCCCTCGCCGCGCAGCAGCCGGATCACGCGGAACAGGTCGCCGATCTCGGCGTTGGTCAGGGCGGCCGTAGGCTCGTCCATGATCAGCACTTCCGATTCGTAAGACAGAGCCTTCGCGATCTCGACCATCTGCTGCTTTGCGACCGACAGGTCCCCCACGCGCGCCTGCGGGTCGATATCGACGTTGAGGCGCTTTAAAATCTCTTCGGAGCGCCGGTTGATCACAGCGTCGTTTAAGAACAGCCGCACGCGGCTTCGCGCCTCGCGCCCGATGAAGATGTTCTGCGCGACCGTCAAATGGTTCATCAGGTTGAGTTCCTGGTGAATCATCACGATCCCCAGCGCCTGCGCGCCGCCGACGCTCTTGATCTCTTCCTCCTTGCCGCGCACGAATACCCGCCCGGCGTCCTTGGGATACACGCCGGTCAGCACCTTCATAAGCGTGGACTTGCCCGCGCCGTTCTCGCCCACCAGCGCGTGCACCTCCCCCGCGCTTAGATGAAACGCCACATCGTTTAGCGCCTTGACGCCCGGGAATTCCTTGGAGATATGTTCCATTCGGATCAGTTCTTGCGCCATGCCCACCCCTCCCGCAAAAGAAGCATCACCACGACTGGCCTTCCAATATGGCGGGCTCCAGTTCCACATTGCCGCCGGGTCCGCCGTCCTGAAGCCTTAAGACGATCATGCCTGCGGCGCGGGAACCGATTTCGCCCGCAGGCTGGTTGATCGATGAAATCACCGGCTCGATGAGCCCGGTCTGATCCTCTGCGTCAAACGCGGCCAGCGCCATATCGCGCGGCACGTGAAGACCGGCCTGACGCAGCGCCTTCATGGCGCCATACGCCATGAAGTTGTTGCACACCACCATCGCGCTCGGGCGTCCCTCCATTGACAGGATGCGCCGCATGCCCTCATGCCCCGAGGCAAACTTAAAATCCCCTTCAATGACCCAGTCGCGCGCCACACAGAGCCCCGCCTCGCCAAGCGCCGCCTCAAACCCGGTGTAACGCGTGCGGCCGGTGCTCTGATTGAGCGGGCCGGTGATGATGCCCAACCGCTCATGCCCGCGCGCAATCAATTCGCGCGTAAGCTCGAAAGCCGCGCGGTGATTGTCTATGGAAACCGAGTCAAAGGCTTCGACACTCGCGGGCAGGTTGTCGATGAACACCACCGGAATGCCTGAACGGAAACAATCCTCAAGCGGCCCGGACGCTTCGCCCACCGTAGCCAGGATCAACCCCGACACCTGCTTTTCAAGCATCCCTTTGAGCGCCTGCGACTCCTGCTCGGCGTTTTCATCGGAATTTGAGACCATCAAGGTATACCCAGCATCGCGGCACACGCGCTGGACGCCCTTGATCACCGCCGCGTAGAAAGAGTTGGCGATGTCCGGCACCACGATGCCGATGGTCCTGGCGTCTTTTAGCCTCAGCGAGCGCGCCACGGCGTTTGGACGGTAACCCGCACGCCGCACAGCTTCCTGAATAGCGCGCCGCGTCTGGGCGCTCACCCGGCCGTTTCCGCTCAGCGCGCGCGAAACGGTGGATACCGACAGTCCCAGTTCCCGCGCGATGTCACTCAATTTGGTCGTATTCAAGGGTTCCTCCGCATTGGGTTGTCGATTTACTTCATATGCATTATATCACAAGCAGAATCGATTGCGCAACAGCGTGTTGGCAGTTATATGTCGCGCAAATGTTAATTATTATCCGAAAGATTTGAAAGCGGCCAAAAACGACATGAGCGTCGGCGCCCCTGGCTGGCGACCGACTTTTGAGCCTATGTAACAATTCATTTGCCCGGTATATTTACACCGTGTTTATGCTCTCGCAATATTTTCCAAATTGAGAATTGTCAATCGTCATTCTCACGTATTTAAGCATAATCGAGCGATATGCGGGCTATATTTCACGTTTTAAAGCAACTTTCTTTTCTTTTGCGCTTGACATTCTCATTTTCGCGTTTTATACTTGTCTCGGGTGAGCAAGCATGTTATTCATATACTTTACATCCGTTTCATTCCGACCGCGCGCCAAGACGATCTCGGTAGCGTT
>JAVBND010000007.1:0-6267 GCA_031551775.1 Eubacteriales bacterium | reverse complement strand
ATCCGGCCCCCGTAACCCCCACTCCCCCCTCATCGAAAAGATTTGGCCAAAGGCCAAAGCTTTTCGATGACACGACAGTGAAAGGCTCCCCATGATTCAATACATCGTACGCCGCTTGCTCATCATGATTCCGGTGCTGGTGGGGCTGACCCTCGTGGTCTTCCTGCTGGTCAACGTATTGCCCGGCGACACCGCGCGCATCATCGCCGGAGACTATGCCGACGAGAAAACGGTTGATACCATTCGAACGCAGTACGGGTTGGACCAGCCCATCCACGTTCAGTATGTCAACTACATCAGGAACCTGCTTGAGGGCGACTTTGGCCGTTCCTATCACAGCCGCCGCCAAATCGCGACCGAGATCAGGAACGTATTCCCAAAGACCATTCAGCTGGCGCTTATGGCGGAGCTATTCGGCGTCGCCGTGGGCGTGGGCCTGGGCATGACGGCGGCGCTTCGGCGCGGCTCGCTGATCGACCGGGGCGTGACCGGCTTTGGCGTGTTGGGCCTGTCAATCCCGCAGTTCTGGTTTGCGCTGATACTGCAATTGCTGTTCTCGGTTACGCTCAAGTGGCTGCCCCCGTCCGGCTACGGGCACGGATTTGACCAATACATCCTGCTGCCCGCGATGACGCTGGGCATTCCCTCCGCAGGCATGATGGCGCGGGTATCGCGCGCGGCCTTCCTTGAAGTGCTGCCGGAAAACTATGTGCGCACCGCGCGCGCAAAGGGGCTTAAAGAGCGTCTGGTCATCTGGAAGCACGCGCTCAAGAACGCGCTCATCCCCATACTCTCGTTGATCGGCACCGACATCAGCCGCCTGATGACCGGCGCGATGATCGTGGAAAGCGTGTTTTCGTGGCCGGGCATCGGGAAATACGGCTATGACGCGCTGTTCTACAAGGACATGCCCGCGCTGCAAGCCACGGTGCTGGTGCTCGCGATCGGCATTTGCGCGGTCAACCTGGTGGTGGACGTGCTGTACGCGTTGGTCGATCCGCGCGTGCGCCTGGGCAAGGAGGGGGACGCGTGAACATGGACAAGCAAAAGAACTACGAACCCAAGAGCGCGCGTTACAAAAAGCTCCTGGCCTCGGGCGAGAACACCGGGCGCGGCCTGTACCAAGACGCATGGCGGCGGCTCAAAAAGGACAAAGTGGCGCTGACCGGGCTGTTTCTCATCATGGCGCTGATCGCCATATCGCTCTTGCTGCCCTTCATCCCGGGCGTCAACCCCGAGGCGATCGAGAGCCGCCGTGTGGCGGACGGGCAAACCGTGCTGCCGCCCTATCCGCCGAGCGCAGAAAACATCATGGGCACGGACCAGCTGGGCCGCGACATCCTCTCCCGCGTGCTGTACGGCGTCCGGGTATCGCTGCTGGTCGGCGTGATGGCGCGCGGGCTGACCATGCTGCTCGGCGTGACGCTGGGCGTGGTATCGGCCTATTACGGCGGTTGGGTGGACACCGTCATCATGCGCCTGACCGACATCTTTCTGGCGTTCCCCGTGATGCTCCTCGCCATGGTGATTACGCTTTTGCTAAAACCCAGCCTCACAACCGTGTGCGTGGCGATCATGATCGTGGGCTGGCCGGACGTGGCGCGGCTGATCCGCGGGCAGGCGCTTCGGCTCAAGCACAAGGATTACGTCAAGGCCTCGCGCTCGCTCGGCGCCAGCGACGTTTGGATCATCCTTAAGCAGATCTTGCCGGGCTGCCTGTCGCTCGTCATCGTGTCTTTCTCGATGGGCGTTCCCGGCGCGATTATGTACGAAGCCGGGATGAGCTTTTTCGGCTACGGCATTCAGGCGCCGACGCCGTCGCTGGGCAACATGATCGCCGACGCGCGCGGCTACATGACCGTATGCCCATGGTACATCCTCTTCCCCGGCCTCACGCTGGTATTGATCGTGGTGGCATTCAACATCTTTGGCGACGGGCTCAACGACGCGCTCGACCCCTACGCCAAGCGCAGGAGTTGAGAATCATGAAGCGCTTGAACTTCGACCATCCCTGTTTTCAAAACGAACCGGCGAACGCGGCGCGCATGCACCTGCCGGTCGCGCGCAGGTGCAACATCAAATGCGCCTTTTGCAACCCCGACCAGGGCGATTCATGTGTGCACGGCTGCGTGCCCGGCTTGGCGCGGACCGTGATGACCAGCGCGCAGGCGCTCGCGCACGTGAAAAATGTGCGCGAAGTACAAGGCATCCCCATCCAAATCATCGGCATCGCCGGGCCCGGGGAGCCGCTTTACAACCCCGAAACCTTTGAGACCATCGAGCTGATTCGCCGCGCCTATCCCGCCATGCACATCTGCCTGAGCACCAACGGCCTGCTCCTTCCGGAACTGGCCGGGCGCGTCAAGGAACTGGGCGTTGAGACGCTCACGGTCACCGTCAACTGCGAAAGCGCCCATGCCGCGCAAAAAATCTATGAGCACGTGTGCGGCGCGCGCGATGAAGCGGCCATGCGGGCATTTCTCGAAAAGCAAAAAGAAGGGATCGCGCGCGCCGTAGCGCACGGCCTTGTGGTCAAGGTCAACAGTGTGCTGGTGCCCGGCGTCAACGATCACGAGCTCCCCTCCGTTGCGCGCATGGCCAAGTCGCTCGGCGCGGTTTTGCACAACGTGCTGCCGCTTGAGCCGCGCCCGGACGCCGTCTGCCAAACGCCGCCCACGCCCGAGATGGTCCGCCGCACGCGCGCAGCATGCAAAGAGCACCTGGCGCAATTTGAGCGCTGCCGCCACTGCCGCGCCGACGCGGTGATGGACGAAAAAGGGAATTTTCATCCGTGTGGAGAATAAAAATATGCACATAAAAAAACGCCGTCTCTTCCCCGGCTGGTATGCCGGAAGCGTAGAGGACGTAACGGAAGGGTTCCTGCACTCGCTCGGCGTCAAGGCGCTGCTTCTTGACATCGACAACACCCTCTCGCACGTCGATGCGCCCAACGCCGAAACCTTTGCCGCAAACTGGATGGCGCGCATGAAAAAAGCCGGTTTCCTGCTGGCGCTGGTTTCCAACAACGATCCCGAGCGCGTGGAGCCGTTCGCCGCCAAATGCGCCCTGCCCTACGTATGCCACGCGCAAAAGCCGCAACCGGACGGATACCGTACGCTCGCGGGCACGCTTGGCGTAAGGCCCGAAGAATGCCTGGCCATAGGCGACCAATTGTTTACCGACATATGGGGCGGCAACGCGGCAGGCACGCGGACGCTGCTGGTCAGGCCGCTCTCAGAAGATAACGAGCCCGCGCAATTCAGGAAGCGCCGGCGGCTGGAAAAGATCCTCCTCAAAATCGACGCGCCATTTACGGCCAAGCGCCGCGCCCAAAACGGAGAAAAGGAGATCAAGCAACATGGAAAAAATGTATCACATCGGCTTTGACGACGAGCACGGCGCCAAGTACGCCATCCTGCCCGGCGACCCGGGCCGCGTGGAAAAGATCGCGCGAATGCTTGACAATCCCCGCTTTTACCGTCAAAACCGGGAATACACCACATGGCTGGGCGAACTCGAGGGCGAGCATGTGCTGGTCATGTCAACCGGCATGGGCGGCCCGTCCACAGCCATCGGCGTCGAGGAACTGTACAGGACCGGCGTTTCCACGTTCATCCGCGTGGGCACCTGCGGCGGCATGCAGCCGGAAATCGTAGGGGGCGACCTGGTGGTCGCGACCGGCGCGATCCGCATGGAAGGCACCACCCGCGAATACGCCCCCATCGAATTCCCCGCCGTGGCGAGCCTTGACGTCACAAATGCGCTCATAGGATCGGCGCGCGATGCGGGCTTCACCTGCCACGCGGGCGTCGTCGAGTGCAAAGACTCCTTTTACGGCCAGCACGAACCGGACCGCATGCCGGTTTCCTATGAGCTTCAAAACAAATGGGAAGCGTGGAAGCGCGCGGGAGCGCTGGCCTCCGAGATGGAAAGCGCCGCGCTGTTCATCCTGGCGAGCTTCCTGCGCGCCCGCGCGGGCTGCGTGCTGAGCGTGGTTTGGAACCAGGAGCGCGCCAAAGCCGGCCTGAGCAACCCGGAAGTGCACGATACCACCGGCGCCATTGCAGTCGCGGTCGAGGCCGTGCGCAAGCTGATCCTTAGCTAGGTAAACGATGATTCATTCGGTTGCGAGATAGGTTTTGATTTTTCGTCCAGGCGCGCTTGCAGAAACCGAAGGCGTAGCAGCGCTACGTCGAGTGTTTCTGCAGGCGTGCATGGGCGGAAAAGCAGAATCTAGATCGTGATCGAATTGATCAGTGCTTACCTAGCGCCTCTGATGCCCGTTCAGGCACGACCGGCGCAGCCGAAGAGGTTCAGCTTGTGCATCGCGGCGGCTTTTGAGGCTTCGCGCATGCGCGCCGAGACGCGCTCTATGCGCTTGTCGCCCCCGGCGACCAGGTCGCAGGCCGCCTGACTGGCCGCGTAGCTGACATCGGTATAGATGTTGATTTTTTGAATGCCGTCCACAACGACGTTCCTGAAATCCTCATCGGAAAGGCCGGAGCCGCCGTGCAGCACAAGGCCGACGTCCGTAACCGCGCGAATGCCGCGCAAGCGCTCGAGGTCGAGCACCGGCTTTTCCTTGTAGACGCCATGCGCGGTTCCGATGGCAATCGCCAGCGCGTCCACATGGGTGCGGGAGACAAAGTCCTCTACGTCCTGCGCGCGGGTGTAGACATAGCCGGTGTCCTCCGCAGTATCGAACACGACGTGGCCGAGTTCCGCCTCGAGCGAGACGCCGCGCGCGTGCGCATAGGCCGCCATGTCCCTGAGCCCTTTTGCGTTTTCCTCATACGGCGCTTCGCTCATGTCGTACATAACCGAAGTAAACCCGCACGCAATGGCTTTTTTTACGACGCCTTCGGTAAAGCCGTGGTCGAGGTGCAGCGCGACCGGCACCGATGCGCGCCTTGCGATCAGCCCAAGCATGGCCCCCGCCAGCTCAAGGTCGCAGCAGTCAAGCAATCCTTCCGCCGTGCCGATGATCACCGGCGCTTTCAGTTCCTCGGCGGCCTCCATGACGCCCAGCGCCATCTCCACGCTAAACGTGTTGAACATGCCCACCCCGTAATGCCTTTTTCGCGCGTCGTCCAGAATCTCTTTCATTGTGACAAGCATGGCGTGCCCCTTCTCTCTTTTGGTTTAGCGAATTAGAGTCTGTTTCTAAAGGAAGAAATTGCAGTTCCGAGCAGATTTTTCGTCAGTTCAAGCGGAAAATCCGTAGGCTTAGTGGCGCTAAGTCAAGGATTTGGAGCGCAGAAATGGCGGAAAAGATGCCGGAAATGCTTTTCAGGGAATTTAGAAACAGTCTCTAGTTCGCCATTTCCGGGGGCGTTCCCTGCCGGTCAGAGCATTTAACAGCGCCAGACGCAAAACGGGGCGGCCTGATTTTACCGATCGCCCGTCATCGCCGTTTTACCTGTTGAAGATTCTGCGCATGTTTTTTAGGTCACGCTCCATGAGGTCAAAACTGCCGCGCGGGTCGTTTTTGTCAAATTCAAAATAATAGGTCTCGCTGATCAGCCAACCACTCCACCCGATCTTGTGGATCAGGTCGGCGGTTTCGAGGACGTGCGCGCCGCCTTCACCCAGTAGCGCCCAGTTCTGGAAATCCGCCGTGCGATCCTTGACGTGGATTTGGTTGATGACGTCCAGACCATAGGCGTCGACAAAGCGCTTAATTTCCTGGACCGGAACGCCGCTGCCGTGAAAATATGGATTGCAGATGTCGTAGAGAATCTTGAGCTCGTCTCCGACGATTTCCCGCATGCGCAGGAACCGGTCAATTTGAAGGACGCTTTCGTACACCACTTGAATGCCCTTGTCCGAGGCGTAGTCGACCGCGTACTTAAGGAGTTTAGCAAAATTCATAAAGTCGTGGGCGTCGTTTCTGATGAAGGTGGCAAAGAAAGAGGAGAGGAAGAACACCGGGATGTTCATGGCCACACAGGCATCAATGCCTTTTCGAATGCTGAGCATAGCCGCTTCGCCTTCGGGGCTGTTCATGGGGTGGAGCATGGTCCCTTCGCGCGTGAGCGTATACAGGTGGAGTGCCTGAATCTCGATGTTTGAGTCCGCCGAGGCCTGCATGTAGGCCTCCTGAATGCGCGGCTCGTTCATGGGGAAGCGCCGGGTCGCGCCGCCGAGGTCGCCCAATGGGATGCCCTCAAAGCCTAGGTCTGAGGCGAATTTAAGCGCCGAAGGTCCAAGTGTCGGAAAGCACCATTCGCAGATGGACATCTTGTTTTTCATGGGGATTCTCTCCTT
>JAVBND010000026.1:0-29758 GCA_031551775.1 Eubacteriales bacterium | reverse complement strand
AGGCAAGACGTATACGCTGCGCGAGGAAGAAGCGCCGACGGGCTACAAGCCGCTGGGGACAGACGAGACGAAGTGGCCGACGTGGACGATCACGGTGAGCGAGTCGGGCATCGCGACGAGCACGGAGACGGGCTGGAACGATACGACGAAGGTGCTGACGGTCGAGAACGAACCGACGAACGTGATCGGGGACCTGCTGTGGATCGACGAGGACGCGGACGGCACGCAGGACGACAATACGGACTACGGCCTGAAGCCGGGCACGACGGACCTGGATGGCAAACCGATCGTGATCGAGCTGCTGGACGAGGACGAGAACGTCGTGGGCTCGACGACGCTGGACGCGAGCGATGAAGACGGCTCGCACGCACCGGATCCGGAGACAGGAAAGGGCAATGGATCGGGGTACTACTACTTCCGCGACCTGCCGACCGGTAAGTACAAGGTGCGGTTCCCGAAGAACGTGAAGTGGATCGATCCGGACGGGATCACGCACTACTACGAACTGACGGATCCGAACAAGGGGCCGGACGGCTACGAGTCGGTCGCGGACGGCGACGGCGAATCGGGTGAGTACGATGTGGAGCCGGGCTACGAGAACCTCAATATCGACGCGGGCTACCGCGAGGTATTCGGCAAGTTCGACGTGGTCAAGGTAAACTCGCTCAACCACAGCCTGAAACTGGGCGGCGCGACGTTCGTCTTGGAGCGCGTGGCGCATGGGACTGGCGGCGACACGTACGTGGATAAGCAGACGAAGGAAACGCCGACGGCCGGTGCGAGCCTGGGCAAGGTGAGCTTCACCAAGCTGATCGCCGGACAGACCTACCGCCTGCAAGAGACGGTAGCGCCGAAGGGTTACGAGGCGCTGAATCCCGCAAACCTGCCGACCTGGACGATTACCGTAGATACGACCGGCGTGGTAACGGTGGATCCCGACGTGAACTGGACAAAGGCCGAAGGCACGGCGAGCGGAATCCTGATGGTGACCAACGTGCCCAAGAACGGCGAATTCAGCTTCACGAAGGTTGACCAATTTGGAACCAAGATGAGCGGCGTGAAGTTCACGCTGACGGCCAGGACCCTGAAAGATACGGGCGGGGCGGCCCTCACCTACACGGCGTACTCGGCAGCCGACGGCAAAGTGACGTTTAGCGACATCCAATGCGACGATTACACGATGACCGAAGCAGCGCCGGACGGCTACCAGCAGGCGGGACCCTGGACCGTTAAGGTTGCCCTTGACAGCAACTTTGAAGTGAAGGTGACATCGACCAGCTTTACGGTTGGCGGCACGATCACCAACAATCAGCTGGTCGGCGAAGTCAAGGTGCTGAAGAAGGACCAGAAGGGCGCCTTCGTTAAGGGCGCGGAATTCAGCCTGGCGACGGTGAGCACGCAAGACGGCTCGACACCGAAAGCATTTGCGAATGTGATCACGGGCACAGACGGCGTCGTGCAGTTCACCGGATTGATCGCGGGTACGTACACGCTGAAGGAAGAAAGCGCGCCCGCAAACTATGTGAAGGGAAGCCCGAGCACCTGGACGGTGACGGCAACCCTGAACGATGCTAAGACGGCGATCGTGGTAACGGTTAAAGACGCGCAAGGCAAGGCGGTTACCGAGATCATCAACGAACAGCAGCTGGGCGGATTGGAGTTTAGCAAGACGAACCAGCTGGGCGAAGACGTAGACGGCGCGAAGTTCCTCCTGAAAGGCACCGCGGACGACGGTTCAGCCTACAGCCAGGAAGCAACTTCCGCGGCAGGAAAGGTGAAGTTCACCGAGATCAAGGTTGGCACGTACGAGTTGACGGAAACCGAAACGCCGGCGAACTACGTGAAGCTGAACACCAAGTGGACCGTGAAGGCTGTCTGGAATGACGCGGCGAAGGCGGTCGTGGTTACGATCATCGATCCGGCGAACGCTTCGAGGACGATCGACACCATCGTGAACTCGCGCGTACTCGGCAACTTCGAGATCGTGAAGCGCGGCGATGAGGATGGAAGGCCCTTGCTCAGCGGCGCAGAGTTCACACTCTATGAATTCGGAACCACGACCAAGGTGACGACCGATGCGCTGGGCGATGCGTTGATCAACCCGGTCACGACGGGCAGCAACGGCAGGGCCAGATTCAGCAACCTGGGCGAAGGGAAGTACACCCTGAAGGAAACCAAGGCGCCGGAAGGGTACTACCAGAGCGGAACAGGCACATGGACGATCACGGTGAACGCGATGGGCATTGTGACCTCGGGCACCGCGATGATCAACCAGGTGCTGAACGTAGCCAACACCCCGGTGATTCCGGGCGAGCTGATGCTGAAGAAAGTGGCGGCCGGTACGGCCAAGGCGCTTGCCGGAGCGGAATTCACGCTCAGCGCCACGGACTACAGCGAAAAGGTTACGACGGCCGCCGACGGATCGGCGAAGTTCACGGACATTCCGGCAGGCACGTACACGCTGTCTGAAACCACAGCGCCGTACGGATACCAGAAGATCACGACGACCTGGAAGGTGGTCGTAACGCCGGACGGCAAGACGACGATCAACGGAACCGAAGCGCGCACGGCGGCATATACGATTGAGAACGAGGAAGTACCGCCGCAGGAATTTGAAGTGCTGAAGGTTTCGGCGAGCTCGGGCGCTCTGCTCAGCGGCGCGACGTTCACACTGACGGGCGGAAATCCGGTGGTGACGCTGACCGCGACAACAGCCACGAACGGCATCGCGATGTTCAAGAACCTGAAGCCGGGTACCTACAAGCTGACGGAAACGGCGGCGCCCAGCGGGTACACGCGCACGACATCGACCTGGACGATCACGGTAGCGGGCGATGGTACGATCAGCGGAACGAACATGGTAAACGGCGTGATCACAATCACCAACAGGGCCACGGGCGGCGGCGGTGGCGGTGGCGGCGACGACCCGACGGTTGTACCGAATACGACCGAGATCGAGCCACCTCCGGGAACCGGACTTGTGGATCTGCTTGACTACGCGGTTCCGTTGGGGCTGGGCCTGCCCGGAACGGGCGACACACGCAACCGCGTGCTGGCGGCACTGATGGCGCTGATCGCCTGCGGCGGCCTGACGGCAGTCTTTGTGGCGAACAAGCGCAGGAAGAAGAAGGAATCCAAGTAGTGGGCGGAGAATCATAATCTGTGACGCGATGCACGGCATGGGACGAACGAATGAGTTCGTCCCATCCGTGCAGTCATGAATGAGCACATGAAGCAAGACGTTTCCTGAGGAGGAAATACAAGATGACTAGCAATGTTGAGATGACAAGCAAAACAGGCATTCGGATGCGCCGCGTCCTGCCTCTCATTCTGGCGCTCGCAATGGTCCTGGGCATGACGGCGAGTCCGGCCCATGCGCAAGGCGCGAGCGGCCAGGTGCGCTGCTACGTGGAAAGGGCGAATATCCAGGGCGACCCGGGCAACCCTTCCGAAGAACCGGCTGACGCCGAGAACTTTGAGCTGTTCGAAACGGTGGAGGGAAGCGCGCCCGAGTACCTGAAGACGGCCGGACTTGGCCGCCGGTTCGCGCACCTGCTCGCGACCGAAGATGCGGGGGACGGCGGCACAAACGCCTACTACGTCCGCGGCCTGTTCACCTATATATTTGATATCTATAGCGAGATGGGCGAGATGACCATTTCGGGCGTGACCTACAAGGGCGGCGAGCCCGACCAGTACCGCGTGGTCGGGAAATACGAAGAGGAAATCATCATTCCCGATTCGGTGAACGGCCTGATGCCGGTCAACACCAGCGGCGTGATGAAGAACGCCTACTGCGCGGGCTGGTCGCTCGACGAACGGACGGAAGACAAAGCGCTGCTGACGTATTCCCAGACCGTGTCGGAGCACATGTTGCCGACCGATTCCATGCCGTATGAGGGCCTGGAATTTAAGCTCACGGGCGTGTGGTTTGACGGTCAGGATAAGTGCGTGATGGAAGCGTGGTACGAGCAATTGCCTGAGGAAGAAGCGGCCCAAAACGCAAAGCGGATGACCTACAACGGCAAGACCTACATCAACTACCCTGCGACCAACTGGCAGATGAGCGTGCCCAAGGGCAGTAGGCCCTCCGCCGCTTCGGTGCCGGGCCTTTCCTTGGTGACAATCATCGAACCCGACGAGAAAAAGCCTTACCCGGAGGGAAGCACCTGGCAGTTCGTCTATAGCCGCGAAGGCGCTACGCTTTCATTCAATACCAACGGCGCGGGCGAGATCAAGGCGGTGAAGGGCGTCAAGTATCAGCACAACTTGCGCGAGTTTGACCCGGGTTGGACGCGGGAGACCGTGATCAACGGGAAGAAATTCGCGGGCTGGTTCTACAAGGGCGCGTATGTAAGCGACAGCCTGTCTTCGCTGTACATGGTCGCGCACGACATGACACTTGAGGCGCGCTGGGAATGAAAGGCTGGATGAAGCTGCTCCTGGTGCTGCTGGTGGCGATGCTGCTTGGTTCGGGCGGATACTTGGCATATGATTATCTGACGGGTATGAAGGACGAGCAGGACCTGAATGAATTGGCCGAGCAGGTAGCCAGCGCGCTTGAACGCACGCAAAGCGAAAAAACGGAGGACGGCGAAGAACGGGCGCAAGATCAAACACCGCGCGTCGTCATCGCGAAAATAGAGCGGATGTCCGCTGAACCGGATGCGGGCACGCCGTCTGCTGACGAGGGCCGTGGCCAACCAAGCGGGGAGGCTCAACAGACCGGGGCGGGCCAAGAGCAACCGAGCGGGGAAAAAGAGGCCGAGAGGGCGGGCCGTGATCAACCCGCCGGGGAAGCCCAACAGGCCGGGGCGGGCCGTGATCAACCCGCCGGGGAAGCCCAACAGGCCGGGGCGGGCCAGGAGCAACCCGCCGGGGAAGCCCAACAGCCGGAGGCAAGTCCGGGCCGCTTGGCGAGCGACACAGAGGGTGCGCAGCTTCTATCAACAGGGGAAGAGCGCTCCCCAACAGCGCCCACACCGGCGCCGATTGGGATCAACAGCGATGAAGTGATCGACATCATTCAAGAGCTGATCAGCCAGGACGGCGCGTTTGCCAATCCCGCCATCGAAACCCTGCGGCTCAAGATCGAACCCCAAACGGAGGAGGACGGCGCGGCGGCGCTCAACCCGAAGGTGAGCGCTCAGGTCAGAGGGGAATTCCTGCGCGCCAACCCGGATCTGTCTTGGATGGAGAACGCGCTGTCGGTAAAGCTGGGCGAGCTGGGGTATCGGGATTCGTCGATTCAGATCCTCGACCTGAAAGTTCACATCGAGCTCGTGATCCTTCCGCAGTATGAGGCGCTGTACGAGCAGAACCGCGACATGATCGGATGGATTCAGATTGACAAGACGCAGGTGAACTACCCGGTGATGCAGACCCAGGACGACCCGGAATTCTATCTGCGCACCAATTTTAAAAAGGAGTCGGCTTACAGCGGCGTGCCGTTCATGGATGCCCGGAACGATCCGAACGACAAATCGCAAAACCTGATCGTGTACGGACACAACATGAAAAGCGGCGCGATGTTCGGGACGATCCCCAACTACGAAAGCCCGAGCTACCGCAAGAGCCATCCGATCATCAAGTTTGACCTGCTGACGGAGGAGCGCGAGTACGAAGTGTTCGGCGCGTTCTATTCGCGCGAGTACAAAGAGGGCGAAGAAGGGTTCCGCTACTACGACTACATCGACCTCAAGACGCTCAACGCGTTCACGCAGTACGTGGACTTGGTGAAAAAGGCTTCGTTCTACGACATGGGGATCACCCCCCATTGGGGCGATGAACTGCTCACGCTGTCCACTTGCAGCTACCATACCAGCAACGGAACATTTGTGGTCGTGGCCCGGCGCGTCAAATAACGGACGGTCTTGGGGCTGCCGCTTTTGCGGCAGCCCCTTATCATGAACGGGTGATGGGATGAGGACGTATTTCAGTTTGCTTATGCTTAAGCGGCAGAAAGACTGCGGGGACGTCGGTCTTGAGCTTTTTTGCCCGCGCTTTGAGGTTCATTGTGTTTCCCCGCATTCCGCGCGGCACAGGCAGCTTGCCGAGTGGCCGTTCATGAGGCCCGCCATGTGCATGAACGCGCACACGATGGTCGAGCCCGCGAATTTAAAGCCGCGCTTTTTCATGTCGGCGCTGATCCGGTCGGACAGTTCCGTGCGCGCGGGCACGTCCTGCGTGCGCGTTTGAAGGTCGTCGATGGGCCTGCCGTCCACAAAGCCCCACAGGTAGGCGTCAAATGAGCCCAATTCCTGTATGACGCGCATGATCGCGCGCGCGTTGTTCACAATGGCCCGGATCTTCTGGCGGTTGCGGATGATGCCTTCATCCAGGAGCAGCGCATTGATTTTGTCCTCATCGTATGCCGCCACCTTTGCGATATCAAACCCGTCAAACGCGCGGCGGTAGCCTTCGCGCTTGCGCAGGACAATGATCCAGTTAAGCCCTGCCTGCACGCCGCTCAAGGCGAGCATTTCAAAAAGCAGCCGGTCGTCGTGTACCGGGCGGCCCCAGTCGCGGTCATGGTAGGCGAGATATTCGGGGTACGCATAGGCCCAATCGCAACGCTGTTCTTCGCTTGAAAGAGGCATGCCGCACCTCCCTTGTTTTGATGCAACAATCATACAATGAGGGTGAAGCACTGTCAAGCGTCATTTCACCGGGCGGAATTGAACATCGCCGTCCGGCGTGCTATACTGAATAAAGCGGCGATGAACGCCAAGGGAGGAAAACGCAAGGCGATGAACAAGATGGACGCGATGAGGAGCCGACGGTCGGTGCGCACGTATACGGGCGAGGCGTTGAGTGCCGGCCAGGTGAAGGCGATTGAAGAAAGCCTTATGGAGACGGACACAGGGAACGGCGTCAGGATTGGGCTCATCAAGAATCAGTTCGGCTTAAAGCAGTTTGGCACCTACGGGTTCATAAAAGGCGCGGATCACTACATCGCGGGCGTGTGCGCGAAGGACAGGAGAGCGCTGATCGGCTGCGGCGCGGCAATGGAGCAAGCGGTCATCACGTGTGAGCAGCTGGGCCTTGGCACCTGCTGGCTGGGCGGATCGTTCAAGAGAAGCGAGTTCGCGCCTTTGCTCAATGCGGGCGAGGGCGAACTGATCCCGGCGGTGATTTCAGTCGGCGTGCCGCGCGAAAAGGAGCGCCTGCTCGGCGGCCTTATGCGCGCTGTCGCAGGGTCAAACGGGCGCAAGGCGTTTGGCGAGCTGTTTACGGACGGCGGGTTTCACGTGCCCTTGGCGGAAGGGACACAGCCTTGGCAGATCGCGCTTGAGATGGTCAGGCGCGCGCCGTCGGCGTCCAATAAACAGCCTTGGCGGATCGTCAAGGATGGGGAGGCATTCCACCTGTACGAACAACACGCCGCGCATTATGGAAAGATGTCCTTTGACATGCAACTTCTCGACATGGGCATCGCGATGACGCACTTTGAATTGGCGATGATGGAGCAAGGGGAGGCCGGGCACTGGGCGGCGCGCGATCCGAAACTCGCCGGAGCGCCGGATGGCCGCGAGTACATCGCCAGCTTCATCATGGAGGCGGGCGGCGCATGAACAGTGCCTGAAACCCCGCAGGGCTTCGGGGAACCCGTCAACAAAGTCCGGCAACAACGTGGCCTCGTTCCTTCTTCATCGAAATGGCTTTGCCGCTTCAAAGATTTTGGGTGGCGCCGTCAGGCGTACTATGTATTCCCCTCCCCGCGGGAGGGGCAAATGCCGAGGCGTCTATGGAGGCGTCCGGGGCATTCTCTTGGTTGCGTCAGACCAGCGGCGACAGCGTGAAGTCGAGGTCATCGCGGTCGATGCGCGCGCCGCGTACCGCATGGAAGAGCGGCGAGGCGATGACGCCTATGATCGGGCCCACCGCGATGGAGACGCACGCGCCGCAATCAACCATGATGGTGTAGCGACCGTCGGCATCGGTCGTGGTGGTAAAGGATTCGCCGTTTACGCGATAAATGATGGGAGCGTTCGCGAAAGCGCCGCCGGTGCCCGTGACGACGCCGCTCAGCGTGATCATACCGTCTTCGCTATCGCAGGGATTCCTATGACAGCCACAACCACAGCCACAGCCACAGCCGCAGCCGCAGCCACAACCGCAACCGCAGCGGTTGGACTCTCCACAACAATTGCTCATATTGACATTACCCCTTGTGTCTTTATTGGGCGGCGACCAGACGCGTGGCACGGCCCAAATCATCCTATGCGCGCAATCATTTGAGGTGAATGGACGCCGATGTGAGGCATTTTTCAGGGTGTGTTTCAAAAGCGGCGCATTGCTTTATATAAAGTATGTTGTATGGAACAATAGGCCAAACGTCAATCGTCGAAAGGGGTGTCAATCATGCACAACAAACGGCAATTTCTAAGGTGCGAGCACTGCGGCAACATCGTGGGCGTTATTTGGGACAGCGGCGTTAAAATGGTGTGCTGCGGGCAGGAGATGACGGAGCTTGCACCCAACAGTGTCGATGCGGCGCAGGAGAAGCATGTGCCCGCATTGACGCGCGAGGGGACAAAACTCACCGTCAAGGTCGGAAGCGTCGCCCATCCCATGACCAAGGAACATCACATCGCGTGGATCGCGCTGGCACAAGGCGCTTCCACCCAGCGCATGACGCTTGATTTCACGGGTGAGCCCTGTGCGCAGTTTTGCCTGGCCGAGGACGGCCCGGTGACGGTTTACGCGTATTGCAACCTGCACGGGCTTTGGATGGCTGAGGGGTAAATCCATAGGAAGCAAGCTTGCCTCAAGGGGCTGCCCGCGCGGATGGGCGGGAGCCCCTTTTGGCTATCGCGGGATCATTGCAGTTTACAAGAGGAGAAGTACGATGGATTTACTGACTCTATTGGGCCGGGAATTGTTGTTCAGGGACGGAGCGATGGGCACCATGCTGCAGGCCGCAGGGCTGAAGGCGGGTGAAAAGTGCGAGTCGTGGAACCTTGCGCACCCCGAAAAGGTGGAAGCGGTGCACGCTCAGTACCTCGCGGCGGGCTGCCGTCTGATTACCGCCAATACGTTTGGCGCGAACGCGCTCAAACACGGGGCCGATACCGACAAGGTGGTTGCGGCGGGCATTGAAATCGCGCGCAGGGCGATTGAGAAAAGCGGAGCGGATGCGTGCGTGGCGCTTGACATCGGGCCGACGGGGCGGCTGCTCGCGCCCATGGGCGACCTCTCGTTTGAGGATGCCTATCAGCTCTTTGGCCAGATGGTCAAGGCCGGGAAGGATGCCGACTACATCCTGATCGAGACCCAGTCGGACCTGTACGAGGTCAAGGCCGCAGTGCTGGCCGCCAAGGAAAACAGTCGGCTACCGGTCGTGGTGACGCTGTCGTTTGACGCTTCGGGGCGGCTTTTGACCGGCGGGGACGTTCCGGCGGCGGCCAGCCTGCTTGAGGGGCTCGGCGTCGATGCGCTGGGCTTTAACTGCGGATTGGGGCCACAGGAGATGCTCAAGCTCATTGCGGCGCTCTCCGGGTGGACGCGCTTGCCCATCGTGGTCAGCCCCAACGCGGGGCTGCCGGTGACGGTGGGCGGGAAGAGCGTGTACCGCGTGACGCCTGACGGGTTTGCCGAGGCCATGGTCCGGGTCGCGGACGCGGGCGCCGCCGTTGTGGGCGGTTGTTGCGGCACGACGCCCGAACACCTCAGCGCCATGACGGCGGCGCTGCGGGGGCGCGGGGTCACGCGCGGGTTGCCCAAGCCCCGCGCGGTGATTTCCAGCTATGCGCGCGCCCTGTGCCTGGACGGTGAGCCGGTCAAGATCGGAAAGATCGACCTGACCGGGCGTGAGGACCTGATTGCGGCGCTTCGCGAGGAAGACTACGAGGCGCTTTCGGATGAGGCGGTCGATCAGGTCGAAGCGGGCGCGGATGTGATCGGGATAAACGTCGCGCTTCCCGGCATCGACGAGATGGAGGCGCTCGCGCGCACGATCCAAGCGGTTCAGGGCAGGGTGCGCGCGCCGCTCATGATTGAAACCGGAAACTGTGAGGCATTGGCGCGCGCGCTGCGGGTGGTGTGCGGCCGTCCGCTCATCAAACCGATCCATGGATCGGGAGCATTCATGGATTGTGCGTCGGCGCTCGCGGCCAAGTACGGTGCTGTGCTGGGTGAGCGCTGATTGATTCGGCCATGGGAAGGAGGACTGAAATGAAAAAGCGCATATTGGCGTTTGGCGATTCCAACACATGGGGCTGGGACCCGGCGAACCAGCCGGGGGCGGCGCCGAAACGGTTCCCGGATGAAGTCCGGTGGACCGGCGTCTTGCAGGCGCGGCTCGGCGAGGGGTACACGGTCATCAACGAGGGGCTCAACGGCCGCACGACGGTTTGGGAAGACCCGATCGAGGAATTCAGGTGCGGCAAGGATCAAATCATCCCCGTCATGGACACGCAAGCGCCGCTCGATCTCGCGATCATCATGGTGGGCACGAACGATTTGAAGAACCGCTTTGGCGTGCCGCCGAGCGATATCGCGGCGGGCGCGAAGGTTCTGGTAACCCGCGCGCTTGCGCGGCGCGACGCGTTTTGGAACCAGCAGCCCAAGGTATTGCTCGTCTGTCCGCCGCCGCTGGGCGCGGTTTCAAAGACATGGATGGGGTCCTCGTTCGGCGGAAGCGAAGAGAAATCCAAAGAGCTTGACGCGCACTACAAAGCTGTCGCCGCCCAGTGCGGCGTCGGGTACCTGTACGCGGGCCAGTTCATCGAGACCGGCGACATCGACGGGTTGCACCTCGAACGCGGCGCGCATCAAAAGCTTGGGGATGCGATTGCGAAGAAAGTGCTGGAGATGCTGGGATAGCATTTGCCGGAAGAGGGGGGGCTGTTGCGCGAGCGTGCAGCAGCTCCTCTTATGATGCTATGGATTGTCTTTTTCAAAGGTTTTCGTCAGCATCGCCTGTAGCTTTGAAAAGTCTATGGGCTTTGCGATGTGCGCGTCCATCCCCGCGTTTTGGCACTTTTCCACATCCTCCTGAAACGCGTTCGCGGTCATGGCGATGATGGGTACGTGGCGTGCGGCGGGCACGGGGAGCGCCCGAATTGCGCGCGTGGCATCGTAGCCGTCCATGACCGGCATGTGTACGTCCATGAAGATCAGGTCGTAACGGTCCGGGTTTTCGCGGAACATGTCAAGCGCGATCTGCCCGTTTTCCGCCGTATCCATGACGAGTCCCGTTTCGCGCAGCATTTCAATCACGATTTCCCGGTTGATCGCGACGTCCTCGACCAAGAGCGCCGTACGGCCGCTAAAATCTCTCTTCCCGCCCGCTTCACGCGCGTCGGGGCGCAGCATATCGCGCGTGCCCTTCTCAAGCTTCACGCGCACGGTGAACCTGCTGCCCGCGCCGGACACGCTTTCAACCGAAATATCCCCGCCCATCATTTCGGCGATGGACTTTGAAATCGCCAGCCCCAGCCCCGTACCGCCGTAGCGGCGCGCGGTGCTGCGATCTGCCTGCTCAAAGGAGCGGAACAGCCGCGAAACCTGCTCTTCGGTCATACCGATGCCGGTGTCGGCGACCTGGCACTCAAGGAGCACCACGCCGTCCTGATCCGATAAGGCGCTGACTCCGAGCGACACTTGGCCGCCCTCGGGCGTGAATTTTACCGCGTTGCTGAGCAGGTTCAGCAGGATCTGGGAAAGACGCATATCGTCCCCGACGACGACCTCGGGCACGCCTTGGGAAATCTCGAGGAGCAGGTTTTGCTTCTTTTCCGACGCGCGCACGCCGATGATGCTCTTGATGTTTCCGAGCATGACGGTAAGGTCAAACGGTTCGCGCTCAAGCTCAAACCGCTTCGCCTCAATCTTGGACATGTCCAGAATGTCGTTGATCAGCCCGAGCAATTGGCGCGACGCGGCGTCGATCTTGTTCAGGCAATCACGGACGCGCCCCATGTCATCGCTCTTTCGGGCGATGGATGCCATGCCGGTGATGGCGTTGATGGGGGTTCGGATCTCGTGGCTCATGTTGGCCAGAAAATCGCCCTTGGCGCGGGTTCCGGCCAGCGCCTGCTCGTGGGCGCTGACCAGGCTGCGCGTGGCTTCGCTGCGCAAAAGCGCGTTGGCGATGAGCAAGCTGCCCGCGCGCAGGATGCCGACATCCTCCTTGCTGAACGTGCGCGCCCGGTGGCAGTCGTCAAACCCCACGAACCCCCAGAACTGGCCGCGCAAAAAAACCGGCACCACCAGAATCGATACAATCGACTGCGGTTCAAGCTGCTTGCGTTCGGCGCTCGTCATATCGCGGACGCATGCGTTGATTACGTTGCCGCTGGCCAGCGTCTCCTTCCAGGTGGGAATGGCCTCGTCATAGCGGATGGACACGGTCAGCGCATTGCCCTGCTGCGGCGCCGCGCCTTCGGACCACTCGTGAATTTGCGTGCAGCACAGTTCTCCATTTTCCATGTGGTTTTTCCACATGTACACCCGGTCCACCGCCGCGCCTTCCGCCAACATGCCCATTGATTTAAACAGCGCGCTGTCAAAATCCGACACATCCGCGCCCAGAAGCACCGCCGCCACGTCGTTCACCGCGCGCAGCAAGCGGTCCTGGCGCACAATCTGCTCAACGTTTTCGGCCAGTTCGCCGCTGAGCCGCGCGTTCTTGCCAGCAAGCGACATGGTCAAAATGATCTGGTTTTGCACCAGCGCGTAGATGAACAGCGCGCCGCCAAAGAATATGACCACAATGAAGTAGAACATGGGTTCCACCTCGCGCCGGATCAGATCCACCGCGCCCACGGCGAACCCGAGCAGGAACACGAAGGGCGCGACCTGCGAGACGTACCATGCGGCGCGCGCCCCCAATGTCGCGGGGCGGTCCGCGATATCCACGCTTCGTTGCAGCCGCGAAAAGCGCACCGCCGTCACGCTCATGATCGCGCCGCCTATCAGGAGCAGCAGCAGGCATACCCATCGAATAACGCTCAAAATCAGCCCCCCCCAATAGAGACATATGTAAATTCATACAATAGTTATATGATAATATTAAACGGAAGATATAATACAGCATACAGTATTTTACCATTTTTCGCAACGCGAACCAAGTAAATAAACGGCGGCGCCTTCTGAAAAGGTGCCGCCGCATGGCTTGCCGGGTTTTGACCTATTGCATCTTCTCCTGCTTGACCTTGTGATCGACCACGTGGCGCTTCGCCAGCGCCGCGAAAACATCCTTTGGCTCAATGTTCATCTCAACCATCATCACCATCAGGTGGTAGGCGAGGTCGGCGATTTCGTAGACGGTCTCGTCCCTGTCGCCGCCCTTGGCCGCGATGATGACCTCGGTTGATTCTTCGCCTACCTTTTTTAGGATTTTGTCGATGCCCTTGTCAAACAGGTAGGTGGTGTACGAGCCTTCCTTGGGCGACTGCTTGCGCCCCGCGATCAGGCTGTAGAGCGCGTCCATCGAAAAGCGCGGCGCGGTTTCGCTTTGATGGATTTCCCGAAAGAAGCAGCTTTCTGCCCCGGTATGGCAGGCGGGGCCGCTTTTGATCACTTCGATCACCAGCGCGTCCGCGTCGCAGTCTGCAAAAATGTTCACGATTTGCTGCGTGTTTGCGCTCGTTTCGCCTTTGCGCCACAAGACATTGCGCGACCGGCTGAAAAAACAGGTGCGGCCTTCCTCAATCGAGATTTTCAGGCTCTCCTCGTTCATGTACGCGAGCGTGAGCACACCCTTGGTGTAGTAGTCCACGACGATTGCCGGGATCAGCCCGCGCTCGTCGAACTTTAGCTGTTCAAACATCTTCTCCCTCCGTCCTTATGCGCCTGATGGGAATACCCGCGCCTTCCAAGTACACCTTCAAGCGATCGATCGCCACTTCGCGCCGGTGGAAAATCGAGGCGGCAAGCCCCGCGTCTACGCCCGGCACGCGTTCAAACAACGCCTTGAAATCTTCCATGGAACCCGCGCCGCCCGAAGCTATGATGGGCAGCGTCACGCGCGCGGCGACCGCCCCAAGCATTTCAAGGTCGAACCCCCTTTTCACCCCGTCGGTGTCGATGGAGTTGACCACGATCTCGCCCGCGCCGCGCGCCTGGCCTTCCTCCGCCCATTCGAGCGCGTCGAGGCCCGTGTCGATCCGCCCGCCGCTGCGGAATACGTGAAAGCGCCCGTTTACGCGCTTGACGTCCATCGACAGCACCACGCACTGGTCGCCGTATCGCCGCGCGGCTTCGTCGATCAGGGCGGGATTCATGATCGCGCCGGAATTGACCGAGACTTTGTCCGCGCCGCACTTAAGCACGCGGTCAAAATCATCCAGGCTATTGATGCCGCCGCCGACCGTCAGCGGGATGAATACGCCGCTCGCCGTGCGCTTGAGGATATCGGTAAACAGGCTCCGGCCTTCATGGGAGGCCGTAATGTCGTAAAACACCAGCTCGTCCGCGCCGCTGTTTGAGTAAAAGGCGGCAAGCTCGACCGGGTCGGCCACGTCCCGGATGCCTTCGAAGTTGACGCCTTTGACCACGCGCCCGTCTCGGACGTCGAGGCAGGGGATGATGCGCTTGGTGATCATCGGTTGCCCTCCTTTGAAAGCTCAAGCGCGCGCCTGAGCGTCAAATGCGAAGCGTAGAGCGCCTTTCCCACAATCGCGCCGTAGAGGCCCATGTCGCGAAGGGATATGATGTCCGCCTCCCGCGATACGCCGCCCGACGCCACCACGTCAAGGCCGCCGATTTCCCTGAGCGCGCGGTAGGCTTCAAGGTTCGCCCCGCCGAGCATCCCGTCGCGCGAAATATCGGTATAGACGGCGGTATCAACGCCGAGGGCGGGCAAGCGTTTCATGAAGTCGAACGCGGCGACATCGGTCATTTCGCGCCAGCCGTGGATGGCGATATAGCCGTCCCGGGCGTCTACGCCCGCAGCGATGCGGCCGGGATAGGCGGACGACAGCCGCGCCATTTCCTCCGGGTCTTTCACCGCGAGCGTGCCCAGGATCACCCGGTTTACGCCCGCGTCCATGTACCGCTTGACCGAACTTTCGTCCCGCGCGCCGCCGCCTACTTGGGTGAAGAGGCCGCCCTCCCGCGCGATGCGCTCGATCACCTTCAGGTTGGTCTGCGCGCCGTTTTTCGCGGCGTCCAGGTCCACCACGTGCAGGTGCGTAGCGCCTTCGTCCTTAAACGATTGCGCCACCGCGCAAGGATCGCTGCCGTAGACGGTTACTTGATCATAATCGCCCTTTTGAAGCCTGACCACCTGCCCGTTCAGCAGGTCAATCGCGGGAAAGATCAGCATTTTGTATCATCCTCAATTCCGGCAAAACTTTTTAAAATGGTAAGCCCCACCCGCCCGCTCTTCTCGGGGTGGAACTGACAGCCCATGACATTGCCCCGCGCGACGATGCCCGGTACTTGAACGCCGTATTCGGACAGCGCCACAACGGCGTCCTCACAATCGACGGCGTAGTAGGAATGCACGTAGTACACGCTGTCGCCGTCCCGGATGTCCGCGACCAGAGGATGGTCCTTCGCGATTCTGAGCGCGTTCCAGCCCATCTGCGGCACCTTGAGGGCGGGCGGGATATCGCGCTTGAGCGGCGCGATGCGGCCCGGGATCAGGCGCAGCCCTTCGTGCAGGCCGTATTCTTCGCTTTTCTCAAAGAGCAGTTGCATCCCAAGGCAGATGCCCAGAAGCGCCTTGCCCTCTTGCGCCAACGCCTTGAGCACCGGCACAAGGCCGGCCGCCGCGAGCTTGTCCATGGCGTCGCCAAACGCGCCCACGCCCGGCAAGATGATCTTGTCCGCCGCGCGCAGATCGCGCTTCTCCCGCGTGACTTTGTTCGCGATGCCCAGGAAATCGAGCGAGCGGGAGAGTGAGAACAGGTTGCCCACGCCGTAATCGACAATCGCGATCATACGAGCGTCCCCTTCGTTGAAGCCGAGAGACCGGACAGAGCCGGGTCGATTGCGAGCGCCTGGCGAAGCGCGCGCCCGAGCCCCTTGAACATGGCTTCGATGATGTGGTGCGCGTTTTCCCCCGCAAGTTTTTTAAAGTGCAGCGTCAGGCCGGCCTCGCGGGACAGCGCCAGCATGAACTCCTTTACAAGCTCCGTGTCAAACGTCCCAACCTTCTCGGCGCCGATTGCGACGTCAAACCCGACGCAACCGCGCCCGCTGAGGTCAAGCGCGGTAAGAACCAGCGCTTCGTCCATGGGCAGGAGCCACTGCCCGTAGCGCCCTATGCCCAGCTTCTCGCCCGTCGCTTGCCTGAGCGCGCGGCCAAGCGCGATGCCGATGTCCTCGACCGAGTGATGGTCGTCGACGCATGTGTCGCCCTGGCACTTGACCGCAAGGTCAAACCTCGCGTGAAAGGCGAGGAGCGTAAGCATGTGATCGAGAAACCCGACGCCGGTTGCGATGTCCGCCTTGCCCGCGCCGTCCAGGTTCAGCGCCAGTTGGATTTTTGTCTCGCCGGTTTCCCGCTGAATCGTCGCCGTCCTCATCGGATGACCTCCCTTGTCACTTCGATTAGCCTGAGCATTTCGTCCATCCGCCCGATGGAGATGCGCACAAACGGAGCGGTGCGCTTTGCCGCGAAATGCCTGACCAAAATGTTGTTCGCGCGCAGCGCCTGTTGGTACCCGCGCCCGTCGCCGTCCGGCGGGGAAGCGAACAGGAAATTCGCCTTGGAATCAAGCACCCGAAAGCCCAGTTCCCGAAGCGCGCGCGCGGTGTATTCGCGCGCCTCGATGACCTTGCGCGTGCAATCCCGAAAATACGCGATGTCGTTCACCGCCGCTTCACCCATCAGTTGGGTGAGGGCGTTTACGTTGTAGGGGTTGATCGAATACTTGATCTTGTTCAGGTCTTCGATCAGCGCCCTGTTCCCCAGCGCGTACCCGAGCCGCGCGCCCGCGAGAGAGCGGGATTTTGAAAAGGTGCCGACCACCAGCAGGTTTTCATAGCGATCGATGAGCGCGGATGCCGACTCCCCGCCAAAGTCCACATAGGCTTCGTCGATCACCACGGGGTGGTCGGGGTTCATGCGTACGATTTCCTCGATTTCGTCAAGTGCCAGCGTCAGTCCGGTCGGCGCGTTGGGGTTCGCGAGCAGCACCATGGCATCGCTTTTCATGTAGTCCTTGGGGTTGATCGAAAAATCATCCCTGACCGGAACCACGCACGACCGAACGCCGTAGAGCGCCGCCCACACTTTGTAAAAGCCGTAGGTAATGTCGGCGTAGCGCGCGCCGCGGTCACCCCAGGCGATGAAGGCAAAGGAGAGAAGCTCGTCCGAGCCGTTTCCGGTGATCACCTGATCGGGCGAGACGGCGTAAGCGGCCGCGATCGCGCGGTCAAGCGCGGTCACGCCGATGGGGCTGTAGAGCCTGAGGCGATTGAGCGCCTCCTCCGTCACCGCAGCCACAGCCTTGGGCGAGGGCGGGAACGGGCTTTCGTTGGTGTTGAGCTTGATGAGGTTTTGCTGTGCCGGTTGCTCGCCCGGCGTATAGGCGTCCATCCCCTGATGGCGCGCGTTTAGGTAACGGCTCATTCAGTCTCCTCCTCAAACCGGACCAGGACCGAGCGTGCGTGCGCGGTCAGCCCTTCGCGCATGGCAAAGGCGGCGACAGCGCCTTTTACCTCACGGAGCGCGTCCCGGGTGTAGTACATAAACTGGGTCTTCTTGACGAAATCGTCCACCGACAGGGGCGAGGAAAAGCGCGCGGTGCCGCTGGTGGGCAGCGTGTGGTTAAGGCCCGCCCAGTAGTCGCCCAGCGCTTCGGGCGCGCTGCGGCCCAGGAAGACCGAGCCCGCGTTTTGAACAAAGCCAAGGAGGGCGAACGGCTCGTCCACGCAAAGCTCCAAATGTTCCGGCGCGATATCGTTCGCGATTTTTACGGCCTCCTCAAGACTTTCTACCAAAATGATTTTGCCGTTGTCTTCGACCGACTTTCGCGCGATGGCCTGCCTCGGCAAAATCTCAAGCTGCCGCTCGACCTCAAGTTGCACGTACTTGGCCAAGATTTCGTCATCGGTCAGGAGGATCGCGGAGGACAGCATGTCGTGTTCGGCCTGGGACAGGAGGTCCGCCGCCACGTGAACCGGATTGCTCTTGCCGTCGGCGATCACCAGAATCTCGCTCGGACCCGCCACCATGTCGATGTCCACTTGCCCGTACACGCGCCTTTTCGCCGTGGCGACATAGGCGTTTCCGGGGCCGACGATCTTGTCCACGCGCTTAAGCGTCTCGGTGCCGTAGGCGAGCGCGGCCACGGCCTGCGCGCCGCCGATTTTGTAGATGGTGTGAACGCCGGCGACCCTGGCCGCCGACAGGATGGCCGGGGCGATTTTGCCGTCCCGCCCCGGCGGGGTTGCGATGGCGAGCTCACGAACGCCCGCGAGGATCGGCGGGATGGCGTTCATGAGCACGGAGGACGGGTAGCTGGCCGTGCCGCCCGGCACGTACAGACCCACCTTGTCAAGCGGGATCAGCTTCTGTCCCAGCACCACACCCGGCGTGTCGGTTAAGACAAAACCTTCGCGCACTTGTTTTTTATGAAAGGCGCGGATGTTCGCGGCGGCGCCTTCGAGCAGGGCTTTGAAGGCGTCGTCCTCCATCGCCCACGCGTCTTCGATCTCGTCCGGCGTTACCTTGAGGGACTCGAGCCGCACGCCGTCAAAGCGCTCGGTCAAGTCGATGAGCGCCTGATCGCCGCGCGCGCGCACGTCCGCTATGATGGCGTCCACCGCCTGCTCAACCGCATTGTGCGCCTCAATGGGCGGCGTCTTAAGTGTCTCGGGGCGCACTTCGCCCGCGCGGAGTATCTTCATCATGGCGTCAACACCTCCTTGAGCCCCGCCATCATGCGCTCTATCGCCTCTGTTTTAAACAGGAAGCTCGAGCGGTTGGCGATCAGCCGCGCCGAAACCGGCACGATGTCACATATCACCGTCAGGTCGTTCTCGATAAGCGTCTTGCCCGATTCCACGATATCGACGATCACGTCGCTCAGCCCCAGGATCGGCGCAAGCTCAATCGATCCGTTGAGCTTGATGAGTTCGATTTCCCGGTTGATGGAGGCATAGTAGCGCCGCGCGACGCTCACAAACTTGGTCGCGACCCGAAGTACCCGGTCCCGGTCTTCTTGATACCCGCGCTTGCCCGCGACCGACAAGCGGCACTTGCCGATCCCGAGGTCCAGCAACTCGTAAACATCGGGTTCGCTTTCAAGCAAAATGTCCTTGCCCACCACGCCCACGTCCGCTGCGCCGTGTTCCACGTAGATCGCCACGTCGCTCGGCTTGACCAGCAGGTACCGGACCGCGTTCTCAGGGCTTTCGAAGACCAGCTTCCGGTTGTCTTCATAGATGGCCGCGCATTCGTAGCCGATCGCGGAAAACATCTTGTAGACCTGATCGCCCAGGCGGCCCTTGGGCAGCGCGATGTTAAGCATGGCCCTCCGCCTCCTTAAGCGTCATAATTTGGGTAAAACGGCCTTCGCGCGGCTGGCTCAGTTCGCAGCGCACCCGCAGCCCCTTTTCCATCAGATGCCCGGCCGCGCGCGTAACGCGCTCGGGCGAAGCGTCTTTTTCGTACAGGATAAGCACGTCCGCGTCCTGGCGTGCGGCATTTTCGTAGAGGAAACTGAGCTCGTTGAGGTACACCGCAAAGCCGATGGCGTCGATGTCGTGGCCGAACTTCTTCATCAGCCCCGCGTAGCACCCGCCCGCGAGCACCGCGCGCGGAACGCCCTCGACATAGCCTTGAAAGGCTACGCCCGAGTAGTAATCCATGTCGCCCAGGAGCGAGAAATCGAGCGTGACGCCCTCGCCCGCGCCGGCGGCTTCGAGCACGGCGTGAACTTCCTCAAGCTCATGAAGCGCCTCGGTCATGCTGGGCGTAATCGCCATGGCGCGCGCCCTTTCAAGCGTCTTGGCAAACCCGCCCGACAGGCCCGCCGCGCCCGCCAGCATCTCCGCCGCCGCGGGCGGGAGTTTGAGCGCGAGCGCCGCCTGCGCAAGCTCGTGCGCGTTCTTTTTGCGGATGACCTCGGCCAAGGCGCGCTGGGCGGAGCTTTCCACTCCCAGGCCGTCGAGCAGCGACTGGATGTAGCCCACGTGCGAAAGCTGAAAGCGGCTTTTCGGACTGATCGCGCTGAGCGTCTTGGCCGCGAGAAGCACCACTTCGCCGGTTGCGAACGCGTCGCGCGCGCCCAGGTATTCAAGCCCGAGCTGAGCGATCTCGCGGTAGGTCGCGCTGGCCTTGTCCAGGCGGTACACGTTTTCAAGGTAGTAAAATTTCTCCGACGACAGGCGGTCGGCGTGCGTGTTTTTTACGATCGACAGCGTGACATCGGGCTTTAGGGCCAGCACGCGGCCGCTCAAATCGTTGAAGGTAATGATCGAGCGGCTCTTTAAAAAGTTGATGTTTTCAAGGTAGAGGTCGTAAGCCTCAAACTTGCTCATCCTGTATTTCTTGTAGCCGTGCCGCTCGTACAATGCCCGCAGCGACAAGGTCACCTGTTCCTCATGCCGCATAAAACACGCGCTCTCTCCCATGGCCGCCATCCCCCCTTTGCCCGTGGAGTATAGCATGCCCAGGCGCACTCTGTCAAGTTAACGTTGTAGCACGATGAAGTGAAACCGGGCGTATCGGCCCCATATTATACCATATAATTGCCCGAATACCAAAACTTCGAAGCAACGCGATTGCTTTTACGCCAAAAACCTGTTATGATGGCAAAAATCATCGACAGGAACGATTCTTAGAAGGGAGCGGGCAACATGATCAAGGGTAGTTATGTGGCGTTGGTTACCCCGTTTCATGAGGACGGATCAGTCAATTTTGATAAACTTGCCGAACTGTGCCGCTGGCATGTGGAAAAAGGCACAGACGGCCTGGTCGTGCTGGGCACGACGGGCGAGTCGAGCACCATGACACACGAAGAGGACGAGGACGTGGTGCGCTGCGCCATTGAGGCGGTAAACCACGCGATCCCGATCATCGCGGGCGCGGGCTCCAACTGCACCGAAACCGCCATGATGAAGAGCAAGGCGTATGAGAAGCTGGGCGCCGACGGGCTGCTGCTCATCACGCCCTACTACAACAAGGCCAACGACAAGGGCATGTACCGCCACTTTGCCGATATCGCGGACGTGGTCAACGTGCCGATTATTTTGTACAACGTGCCGGGCAGGACCGGCTGCTCCATGTCCTATCCGGTGGTGGAAGCGCTGAGTAAGCACAAGCGGATTGCCGCGCTCAAGGAAGCCAGCGGCAATATCTCCTATGTCGCGCAGGTTGCGCGCCTGGTGAACGATGATTTCGCCATTCTGTCGGGAAACGACGACATGATCGTACCGGTGATGGCCCTTGGCGGAACCGGCGTCATCAGCGTGTTTGCCAATCTTTGTCCGGTTGAAACCAAGGCCATTGTGAAGAATGCGCTCGACGGCGATTACAGGAAGGCCGCCAGCCTTCAGCTTCAATACCTTGACCTCATCAACGCCCTCTTCATCGAGGTCAATCCCATTCCCGTCAAGCAAGCGATGAACCTTGCGGGCATGGGCGTGGGCGGTTACCGCCTGCCGCTTTGCGAGATGGACGAGGGCAACAAAGGAAAGCTTCAAAAGGCGATGAAGGTGCTGGAGGGCGTATGAATCTGATACTGTCGGGCCACGGTAAGATGGGCCTCATGATCGAGCAACTGATCGAAAAGAACGACGGCATGCGCCTTCTGGGCGTGGTGGACGTCGGGCTTTTTGAAAAGCCGGGGGACGTGCCGGGGAAGAGTGACGTCGTGATCGACTTTTCCCACCCGGACAACCTCGACATGCTGCTTGCCTACGCGGCTCAGACCGGCAGCGCGCTGGTGCTGGGCACGACCGGCTATTCCAATGACCAGGTCGATGCCATCCGTCGCGCGGCAGAGCGCGCGCCCATCGTGTTTTCCTCGAATTATTCCATGGGCGTGTACATGCTCAAAAAAGCCGTGCAGGCGGTCGCGCCGGTTTTGATGGACGCGGGGTTTGAGGTTGAAATCGTGGAAACCCACCACAAGCAAAAGGCCGATGCGCCAAGCGGCACCGCCAAGACGCTGCTTGAAGCGGTAGACCCGAATGGCGATTACGCGCACGTGTTTGGCCGCCAGGGGCCCGCCTGCAAGCGTCAAAAAGAAATCGGCGTGCACGCGCTGCGCGGCGGTACAGTCGCGGGGGAGCACAGTGTGTTTTTCTTTGGCGAGGACGAGATGCTCGAACTCAGGCACAGCGCCACCAGCCGCAGGATCTTTGCCGCCGGGGCGTTGCGCGCCGCGCAGTTCATCGCGGGCAAGGGCGCGGGGCTCTACACCATGGCGGATGTGCTTGATTAACCCCGAGAGGACAGATGGGAAATGGAACCGATATATGTGACCGGCCACCGCAATCCCGATACCGATTCAATCGTCTCGGCGATGGCGTATGCGGCGCTCAGAAACGCGCTGGGGCAGCGAAATTACGTGGCCGCGCGGCTGGGCCCGGTATCGGACGAGACGCAGATGGTGCTCGACCGGTTTGGGTTTGAGGCGCCCGCGCTGCTTCGGGATGTGCGCACGCAGATCAGGGACCTCGCCTTCGATACGCCGCCCGCGCTCAATCAGGCCGTGACGGTCAACCGCGCCTGGTCGGTGCTCAAGAGCGACCGCACGATTTTGGCCATCCCGGTCACCGACGACGAGGGGTGCCTGTACGGTATGCTGACCGCGGGCGACATAGCCGCCTACGACATGCGCTCAATCGACGAGCCGTCGGCCGACGAAATTCCGGTGTGCAACCTCTTAAGCGCGCTCGAAGGGCGGATCATAAACGGCGAGGACGTCGTGTACGCCGCCATTTCAGGCGAGGTGGTCATTGCGCTGCCGGGGCCGGAAGGGCTGCCGCTTGGCCTTAAAAAGGGCGCGATTGTGCTGTGCGCAAACCAAAAGGACGCCATGGCGCGCGCGGCTCAGTGCGAGGCCAGCTGCGTGATCGTGTGCCAGGCTGAGGTGGATGAGGAAGCCGCGGGGATCCTAAAGAACACCCTGGTCATTCAAACGCCTTGCGATGCGTACCGCGCCGCGCGCATGATCTACCAGTCCATTGAAATCGCGCGCGTATGCGAGACCAATTCGCTGGTCGCGTTTCACCTCGACGATTACATCGACGACGTGCGCGAGAAGATGCTCGAGAGCCGCTACCGCTGTTATCCGGTGCTCAATGAAAGGGGCCAGGTTGTGGGCACGCTTTCGCGCTTTCACCTGATCAGGCCCAGCCGCAAGAAAGTGGTGCTCGTCGATCACAACGAATCGGCGCAGTCGGTGCCGGGCCTTGATCAGGCCGAGATTCTTGAAATCATCGACCATCACCGTCTGGCAGACGTCCAGACCGGCGCGCCCATCTTCTTCAGGAATGAACCGGTCGGCTCCACCGCCACCATCATCGCCACCATGTATCAGGAAAAAGGACTCATGCCGACCGCCAAGCTCGCGGGGCTGATCTGCGCGGCCATCGTATCGGATACGGTGCTGTTCAAGTCGCCCACCGCGACCGAACGCGACCGGCGCATGGCCGAGCGCATGGCGCGCATCGCGGGCATTTCGATTGAGGAACTGGGTCACGACATCTTTACCGCCTCGTCCGTCGAAGAAAAACCGGCTTCGGATTTGTACCTGTCGGACTTCAAGGAGTTCAGGATCGCCGGGCACAACATCGCCATCGGGCAGATTACCTGCCTTGATTCGGTGCGGGTGCTTGCGCGGCTCGATGAATTCCTGGAGGTCATGAAAAAACGCGCGCGCACGCACGCCTATGACATGCAGCTTTTCATGATTACCGACGTTTTGCGCGAAGGTACGGAGCTGATCATCCTGGGTGATGAGGACACCATCCGCCAGGCGTTCGGCGCCGAGGTCAAGGACCACCATGCATTCCTGCCGGGCGTGGTCTCGCGAAAAAAACAAGTGGTGCCGATGTTATCCCTTCTGTGGGGTTAATGCCGATCCCAAATCTTAAGGATTTGAATTGGGCTGAAACGCCGCGCGCACGCGCTCGGCGTTTTCTTTCATTTGGACGGCATAGGTGTCCGGATCGGCCAGGAAGCGCGATGAGAGCGTGTCGATTTTGACCACCGAGAAACCTTCGCGTTCAAGCTCGCGCGCGAGGCGTCCGGGCGCTTGTTCTTCGATGAGGACGACCTTCGCCCCGGACGCCTTGAGGTTTTCAATTTCACTTATCATGCGCGTCTCGTCAATGTCGGTGCCCGGCTCGCGCTCGATCATGGCCACCGCCGTCAAGCCGCAGGCGTTCGCGAAATAGGAAAGACCTTCATGTGCCAGCGCAACGCGGCCCTGCGCCCGCATGTCCTTTTTCAGCGCCGCGATCTTCTTCTCAAACGCGGCCAGATTTTTCATGTAAACGTCTTGATAGCGCGGGTCGAGCGCACCCATCGCGCCGGCAATGGCTTCGGCCATTTGAAGCGCGCCGTCCGGCGACAACCACAGCCACGGGTTGAATCCGGTAAAATGGCTTTGCTCATCGTCGCCTTGCGCCTTGGCATTTTCCTCGCCCGCGAGCGCCAGAGCGTCCATGGCCTTCACCACAGGAAGCGCCCCGTTTCCGACCAGCGCCTCAAACGATTCAAGCCCCCGCCCGCCGATCACGAGCGCATCGGCGGTCGTCAACCGCGCGAGGTCCCATTCGGACAGTTCGTAGCGCCTCAGGCATCCGTCCTGGGGCTGGGTCAGGCATTTGAGCGTTACACCGGGCACGTCCTGAACGACGTTTAACGCCAGCACGTAGACGGGGTAGAACGAAGCATAGAGCGTAAGCGCCTGATCTTCCTCAGGCACCATCCGATGGCAGCCGGATACCAGCATGACCAAGACGATCAATAAGGGCACGAATATCTTTTTCATGCCCTTATTATACACGCGCTGTCAACTGCCGCGCGGTGAAGCTAGGGCAACACCGCACAGGTAGCGGATGTGATGATGGGATGATTTTTCGTCCAGGTGGTCCTGCAAAAACCGCAGGACTAGCAGCGCTAATTCAAGTGTTTTTGCAGGGCTGCCTGGATGGAAAAGCAGCCCGTCAGCGCGTTCGCTACCTGTGCGGCGTTGCCCTAGTCCCAGAGTTTCGCAATCGATACGTCCTTAAAGTAGTGCCTGACGATGTCTTCGGCCTTCTGTCCCTGTTCGGCCAGGCCGTATGCACCCCATTGCGACATGCCGACTCCGTGGCCGTAGCCCATGCCTTCAAAGGTCACCGTGTCGCCCTCAACCGAAACGCCGGTCAGCAGCATGCTCTTGAGCTTGGTCGAATCAAGGGCTACGCGCAGCGCCGGACCGGACACCGATTTTCCGTTGACCGTCAGGGTCACCGCGCGGCCAGATTTCCCCCTTTCGCCGATCGCGATCGACTTGACGGTGCCCGTGCGCACGCCCGCGTCGGCGCACGCCTTGCCCACCTCCTCGGCGCTAAAGGCGGCCTTCCACTGCTTGACCGTGGTTGGCGCCTTGTCGCTGTCCGGGGATTTGACCGACACGGTGTAGCTTGGCTCTTCTTCCTGGTAGTCAAGGCCCGGCACCGCGAGTTCGGTCATGCCGCCCGCGTGCGCATGAAACCAAGCAAGAGGCAGTTCGCCGGACGCCGATAGGACTTCGCCGCGCGTCTCCTCGACCGCTTTCTTGATGCGGTCGTTGACCTTGTCGGCGTCGTAGGCCTGCGCTTCCTTAATATCGGTTGAGATGTCCGCGCCGCCGTAGGAGGACTCCTTGTCCTGCG
Source organism: Eubacteriales bacterium (assembly GCA_031551775.1). GTDB lineage: Bacteria > Bacillota > Clostridia > Christensenellales > Aristaeellaceae > Anaerozeibacter. The sequence continues at coordinate 3,979 of JAVBND010000026.1, read as the reverse complement.
CGAACTTGAGCGCGTAGGTACGCGCCAGAATCGCCTGCGCCTTGAGCGCTTCCATGGGCCAGTCGTTGCGCATTTCGCCCGCCAGCACGCCCTCTATGTAGGACTCGATGTCCATCTGCTCGTAGGTCTGATTGTCGGTGTTGAACACGATCAGTTGCGGCACGCCGTTTTCAAGCGCCAGCTTTTCGGGAATCTTGGGGGCGTCGCCCCCGGCCTGTACCTGGGAATTCTGAGAGTCGTCCGTCATGTTGTCGCCCGTGCCGCCCGCCATGCATCCGGCAAGCGCCGCCGCGGCAAGCAACAGCGCCAGCGCCAATGTAATCCATTTGATCAAACCGCTTTTCATAGAATATCAACCTCCCGTTCTTTCGCTATTTTGCGCTTGCGCCCGCGCGAGTATGTGCGGTTCGGCTTGGTCAATTCTTCCAGATGCAATCAAACAATGCCCGGCGGAATATCGCACAATCTGAAAGGACATGCTAGCTTTTGAGGTGATGGTATGTCTATTGGACTGATTTTGCTTATCGTTGTGGCCATATTGATTCTCTTTGGCGTGGCGCAACGGGTGCTTGACAAATTGCGGCTGACCGACCGTCAAGCGCTTTTGTTTGTGGGACTGATCTTTGTGGGCGGCCTGATCGGCGAAATTCCGCTGGGGCCCATGTTGGCGGTCAACCTGGGCGGCGCGGTGGTGCCGTTGATCCTGTGCGTGTACCTCCTGATTAAGGCGGGCACGGCTTGGGAGAAATGGCGCGCGGTCATCGCGGCGCTCATCACGGGTGCTGCGGTTTGGCTCTTGGGGCGCTACTTCCCCAACGAACCCGAGACCATGCCCTTTGACATCAACTACCTGTACGGCCTGGTTGCGGGCGTGGTGGCCTACATCTTTGGCCGCTCGCGCCGCGGCGCGTTCATCGCGGGCACGCTGGGCGTCATGCTGGCCGATATACTGCAGGCGGTCATCAACTGGAGCCAGGGAATTTCTCAGCGCCTTGTGCTGGGCGGCGCGGGCGCGGTGGACGTGATCGTGATTTCGGGCCTTGTCGCGGTGCTGCTGGCGGAGCTCGTGGGCGAACTGATCGAACGCATGTCGCGCGGCAACGACAAACCCAAGGACCGCCGCTTTGAGGACGGCGAATTTGTTCGGGGGGAGAAGCGCAAATGAAGAAGAAGGCACTTTTCCTGCTCGCGCTCATCCTGTGCCTGCCGGTCACGGTTCACGCGGCCGAAGTGGACGGAATGGACGACGTGGTCTTTAAAATCTATGACACCGACGGCGGGTACCTGACCAGCCGCGCGGGACAGGTGTATGCCGAGGACGAATACATTGCCTCCGACAACCGCCTGTTCATCGTCAGGGCGGTGGACGATCAAGCGCTTACGGCCCAAGCGGAATACGTCGGCTACGAACCGGAAAACGATCAGGCGGCCTTTGCGCTGATCGACAGCGCGCGCGCCGAGGCGAAAAAACTGATCAATATGTATTCCACCCATTCCGACGAAAGCTATGAGCCGTCCGACGGCACGTCCAGCAAGCACAGCGACGCGGGCATCTACGACGTGGGCGACGCGCTTAAGAAGAACCTTGAGGAAAAAGGCATAACCGTCAATTACAGCAAGGACACGTTCCATCCGCACGACGCGGGCGCGTACAGAAGGTCGCGCTCGACCGCCGAGGAACTGCTCAAGGATCAGCCGGCGGCGCTGCTCGACCTTCATCGCGACGGCATCCCCGATCCCAGCGAATATGAACACGAGGTCGATGGCGAGGAGATCACCAAGGTGCGCCTTGAGGTTGGGCGCTCAAACCCCAACGCCAGCTCCAACCGCGCCTTTGCCAAGCAGATCAAGGCCACCGCCGACGAGAAGTACCCCGGCCTCATCAAGGATATATTCATCGGCAAGGGCAACTACAACCAGGAGCTGTACCCCAAGGCCATGCTGGTGGAGTTGGGCACCCATACGACCAGCAAGGAAGACGCGATCAAGTCTACCGAGTACCTGGCGGACGTGCTGAGCGAAACGCTCTTTGGCGCAACCGCCCAGGCGGCCGGCACGGTCCAGGAAAACAATCAGGCGGGCGGCACGGGCATCGCGTGGATCATCGGCATAGCGGTCGTGGCGGCGATCATCTACGCGCTGTCGGCCACCGGAAGCTTTAAGGGCATGGGCACAAAGCTTGCGCGCGGCACGAGTGAAGTGACCGGCGGGCTTGTGGGAAAGAAGCCCAAGGACAAGGACAAGGATAAGCTCTAGGTAAGCGCTGATCAACTCGCCAGCCACCAACCGAATTCATCATCGTTTACCTAGAAAAGAAATTGGGCGCCGCGACAGCAAAACGCTGACACGGCGCCCGTTTTCAGGCGATCAACAAAGCACGGCGGAGCTCGGCCTATATTCCGCTACAGGGCGTCGTGCCCTCAATTCATGTTGGGATGCGGCAGTCCGAATTGTTGTTGCGGATGCTGCTCAAGTTGCACTTCGGCTTCGCCCGCGTCTTGGGCTTCGATGGCCTTGGCCTGTACCACGCCGCTGATGTCGCCCTTGAGCGGAGTGGCGTCGGCGGCCCTGATCACGGCCTGGATATGGCCGGTGGCCAGGTCGAAGGATTTGGCGCGGATGCCGGGGAGCTGGACGTCCGTGATGCTGAAGCTGTACGCCTTGTATTGCTTGTGTTTCAGCGCCTTCTTGAACGTCTGCGGATCGATGGGCCGCGAATAGATCAGTTCTTCGCCCTTGTACAGTTCGAATGTCCATCCCCCTTGCGCGCTGATCGTCTTGCCGGTGCGGTTGTAGACGAATACCTCCGCCTTCAGCTCGCCCTTCTTGTAGTAGAGCGCCTTTGTGCTGGTGTACAGGCCCGGCTTGCCCTTTTCATACAGCGGCTTTTTCCGGCTCCAACTGTTGCCGGTGGCCGTCAGTTTGCACTTCATGATCTTGCCGGCGGCGTCCGTGATGGTGATGGTGGCTGTGCCGGTCCTCTTGATGGTCAGCACGCCTTGTTCGTCGATGGTCGCCACCTTGCTGTTGCTGGACTCCACCGTCAGTTGGGGCCGCGCGTCCGTGTCATAGCGCACCAGTTGATACGTTTGGCCCGCCGCCGCCCGCATCGCCTTGGGGATGGTCCAATCGCTGGCGTCGTAACAGGTCATCGAGAACAGCATCAGCGGCGGGAAGCCCGCGTCGGTGCCGTGGGGCTGGGCTTCCACTTCGAACACGTAGCTGCCCGCACGCAACTGGTCCGCCGTCACATTGTCGAACTGGAACAGCGCCAGCTGCTTCTTTTTGTCTACGCTGACCTTGGCCTTCATGTATTGGGGGCGCGGCACGTCCTGGACAGCCTTGCCGGTGGGCGCGAACGGGTTCAGCCGCAGCCGCACCAGACGACCCGACAGCGCGCCCTTGCCCGTGTAGTTGATGGCCAGCGCGGTGCGGTTTTCGCCGTATTGCGTGCCCACCCACGCGCCCGGCGCGATCTCGGTCAGGGCGAAGTCGTCTGGCAGCTTGGCCGCCAGGTCGCCCGCGAAGTACCGGGCCGCGTCCACCACCGTCAGCATGCCCACGGACACGGGGTCCTGGCCCTCCGCCTGGGCCGTCACGGGATAATCCCCCGCCGCCGAAAAATCGGCCTTCACCGGCATGACGTACGCGCCCGGCTCCGCCACCTGGTGCGTCAGCTCGCCTCCGCCGACGCGAACCGTCACAGAGGTCAACTGGCCCGGGTTGATCCCCTCCACGTTCACCACCGGCGGCAGCGCATGCGCCCAGCCCAGGAGCACACCCAGCCGCGTGTCACCCGACAGCACCGGCACGCCCAGCTCGATGGTCAATTCGCCAATCTTCACGTCCGCGATGGGATAATTCAGCGCGTCCCCGTCGCTGCCCAGCCACAGGGTGTATGGGCCGGGCGCAAGCCCCGCCAGGTCGGACGGCGCGATGATAAACTTCGCCTTCACCGTCACCGGCCGCGCCGCTTCCA
>JAVBND010000083.1:0-72274 GCA_031551775.1 Eubacteriales bacterium | reverse complement strand
GCTTTTTCTCGCAGCATCTCTATCACGTCCTTTTTTCTCTTTATTCGACATCCTCCTCCCTTTTTCCTTTTGGTCTGTTTTGGGCTTCTTTGTTAAATAATAAACCCCCGCCGTTGTGACGAGAGTTTGTTGATGGGCTGAAGCCGCGCATTTTGCGCGGCTTTTTTCATTCGAACGGCGCAGATGTCCAATATTTGACAACATTGCGATAAAAGGGTATTATTTTCCCATAAAAAAATGACGTTCAAAACTGTGTGTTTTGCTTGACAATATGTTTTGACGTGCCTTATAATGTAGCAGCAGTGGGATGAATGTATATTTCATACCCATGATTATAACAAGGAGGCGTTCCATTCTATGAAGAAAATCCTTGCGTTCTTGCTCGTACTGGTTATGGCCCTGTCCGTCGCCAGCGTGGCGATGGCCGAAGCGAAGTCGGAATACGACGTTCGCGCCCTGATCTGGAAGTACGATGACACCTATGGCAGCTCCGTCCGCAAGGCCATGATGTCCGCGGCCGAGGAAATCGGCGCGGAACTGGGCGTTAAGATCAACCTGACCATGTACGACGCGGCCGATGATATGGCCAAGCAGGTCGAGCAGGCGACGATCCTGGTCGGCGAGAAGCCGGACTTCGTCATCATCAACCTCGCCGAGGTCGCATCCGGCCAGCAACTGGTCGATATGTTCAAGGGCGCGGACATCCCCTTCCTGTTCTACAACAAGGAGCCCTCGGTTGAAACCGTACAGTCCGTCGTCGTGGACAGCGGCTCGATCTTCATCGGCACCACGCCGCGCGAAGCGGGCGACATGCAGGGCGAAATCCTGGCCGACCTCTACGCGGCCGATCCCTCGATCGATCTCAACGGCGACGGCAAGCTCCAGTTCATCGAGTTCATGGGCGAACCGAACAACCCCGAAGCCATCGCCCGCACCCAGTATTCCGAGGAAACCGCCCGCGCGCTGGGTCTTGACCTTGAAGAAGTTGTACCGACCATCGTCGCCAACTGGGACACCACCCAGGCCAACGACAAGATGACCGCCACCTGGGCCGCCAACCAGAACATCGAAGTCGTGTTCGCCAACAATGACGACATGGCGATCGGCGTCGTGGCCGCTCTGAGCGCGTTTGGCTACAACACCGGCAAGGAAGGCGACAAGAAGCTGACCATCATCGGCGTTGACGCGACCGACGCGGCGTTTGAATCCATCAAGAACGGCGGCATGACCGCCACCGTCAAGCAGGACGGCGACGCCATGGGCTACGCCAATGTCTGCATCGCGATGAACTACCTCATGACCGGCGAATGGCTTACCGGCCTCGATTACACCCTGGCCGCCGACGGCTACTCGGTCCGTATCCCCTACGCGAAGATCACCTCCGCGGAATAAGACTTCAGCTTCCTTCTCGGGATGACGTCAGCAAACCGACAAGCCCGAGGAGATGGGTGTGGGAAGAGGGCGAGTGGCCTTCTTCCCACTTCAATCCATAGTGGAGCGTTCAGCTTGGCGAATTTATCGACAAGCTGTCGGTTCCGGCGACAATGGTCGCCGGAACCGTATTTGGACAATGGACAGTGGCAATTCGGTTGAAATGAGTGGTGAATAGGGGTCATGTCCGAACAATACTTGCTGGAAATGATGGACATTGATAAGCAATTCCCCGGCGTCAAAGCCCTCGATCACGCCAGGCTCAGGCTGCGCGCCGGAACGGTGCACGCATTGATGGGCGAAAACGGCGCGGGCAAGTCTACGCTGATGAAGTGCTTATTTGGCATTTATAAGAAAGACAACGGAACCATTACGATGAACGGAGAAGCCGTCTCCTTTGCGGGCCCCCGCAACGCGCTGGACAACGGGGTGGCGATGGTTCATCAGGAACTCAATCAGGTCCTGCGCCGCAACGTCATGGAGAACGTGTGGCTGGGCCGTTTCCCCACGAGCGGGCCGTTCGTGGATTCGCGCAAGATGCAGCGCGACACCAAGGCCATATTTGAACGCCTGAACATCGATGTCGATCCAAGAACAGTCATCGGCAATCTTTCGGTTTCCAAGCGTCAGATGGTCGAAATCGCCAAGGCGGTTTCTTACAACGCGAAGATTCTGGTGCTGGACGAGCCGACCAGTTCGCTGACCGAGGATGAAGTGGAGCATCTGTTCCGCATCATCCATCAACTGACCCAAGAAGGCGTCGGCATCATTTATATTTCCCACAAGATGGATGAGATTTTGCGCATCTCGGACGATGTCACCATCATGCGCGACGGGCAATGGATCGCGACGCGCGAAGCCAAGAGCCTGACCACCGACGAGATCATCCGCCTGATGGTCAACCGCGAGATGGACAACCGCTTCCCTCCGAAGAACAATGTGCCAAGCGAAACGCTGCTCGAGGTCGAAAACCTGAGCGGCATGTACGAGCCCACTTGCCACAACGTGAATTTTGCCCTGCGCAAGGGCGAAGTGCTGGGCGTGGCGGGGCTGGTCGGTTCCAGGCGCACAGAGCTGCTGAACACAATCTTCGGCTACTTTACCAGGGGCTCCGGCGAGATCAAATTGCACGGCAAGCCGGTTGCGAACACGACCTCCGCCGAAGCAACCATGAACGGTTTCGCGCTGTTGACCGAAGAACGCCGCGCGACCGGGATTTTCCCGCAGATGCCCGTCACCTTCAACTCCATCATTGCCAACGTCGGTAGCTATGGCAAGTTCCTGCTCTCGGGGCGCAGGATGAACAAGGATACCGATTGGGTCATCGACGCGATCCACGTCAAGACGCCGTCCAAGCGCACACACATCAAGAGCCTTTCGGGCGGCAACCAGCAAAAGGTCATCATTGGCCGGTGGCTGCTCACAAAGCCCGAAGTCTTGCTGCTTGACGAACCCACGCGCGGCATCGACGTGGGCGCGAAGTACGAGATTTACCAGCTGATTCTTCAGTTGGCCGAAGAAGGCAAGGGCGTCATCATGGTATCGAGTGAAATGCCGGAGCTATTGGGCATATGCGACCGGATCCTGGTCATGTCCAATGGGCAAATGGCCGGGATACTCGAACGCGGCAAGGATTTTGGCGGCATCCAGGGCGAGCAGGAATTGATCATGCAGCTGGCCGCGAAATACGTGTAATTTCGCTGAAAGAGGGATACTGGTATGAAAAAGGTACTCAACATCATTGCGGTCATCGCGCTGATTGCCGGGATCGCGCTGACCGGGTGCGGCGTCTACGGGCAAAGCATCTACGATCAGACGACCGAAATGCTCGGCTCGAAGAAGCCCGAAACGATGAGCTTCGTGCTCAACCCAACGACCGTCACCACTGTCGCGCGCGGGCAAAATCCCAGCGCGCTCAAGGGTTTTCTGACCGGGCGGCTCGGCCTTGACGCCGAGCGCGTCAACACGGTGGTTGACATGCGCGTGGTCTATGAAGAAAAGCTGGCCGAGTCGCAAGACTTTAACGCGTTCAAGGCCTACGCCACGGCGCTGAACCCGGCCTTGACCGACGACGAATTCAAGGAACTCGTCAAGGACCGCGCCACCTCCGACCCTATGCGGCAGGAAATGCTCAAGCAGTCGGTCATGGACGCCCTTAAGATCGACGAGGCGCAATATCAGGAACTGGCAAGCGACAGCGCCATGGTGTCGCTCTTCCAGGAAGGCTTGCCCGCGCTCAGAAACCCCAGCCTGACCGCGACGCTTTTCAACAATTCGGTCACCTACCTCTTCATCGGCCTGTCGCTGCTGATTTTGAGCGCGGCGCTGATCACGCTTGGGCTGATGGGCCGTTCCCCCAAGGGCAAGGCCAACGCCAGGGTGCAAAGCGCCTCCTCGCAGAAGGTTACCAACTTCCTGCTCAACTACGCGCTCTACATCATCCTGCTGGCGATTCTCGCGACGGTGTGCATCATCCGCCCGAACTTCGTCAAGATCGACAACATCCTGAACATCCTCAAGCAGTCCTCCACGAAGGGCATTCTGGCGCTGGGCTGCGCGGGCCTGATCGTGCTGGCCGGCACCGACCTGTCGATCGGCCGCGTGCTCGGTCTCTCGGCGGCGGTCACGGCCTCGCTTGTGCAGGCAACCACCTACGCCTCGCGCATGTTCCCGCAGATCACCACTGCCCTTCCCCTGTTCATCCCGCTCCTGTCCTCGATCGCGATTGCGGTCCTGTTCTCCATGATCAACGGCTTCGGCGTAGCAAAGCTGCACCTGCACGCGTTTATCATATCGCTGGGCACGCAGTTGATTGCGCAGGGCGCGACCAGCCTGTACATCGAATCGCAACCCTCGGGCACGGCGCAAGCTCTCTCGACCTTCGAGCGCGGTTTTCTCGATCAGGCGGCAGGCGACCTTGTGATCGGATCGGCGAAGATCCCGCTGGTGGTCATCTACTTCCTGATCCTGGCAATCATCATGTGGTTCATCTGGAACAAGACGCGCCTTGGAAAGAACATGTTCGCGGTCGGCGGCAACGAAGAAGCCGCGGCGGTTTCGGGCGTCAACGTGGCCAAGACGATCATGTTGGTGTACTTGGTCGCGGGCGTACTGTACGGCATCTCGGCGTTCCTTGAAGCCGCGCGCATTACTTCGGTGGGCGCGAACACCGGCATCAACTATGAGCTTGACGCCATCAGCGCGTGCGTGGTCGGCGGCGTGTCCTTCTCAGGCGGCGTCGGCACCATACAGGGCGTCGTCATCGGCGCGATCATCCTGCAGGCCATCAACTACTCGCTCCAGTTCCTGGGCGTCAACCCGTACTACCAGTACATCATTCGCGGCCTGATCATCATCCTGGCGGTTGCGATCGACGTGCGCAAGTACCTGGTCAAGAAGTAATGGACGGCAGGAAAAACGCGCGGGAGCTCGAATCCCAAAAGGATCAAAACATACGCGCCGAGCAGGGGCCGGACACGCTTCACAAGCGCAAGGAGCGCCTTTACGAGAAGATCTCGCGCAGGGTATCGGTCGCCGCGATGGACAAGATCATCTGGGTTGTCGCCGGATTGATCGTCCTCCTGCTGATCGTCGGGATCGTCACCGGGAACCAATAGACGCAATAAGGGAGGGCCGGATGCGCTTATCGCGCGGTCCGGCCCTCAAACCATCGACGCGACGTATGGCAAAAAAAGGCACGGCTCGGTGTTGACCTTTACATTACCGCCGGTGAGGAAGCGCTTGAACTGTCCATCAACAAAGAGGCTGTTGCGGATCTTTCCCTCTGCAACAGCCCCTTTGCCGTTGGATTTCATGCCAATCCAAGCTTTTCGGGATTTGTGTTGGTATTACTTCATCATCTGCTCAGCCTTGCCTGCCACCTTGCCCGCCGCATCCGTCATGAAGCGCGCCATCTGCCTGCGCGTGCGATGGTTCATCATGGAAGCCACCGCGACCGCCGACACGCCCACCAGCGCGCCCACCGTTATACCGCGCATCATCGAGTCCTTTCCCATTGCCCGTTCCTCCTTCCGGTTCGATCAGTACGTCGCCGCTCGACGCGTTCACCCGATACCCATAGACCCATTGCCTGCCCGTGAAAAAGTCGTCCAGAAAACCCCGGGAGAGCTCAAGCGCGCAAACGCGCATCGTGTCTTCGTCAAGGAGCGCGCCGGTCACCGCGCCTATGCGGCATCCATCGGCTGTGCGCACGCGCCTCATCCGCGCGTCTTTGACCCGCGCGCGCTTTCCCTTGCTCGTCACCATGACCGATACGTCGCCCAACAAGACCACGTCTTTTTTCTCAATTCTGCGCGTTCCCATGAAAGCGCCGTCCACATATAGGCCCAGGAGCGCATTGAGTCCCTCGTCCAGCTCCACTTCCGTCACATGGCCGATGGCCTTGCCGTCAAGCAGCACAGGCCGGCCGATCAGCGCCTTCATGCTCTTCAAAACTTTTCGCCCCCCGTCGCGCTCAGGCAATTGGTCTTGCCTTATTGTGCGCGGCCGGGGGGCGAAAGAGCCGTGGAAATATTTTTTCGTGAAAAACCTACCGTAGTTTTTGAAGCCAATCGAGAAAGCGCTTCTCCGGCTCGGCGGCAAACGCCATGCGCTCGCCGGTGGTCGGATGCGTAAAGCCCAGGAATCCGGCGTGAAGCAATTGCCCGCCCTCGACCGGATAAGGCGACCGCTTGGGCCCGTATACCGGATCGCCGAGCACCGGATGGCCAAGGGACGCCATGTGAACGCGGATTTGATGCGTGCGCCCGGTCGTAAGCCTGGCTTCGATCAGGCACGCGCCCCTGAGGCGCTCGAGCACTGTCCAATGGGTCATGGCGCCGCGCCCGCCCGGCACGATTGCCATTTTCTTCCGGTCGGACGGATGGCGGGCGATCGGCGCGTCAACAGTCCCCTCGTCATCTTTCAGGTTGCCCACCAATATCGCGCGATATTTGCGGTCGATGGTATGCGCCTTGATTTGTTCGGACAAGGCCACGTGGCTCCTGTCGTTTTTTGCCACGAGCAGCAAGCCCGACGTATCCTTGTCAATGCGGTGAACGATGCCGGGACGCGCTTCGCCGCCGATGCCGGAAAGTCCGCTCAGGTGGTAAAGAAGCGCGTTGACCAGCGTGCCATCGCGGTTGCCGGCGGCCGGATGCACGACCATGCCGCTGGGTTTCTCAACCACCGCCAGATCCTCGTCCTGATAGATGATTTTCAGCGCGATATCCTGCGCCTCCGCGCGCGTGGGCACGGTTTCGGGCATCTCAAAGGCGACAGCCATGCCTTTTTTCAGCGCCAAACCGCTCTTGGTTGGCCGGGCGCCATCGACCAGGCACGCGCCTTCCTTAATCAGCGCCGCCGCGCGCGAACGCGTAACGCCGGTGTTTTCCGAAAGGTACACGTCAAGCCGCTTGCCCTCGCATGCGCCATCGACCCGCCAGATCATGCGCCCTTCCCCCCCTCGGCGGGAAGCAAAAGTCCCAGCGCCGCAAGCGCCGCACCCACCGTCACCATCATGTCCGCCACGTTGAACACGGCAAAACGCACAAACGTCAGTTCAATAAAATCGACCACGTAGCCGTACATCGCGCGGTCAATCACATTGCCAAGGCCTCCGAACGCAATCATCACCAGCGAAAACCGGGTCAGCGGATGAAGACCCTTCAGTTTAAAATACAGCGCAATCACGAGAGCAACCATCAAAAGGTTGATGAGCGCAAGCGCCCAGTTGTTGCCCGTAAACATAGAAAACGCCGCGCCGGTGTTGCGCGCGTAGGTAAACTGAAAGACACCCGGCAGGGCTGGCAACGTGCCCAAGCCCTGCAAGACCGCCTCGGCCCACCACTTGGTCAGTCGGTCCGCCACCAACAATAAAGCCGCGAGTATCCAGGCTTTTTTCATTCTTTCTCCTTAGGACCTGCTCTTGACGACCTTGACCACCTCGGCCAAAAAATCGCCAATCACCGGAATATTTCTTGAAACCACGTGTTGCAGGATCACCACCAGCACCGCGCCCAGCACCGTAAATCCCACAGCCGTGCCCAGCCCCCGCGCCACGCCCGACCAGAAGTTCATGGCATAATAGCGCCGGCGGTTGTTGACGAAGCGGATGTATTCCTCAAGGCGCATGCGCTCAAACCGTCCCGCGATCTGCTCCAGCCGGTCAATCCATTCATCTTTCAAAGTGGGGTCGCCTCCCATCAGGTGCTTCCTCCTTAGTTTAACACATATTGGTCGATCCATGCGGCGCCAACTTTGCCGATTCCGCACGGTTTATTGAAATGGGAAGAGGGTTGCTCGCCCCCGCCACATGCTCGACTTTGTCGATCATGTAGTTTATTGAAATGGGAAGAGGGCTGCTCGCCCCCTTCCCATCCCCATTCCCTCGGGCTGTTCGACCAGCTGAGGTTTGTCGTTCGTTATGCTTTGTCTTCGGGCTTGAGCGCCTTGAGCTGCTCTTCGAGCATGCCGATGAAGCGGGTCTTGTGCTCATCGAAAGTCTGCTTGAGCGACTCAAGCTGCGCCTTGGCCTCTTCGGTTTCGCGGCCGATGCTGCCCATCAGTTGATCGGCTTCGCGCTGGGCGTCCGCCTTGACGCTTGAGGCACGGCTCTCGGCTTCAGCCACCGCTTTTTCGGCCTTTTGCCTGGCCTCAGCGACCGTCTGATCGGCAATGCGCTGGGCGCTGAGCAGCGTCTCGCGAAGCGTCGTCTCCAGGTTTTTGAAGTAGCTGGAATCGTCCACCTTGGGTTCGGCTGCCGGCGCGGTCTCAAAGGGCACGCTCGGCGCGGGCGAAGGAGCCGCCTGCCCCTTAAGCGCTTCTTCGGCGCACGCCTGGGCGGCCTTGGCGTCTTCCACCTTTTGAACCAGCGCCCGGTTCTCTCGAATCAGCGCTTCCATTTGGTCTGCGATCTCGTCCAGAAACTCATCCACCTCGTCTTCGTGGTAGCCGTGCTTTTGAACGGCAAACTGCTTATCGCGAATATCTTTTACGGTAATCATCTTAACCATCCCTTCAGCGCGGAAAAATCCGCGACCTAAGTAAAGGGCATAATGACCCTCCTTGTTTTACGTTCGCCACGCGCCTGAAGAAATCCTTTTCGCATTATGTAAATTTATCCGCCATACACATATACTTCCACCGCCAGCCGCCCCTTCTTCGTCTCACGGACCTCGCTTGCCACGCGGGCGCGCCCATATCCGCGCGCGGAAATAAGGCTGCCCGCTTCGACGCGCGCGTCGCTCCTGGACACAAGCACATGATCGAGCTTCACCAGTTCGCGCGCGATCAACTGCTGAGCCTCGCCGCGGCTCAGGTTGTACGCGCCCGATACCAGCGCGTCCAGGCGCATGGAAGAAACCGTCACATGGACCAAGCGCCCTTCGGGCTTGATCAGCACGCCCGGCGCGTCAACCCGCGTAAGCGTCAGCTTTGCCCGGCCCGCGCTCGTCAGGTTGCCCGCCACATAGTCCGCGCAATCGTCTGTCACAAACAAGTATGCGCATCCCTCTCCCATCGCAATATCGCCCAGACACGCGCGCTCAAGGCCCAGCGCCATCTGGGCGCCCAGCAGGTCTCGGTGTCCCGCCGAAGCATAGCGCGCATCCCACGCCGCCTTGAGGCACGCGATGGGATAATCGGCTTTGCCCGGTTCATCATCCGCATAAAAGGCGCACACCACGCGCTCGGCTTCAGCCAAACCGCCAAAAAACGCGCACCCGACGCCCGCTTCATTTGCTGCGCGGCGCGCGCCGTCAAGCTCGCCGGGGTCAAGGAACCGCGAAAAGCGCGCGCCGCTCCTCTTCAGAGCGCCGCGCGCCAGATCGCGCAAATGGGCGTAAAACGCGCCGTCCGTTTTGTGATTGCCCGCCATCTCAGTAGTGGCGCCCGTCCTCGTTGGTGCTTGCCACAGCGACGTTGTTGGGCGCGATGAGGAAGGTCTTTTCCGATGCCTTGCGCAGTGTCGCGCCCAACGCAAAGGCCGCGCCGCACAGCGTATCGACGCTGCGCTGAACCGATTTGTCGTCCATGTCCTCAACGTTGAGCAGCACGGACTTTCCATCCAGCAAATCGTTGATGACATCCCGGCATTCCTCAAGCGAACGCAAGTAGTAAATCATGGTCTGATGCCCGGCGGCCTGCGGGCGCATGGGTACGATGTTGCCTTGGCCGCGATTGTCGCGGTCGGCTTTCGCCTGCTTGGGCGCGGGCCGCTCAAACTCATCGTCAAGGGAAGTGGCGCGGCTTGAACGGGAATCCCGCGCGGCGGATGAGGCGGTATCCCGCGCGGCGTATGGCGGGTAGTCCCGGCCGGAAGAGGCGTAATCACGCCCCGCGGACGAATAATCGCGCGGCGCGCCCGCGCTTCGGTAGTCGGACGAATAACCGGATTCGGGCGAATAGCGCGGCTCGCGCGCGCTGTAGCTTTCGCGGCGCTGGCGCGCGTCGTAATCGGGACGGGGAGAGGAATTATAGCGGCCGCTTGAGCGCTCGTCATACTCCCCGCGCGGGGCGCGCGGCGGCGGCATCGGCGATCGCCGGTTTTGCGAAGCGCCGCCGTAGGTCTGCCCGCCCGTGGGACGGCGTCCCTGGTCGAGCTCCTCATCCGGCTCATCATCCACCAACCCGATGAATTCCAAAATCTTGTTAAAGCGACCCGCCATGTCATGTCCTCCCGATCTTATCAAAAAAAATTAAATACTACATACGCCTGCCAAACAGCGCGCTGCCCAAGCGGACAAGCGTCGAGCCTTCCTCGGCGGCGACGACATAGTCCCCCGACATGCCCATGGAGAGCGTGTTCATGTCTACCCCGTCGATGCCCATCTCACGGATGCGCTCAAACCAGGTGCGCATCTTCCTGAAACACGGGCGAACTTCCTCCGGGTTCTGCGTCAAAGGCGCGACGGTCATCAGCCCTTCGATGCGGATGCCCCTAAGGCGCGACGCCGCTTTGATAAACGCCGCCAAGTCATCTTCAAAGACGCCCGACTTTTGGCTCTCGCGCGCGATATTGACCTCAACCAGGCACGGCATGGCGCTGCCCAGCGCGGCAAAGCGCCGGTCGAGCTCCACGCAGAGCGCCATGCGGTCAAGCGACTGAACCCGGGCCACTGAGTCCAATATGTATTTTACTTTATTCGTTTGCAATTGTCCAATCAATTCGACTGTAAACCCACGATTTAACGCTGGGAATTTCTGTGTAAGCTCCTGGACGCGGTTCTCGCCGATGCGCCTGATGCCTCCCTCGTAGCAGACGTTGGCGGCCTCGGCGCTCTGGGTTTTGGTTACCGCCATGATCTGGGGCGGCGCGTAACGCGTGGCTGCTTCTTCAAGCCGCGCGCGGCAGTATGCAATATTTTTTAGAATTTCTTCTCTTTGCATGTCCTTCACCTACTTGATCAGCACGCGCTGGCCAACCGACAGCGAGCCTTCGGCCAACGGGTTGACGAGCGCATAGCCCTTATGCGGATCGATCGAGAGCACTTCGACCGGGATAAAGGTCTCGCTGCCCGGTACATCCGAGAGCAGCACGCCCTTCTGGCCCGACTGTTCGACCACGGCCTTGTCGGGCACCATCATGCCGGTCAGCGACGCGCCGACAAGCGCCTTGCCGCTTCGCTGGTTCATGAGCGGGCCGAGTTCTCCCTTGATCTCAAGCTGCGCCATGACCTCGCTTCCGCTCTTTTGCGCGCGCACCACCGTGCCGGTGTAACCGACATCGGGGAATCCGGCCATCTGGAAAGTGATTTGCTGTCCCGTGACCGGGTTCCATGTGGGGTCGTTTGAAAGGAGCACGATGTACCACTTGTCGCTTGACACCATTCGGAATATATTGGTGACCAGGCGGTTGCTCACGCCCGCGGACGTCGGCTTGCGCCCGGCAATTACCTGGCGCACATCGTCAAACGTGAGCGTCTGCAGCGTACCCACCTTCAGGATGTTCTCGTATCCGTCAAGGTAAAAACTGACCACGCCGCTTCTGGGCGCAAGCGCCTTGGTCTGCCAGGACGCGATGGCGTTGATGCGCTTGGTCTCGTCGTTGTAAAGATCGATCAGCTTTTGATCTGAACGCTGGTTCCGGCGCAGGTAATCCTGCCTGGCGACCATCGCCTCCTCAAGCTGTTTTTCAAGGTTTAACAGGCTCCCGCCCGATTTTTGGCGAATAAGCGTTTTGAGCTGCTCCGCAGTGGTCTCGACTTTTTGTTCCAACTGTTCAAGTTGGGTGTCCACAATGTTGTCCAGAATCTGCTCGTGATACGACCGGATTGACTCGCGCGCCGTCTCAAGCCGGATCAGTTCCTTGTCGGAATAGCCGGTAGAGTATACTTCGCACACCAAGTCCCCCTCGTTTAGCCGCGCGCCTTCCGCCGCCACAAAGACCACGCGGCCCGCGGCCTCGTAACCGGCCACTTCCTCATCGCGCACGATGACCGCTTCGACGGTTCGCTCATAGGTGGCGTTGCCCAGCGTGACCACCGCTTCGCGCGCCGCAGTTGGGAAAATTTCGCGCAAAATAAAGTACCCGGCAATCAAAAGCAGGACCAGAAACACGTAGAACCGGCCCGTCACTCTTTTTCTGCGCATGTACTTACTCCTCAATAATAAAGCGCGCGCTTTCAAGCCAAAGAAAATGCGCATAGCTCTTCATGGTATTCTATTATACCTGTTTGCGCCGCCCAGCGCAACCAAAAAAACCGCGCATCCCGATGCGAAGGTGGCATTTGGGTTTAGAATCAGTAAAATGTCGCGATTGAGCGGGAAGAATTGACAGCGGGTGGGTAAAATGAGATAATACGCAAAACGCTATCTAAACGATGGAGGACTCGCATGCCCACGATCAACCGCGTCGCTTTTACACTTGGCGGGGCGCCCATATATTGGTACGGAATACTCATAGCCGCAGCCATCGCGGCAGGCATCCTTTTGTGCATGGCGCGCGAGGAGAAATTGGGGTTTAAGCGCGATACGACGATTGATCTGGCGCTCTGGGCGGTGCCGTTTTCGCTGATCGGCGCGCGGCTTTACTATGTCGCCTTTTCACTCTCCGATTACATTCAGAACCCGCGCATGATCTTCGACCTGCGTTCGGGCGGCATGGCCATTTACGGCGCGATCATCGGGGGCGTCCTGACCGGATGGATTTATTGCAAGGTGACGAAGAAGTCTTTCTGGGCGCTTGCCGACCTGTGCGCTCCGGCGCTCGCGCTGGGTCAAGCCATCGGGCGCGTGGGCAATTTCATCAATCAGGAAGCCTACGGCTACGCGGTGACCAATCCCGCGCTTCAATTTTTTCCCATGAGCGTGTTCATTGAAGATGACGGCCTCTGGCACTTGGCCACATTCTTCTATGAAGGAAGCTGGTGCCTGCTCCTGTGTGCGGGGCTTCTGATCGCCGAACACCTTCACGCATTCAAGAAAAAGGGAGATTTGTTCCTATGGTATGTGATGCTCTACGCACTTGAGCGCACCTTTGTCGAAGGGCTGCGCACCGACAGCCTGATGCTCGGGGGCCTGCGCGTATCACAGGTCCTGAGCGCCCTGGCGCTGCTTGCATGCGCGACGACGCTCCTGATCAGGCATAAGAAAACCGATGGGAGGATTGCTCCATGAGAAACTTGACGCTGTTGACGGACCTTTATCAGCTGACGATGATGTACGGGTACTTCAAGACCGGCCAAACCCAGTCGCGCGCGGTATTTGATATGTTCTACCGCCAACAGGCAAACGACATGAACTACGCGATCTTTGCCGGGCTTGATCAATTGATCGATTACGTGAACGCCCTGTCTTTTAGCGACGACGATCTTGAATACCTCCGGTCGCTGAACCTCTTCGATGAACCGTTTTTGGACGCTCTTGCTTCCTTCAGGTTTACCGGCGACATTGAATCGGTGGTCGAAGGCACGGTGGTATTTCCGAGCGAGCCGCTGGTCCGCGTGAGCGCGCCCATTTTTGAAGCGCAGCTGATCGAAACGGCGCTGCTCAACATCGTCAACCATCAAACGCTCATCGCCTCCAAAGCTTCCCGCGTCGTGCAGGCAGCCGAAGGCGGCAGCATATTGGAATTCGGTCTTCGGCGCGCGCAAGGTCCGGACGCGGGGCTTTACGGCGCGCGCGCCGCTGTGATCGGCGGCGCGGACGCCACCAGCAACGTATTGGCGGGCAAGATGTTTGACATCCCGGTGCGCGGCACCCATGCGCACAGCTGGGTGATGAGCTTCCCGGACGAACTGACCGCCTTTCGCGCCTACGCCAAGTGCTTCCCATCAAGCTGCCTGCTGCTCGTCGATACCTATGACACGCTCAAAAGCGGCGTGCCCAACGCGATTCAGGTCTTCAAAGAATTGCGCGATGAAGGCTATGAACCCTCGGGCATACGCCTGGATTCGGGGGACCTCGCCTACTTGAGCCGCGAAGCGCGCCGCATGATGGACGAAGCCGGATTTGAGGGCGCCAAGATCTGCGCGTCGGGGGACCTTGACGAAATGCTGATCCGCGATCTCAAGCTGCAGGGCGCTCAGATCGACATCTGGGGCGTGGGAACCAAGCTGATCACCAGCATGAGCTGCCCGGCGCTTGGCGGCGTATACAAACTTTCTGCCGAGATCGTGGACGGCACGGTCGTGCCCAAGATCAAGATTTCCGAAAACCCGGCCAAGGTGACCAATCCCGGCGTCAAGAAGCTGCTGCGCGTTTACGACAACCAAACAGGCCGCGCCATGGCGGACCTGATCGCGCTTGAGGGCGATGCGTTCGACGAAACAAAACCTTTGACCATCTTCCACCCAATTGATACCTGGAAGCAAAAGACGCTGACCAACTTCCACATCAAGAACCTGCGCGTGCCAATTTTCAAGGATGGTGTGCAGGTGTACCACAGCCCGGCGCTGAGCGAAATCAAGGCTTACGCCAAGGCCGATCTTGCCACGCTGTGGGAGCAGTACAAGCGCATGCTCAACCCCCACGAATACAAGGTCGATCTGTCGGACAATCTGTGGATGCTCAAGCAATCGATGCTCAAAGCGAAAAACGGCGCGTTATAAGCGAAAGCGCGAACACCGCCTCCGGTTGTCAGAGGCGGTATCCGCTTATGCGATCCTTCGCATTTTGCCGTTTTGCAGCCCCGCTTTACAGCTTGGTCTGCATTTGCTGAAATTTCTGCTTTGCGGCATCAACTTCCGGCATCGGAGCGTTTTTGGTCTGATACCAGCCGAGCTGGCTCATCTTGTCAAAAACGGTAAACTGGTTCTGCACACAGTCGCTGAAGTTGTCCTTGAGGACGCCCCTGAGCTGCGGGCAGGTAGCTTCGGGAATGAAAGTGCCGTATGAGCTGATCAGGTATTTTTCCTGTGTCAGCAGGTCCTCCATACGGTCCTGGTCGGTCAGAACATTCTGTCCCATCTGATTCATCCTAGATCACCCTCCTTTACGCGTGGCTGTTCAGGTATCCAAAGAGCCTGGTGAAGCGTTGCCGGTGCTGCTGCGCGAGATTGCTTGCCAGATCGCGAAGAGAAGGGTCCTCAAACGTCTGGGCGTAATGTTCCGCTTTTTTACATGCCAGGAACTCGTGCTGCATCTGGTCTTCCAGTATGGTCAGTGACTTAGCCATGATGGTGTTCGGCAATTTCATTCCCCTCCTTTTTCCGCTCGGGATCGTTATTACCATTTCCCGCGTCAAAGAAAACATACGAGGTGATTTTTACCATGCCGGTGGTTACGGGAATTGCTGAGTGGCGCGGGATCGTCCGCCTTTCGGTTGACGGACGCAGCGCCATGCGCGTCAACGAAAAGGCATTCAAACACTTCCCGCTTCAAGAGGGCGATGCGCTCGATCCTGAAGAATACATGGATCGCGTCTCGGCCTTTCAGGGGAAATTTGCCTATGAAGCGGCGCTTGGCATGCTCGCCAGGAGCGCAAAAACCGCCAAGCAAGTTGAAAGGGCGCTGCTTGACAAAGGCTATGTGCCGCCGGTGGTCGAAGCGACGCTTGAGCGGCTGACCGAGGCGCGTTTAATCGACGACCGTGCGCTTGCCGAGCGGATGGTGGAAATCAACCGGCAAAAGAGCGTCGGGCGGTACGCGCTTAAGCGCAAGCTTCGCTCGATGGGTGTGAACGACGAGGACGCCGAGGACGCGCTTCTTGAGATCGACGACGATCAGCAACTGGCCGCCTGCCGCCAGATGGCGCAAAAACTCTATCCGCGCTATGCGGCGTCCGATGCGCGCGCGGCGCGCGGCAAGCTTTCCCAGGCGCTTGCGCGGCGCGGGTTTGGCTGGGACGCGATATCCAGCGCGGTGGATGAAATATTTTCCACCCAAGACGAATGGTAACGGAGGATTGGATAATGAAGAAACGGTGCTTGGCCCTGCTTGTAATCCTGACCCTTGCGCTGGCGGTTTGCGCGCATGCTTCGGAAGTTAAACCGGTCGCGGAAACTGGCCCCATCGTTCTGGCAGCACAGAGCGCCGTCCAAGACGCGCTAAAAAAAGCCGCCGCCGGAACCGGTGACGCCTGGACAAAGGCCCTTTTGTCCCAGCCCCTTCAGGATTTTTCCGTCTCCGACAACCCGGACCTGACCGGCGCGGTCGCAACGTTCAGCGTTTATGCGTATGATCCCGGTGCGTCAAGGCTCACCGGCAGCAAGGATGCGTGGCTCGATACGGTCATGGACAATATCCGCTCATCGCGCGTCCAGGGAAGCGCGGCGCTCACCGTCTCAGAGGACGGGGCTGTCGCGCTTGACGGCGATCTTGAGGGGTTCACCAAGCAGGTCGCTTCCGCCGCCAGATCGGCCAAGGCTTCCTTTGACCTGGCAAATTTGCGCATTGCGCTGACCGAACGCCTGCTGCCCCAGTCGCTTTATGGCGAAGACGGCGCGCCCACGCGGGCTTTCTCGCTTCTGTGCGATGCCTACGCGGGGAAATTCTCCCCCGCCGAGCTTGAAGTCGCGCTCTCGCTTCAAAAAAACGCGTCGCTGGGCGTAGACAAGGGGCCGGGCGAACTCCGGCTGGTCTACTACGTGGCGAGCGGCGATTCGACGAGCGAGAAGGCTTATGAGAAAACAGTCCGGGCTCTCAGCGGACTTGATCTGGCCAACGCCTACACCGAAGAGGAAGTGGCGCGGGTCTACGCGCATCAGGTAGCCGCCGAGGCACGCCCGTTCATCGGCGGTTCCACCAAGGGTGAGAAGCAGGTGATGACCATTGATTTTGCGAAATTGCTGAGCGGCGATATGGCCAATGACGATTTTTCAAAGTACGTAGAGGCGCAGGTCAAGGCGTTTCGAAGCGCACTGCCGGGGCTCGTGGAAAAAGCCAGGAGCTTGCCCGACTATCCGCTGCGCGAAATGCCCCCGACCGGACGCCTGAGCGGAACAGACGAAGGCACCCGCGTAACGCTCACCGCCCGTGAGGGCGACAGCGGGTACTATGTGTACCTCGTAAACGAAGAAGGCGAGACGGCGCACTCGATGTTTGTGCGCGGCGGCGGCACATGCGTCTCATTCATTCGGGAAGGCGTCTACACCATCTACGTCGCCAAGGGCACCGATTGGTACGGCCCGGTTATGATGTTTGACGAAGCGGGCCAATACTGCGCGTCCACCATCAAGGTGCTTGACGACATGCACTACCATGTGATTTCGCTGGATGACGCGGAGACAGACGACGCGCTGGACACGAAAAGCATGACTTTTAACGACATTCGCACCGGCGTGTGATATAATAAACCCGAAAAACAGATTGAACTGGGGGATTGGGCGGTATGAAAGCGGTCATGTACGGCGCCGGCAACATCGGACGCGGGTTCATTGGGTACCTGTTTTCAAGATCCGGCTATGAAGTAACCTTTATCGATGTGGCGGACAAGGTTGTTGACGCGCTCAACCGCGACGGCGCCTATCCCGTACGCGTTGTGTCAAGCGATGGTTTTTCCGAGGAAACCGTATCGCCCGTAAAAGCCGTCAACGGCCGCGACGAGGACGCCGCCGCCGAGGCCATCGCGGATGCCGACATCATGGCCACAGCCGTGGGCGTAAACGTGCTCAAGTTTATCGCGCCCGTAATCGCCAAGGGGCTTAAGAAACGCTATGCCCGGGGCGGCGGGATGTTCAACATCATCATCTGCGAAAATCTGATCGACGCCAACAAGGTGCTCGAAGGCATGATCAAGGCCCAACTGAGCGAAGAAGAGCAGGCGTGGCTTGGCAAAAGCGTCGGTCTGATGGAAGCGTCCATCGGGCGGATGGTTCCTGTGCAGACGGAAGAGATGCAGGCCGGCAACCCCCTGCGGGTGTGCGTTGAGCGCTACGGCTTCCTGCCCGTGGACAAAGATGCCTGCCGGGGCGATATGCCGCATATCCTGGGCATGGTTCCCTTCTCCCCTTTTGATTACTACATCCGCCGCAAACTCTACGTACACAACTCGGGCCACGCCATTTCGGCATACCTGGGCATGATGGAGGGCGATGCCTACATCTATGAATCGATCGCCAACCCGGAGACGCGCATCATTTGCCAAAGCGCCATGACCGAGAGCGCGACGGCGCTTTCGAAGGCATACGGCGTAGACATGCCCGCGATCCTAAACCACGTGTTTGACCTGCTCGTCCGCTTTGAGAACAAGGCGCTGATGGACACCTGCGCGCGCGTCGGCGCGGACACCACGCGCAAGCTCGCTTCACAGGACCGACTGATCGGAGCGGGCAAGCTGTGCCTTGAAATGGGCGTAACGCCGGCCTTCATCGCGCTGGGCGCGGCGGCGGCGCTACGGGCGCACCTTGAAAGCTTGGGCGAGGCTCAGACGATCGAAAATGCCGCAAAGGCGCTCAAGGGGCTCTCCGGGCTTGATGCGGACGATCAACTCGCCGGGATGATCCTGCCGCTGTACGCACAAATCGCGCGCGGCGCTAGCATTCAGGGCCTGCGCCGCGCCGCCGACTGCCTGCGCGTATCGGCAGGCGGCGACATCGTGTAAATAGGCCCACATTGGCATTCCAAAAAGTTCTAAGGCTACCGCGGGGGGCGCGGTAGCCTTCTTTTGTAATGAGAAAGCCCATCAAACGGCCTTCCCGCAGAGCGAGCGTCTTTCGTAAGGTTTGAACCGTTGCCTTCGCTCGACCTGTGTGCAGTATACCATGAAATCCCAATCGCGGGCTTTTTTTGCTTATTGTTGTCGTTATTTCGCGTATTGTGGCAAAACACCGCCCCTCAGTAAGAATTGGGGCGGTGTTTCCCGCGTTTGCGCGTCATTTCAGCCAAACCGTTTGGTTGACGATCTTGGCATAGCTTTGAATGACCTTGATCACCTTGGCCGATACGTTGTCGTCCGCATAGTCGAGCGGCATCGCCGTTTTCTCGCCCCGCATCGCGACCGCCAGTTCCACCGCCTGTTCCACATCGCCTTTCTCGATCCCGCCGATCACCACCGTGCCCTTGTCGAGCACCTCGGGCCGCTCGGTGCTGGTGCGAATCAGAACGCCGGTGAACCCCAGCATGGCGCTCTCCTCGGACAGCGTGCCGCTGTCGGACAAGACGCAATGGGCGTTCATCTGCAGGTGATTGTAGTCAATGAAGCCAAACGGCGGCAGGCTCCTGACCAGGAAATGGAATTTGAAACCGCGCGCCTCAATAAACTTGCGGCTCCTCGGATGGGTCGAGTAAATCACCGGCATCTGATATTTTTCAGCCATGAAATTGATCGCGTTCATGAGCGAGAGGAAATGTCCCTCGTGGTCGATGTTCTCCTCGCGGTGCGCGGATACCAGCAGGTACTTGCCCTTATCAAGCCCCATGCGCGCGAGCACGTCGCTTGCGAGGATCTCATCCATGTGGCGCATAAGGACCTCGCGCATGGGCGAACCGGTCACAAAAATGGTCTTGCCGTCGATGCCCTCGCCCATCAGGTATCGGCGCGCGTGCTCGGTATAGGGCAGGTTGATGTCGGAGATATGATCGACGATCTTGCGGTTGACCATCTCCGAAACGTTCCAGTCCCAGCAGCGGTTGCCCGCCTCCATGTGAAAAATCGGCACCTTGAGCCGCTTGGCCGAGATGGCCGATAAGGCCGAATTGGTGTCGCCAAGCACCAGAAGCGCGTCGGGCTTCGCTTTCTCGATCAACGCGTACGAGCGCGCGATGATGTTGCCCATGGTCTCGCCCAGGTTCCCGCCCGCGCAGTCGAGGTAATGGTCCGGCGCACGCAAACCCAGTTCATCAAAGAACACCTGGTTGAGCTCGTAGTCGAAGTTTTGGCCGGTATGTACCAGCGTATGGTCGAAGTATTGATCCGCCATCCTGAGCACCTGAGAGAGGCGGATGATTTCCGGCCGGGTGCCAAGCACCGTCATGAGCTTAAGCTTACCCATCGTCAAACCTCCAAAAAGTAGGTATCCGGGCTCTTCGGGTCAAACAATTCGCTGGCCCACATCACGCTCACCATGTCACCCGCCCCGGTGTTTTCAATGTTGTGGGTGTAGCCCGGCAGGATGTCAACCACCGTAGGTAGGTCGCCCGAGACGCGAAACACCTGAACGGCGTCCTCGCCGACCTTGCGAAGGCGGATCACGCCGCTGCCCGAAACCACGAGAAATTTCTCGTTCTTGGTGTGGTGGAAATGGTTGCCCTTGACGATGCCGGGTTTTATGACGTTGACCGAAGTTTGCCCGCGCTCGCACGTGCGCATAAATTCGGTGAACGAGCCGCGCGCGTCCGCATGCGCCGTCAGGGGGTAACTGCGCCCTTCCTCCGGCAGGTATGTCAGGTATGTGGCGTACAGCTTCCTCGAGAAATCGTCGCCGACATCCGGCGCCAGAAGCGTCTCACGCCCCGCGCGGTAGCTTTTGAGCAGGTCCACGATTTGCCCGAGGGTCGCGCGGTGAACCGGCGAGACCGTCCTGTTGGGCGCGGCATTGCCCCCGATCGCGCAAATGAGTTCCCGCACAACGTCGTCGATGTAGACCAGGTTCAGAAGGGTTGCCGGATCGTTTACCGTGTATGGCAAATCGCGCGCGATGTTAAAGCAGAATGTCGCAACCGCGCTGTTGTAGTTGGGGCGGCAGCCCTTGCCAAAGACGTTGGGCAAGCGGTAGATCAAAACCTGCGCGCCTGTTTTGCTCTGATGAAGGGCGAGGCGCTGCTCGGCTTGGCGCTTGCTGCTGCCGTACGCATTGTCAAGGGACGCCTGAATGGAGGAGGTCATCAGGACGGGCGCGCGGTTTCCCGCGCGTTCAAGCGCGTCGCACAGCGCCGCGGTAAACCCGGCGTTGCCCTTTTCGAACTCACCTTCATCCTTTGGGCGGTTGACCCCCGCCAAGTGCACGACGAAATCACATTCGGATGAGAACCGTTCAAGCGCCCCTTCCTGGGCGCCCAAGTCGTAAGCAAGCACCTCTATATCCGGGTGCCCAAAGGCAAGCTCAAGGGTCAGATTGCGCCCGATGAAGCCCTTTGCGCCCGTCACCAGCACCTTCAAACGCCGTCTCCTCCCTTGCCCGCCAGTTGACCCTGAATGTATTCAAGCGACAGGAGGCGTTTAACCACCTCATCCTCATTCAGAATCCGCGTGTTGTTCGAATTGAATTCCCCAATCTCGCTCATTGCGCGGTTGCCTTCAAAAAAATACTTGTCGTAGTTGAGGTCACGCTCGTCCGCCGGCACGCGGAAGAAGGCGCCCATGTCTTGGGCGCGCGCGCATTCTTCCTTGGTCAGCAGCGTTTCGTACATCTTTTCGCCGTGGCGAATGCCGATCACGCGCCGCTCATGGGCGGGATTGAACAGCCGGCAAACCGCGCGCGCAAGCGTATCGATGGTGCACGCGGGCGCTTTTTGCACCAGAATATCCCCGGCGAGCGCGTTTTTAAACGCGAACATCACCAGATCCACCGCTTCGTCCAGGCTCATGATGAAGCGGGTCATGTTGGGATCGGTCAAGGTGATCGGCAACCCGCGCCGGATCTGGTCGATGAACAGCGGGATGACCGAGCCGCGCGAACACATGACGTTTCCGTAGCGCGTCAGGCAGATGGTGGTGCCGCTTGACGTGCGGGCGCGCGCCACGGCCACCTTCTCCATCATGGCCTTGGACGTGCCCATGGCGTTGACCGGATAGGCCGCCTTGTCGGTCGAGAGACAGATCACCTTTTGAGCGCCCGCGTCGATCGCGGCGGAAAGCACATTGTCGGTGCCGATGACGTTGGTTTTGACCGCCTCAAGCGGAAAAAACTCGCATGACGGCACCTGCTTGAGCGCCGCGGCGTGAAATACATAGTCCACGCCGTGCATCGCGCTTTCAAGGCTTTTGGGGTCGCGCACGTCGCCGATGTAGTACTTGATCTGATCGCCGCCATATACATGGCGCATGTCGTCCTGCTTTTTCTCATCGCGAGAAAAGACGCGGATCTCCCTGATGTCCGATTGATAAAACCGCCTGAGCACCGCGCCGCCGAACGAGCCGGTACCGCCGGTAATGAGCAACGTCTTCCCCTTCATGGTATCACTCCTGTAGAAAGGCATTAAACCGTTTCTTATCATACCACGGCAAGCCTTATTTGTCACGCTGAATTGATGCTTGAATAATCGCAATATATTTGATACAATAGAGCAACCGATGTTGGATTCAGAAATAACGTAAGGAGTGAATATCCGTGAAGAAACTGCTGGCTTTGCTTATGACCATGTGCCTGCTGGCGCTGCCCCTTGCTGCGCTGGCCGAGGAAATCGCGTACAAGAATTTTGCGCTGACGGTGAGCGACCCGTATTTTGAGGTGGGCGCGACCGGCGCGGACAAGCCGATGACCGTCGTTGACCTGACGGGCCTGTCGCTCGGCCTTGAGGGCACGGTCGAGGAGGGCATGCTGGCCATGGTCGCGCACCTGACCGCCAACGGCACAAACGCGCTCAGCGGGAGCCTTCTCATCGACGCTCTGGGCGCCAACGCGGCGCTTTCCGGCATGCAGCACTCGATCACCATCCCGGCGGAAATGCTTGCGCAGCAAGGCTTCTCCGTCGAAAATCTCATGGGTTCAGAGGATTCAAACCCGCTGGGCAAAATAACCGCATTGGTCGGTACCGTTGAAATGGTGGACGCGGGCCGCGAGGAAGTGGAGTTCTACGGCGGCGGCAAACTGCCCGCCAACAAGCAGACCTTCACCATCTCAAAAGATCAGTTTACGGAAATATTCAAAGCCATGAACCTGACCATGGACGAAACCCCCGAAATCAGCGCCGATGCGACCGTGTGGATCGACGACAGCGAAGCGCACGTGCGCGCCGAGGTGGTCTATCACCTGGCCATGGGCGATGAAATGAACGACCTGACGCTCATCATGCAGGGCTATACGCCCGAAGAAAACACCGCCTTCTTGAAGCTCAACATGGACGGCGCGCACGGCATCGCGATGAACGGCGATTACATGGTCACGCCCTCTACGGTGGTGGACGGCTCGGTCAACGTGTTTTGCGATCTGACCATGACGGTTGAGGACGAAGCCGTCAAGCTGCAACTGGTCGGCTGGCCGGAAGCGAAGGAAGATGGAACCGCGTACACGCTCCAGCTCACCGTCGGCGACGGCATCACCGATGTGCGCATGGGCGCGACCGCCCTGACGAATGATGCGAGCGCGCGCTACGCCCTGACCGTGAACGCCCCCGGAAACACCGCGCTCACCCTCAAGTACGATGCCCAGAAGACCGAGGGCGGCATGGACGGCGTTCTGGCGTTCTCGATGATCGACAATTACGAGACCGTAAACGCGCGCATCGGCCTGGGCTTCAACGGAAGCGGCGACGTGATCGAGCCGCGCCTGGCCGGTTACGAACCGATCGACGTGAGCAATCTTACCCAGGACGACATAGATACGCTTGGAACCGAGGCGCAAACCGTGCTCATGCAGGCGCTGGGCGCGCTGATGCAGGTTCCGGGCGTCCAGACGCTGATTCTGGGCAACATGTACTGAGGTTTGATATCGACAGGGAGAAAACATATTTTATGAAGCAAGCGGCGTCTTTTTCGCCCAAGCTTGGCTTCGGACTGATGCGCCTGCCCATGTCGGCAGGCGTTCAGCTCGATATGGAGCAAGTGAAGGCGATGGTCGATCACTTTGTCAAGGCGGGGTACCGCTACTTTGACACGGCGTGGGCCTACCTGTACGGGGCGAGTGAAGTGGCCGTGCGCGACGCGCTCACGCAGCGCTACGCGCGCGCGGCGCTTGAAATCGCGGACAAGTTTCCCGTATGGGCGAGTGAAAGCGAAGAGGACATACGCCCCATCTTCGATACCCAGCTCTCGCGCACGGGCGCCGGGTATTTTGACCGCTACCTCGCGCACGCGCTTGATCATGAGAGCGCGCAAAAGATGGAAGCGCAAAACATCTGGCGTTTCTTCGCGCGCATGAAGGACAAGGGCCTGATCCGCAAGATTGGCTTTTCCTTTCACGACAGCGCCGATGTGCTAAAGCGAATTCTGGATCGGCATCCGGAGGTCGAATTCGTGCAGTTGCAGATCAACTACGCCGACTGGGAGTCGAGCGTCGTCCAGTCCCATCTGTGCTACGAAGCCTGCGCGGAGCGCAAGCTGCCCGTCGTCGCGATGGAGCCGATCAAGGGCGGACTCTTGGCGAGCCTGCCGGACGCGGCCAATGCGGCGCTTCGGAAGGCCCGCCCCAACCTGCCCCCGGCCGCTTGGGCGCTCCGGTATGCCGCAACGCTTCCGGGCGTTGAGATGGTGCTCAGCGGCATGTCTACTTTTGCGCAGCTCGAGGAAAATGTCCGTTTGTTTTCAAACTTTGCTCCGATCACCCGAACCGAGCAGGCGGCGCTGGACCGCGCGGCCGAGGCGCTCAGCGCCACAGAAGTCACAGGCTGCACAGGGTGCGGGTATTGCCTGGAAGGCTGCCCGAAGTCGATTGGCATCCCAAGCATCATGGACGCGCTGAACGCGAGCATGGTCTACGGAATCAATCCGTCCGTCAACAGCCTTTACCATTTCGCTACGCTCGAATCGGGCCCCGATGACTGCATTGCGTGCGGCGCGTGTGAAAAGGCCTGCCCGCAGCATTTGAAAATCACGCAATGGCTCAGGCAATCCGCGGAAGTGTTCGCATAAGGGAGGACCCATATGTACGATTTTGACACATTGATCGACCGCACGGGCACAGGCTCGTGCAAATGGGAGCGGCGGACCGAGGAAGAGAAGCGACTGGGCATCGTGGCGATGTCGGTGGCCGATATGGAACTGGCTGCCCCGCCCTGCGTAAGAGAAGCGGTCGTGCGCGCGGCGCAGCATGGCATCTACGGTTATACCGACGCGACGGACGCGTATTATGAGGCGGTCGCCGGTTGGATGATGAAGCGGCACGGCCTTGAAGTTACGCGCGATGATATCCTGCACGTGTCAGGCGTCGTGCCCGCCGTCGCGATTGCAATCCGCGCGTTCACCGAGCCCGGCGACGGCGTCATCATTCAAACGCCGGTCTACCATCCCTTCGCCGCCAGCATCGAGCTCAACAGGCGACGCGTCGAGAAATGCCCGCTGACTTTGGCCGAGGGCGGCTACGAGATGGACTATGAATCCCTTGAGCGCGCGGCGAAAAAGCCGGATACAAAGCTGATGCTGCTGTGTTCGCCGCACAACCCGGTGGGCCGCGTTTGGACGCGCGCGGAACTTCAAAGGGTGTTTGACATCGCGCGCAGCAACGGCGTGCTCGTCGTTTCAGACGAAATACACGCCGACCTCGTGGAAGGCGGGCGTCACGTGGCGTTCCCCGCGCTGTCGGAAGAAGCGCGTCATGGTTCCGTGACCTTAAACGCGCCGAGCAAAACCTTCAACGTGCCGGGCCTGCAAAACGCGAACGCGCTCATTTTCAATAAAGCGCTCAGGGAGACGTTTGGTTTGCGCTCGCGCATAGACGGGTTTGACAACATCTCCTATTTCGGGCACGCCGCAACCATCGCGGCCTACAACGCAGGCGAGGATTGGCTTGATGCGGTTCTTCGGTATGTGCGCGGGAATTACGAGGTGCTGGATGCGTTCTTGAAGGAGAACATGCCCTTTGTGAAGCTTTACCCCATGGAAGGGACGTACCTGGCCTGGACCGATTTCAGGAAGATGGGGCTTGACGCGGCGGCGCTTGAGCAGTTTATGCGCGAGGACGCAAGGCTGATCCTCGACGAAGGCTACATCTTCGGCGAAGAAGGCGCGGGGTTCGAGCGGTGGAATCTGGCGCTGCCAAGGCATGTGCTTTTAGAAGCGCTCGCGCGGCTCAAGGCGGCGTTCGCGGCGCGTTTTTAGGCATTTCAAAGGGTCACAGGGCAATTCCCCTGGACCCTTGTTTTTCGCCTAACCGCCTTCGTATCCGCTTGCCCCGCAGTTCGCAAGGCGGTTTTGCGGGACAGGCGAGATTGCCGCTTCGTTCGCGAACGCGGGGCGGTTTTCATTTTGCGCGAGTCAAATCATTTTCGTGTACTTGCCAATCTTCGAGACAATCGCCTGTACGTCGATGGGCTTGCCCAGGTGGTCGTTCATGCCGGCGTCCAGGCACGCGTCTACATCCTCTCGGAATACGTTGGCCGTCATGGCGATGATCGGAACCGTCCTGGCCTTTAACGCGGGCAGCATGCGAATCGCGCGCGTCGCCTCCAGGCCGTTCATGATCGGCATTTGGATATCCATCAGGATGATATCGTACTTGTCGGGGTTCGAGCTGAACATCTCCACCGCCATTGCGCCGTCTTTGGCAACATCCACATTGATGTTCGTGAATTCGAGCGAAGCTTTAAGGATTTCGCTGTTGATCTCGATATCTTCGGCAAGGAGCATCGTGATGTTCGAATAATCGGCTGTTTGCGAAGCTTCCTGCAAACCGTAGGTCTTGACGTTGCGCGCGACCTTCATCACGGTATTGTAGAACGACCAGGCAAAAAACGGCTGTTCCAGATAATCTTCAATGTTCCCGATCCGCGCGCCGCGCTTGACCGCCGTCCAAGTGTTGTACGCTATGAGCGCAATGGCCTTGCGTACATCAAGCATCCGCACAAAGCGCGTGTACGCGTCAAGTTGATCCCCGGCCGGGCGAAGCGACGCGTCGAGAAATACCGCGTCGTAGGGATTGCCGTCCCCCTCCGCTTCCGTCAGCATGTTCACGGCGTCAGCGGGTGCGCGCGCGCAGTCAAGCGCAATCCCAAACCCCTTCGCGCACATTCCCAAGCGCGAAATGACCGCTTCGTCCGCCGACAGCAAGAGTACCCTCGAATCCGCCAACTGATTTCGAATGTTGTTGAATACCCGCTCCTCTTCCTTGTCCGCGCACTCCAGGTCAATGATTACCGTAAACGCCGATCCCTTGCCAAGTTCCGATCGGACGGTCAGTGAGCCCCCCATCATTTCCGCAAACGACCGGCTGATGGCCAGTCCAATCCCTGTCCCGCCAAATTTTCGGGAAATGCTCCCGTCCGCCTGCTCGAAAGCATTGAAGACGCGTGCCTGC
Source organism: Eubacteriales bacterium (assembly GCA_031551775.1). Taxonomy (GTDB): domain Bacteria; phylum Bacillota; class Clostridia; order Christensenellales; family Aristaeellaceae; genus Anaerozeibacter. The sequence goes on along the minus strand of JAVBND010000083.1, from coordinate 45,356 downwards.
TGCTCACGGCTCATGCCGATCCCTGTATCGGAAATGACAATGCGGATGGTGGCCTTGCCCCGCTCGCGCGCAATTTCATCGACATCAAGGGAGACCTTGCCGCCTTCCGGCGTAAACTTTACCGCGTTTGACAAAAGGTTGGTCAAGATTTGGGATATGCGCACGTCGTCTCCCATGTAGCGCAAATGCAAGTGTTCCCCGCCGCTGACGGTAAAGCGAATGTTCTTCTCCGTCATGCTCAGCGCAATCATCGAACATGACTTGACGATGGTTTGCTCCATACTGAAGACATTGGAATTGAGGCTCAATTTGCTGGATTCAATCTTGGAAATATCGAGAATATCGTTGATGATGCTCATCAAATGCGCCGAAGCGTTCTTGATTTCGTCAAGATAGTATTTGACTTTGTCAACCGAATGAACCTTTTCGGCCAACTTGACCATACCGATGATGGCGTTCATCGGCGTTCTGATTTCATGGCTCATATTCGCCATGAATTGACTCTTGGCAACACTCGCGCTTTGCGCTTCCTTCGTCGCTTTTTTAATTTCCTCATCCCGTTTTCGAATGGAATATGCGCCGGCGATGATGGAACTGGCCATCGTGGCGGGCTTGAACTCAGTATCAGCCCAATTCGCATGTTCCTTGTACGTGGTCAGCACAAGGTAGCCGGACACGACGCCCTGGATAATGGTGGGTATGTAGCATATGCTTTTGGCGCCGATCGCTATTGTCGGATGATCCCTGTAGAGCTTTTCCGTCGTGCGCCGGTAATAATAGGGCAAACCCTCCATCTCTTGATAGAGCGACGCCATATCGTCATAGGCAAAGCTGTAGCCGATGATATCGGGCACAGCTTCGTCAGCCTTGGTGGAATATGTGCACAAAAGCGATCTGTCTTCCTGAAATTCATAGACTGACACGCGATCCGCCTTGAAGAATACCCTTAACGCGACGATGGCGTTGTCAATCAACGCTCCAAAATCATCGTTGGGCTGGGCAAACGGAACGCAGAAGTTGGTGATAAACTCCTGCGATGCAAGCTGCTTCTCCTTTATCTCCTCAAACGCTTTGTGTTCGAGAACATCTTGCGTTACGTCCCAGGTGACGCCCACAATGCGTTCAGGATTGCCTTGCGCGTCGTAGTACGTCCGCGCCGTGCAGTTGGTATAAGTAAAGCTTCCGTCCGGGAATCTGAACAACATGTTTTTATAGTCGCTTGACCGGCTGCCGTCAAAACCATGGCGCAAATAGTCGATCATGCCTTGAAACCGTTCCGGCTCAGCAATCCGGGAAATATGATCCGCCCATTGCTCTACGGTGATCGGGGGCGGCGGAAGGCGCAGCATTTTGCGGAAACGTTCTCCATAATGCAGAAGCTTGTCATGGACAGCGATCTCCCAAGTTCCGGCGCTCGCGAGTTCCAGTGCAAGCTCCAACCGCGCATTTGCCGCTTCGCTCTTCAGCCGGTCGGTTATGTCGTGCATAACCAGGCCAAAGCCCAGCCGCGATAAATATTTGACGCTAAAGCCCAGCGACGCAAACGCAACCACCTTCCCGTCAGAATCCGTAACCGGGAAGGCATTGTACCGAACGGGGATTTTGTTTCCATCCGCGCCGCGAATACAGATTTCTCCCGAAAGCGTTTCCCCGGAAAAAACCGTTTGAAATGCGTCTTTGAAACAGCCGCTCCGCTGCGTTTCATCATAGATTGTGTCCGCGGGGAAAGCGTCTCCGACCTCAAGATTTATGCCAGCCATGCGCTTGTACAAATCGTTGGCATAAATCATCTTCATATTTTTATCAAGCGCAAAAAAGATTACATCCTGGGACTTTGCAAAGACATCGTGGATAAACAGATTCGATTGAGGTGTCTTTTCTATTTTGCATTCATCCTTTCAAGAAAAGTAACCATTCGCTTGTAACCGGAGGAGGCAATAACCTTATTTTAACAGCACCGTCCATGGCCGTCAATGGCATACTTTTGTATATCCAATATAAATTTTCGTTTAACCCGCCGTCATGTAGCGGACAGGCCGACGACCGCCTCAACGTGATGGGTCCACGGGAACATATCGACCGGCTGAACCGTGGAGACTTCATATCGCCCGCCCGCGCACAGGCGCTTGAGGTCGCGCGCAAGGGTAGCGGGATCGCAGGACACATAGATGACGCGCCCGATCCCGGCCTTTCGCGCATCCTCGATCAGCGCCTCGTCCACGCCCTTTCTGGGTGGGTCCACCGACAGCACATCCGGGCGAAAGCCTTTGCCCGCCTGCTCCCGGACGAAACGCGCCGCGTCGCCCAGCACGAATTGGGTCTTCCCCTCAAGCGCGTTCACCCGGGCGTTGAAGCGCGCATCGCCGACCGCCGGGGCGACTATCTCAACGCCCACCGCGCGGCCGGCCGCCCGCGCCATCATCAGTGTAATCGCACCCGCGCCGCAGTAAGCGTCGAGCACCGTCTCGTTTCCGGTCAGATGCGCCGCGTCAAGCGCCGCCGAGTACAGCGCTTCGGCCCCCGCCGTGTTCACCTGGAAAAACGATTGCGGCGACATGCGCAAGGACAGACCCGAAAGCGTTTCGGTCAGCGTCTTTTCCCCTTCGATCCATTGACAGAAGCCGTCAAGCGCGTGGGCGGGCCTGGGGTTTAACTGCAAGCGATAAAACGACGCCATGCCCCGAACGTCCGCGAAGAGCCGCTCGGCCAATGCCTTCACATCGATGGGGCGGTCAGAGGACAGCACGCACATGACTTCGCCCGAGCGCGTCACGCGCGTCACCAGGTAGCCTTCAAACCGCGTTTTCACCGTGCGAAGCCACGCGCGCGCGGCTTGCATGGCGGCAATACTCGCTTCATGCTGCAACAGGCAGTCCTCCACCTCAATAACCACGTGCCCGTCCGCTTCGCGCAGGCCAATGGCGCCCGAAGAGATCGCGTACTCCGCCTTGTTGCGCGTGCGGACGTTGGGGTCCATGGCAACGACGTTCAGTGCTTCCGCTTGAGAAAACCCACCCACACGGCTCAGCACATCCTCGACCTTTTTTCGTTTCAGTTCAAGCGTGTATGCGTAGTCCATGTGCATGGCGGCGCACCCGCCGCACATCTGCGCATATGGACAGGCGCCCTTTACGCGCCTTGGCGAAGAGCGCGTGACGCAAGTCAGCCGCGCCTCAAGGAAGCGCGGCTTTTCCCGTGTAATCTTGACATCAACCCGCTCGCCCGGAAGCGCGCCGGGCACGAATACGGCGCGTCCGTCATCCCCGCGCCCGACGCCCTGAAGCTCCGATCCAACGCCGGTGATTTCGACTTCCATTTTATGAAAGCTCCGCGATCAGATCGACCAGCACGCGGTTGGTGGTACTGCGCGCCGTCGTGGCATCCTCGATCGGCACGTCGATCAGATGGTTGTCGCGAATGCCGACCGCGCGCCCGCCGATGTCATCGCGCAAGAGCTTGAGCGCGTGCGCGCCCAGGCGGCTGGCGAGAATCCGGTCGTTGGCGGTGGGACTGCCGCCGCGCTGGGTATAGCCCAGCACCGTCGCGCGCGTCTCATGGCCCGAAAGCGCCTCGATCATCATCGCCACCTCAAACGCCGACAGGTGGCGCGTGCTCAGTTCTTTGAGCGATTCATGCGCGGCGCACAGTTGGTTCAGGTCGCTCCTCAGCGATTTGACCGCGCCTTCGGCGAAGATCATGATCATGGAATGCTTGCCCTTCATGACGCCCCACTTGACGCGGTCCGCGATCTCCTCAATGGTCCAGGGAATTTCAGGGATCATCACCATTTCAGCGCCGCACGCGAGCGCGGTATTGACCGCGATATCGCCGCAATCTCGGCCCATGACGGTGATGAGGCTGGCGCGCTCGTGCGAGTCGCTGGTCTCGCGGATTCGGTTGACGCATTCGCAGGCGGTGTTGAGCGCGGTATCAAACCCGATGGTGAAATCGGTGTATTCAAGGTCATTGTCGATGGTTCCCGGAACGCCGACGGTGGGCATGCCCAATTGATTGAGCGCGTTCGCACCGGCAAAGGTTCCGTTGCCGCCGATGCATACCAGCCCCTCGACGCCCAGGCTCTTCAGGTTGTCAACCGCTTTTTTCTGGGTCTGCTCATTTATAAATTCAAGGCAGCGCGCGGTCATCAGGAACGTGCCCCCGCGATGGATTTTGTCGGACACGCTGCGCGAAGTCATGAGTGAAAAATCGTCGCCCTGTTCGCTTGAGCGCATCAAAAGGCCGTTGTAGCCGCGCTTAAAACCGATCACCGATACGTCATTTTTAAGCCCCGCACGCACAACGGCGCGCACCGCAGCGTTCATCCCGGGCGCGTCGCCGCCCGATGTCAATACGCCAATTCGTTTCATCGTCAAACCCCTCTCATCAAAAGCCCATTTCCTGGATAACGTCGCGCGCTTCCTTTGCCTCACTGGTCAGCGCCAGCACTTCAAAGCACACCTCGCCCGCCGACAACGCGCGCGCAACCGGCCTGGCCTTTACCAGAAACCCCTCGCGCGTGAGCTGATCGACGATCGCGTTCGCCTTTTCCTCGCTGTGCGCCATGTGAATGATGATCCAGGCCGCGTCGCGCTTGTTCACATTGGCCTCCTTGCATTCGTTCGAATACAAGCGTATTATATACTCAAAGTCCTTTTGAGCGCAAGCGTACCGCGCGGCGTAAACGGCATTTTACTTTATTATGGGAGGATTTGTGCATGCAGGATGTGCCTCAAGCCATCGTTCAGAGCCAACCGACGGTAAATATCCGCTTCGCGAGCTATATAAAGAACAACCGATACCAACTGCCGGACGGCTTTGTCTACCTGGACGAAGCCGCGCCCGGTATTCTCTACGACGCGAAGTATGCCTCCAGCGACAATTTCACCGGGGATCCGGTCGATGGCTACAGCGCAAACCGCATCGCGATCAGCATCGAAGCCGCCGAGGGCCTGATCAAAGCCGCAAGCATCGCGGCCGGACAGGACCTCAATTTGCTGGTCTACGACGCCGCCCGCCCCCAGCGCGCGGTCGATCGGTTTGTCGCCTGGTCAAAGGAGGCGGAAGACGGCTCGACCAAGGATAAGCACTATCCCCATCTCAACAAAAAAGCGCTGTTCGGCGAATACATCGCCACGCGCTCCGGGCACAGCCGCGGCGGCGCGGTGGACCTGACGCTGGCGGATAAAAACGGCGCGCCGCTTGACATGGGCGGCATATTCGACCTGCTCGACCCGCGCTCGCACCACGGCGCGCGGGGTCTGACGGGCGCGCAGGAAGACAACCGCGCACTCCTTCGCCGCATCATGGAACAGGCGGGATTTCGCGCCTACGAAAGCGAATGGTGGCACTACTCGCTCGAAAACGAGCCCTACCCGAAAAAGTATTTCGATTTTGAAATCGGCCCGGCAGGGGTGTTGATCGAAATGCCGGACGAAGATCCCGGCAAGGCGGCACCGGCTAGTGAACCGCCTCGATGACCGTCGAGCGCCGCTCCATGAGGACGACGTCGTGCCAGACGCCGAAGCCGTCAAACCCGATCTTTTCGCGCATGCCGACGGCGCGAAAGCCGCACTTCTCGTGCAGCGCGCGACTGGCCGCGTTTTCCTCAAAGATGTGCGCTTCGAGCGTCCATATGCCGCGCCGCTCGCTCTCTTCGATCAGCGCCGTAAGCAGCGTTTTTCCAACACCCCTTCCCCGCGCGTCTTGATCGACGTAAATCGCCAGTTCCTTGACGCCCCGGTAGCAGGCGCGGCCAGATACCGCGCAAAGCGCCGTCCAGCCGATGACCACGCCGCCCTCCTCCGCCACCAGTCGCCCCGCCTTTTCGCGCGCGGCGTCAAAATCCGCGTAGCTGGGCACAAAGGCGTGCATGGTGGCGTTGCCCGCATCTATTCCCTGCTGAAATATTTCCGAAACCCTGGGCCAATCTGCTTGCGTCATGGGCCTGATCGTCATGGCACTCTCCTTCCGGTTCGAAAAAAGCGGCCCGTCTCAAGGACAAGCCGCTTTTTTAAACAGTTTTTATTACGCCTTTCCGTTTGAGCCAAGTACATTGACCAGCTTGTGCTGGACCATGTTTTTGATGTTCTCGCGGGCGGGCTTGAGGTACTGGCGGGGATCAAAATGATCCGGATGCTCGGCAAAGTACTTGCGGACGGTGCCGGTCATCGCAAGGCGCAGGTCCGAGTCGATGTTGATCTTGCACACCGCGCTGCGCGCCGCCTGACGGAGCATGTCCTCGGGGATGCCGATGGCGTCGGGCATCTTGCCGCCGTTCTCGTTGATCATCTTGACGTATTCGGGCATGACGGAGGATGCGCCGTGCAGCACGATCGGGAAGCCGGGAAGGCGCTTGGTGATTTCATCCAGGATATCGAATCGCAGCTGCGGCTTCTGGCCGGGCTTGAACTTGAACGCGCCGTGGCTGGTGCCGATGGCGATGGCCAGCGAGTCAACGCCGGTCTTCGAGACAAATTCTTCCACTTCCTCAGGGCGGGTGTAGCTGGCGTCTTCGCTCGACACATTCACCGCGTCCTCAATGCCGGCCAAACGCCCGAGCTCGCCTTCGACCACCACGCCCCGGTCGTGCGCGTACTCGACGACCTGGCGGGTCAACTTGATGTTGTCCGCGAAGGAATGATGGCTGCCATCGATCATGACGGAGGTGAAGCCGCCGTCGATGCAGCTCTTGCACAGTTCAAAGGTATCGCCGTGGTCAAGGTGTACGCAGATGGGCAGGTCAAATCCCGCGGTCTGCTCGGCGTCAATCAGCGCCGCCTCGATCAGCTTCATGAGATAAACATGCTTGGCGTACTTGCGCGCGCCGGAGGACACCTGCAGGATCAGGGGAGCTTTCTCCTCCATCGCGGCTTCGGTGATGCCCTGGATGATTTCCATATTGTTGACGTTGAACGCGCCGATGGCGTAGCCGCCCTCGTATGCCTTCTTGAACATCTCGGTGGAGGTAACCAGTGCCATGTAAAACATCTCCTTCTCGGTTTCTCTTTTAGTATTATATCCGTCACACGCCGTCAAATCAAGCCTGCCATGGGACAGAGCCATTAAGATTTGGGTATAAAATGTCAATGTGGCATTAAGCGGACGAAAAGCGCGCCCGCTTGGTCGTACGGGCGCGCTGCGGCTTCTTCAGCTGTGTCGGTACACTTCAAAGCCCATGTAGTTTTCCAGCGCCTCCTCAAGTACATCGGCGACCTGCGCCTGAACCAGCGCGACGTGGTGTTCGTAGCCGTTTTGCGCAAGGTGCTTCATGAGGCCGTTTAGGTCCTCCACTTCGCATACCGCGACGCCGCCAAAGGTGGGAAGCGGATCGGCCGTGAACGATCCTTCGCCCAGATAGCACTTGATCACGCCGCGCTTGTCGTCGGTCGAGAGCTTGAGGTAGGTCATAGGGCCGCTCCTGACCCGCCCCTTAAGCGCGCCAAAGCTGACCTCGGCGCCCAGCGTGGTCGCCAGAATATCGAGGTTGCCGATTGCCGGTTTTTTTTCAAACGCGCAGGCCGGATAGTTCGAGCAATGCACGTTGATGCACTTGTTCTTTTCATTCTTGTAGTTGTTGTTCCAGTCCTGGTAGACGGGCGGCACGCCGCTGGCCTTGAGCAGCGCCAGCATGGAAACCGCACCCATCACGTCGGTCTCGCATGCGCTGGGCCTGCCCTTTTGCCCCATCATGCTCATGGATAGACAGGCCGCGCAGCCATAGTTGGCCTCCACGCTGTCCCAGCACATGACGGCGCTCGCGTCTATGTGGTGGCTCTCCATAAAGTCCTCCATCGCGAGGCAAAGCTTGGCCTGGCGCGTGACCTTCTCGTCCGCGATGCCGTCCGCGACGTCGCCATAGGCGCGGATCTCGGCTTCCTTTTCAGCGATACGCGCCTCGTCCTTGATTGCCGCAATATCGGCGATGATCTCGGAGAAGTCCTCGGTCTCGACGGTAATGCCCGCTTGCTGGAGCAGTTTTTCGGAGTACCGCACGGTCCGAAACGGCATGACGCGCGCGCCGATTTGCGCGATGCGGGCGGTCCTGAGTGTCTTGACAACGGCGCAAATGCGGCTGAAACGCTCGACGTCGCAGAAAAACTCATCCGACTCGATTTTGCAGGTGTGACGCGCGGTCAAGGTGTACTTAATGCCGTACTGGTAGAGGTTGTTGCACAGGGAGAGCTTGCCGCAGAAAGCATCGCGGCGGTTCTCAAGTTGCAGCTTGTCAAAATCATCGTCGCACGCTTGGATGAGGATGGGGCAATCGAGCTTCGAAAGCTTGATCGCGTCGGCAATGCCCGCCTCCTCGCCGAAATTCGGTAGACAAATGATCACGCCATCGATCTCGTCCGCGTGGCGCCGGAAGAGTGATGCGCACTTGAGCGCCTCGTCATAGGTCATGGTCTGACCCATTGAGGTGTCCTCAGGCGAGAGCGCGACCACGCTGTGCCCCCATTCCTCAAGCTTTCTCAGCAATTGCTCGCGCGCGGTCAAGACCAGGTGGTCGGGAAAAAAGGAACGGTTGGATATCAGGACGCCAAATGTGGCCATGGCTCATCTCTCCTTGCCTGTATTGTTTTTACCGCGCGCGCTTGACCGCGTCCGCCCAGGCGCCGCGCATCTGGGCGCGGCGTTCGTCACCCATTTGGGGTCCATATTGATCGCTGTGCCCAGCCCGCCCCGCGATTTCGTCAAACGAGTCAAATATCCCCGCACCAAGCCCCGCCATATAAGCCGCACCCAGCGCGGTCAGGTCTTTCTCCGCCGACACGCGCACCTGACAATTCGCCAAATCAGACTGAAGCTGCATGACGAGCGGGTTGACCGAAGCGCCGCCGTCGGCGCTGAGCGCCCTTACCCCTTGGCCCAGGTCGCGCGCCATGGCGTCCAGCACATCGGCGTTTTGCTGCGCGATCGACTCAAGCGCCGCGCGCACCACGTGCGCCTTGTTCGTGCCCCGGCTCATGCCGCAGAGGATCGCGCGGGCGCCCGTGTCAAAGTACGGCGCGCCCAGGCCGCTGAACGCGGGCACAAGCTGCACGCCGCCGGCGTCCTCCACTTGCGACGCGATCTCGTTCACCTTTTGAACGTCGTCGATCAGCCCCAATTGGTCGCGCAGCCACGTGAGCGTATCGGCCGAGCAGGTAATGTTGCCTTCGAGCACGTAACACACCCGCCCACCCTGTGCGTAGCCCACCGACGCGCTCAGGCCGTTGCCTGAAAACACGGGCTTCCCGCCCACGTTCATCATGATGCTCGAACCCGTGCCGTAGCTGGCCTTCACCATGCCGCGCCCGTGACAGCCGTGCCCGAACAAGGCCGCGTGGCTGTCGCCCATGACAGCGGCGATTGGAATTCCCAGATAATCGCCGAAGTTTGCGTCCGAATGCAGGATTTTTTTTGCCAGCATGGCACGCGGGATCGAGAAAATATCGAGCAGCTCCCCATCCCAGGAAAGCGTTTCAAGGTTCATAAGTTGGGTGCGGCTGGCGTTTGAAACGTCGGTCGCGAACACATGTCCCGCGGTCATGCGGTAAATCAGATATGTGTCCACCGTGCCCGCCAGAATTTCGCCGCGCCCCGCGCGCTGCTTGAGAGCCGGGTTTTCCATGAGCACCGTCGCCAGCTTCGCCGCCGGATAGTAGGGCGACAGCTTCAGGCCGGTCTTACCCAAAACCTTTCCGGCATAATCCTTCAGTTCCCCGCACAGCGCCTCGCCGCGCACATCCTGCCACACCACCGCCGGGCAAACCGGCTCCCCGGTCGCCCTATCCCACAACACAGTGGTTTCTCGCTGGTTGGCGATGGCGAGCGCCGCGACGCCGGGAACTTTGACCTCATCGATCAGACTTACCACATTTTGATATATTTCCTCCGCATCGTGCTCCACGCGCCCGGGCGATGGGTGGTACTGTGCGTGCGGAAGCGATTTTTTTTCGGCCACAACGCCGCGTTCATCGACGATGAGCGCCTTGCTGCCCGCGGTTGATTGGTCGATGGAGAGAATGTAGCGCATCCCTATTCCCTCCCGATCAGCTTCTTTGCTTTAAGCGCAATGCCTTCGGCGGTTAAGCCGTAATGCTCAAACACGTCGCCCGCCGCGCCGTTAAAGAGCGGTTCAACCGGCAGACCCATGATCTTCATCCGGGTTGGCTTTTTCTCAGAGAGCACTTCGGCCACCGCCGAGCCGAGCCCGCCCGCGACGGTATGCTCTTCGACGGTCACCACGGCGCCCCTCTCCGCTGCCTTGAGTATGGCTTCTTCGTCAAGTGGCTTGAGCGTATGCATGTCTATGACCTGAGCCGATACACCCGCCTGCCCGAGCAGGTCCGCCGCCTCAACCGCGCGCGCCACCATCTCGCCGCACGCGATGATCGAGACGTCCGTCCCCTCGCGAAGCACATTTGCCTTGCCGATTTCAAACGCCGCGCCATCCCCGTACACATCACGAACGCCGCCGCGCCCCACGCGCACGTACACCGGCCCGTCAAAGGCAACCAGCGCGCGCGTCATCGCGGCCGCCTGCGCATGATCGGACGGCAGGATCACGGTCATGTTCGGGATCGCGCGCATCAGCGCCACGTCCTGTGTGGCGTGGTGCGTGGTACCGAGCGCGCCGTAGCTCACGCCGCCCGATACGCCGATGATCTTGACGTTTGAATGGGAATAGGCCATGTCCACCTTTACTTGCTCCGCAGCGCGCATCGATAAGAAGCACGCGGGTCCACACACAAAGGGCTTAAGCCCGGCATTCGCCAGGCCCGCGCCGATGCCGACCGCGTCCTGCTCGGCAATGCCGCATTCGACCAGCTGCCCCGGCAGTTCTCGGGCGAAATCGTTCAGCGTGACCGAACCGCGGCTGTCGGTCGTCAGCGCAAAGATGCTTTGATCCTCGCGCGCCATACTGAGAAGCGTCCCCGTGATCGCCGCTCTCGCGTTCCTCATGCCCACGTCACCCCTTCCACGCCTAGCGCCCGATAGGCCTCATCTACCTGCTCCATCGTTGGCACGTGGTGGTGCCACTCGGCCCTGTTCTCGGCAAAAGGCAGGCCCTTGCCCTTGACGGTGTGAAGGATCAGGCAATGCGGCGCATCCTTCGGGTGGTCCTGGCGGAAGTACGCCCGCAAGGCCGCCATGTCGTGTCCGTCAAGCTCCGTCACATCCCAGCCGAACGCGCGCCACTTGGCTGGGAAGTCCTCAAGCGCCATGACCTCCTCGGTGGTACCGCTGATTTGAAGACCGTTGCGGTCGATGATGGCGAAGAGGTTGTCGAGCTTGAAATTCGCGCCCGCCATGGCCGCTTCCCACACACTCCCCTCGGCCTGCTCTCCGTCGCCCATGACGACATAGGTACGAAAGGTCCTCCCGGTGCGCTTGGCGCCAAGCGCCATGCCCACGCCGGCGCTGAGCCCATGCCCGAGCGCGCCGGTGCACAGTTCAATGCCCGGTACCTTGTTGGTCGGATGGCCGATCAGCCGGGAACCGGCCCTCGAAAACTCGCGCAGTTCTTCCTTGGGAAAGAAGCCCTTGTCGGCGAGAATGGCAAGATATCCTTCGACGCTGTGGCCCTTGCTGAGCAGGAACCGGTCGCGGTCCGGCCAGAGGGGATCGTCGCTCTTGACGTTCATCACATCGTAGTACAGGCATGTCAGCACATCCAGGCAGCTCATCGCGCCGCCGGTATGCCCGGTCCCGGCGCGGCCGATCATGGTCACCGCGTCAGCCCGGCGCAGGTTGGCAATTCTCTGAAGTTCCGCAGCGTTCATCAACACATCTCCTTATCCCGCAATCCCGCGCGTGAGCACTAAAGGGTCAGATATTCCCGCGCGTGAGCGCTGAGGGGTTTCCAAAGGGATAAATCCCTTTGGCGGGGTTTTTAGGGGCAGCGCCCCTAAATCCGTGCTTGGAGGGCCGCTTTCTTTTGCAGGTCCTTCTGCAACAGGTCAATGACGACAGCCAGCACGATGACGACGCCCTTGATGACCATCTGCCAGAAGCTCGATACGCCCATCATGATCATGCCGTCGTTGAGGACGGTGATGACCAGCACGCCGATGATGGTCCCACCGATGGTGCCGACTCCGCCCGACATCGAGGTGCCGCCCAGCACGACCGACGCGATGGCGTTCATTTCCCAGCTGTTGCCGGTATCCGGATGCGCCGCGCGCAGCTGGCTGGACATGATGAGGCCGGACACCGCCGCGCAAAAGGAGGCGAACATGTAGACGAACAGCTTGACCTTGCCCGTCTCAATACCCGAGAGCGTCGCGGCGCGTTCGTTGCCGCCGACCGCGTAGATCCGGTTGCCCAGCGGCGTCTTCTTCATGATGAACATGGCGATGGCGGCCATCACAATGAAGACCAAGATCGTGTAGGGGATGCTGGTGCCGGGGATGTTGGCTGAACCGATCACGTCAAACCCGGTCACGATGCCATTGGCGGGCGAGCCAAGGTTCGGGAAGGTCGCGCCGCCCGAACGAAGCATGGCGAACCCGCGGCAGACGTACATGGCGCCAAGCGTCGCGATGAATGCAGGCACCTTCAGCTTGCTGATCAGCAGCCCTGATACCAAGCCAATCAACACAGCCATAACGCAGACGATCAGGAGGATCGCCGGTACATTGAAATACAGCGTCGCGCCCATAAAAGGCAGGTACAACCCCTCGACCACGAGCCCGCCCGCGATCATGGCGGCGAGGCCCACCACCGCGCCGACCGACAGGTCGATGCCGCCGGTGATGATGACCAGCGTCATGCCCAGCGCGAGCAGCCCGTAGATCGAAGCGTGCTTGATCATGAGAACAGCCGAAGAGAACTCCATAAAATTGGGCGCTGAGACGGAGAAATAAATCAGCAGTACAAAGAGCGCGATAAAGGTTCTGCCCTTGAGCAGCATAAGCCCGAGCGAGCCCTTGCGCTTGGGCGACTTGGCATTTACCGTCTGATTCATCGGTCACGCACCTCTCTTTTCACGCAGTCCGGTTTTGAGCGCGGCGGCCGACGCCTGAACCAGCGCATCCTCGCACATTTCATCGCCTGAAAAATCCCCGGTCAAGACGCCGCTCGACATGACCAGCACGCGGTCGCACACCGACAAAATCTCTTTAAGCTCACTGCCCACAAAGATCACGCCCATGCCCGCCCCCGCAAAGCGGCGCATGAGGTTGAATACGTCGGTCTTCGCGCCCACGTCAATCCCGCGCGAAGGCTCATCCATCATGAATATCTTGGCGTCTGCCAGGATGCACTTGCCGATGACCACCTTTTGCTGGTTGCCGCCCGATAGCGCGGTGACCAGGTGCCTGACGTCGGCCGCCTTGATCTTGATGTCATGGACCACACGGTCTACCGACTTCTTACAAGCGCGCTCGTCCACCACACCGCGCCTGGTGTGGCGCGGGATGCTGGTCAAAACGAGGTTCTTGGCGATCGACATGGTCTGAACCAGCCCGTCCTTTTGCCGGTCCTCCGGCACCAGCACGATGCCGCGTTCGATCTGACCGCTGACCGTCGGCCGCGTCACGGTCTCGCCATCGATGATGAGCGTGCCGCTCGACTCCGGGTGCAGCCCAAGGATCGACTCGACGAGCTCCGTCCGCCCCGCGCCCATCAGGCCATAGATGCCCAGCACCTCGCCCTTGTGAAGAACGAAGTTCACATGATCGACCGCGAACCCGCCGCCCAGGCGCGGCAGCGTGTAGTCTTTGACCTCCATCAAGATGTCTTTTTCGCCCGCATAAGGCGCCTTTTCAACGGTCAACGCGTCATGCCCAACCATGTTGCGCACGATCCAGCCGACCGAAATATCCTTGACCAGCGCGTCCGCCACGCGCGATCCGTCGCGCAGGATGGTCACACAGTCGCCGATCCGGATGATCTCTTCAAGCCTGTGCGAAATGTAGATCAGCGCGATCCCCGCTTTTTTCAGATCCTCAATGAGCTTAAAGAGCACTTCGACCTCGGCGTTTGAAAGCGAACTGGTCGGCTCGTCCATGATGAGCACCTTGAGCTGCTCATCAAGCATGGTCTTGGCGATCTCGACGATCTGCTGCTGCCCCACGCGCAGGTTCATCATCATCTCGGATGGATCGATGTCCTGCTGAAGGCGGGCAAGCACTTCCCTCGCCCTTTTCATTTGAGCCTTGCGGTCGATGACGCCCCTTTTCCTGAGCTCCTTGCCCGCGAACATATTGTCCACCACGCGCATGTCGGGGAACATGTTCAGTTCCTGGTGGATGATGCCCACGCCCATGGCCGACGCTTCGCGCGTGTTTGAAAACCGTATCGCCTTGCCCTCAAGCTCTATATCGCCTTCTTCGGGGCGCTCGATTCCGGCCAGCACCTTCATCAGCGTGGACTTGCCCGCACCGTTTTCACCGATCAGCACATTGACCTTGCCCGGCCACACGTCAAAATCCACGCCCTTGAGCGCGACGGTGCCGGGATAACGCTTGACAATATTGGTAGCCCGCATGACGGGCGCGTTTTCGTTGTTCACTGCGCTTGCGCCTCCGCCGCTTCAATTGAGACGGGCACCACCAGCACTTCATCGTCCGCCTTGATGACCGACACGCATCCGGTCAGCGTGACCTCCTTGCCGACAAGCGCCTGAGCATCGAGGCCTTTGATCAGGTCCTTTTGAACGCGCGCGTTGAACGCCTTGGTGAGCTCGGCAAATTCCACCTGGTTTTCGAAATCGTCCAGCTTTAAAAAACCGACCGCGTCGCGAATGGCGTTGGTCTTGATGACGGTGGATATCTGCACCTTGAAATCGCTCTGGCCGTCATAAGGAGGCGCGTCGATGAGCAGGCGCGTCTTGGTCTTGGAGTCGGCGTTTTCTATGCCCAGCACTTGCGCCCTGCCCTTGATGCAGAAATTGTACGGGCTGGTCTCGTTGGCGCGCGCCGCGTGCTCGGCGCCCATGGCCGCAAAATCGCCCTTGAGCCCCGCGGCAAACGCCTGAGGTTCAATCGCGCGTTCATCGATGGCGGGGAGGACCTTACCTGTCCAGTTGTCCTGTGCGTACTGTTCAGCGACCGTCAGCTCCCCGGCCACCGTTTGATTGCCCCGAGCGTCGGTCACGGCGGCGGGCGCTTTATCGTAGACCACCGTCACGCGGCAAAAACATGCGATCAGCAAAAGGGCGAGGGCCGCGATCGAAGCGCGCAATATCCATGGACGTTTTGCCATATTGACACCTGCTTCCCATATCACTTCAAAGTTGGCGGCGGAACGTGCCCGCCGCCAACTCAAAAATCTTACCCGAGATCAGTTCTTCAGCGCGAAATTGTCGAGAAGCTGCGCGTTGTCCTTGGTGATCAGCACGCAGTCCATGAGCTGCTTCTCTTCCTTGTCGGTCGATCCGGCCTTGATGTACGCATCGGCCTGTACGACGGCCTGCTCAGAAATGTAGGCGATCGGCTGAAGGCCGGTGGCCTTGATTTCATCGCGGAGAATCGAGTCGCGCACGTCGTTTGAGCCGTCAAAGCCGCACACGATGACGTCCTTCATGCCGGCCTTGAGACACGCTTCGATGACGCCCATCGCCATGGTGTCGTTGCCGCAGATGACGCCCTTGATGTTGTCCGCGCCCTGGGCCTGGATGATGGATTCCATCTTCTCATACGCTTCGGTCTGGCTCCAGTTGGCGGTCTGCTGCTCGATCATCTCCATGTCTTCATATTGGTCGATGACGCCGTGGAAACCTTCGGAGCGCACGCCCGCGTTGGTGTCGGATTCCTTGCCGGTGAACTCAACATACTTGCCTTCGCCGTCCATGCATTCGACGAAGTATTCGGCCACGAGCGACGCGCCCTGGTAGTTGTTGGAGACCATTTGCGCCACGGCGTCGCCGGTGGAGTTGATCTCGCGGTCAACCAGGAAGGTGGGGATTCCGGCGGCTTTGGCGGCCTGAACCGGAGCAATGGAAGCATCCGCGCCCGCGTTGTCGCAAATGATCGCGGCGGCCTTGCGGGAGATCGCGGTGTCAAAGGCTTCCGACTGCTTCACGACGTCGTCGTCGTGCTGGATGACCAGGTAGTCGTACCCGAGTTCTTCGGCCTTGGCGGAAGCGGCATCGGCAACGGTCTTGAAATAGGGGTTGGAGTGGCTGGGTGTAATGACGACGATCAGCGGCTTGGCTTCGGCCATCGCGGCGGTAGCCAGGGACGCAATCATCAGTACCGCGAGGACCAGGGCGATCAGTTTCTTCATGATGTGATTCCTCCTCATCCATTGATAGATATTCTTAAGCGCCTTGAGCGCTCAGGAACAAAATCCGGTCAGTTGTGCCTCAGGTCGTAAATGCTCTTTCGCTCGACCAGTTCCACGCCCACTTCAATCTTTTGCACACATTCAGGCGCGGACTTGTCGCTCATCTCAACGAGCCGCCGGACCGCACTCCTGCCCATCTCGCGCCGAAGCACGCGAATGGTTGACAGCGTGGGGCTGTTGATCTGACAAATCTGCAAATCGTCCATGCCGATGACCGATACATCGCGCGGCAGGCGATATCCCTTCTCCTTGAGCGCCCGCGAGCATCCGACCGCAATGATGTCGTTGGCGGCGAAAAAAGCGGTCGGCAGGCGCGGTTTTTCGTTTAAAAGCGCCATGACATCCTGATACGCACCCTCGATGGTGGGTGAAACGCGCCAGCTAAAGTCGATGTTGGCGGCAAGATTGTGTTCGCGCATCGCGGCTTCGTACCCCATGCGGCGGTAGCCCATGTTCTGAAAGCGCGCGCTGGATGTAATGTGGGCGATGTTCGCGTGCCCCATGTGGATCAAGTGCTCGGTCGCCATGTGCCCGGCGTCGTAGTTGGCAATGGCCACGGTATTGAGCGGCAGGTGGGCAAACATCGAGTCAAGCACCAGCAGGGGGGACGCGGTGGAGGCGAACAGGCGCATATCCTCGGCATGCATCTCCGTGGCCAAGAGCAAGATGCCAGCGCACTCCTCCTTGCAAATCCCCTTGACCCGATCAAGATAATTCGAGTCCTGCTCCATGTGGATGTTGGTCACCACGAGGTCGAGCCCGTTTACGTGGCACTCACGCTCGATGCCGTCCATCATTTCCATAAAAAACTGCGTGTCCATCACCACCAGCCCGTGGCGTTTGAAGACGACCAGGCGCACATAGTTGCGCACCGGCGCGCGTTGGGGTTCATACCGGTAATCCATTTCCTTTGCCACGCGCTCGATCAGCGCGCGCGTGGCCTCGCCGACGCCCTTGCGCCCGTTTAGCGCATTGCTGACCGTCGCCACAGAAAACCCAGTGTGTTTGGCAATATCGCGGACGGTTGGCTTCATTACGTCATCGCCCCCCTGTTCAGTAATCTCGGGAATAGCATAGCATAAATGAAGGCCATTTGCACATTATGTTTCGCGTATGTTTTGGTTTGAGTTCATGCATATTGCGGCATATCCATCGCTTCAATATGGTTCTAATCGCATTTTAATAGCATTTATACGTTGTGTCAAGTGCATAGGCCAGTCCCAATTGCATAAACATTTTAGTAAACAAAAGCGCATTTATCATCAAAACACCGGCCCCGTGCGTCCGCGCCGCGCGCCGCTTCCTGTTTATCGGAACAAACCGATTTGTTTGCTAAAATGTTTTGCCGTTTAGTGAATATCAAAAACTTTTCGCCCGCGTTCACCGCGCCTGGGCGAGCGGCCTTCTTCCCGCGTCAAAGAAGGGAACCCGGACAGCGTCGTCCGGGTTCCCCTTCGGTTTTTCCAAGGCAAGAGGGCTATGGCACCAAGGGCAGGCGCTCAAAGCTTTTTTGAAGCTCTTCGTCCGTCGGAACGCAGTCGGCCATCTTGCCGTCGTGAAATTTTTCATAGGCCACCATGTCAAAGTAGCCGGTCCCGGTCAGGCCGAAGAGGATGGTCTTTTCCTCGCCCGTCGCCTTGCACTTGAGCGCTTCGTCTATCGCGGCGCGGATGGCATGGGCGCTCTCCGGCGCGGGCAGGATGCCTTCGACGCGCGCGAAGCTTTCCGCGGCCTCAAAGACGCTGGTCTGCTCCACCGCGCGCGCCTCCATTAAGCCTTCGTGATAAAGCTCGGACAGGATTGAGCTCATGCCGTGGAAGCGCAGGCCGCCCGCGTGGTTGGCGCTGGGAATGAAGGAAGAACCCACGGTATACATTTTTGAAAGCGGGCACACCATGCCGGTATCGCAGAAATCATAGGCGTACCTTCCGCGCGTCAGACTCGGGCAACTGGCGGGCTCGACCGCGATAAAGCGGTAATCGCGCTCGCCGCGCAGCATTTCGCCCATGAACGGAGAGATCAGCCCGCCCAGGTTGCTGCCGCCGCCCGCGCAGCCGATGATGATGTCGGGGACAATCCCGTACTTGTCCATGGCGGTCTTGGTCTCAAGCCCGATGATCGACTGGTGCAGCAGCACCTGGTTGAGGACGCTGCCCAGCACGTAGCGGTAGCCGGGCGTCCCGGTCGCAACTTCCACCGCTTCGCTGATCGCGCAGCCAAGGCTCCCGGTCGTACCGGGAAACTGCTCGAGGATCTTGCGCCCCACAGCTGTCTTGTCGCTGGGCGACGGGGTGACGGAAGCGCCGTAGGTGCGCATGACCTCACGCCTGAACGGCTTTTGCTCATAGGAACACTTCACCATGAACACCTTGAGGTCCAGTTCCAGATACGAGCACGCCATCGCCAGCGCCGTGCCCCACTGGCCCGCGCCGGTCTCGGTGGTCACGCCCTTGAGACCCTGGTGCTTGGCGTAGAACGCCTGGGCGATGGCGCTGTTGAGCTTGTGGCTGCCGCTGGTATTGTTGCCTTCAAATTTGTAGTAGATCTTGGCCGGGGTCTTGAGCTTTTCCTCCAGGCAGTACGCGCGAATCAGCGGCGCGGGACGGTACATCTTGTAGAAATTCAAAATATCGTCCGGGATATCGAAGTAGGCCGTATCGTCGTCGAGTTCCTGACGGATCAGCTCATCGCAGAACACCGGCTGCAAGTCCTCAAACGTCATGGGTTTGAGCGTCGCGGGATTGAGCAGCGGCGCGGGCTTCGTCTTCATGTCCGCGCGCACGTTGTACCACTTCCGGGGCATCTCATTTTCTTCGAGGTAAATTTTGTAGGGAATTTCTTTGCGCATGTTCGGCCTCTCCTTTCCTGATTCGCCGCGCGGCGGCGGTTATTGGGACGGGGCATAAAAAATACCCCTGTCCCATGCTACTTTGCTGGGACAGGAGAACCATTGCTCCTGCGGTGCCACCCGGCTTGACGCAAATGTGCGTCCTCTCACGGCGTACCATCATACGCCTGCCCGTGGTAACGGTGGGCGGCCCGCCTTGCGTACTTATATCCGCTCAAAGCAACGATACAATTTCAGCTCGGCCTCGCAAGCCCATTCCACTTTGACTTTCGCACCGCGCTTCCACCAACGGCGGCTCTCTTTGCCGAAAGGATCAAAATGTACTTGCTCTTGCTCAACGGTTTACCGGATCATACCATAAGCTGCGTGCCCTGTCAAGCTTTTTTATTGCGCCCCTATCCCATCATGGTCATGATTTCATTTTCGTTAAGGCCCGGGTGGAGCGCCTGATTGATTCCCGAAGCCAGCATCTGCGCCACATCGCCAATCAGGTCGTCCACCTCGCGCGGGGTCACGATCATCTCGCCCAGCGCGCCTTCGAGAAGTTTCTCGCACATCCTGTCGAGTTCCTCTTCCTTCTCCTGATCCTCGCCCGCGAGCATGGCAAGCGCGTCTCGCGCGATGGTTGTGGCATAAATCACCGTCGGCACGCCCAGCGCCAGCACCTTGACGCCCAGCGTCTCGCTGTTGAGCGCGCTTCTGTGATTGCCCACGCCCGAACCCGGCTGGATTCCGGTATCGGTCAATTGGATGGTAG
This sequence comes from Eubacteriales bacterium, assembly GCA_031551775.1. Taxonomy (GTDB): domain Bacteria; phylum Bacillota; class Clostridia; order Christensenellales; family Aristaeellaceae; genus Anaerozeibacter. Next base: position 25,479 of record JAVBND010000083.1, on the reverse strand, counting down.
AGCCCACGCGGCTGCTGGCGCGCGCGGCCAGCGCGTCGATCACGATTACCGCGCGCGGCCCCAATTCGCGCACCATGCCCTTGGCGACTTCCAGCGTCTCAATCCCGGTCACGCCCAGCACACCCGGCGCGAGCGCGCAAACCGAGCGCATCCGCTCGTCCACCGCGTCCGGAAGTTCGCGGAAAATATGCCGCGTGACGAGCGTCTTTTCCACCGTCTTAGGCCCCAGCGAGTCGGGCGTTACGTCGCGGTTGCCAAGGCCGATCACAAGCACCGGCCGCTCGTCCTCGGCCGGCATGAGCCGGATGAGTTCTTCGCCCAGAATACTCGCCATTGCCACCCGCATTTCGGGATTTTGTTTTTTCATCGTTGCGCATTCAAGCGTCACATAGACGCCCGGCGCTTTTGAAAGCAGTTTTGAACCCTCGCCCGCGTCCACGCGCACCTCGGTGACCGTCACGTCGCCCGCCTCCCACGCCGAGATGGTCACGCCGGGCAGCTCGCTTGTGCCATGCGCGCCGGTTGATTCCATGGCCAGGTCCGTTCGAATTTGCCGCATTCCAATGCCTCCTCTAGTCGCATATTGCTTAGTTTGGCTTGCAAAGCGCGAACTATGCGTCCGCTTTCGCCGTTCCCGCTTGTGATTTTTACGTTTAAATCACGCAGAAACTATTGCATTGAGGCCCGTCCCATGGTAAAATGTCGGTTGTTGACTGAAGGATTGGGGAGGTGAATTGTCTTGCCGAATATTAAATCCGCCATCAAGCGCGTGAAGGTGAACGAAAAAAAGAACCTGCGCAACCGCATGATTAAGTCCGCCACGCGTACGGCCGTCAAGAAATATGACGTCGCTATCGCCGAGGGGAATGCCGATCAAACGCTTCTCAGCGCGACCGCTAGCGCGATTGACAAAGCCGCCAGCAAGGGCGTTATCCATAAGAACGCTGCGAACCGCAAAAAGGCGCGTCTTGCCAAGAGGCTGAACAAGGCCGCTCAGTAACCGGCAGGCTGTTGTGCGAACTGCGCCCCAATTGTATGATGGAGCTTAGCGCTCGTCGTGGTTGGGGTGTTTTTTTGTATCCAAAAAGGGCGTGCCTTCGCGCCATGCGGCGGGGCACGCCCTTCGAGCTGATCAAAACTACTCCGCTTCAGCCGCTTCCAACGGCGCGGGTTCCTGTATCTTGCTGATCAGCGCTTCCTCGATGCGCCGGTCCTCTATCCTGACCACGTGAACATTCAGCCCGTGCACCTGAACGTCCAGAACCGTGCCGTCCTTGGGGATGGTGTGCAGGCATGAATAGACCATGCCGCCCACCGTATCGTATCCGTCGTCGTCCGGAAGCTCCATGTCAAGCGTCTCCGCCAGCGTTTCGATATCGACGCTGCCCGACACGCGCCAGAGGTTGTCCCCGATCTTCTCAATCTCGGTCATTTCCGCCGGGTCAAACTCGTCGTAAATATTGCCGACGATTTCCTCGAGCAGGTCCTCAATGGTGATCACGCCGCTGGTCTCGCCATATTCGTCCACCACGATTGCCAGGTGAACCTTTTTCTTTTGCATGTCTTTAAAGAGCTGGTCGGCCTTGATGGTCTCGGGCACGAAGTAAGCCGGGCGCAGAATATCGGCGAGCGGCCGGGGCGTCTCCTCCGCCAGATTCATCAGGTAGTCGCGCGCGTTGAGCACGCCCACAATGTCGCTTTCGTCCCCGTCATAAACCGGGTATCGCGAAAGACCGGTCAGGCGGATCAGGCGCAGGATTTCCGCCTTGTCGTCGTTAATGTCAATCGCTTCGACGTCCGGTTGGTGGGTCATGGCTTCGCGCACCGAGATATCGCCAAAGTCGAACACGTTTTGGATCCATTCCATCTCATCCGAATCGATGGTGCCCTTCTCCTCGCCCAGTTCCACCATCATGCGGATTTCATCCTCGGTGACCGTCTCTTCCTCGGCTTCGGTCTTCATGCGCATAAGCTTAAGCACGGCGTTGGTTGACAGCGACAAGAACGCCACCACCGGGCGCGTGACCTTCGCCACGCCCGACACCACGCCGCAGGCGAATTTCGCCACTTCGTAGGGCTTTTGCATGGCGACGCGCTTGGGGACCAGTTCGCCCAGCACCAGCGTGAAGTACGCCAGCACCATGGTGATCAGGATGATCGCAAGCGTGTTGAGCAGGCCCAGCGACAGGACCTTAAAGCCCAGGCCGTTGTAGACCCAATTGACCAGCGGTTCCGCGAAGTTGTCCGCCGCGAAAGCGCTTGCGAGGTACCCGGCCAGCGTGATGCCCACCTGGATGGTCGAGAGGAAGCCGGAGGGGGATTCGACCATGGTCAAAAGCTTGGACGCGGTCTTGTCGCCTTCTTCGGCCAAGCGTCGCACCTTGGTGGGGTTTAGCGAAATCACCGCGATTTCGGTCGCGGCAAAAAACGCGTTGATCATGATGAGTATCAACTGAATGAGCAGCTGTTGGGGGATGGATGTCAAAACTTTTCTCTCCTTTGAATTGGCGCCGCGCAGACACAAAAGGCATAGCCCCCGCGTCTGCGATGGCTATACCTAGAATAAATTCCGTCTATGATTACTCGGGCCGGCGTCGCCAGCGGGGTCTTCCATCAATCGTGGTTCCTCTCATCAAGTTCTCTGAGAAGGCATTATACCGCGATCCTGCGCGCTTGTCAAGCCCTGTACAATTCTATTTTGTAGTCTCCGTCTGGTTGTACGCGCCATCCTCTTTTTTCCCATCTTCGCTACCGCTGCCTATATCTCATGTCCGTTGCCCCAGACCTTCCGCGTATTCCCGTTCGCTCAGCACCGGTCCACCCCCTCTGTGACAAGTAAGCATGCCTACACTTATTATACGCACATGGAGGGCCCGCAGTTGGGTTTATGAGAATTTTCTTAGAAAACCCAAAACCCCTTGACACACAATACTACGTGTCGTATAGTATATCGCGACGGGAGGTGTTGTCGTGGATATGCAACTTAAGCGCGGGGTGCTCGACATTTGCGTATTGGCGGCGCTGAACCGGCGCGATTCCTACGGGTATCAGATCATCAAGGATGTATCGCCGGTGATCGAGATCTCCGAATCCACGCTTTATCCGATTCTGAAGCGGCTGGAAGGGGCAGATTGCCTCAAAGTGTATTCCATTGAGCACAATGGTCGCCTGCGCAAGTATTACAAACTGACCGGTACGGGGCGCGAACGCATTCGGGAATTCCAAACGCAATGGCGTCAGATCATGGCCGTATATGAATTCATTGAGAGGAGCTTTTCAAATGACCAAGGCTGAATTTTTGAAAGAGCTGACAAAAAAGTTAAGCCGGTTGGGCACGGTTGAGCGGGAGAAGTTCGCCGCCTATTACGATGAGATGCTCTCCGACCGGATGGAAGAGGGCATGAACGAAGAAGAGGCGGTCGCGAGCCTTGAACCCATAGAAGTCATTTCGAACCGCATCCTGTCCGAGGGGCTAAGCGCGCCGCCGCTTAAGAAACCGGATCGGGTCAAGACCGCGCTGACGGTTGCGGGCGCGCCGCTCTGGGCGCCGCTGCTTTTGGGGCTGGCGGCTGTGGCGGTTGCGCTGATGGTGACAATCTGGGCCGTATGGCTGGCGCTCGCCGCCACCGCGATCGCGCTCTTTTTTGCGGGCATCGCTGCATCTGTCGTGGGTTTGTTCTATACCATTGCCCAACCGGCGAGCGGCATGTTTCAGGTGGGGATCGGCCTCGTGTGTCTCTCTCTCGGACTGCTCTTGTACCAGCCGGTGACTAAATCAGCCCAATGGGCAAGCGCCATGACGCAAAAGCTCACGCGCAAGATTCGCGAACGCAAAAAGGGGGCGGCATAGATGAAAAAGTTGGCGAAATACGCATTAAGACTGTTGGGGGTGGGCATCGTGATCAGCTTGGCCGGATTTGCCATGGCGGGATTCAATGTGGACAACTTGGACACGCGCGGCCCTTTTGAGTCCAAAAGCTTCTCGCCATTGGCCGAGCAAGGCGCTTCGGCAGTCGATGTCGTCAGGGCGGTCGAGCTGAGAGATGTCAACCACGCAATCGAGGTCGTGCCGTCCACGGACGGCGAGTGGCGCGTGGATTACTACGAGCGCGGGGACGAGGGATACGACGTGGGCGTGGACGGGAGCGGCACCCTGTTCGCCCGGTTTGTGGACAAGCGGCCCTGGTACAAGATGTTCAGCTTCGGCATTTCGACGATCAACGTCAAACTGGTGCTGCACGTCCCGGTGGGCACATCGGTGCCCATGGCGCTTTCAACGATCAACGGCAAGGTCAATATAGAAAACGTCAACATGAAGTCATTGACAGCCAAGACCACCAATGGCCCGATCACGCTCGCGGACATCGAGTGCCAAAGCGATGCAAGCCTCAGGACGACCAACGGCGCGATCAACCTCAAGCGCCTGAGCGTGAATGCCATCACCGCCCATACGACCAACGGACCGATCTCGCTTGACGCAGTGAGCGCTCAGACGGGCGAATACACCACCACAAACGGCGCGGTGCGCGGGACATTAACGGGCGCGCCCGAGGACTACACGGTGTCCAGCCGGACCACCAATGGCCGCAACAAGCTGACCGACGGCGGCAGGGGCGCAAGGACGCTCACCATACGCACCACCAACGGGCCAATCGACGTGACATTTGCGGGATAATCGAAAAACCAAGGAGGGTCGGCGCGCCGGTTCATCGGTGCGTCGGCCCTCTTGTTTTTATCCGCCGTTTATTTGTGAAGCTTCCCCTTGGCCCCGCCGCCGACCTTGTTTAGGATGTCGGACTTAAACGAAAACACGCTCTTGCGCTTGTCGGCGTTCGCGCGGATCGCGTATTCGACCATCTTATCGACCATCTCGCCAAAGCTCAGTCCGGTCGCCTCCCACAGGTAGAACGCGAGCGAGCCGGGGATGGTGTTGATCTCGTTTAAGTAAAGCGCGTCATCCTCGCCGTCCAGAATGTAGTCGATGCGTACCACGCCCTTGCAGTCGAGCGCCTTGAACACAGCAACCGACAGTTCCTGCACGCGCCGGGTCATTTCATCGCCGATCGGTGCGGGTACCTGGCGTTTTAGCGATTCCATGCCCTTGCTTCCGCCCTTGGCGCTTGACAGGTACTTCTCGTCAAAGGTCAGGAACGCTTCCCAACTGACCGGCATTTCGGTCACCGACGCCTTCACGTCGCCCGCGTATCCCAGCACCGCACAGTTGACTTCCCTGAGCTTGGTAACGCCTTTCTCGATCAACAGCCGCCTGTCATAAGATGCGGCCACGTCAAGCGCGTCGGCCAACTTTTCTCGGTCGTCGGCGCGGCTTATGCCGATGGACGAGCCAAGGTTGGCGGGCTTGACAATCATTGGATAAGGAAGCGCCTTTTCGAGCCGGTCAAGCGCGCCTTCGCGATCGCGCGCCCAATCGTCCCGGTCGAGATACTCCCCGGGCAGCACCGGAAAGCCCGCGCCCCTGAACAGGAGCTTCATGGCAACCTTGTCCATGCCGACGGAGGAACCCAGGACGCCCGCCGAGGTATAGGGCACGTCCATCAGTTCAAGCATGCCTTGCAGCGTACCATCCTCGCCGTTCATGCCATGCATGACCGGCATCGCCGCGTCGCATGCCGCCACGACCGTCTTGCCGGGGCCAAACAGCGCCTTCTTCTCCTCCGGGTACTTGATGAGAACCAGCTTCCCGCCTTCGCCCAGCGGCAGCACGCGCGTAACCCTGCTTTCGTCAAATTGCTTGTAGAAATTGACATCCTTTAGAAGGTCGCCCACATACCACCTTCCCTCGCGGCCGATGTACACCGGGGTCACTTCATAGCCCGCGCTGCGCGCCGCTTCCACGGCCTGAAGCCCCGAAATGATCGATACATCGTGTTCGCAGGTGCGGCTTCCATAGATTACGGCCAGATTTTTCATACAATGCCCTCCGAGATTGAAAAGATTACTCACTGTAATTGTCCGGCAAGTCATTCTCAAATAGTATGACGTCGCCGGGCCGTCCGATGCGCCCGAGCACGGCAGTCGCCTCGTCCAGGCTCGCGACAACCGTCACCTGTTCCTGCGTCATTCCGCCCTCGAGCGCGCCTTTCAGGATCGGCTGGCTCTTCTTGCGCCCGACCAGGATCGCCACATCGCAACTGCCCGCCATCTGCGTGCCAAAGCGGTAGTTGAGTTCGGCTTCCTGCTCGCCCTGTTCGACCAGGCCCGGCGTCACGATCACGCGCCTGCCCGGAAACTGGCGCAATACGTCAAGCGCCGCCTGCGCGCCCACGGGGTTGGCGTTGAACGCGTCGTCAATGATGGTCATGCCGCTCGCGCCCTGGATCAGCTCAAGCCGGTGCTCGACGCTCTGGGCGCGCTTGACGCCGCGCGCAATCTCCTGAAGCGTCAACCCCAGGCGCTTTGCGACCGCGCAGCACAGGACGATGTTCGCGATATTGTGCCGCCCGAGGAGTTTCGTCTCGCACGCGGCACGTCCGCCCTCGGCGTCGCACAGCGTAAAGCGGCTGCCCTTGGGGCCAACCTCAATGTCCTCCGCATACATATTGAGGAACCCGCCGCCAAGTCCCGCGCGGTATTTTTCAATCGCGGTCTTCTTGAACAGTTCATCCACAATCCCTCCGTCGGCGGCAAAGAACGCCACGCCGTTTGAGGGCAAAGCTTCGATCAATTCATACTTGGTCTTGGCGACGTTGTCAATCGTGCCGAAGGTCTCAAGGTGCTGCGGCCCGACGCTCGTCAAAACGCCGATGGTCGGATGCACGAGGTCGGTCAGTTCCTGGATATCGCCCACGTGGCGCGCGCCCATCTCGGCCAGAAACACCTGATGGTGGGGTTCCAGTTGCTCGCGGATCACGCGGGTCAGGCCCATCGGCGTATTGAACGAGGAAGGCGTCGCCAGCACGTCGTATTTTTCCTTGAGGATCGCCGCAAGGATAAACTTGGTGGAGGTTTTGCCAAACGAGCCGGTAATGCCGATCTTGATGAGGTCGGGCCTCGATTGAAGCTTCTCGGCGGCTTCGTTCAGGTAGAACGCGTTGACGCGTTTTTCGATGGGCGCCATGATAAACCCGGCGACGAGCGTCAGGTACGCAACGCCCACAAACAGAAGATAAACCGGCACGCCCAAGGCGCTGAGCAAGAGCGATGCCGCAAGCGCGACCAAGATCAGGCAAACGTACAGCCGCTTCATGCGCGCCGTCAGCGCGAAGGGTTTTTTTTCGCTCGTCTTGTACTGAAGGAGGTTGAGCCGCCACGAGGCGACCGAGAAGGCGACGAGCACGATGAGTGTGGAGGCAACGGTCGCGGCCTGATCGCTCATGAACATGTTGAGGATGAGTTTCAGGCCCACATCGCCGATGGTGGCCAGTACGCCCAGGTTGAGCGTCGCGCCCAGCAGTTTGTCGCGGTTTTTATTAAGCCAGCGCCGATATCCGTCGAGCTGATAGCTTTCAAGCTGGAACATATGCAAGTAGTAGCGGCTGTAGGCGGCGCATACGGCGGTCACCGTCAACACCACCAGCGCATTCAGAAAACCCATCAGCGATTCCCTCCCGCGTCCTTGCACAAGAAATTCTCAATGACCGCGCGGAAATCCGGATAGCGGTCGAGGTAGGCAAAATGGCCGGCGCCCATCATCGTGACGAGTCCCGCGTCGGGGATGGTCTTCTCCATCACTTGCCCCATCCAAAGCGGGGCGGCAGTGTCCTCTTCTCCCCAAAAGAGGAGCGTCGGAGCCTTGACGCGCGCAAGGTAGCCCGTCAGGTCCTGGTTGACCACGCGGGAGAAAGTCTTGCGCATCTCGGGCGAGAGCGCCTTGTAGTCGGCGGAGCCAAACTTCACTTGCAGCTTGTTTCGCCACGCGGCGATTCTCTTTTCGCCGAAAAGGGCGCGCGTCAAGGCGTTATCGCAGGCGCCCTTGAGCGCCCTATAGAGCTTTGCGCGCAGCTTAGCCTTCGGCGGCGTCTCGGATTTAAGGCCCGGCACGCCGGTTAAGACCATTTTCCCCACGAGCTCAGGGTGTGTCGCCGCCAGCACGAGCGCCACGCGCCCGCCGAAAGAATGCGCAATGACGTGCGCGCCCTCGATGTGAAGACTTTTGATGAGCGCGGCGGTCATCTCCATGTACTCGGTCACGCTCCACGGCTCGGGTGGATCGCTCGAGCGCGCGTGCCCGGGAAAATCAAGCGCGGTCATATGGAGCGATCGTTCAAAATCGCGCGTAACGGGCAGGAAACTTTCGCCACTGCCGCCCCAACCATGCAGCAAAAGCACCGGATCGCCCGTTCCGCGCTGCTCATAGTATACGGTTGCGCCGTTTAGTTCGATGGTCATTGATCTACCTCGGCATTTTGATTCAAATCAGTATACCAGAATCTTGTAAAGAATAAAAGGCCAAGGGTTACGCGCGCGCATGGATGCCCGCCTTAGCTTGTCTGTCTTTTAAAACGCACCACAGAGCGATCGACGCGACCACGATCACGCCGCCCGCCAACGCCCACATGCCGGGCTTTTCCCCGTCAAACAGCGCCACCCAGACCGGATTGAGCAGCGGCTCGATCATCCCGATCAGGCTGCACGCGAGCGGCGGGCAGCTCTTGCTTGCGAGCGCAAACAGTATGTAGGGAATGCCAAGTTGCAGTATGCCCAGAATCGCCAGATACCCAATCGCCTTCGCGTCCGGCACGTTCTCGGTAAACGCCAGGAACGGAAGGCCGATCACGACCGTCACCAATTGGCCCAGCAGCAGCCCGCTCATGCGCTCTTCTTCATCCTTCGCGCCGCCCACCGTGAGAAACAGTCCGGCCAGCGCCACGCCCGACCCGACGCCGAGCAGGTTCCCCGCAAGACGCCCGCCGTCAAGTTTATCGACAAAGAACAGCGCGATGCCGCCAATCGTCGCCGCTACCACGAACACGTCCGCCTTTGAGAACTTCTGCTTCAAAAAAAGCGCCGAGAAGATCAATATGAACACCGGCGCGGTGTATTGCAGCACAATCGCGTTTGCGGCTGTGGTCAGCTGATTCGCCGTTACAAACATAAAAAATACCGCCGCCAAGAACAGCGCCGTCAGCTTGACGCTTCGGTTGCAGATGAACTTTTGCCGCCTGATCTTCATGTAGGAGAAGATCGTCACCGCGGCAAACGCGCTCCTGAGCGCTGCCGTGACAAAGGGATGGCAAGTCAAAAGCTTAAAAAAGACGCCCGATATGCTCCACAACATGGCGCAGACGACCATCTGCGCCATGCCAATCTTGCTTGATCGCATAATGCTTTCCTATCTTTGAGTCAAGTAATCCACAATGCCCTTCCACAGCGGCTGGTAGCCCGCCCAGTTGACAAACTCCGGCGGCCCCCAGTGCGGCACGCAATCCGACGTAAACGCGCCCGAACGGCCCTTGCCGAAATCGCCGAACGCCAGGAACGGATCGCCATCGATCGTCATGACCACATCCGAGTCCGCGGCGAAGCGCGTCTGGTTGTAGCCGAGGAAGTGCGGCCAGTCGCCCGGCACGTCTTTAAGGGAAGGATGGTCGTGCTGAACCACCGGCGTCACCCCTTCCGGGTGCTCCATGAGGTCATCCACCGTTAGGCACTCAACCGGCAGCACTTCGCGGATTGCGGTCGAGCCGTACTTTGACTTGGCGTCCACGCCCGAGAACGCAAAATACCCGCCCACCATCAAAAGCGCGCCGCCCGCGAACACGTAGTCGCGAATGACTTGGCAGCGGTTGGGCATGCGCACGCTCCTGGCAAAGGTATCGGGGTGAAGCAGCAGCGTGTTCGAGCCGATGTCGGACAGGATCACGCAGTCATACGCCAACAGTTCCTCTACCGTGAACGGGAATTCCCTGATCGCCCGGTGATTGGGCAGGTAGGTCACGTCAAAGCCCGACTTTTCAAGCGCCGCGATCAGCGCGCCCGCGCCTTCCTCGTAAATCGAGGTGTAGAACGCGTCAAACCCTTTTACGTGGGTGGTGTAGCTGACCCAGCTCTCGCCCGCCAGCAGGATCTTCTTTGCCATTGCGCCGCCTCCCTTTCGTTTATTACGGGCATTATAACACATACGCGGCCAAGGGGAAAGCATGGCGCGGACAAAAACCAAAACAATGGCGCGCGGCGGGGCCCGCAAGGATTTCTCAGGAGGTTTTCGGCGCCAAGGCAACCCTCGGGCAATCGACTCGGGCCTCTTCTCCCCCCTGCGTATCTTCGCTCAAGCCCCTGTACAGCGCGCGCGATGCGATGCCCGCGGCATAGGAGATAAGCGAACGCCTGCCGGGAACCGGATAGCCCTCCCGGTCAAAGGCCATGGCGGACAGCGCGTGGGCGTTGCCTGTGCCCGTGCTCTTTACAAACACGCGCTTTTCCGGGTGGCATAACAGCGCGCCCACGATATCGTTTTCCTGCACATAGTTGACCGCGCGTTCCGAGAGGCGCCGCGCGCAGCTTACGCGCAATTGACCGGGCGCAAAGCCCTGTCCGTCAAAACACACGCAACGGGCGCCCGGGTCTTCGGTTACCGCCAAGGCGTACAGCGCGTTGTGCGCGCCCTTTGAATGTCCCGTGAAAAGCGGCGCGCCGCCTTCGTAGGGCGCTACAAAACGCTTAATGTCCCGGTACTGCACCGATCCGTCAAACGGCGCGCGCACATTGTCGAGCCAGTCGATGTTTGTCGGCACGCACTCAAAGGCGGTCTCGGAGCCGCGAAACGCGGCGAGCACCGAACCCTTGTCGTCTGAAAAGGCGTAGCCGACAAAACCGTTCGTGCGGTTGTGGTTTATGTATTGAATGACTTCAAGATCGGCAAGCGCGCCATCGCGCACAATGGCACCAAGCGCGCGCGCGCCGTCCGCGTCCGGCCCGCACGGCGGGCCTTCCAGAAGCGCGGCGGCGGCAAACTGTCCGGCGGTCAGCGAACAATTGACCCTGGGCCTGAGCGCCTTTGGCAAGTCAAACCGAACCAACGTCGAGATCAGCGCAAGCGCGGCAGGCGTAAGCTTTGGGGTCACAAAAAACACCTCCATATACCAGATACCACCGCGCACAGCGCCGCGCCAATCGCGGTCGGCAGCAAGAACGCGACCAGCGTCCATTTTATGCTTCCGGTTTCTCGGCGCACGGTCAAAAGCGTGGTCGAGCATGGCCAGTGAAAGAGCGTAAACAGCATCGCGCAAACAGCGGTCATCCCCGTCCAGCCGTTGCCGGCCAGGACTTGCGCGATACCCGTCGCCGCGCCCACGTCCGCCAACACGCTGGATGATTGATACAGCATGAGCGCAATGGGCAGCACCAGCTCGTTTGCGGGAAACCCCAGCACAAACGACAAGAGCATTACGCCGTCCATGCCCAGCGCCCGCCCCGCCGGATCGAGAAAGCGCGTCAATTCGCCCATGAGGTTTGCCCCGCCCGGCCGGACGTTGCCCAGTGCCCACAGAACAATCCCGGCGGGCGCCGCGACCGAGACCGCGCGGCCAAGCACAAAAAGCGTTCGGTCAAGGAGCGAGCGCGTCACGACGCGAGCGACCTGCGGCCTCCTGTAAGGCGGCAATTCAAGCGCGAAGGAGGACGGCACGCCCTTGAGCAGGGTATCCGACAGAAGGCGCGACGCGGCAAGCGTCACAAAAACGCCCAGCGCCACCAGTGCCGTCAGGCCGACTGCGGGGGCCAGCGCGCCAAGCCCCGCCGCCGATGCGTACAGCGTGAGCAGCAGGATCAAAAAGGGGAACCGGCCGTTGCAGGGCACGAGCGCGTTGGTGAGGATCGCGACCAACCGCTCGCGCGGCGAATCGATGATCCGGCAGCCGGTCACGCCGCAGGCGTTGCAGCCAAAGCCCATCAGCATGGTCAGCGCCTGCTTGCCCGAACTTTTGCAGCACCTGAAACACCCGTCCAGGTTGAACGCCACGCGCGGCAGGTATCCCAGATCCTCAAGCAACGTAAAGAGCGGAAAGAAGATCGCCATCGGCGGCAGCATCACCGCGACCACCCACGCCGTGACCTTGAAAAGCCCGTCGGCCAGCGCCCCCTTGAGCCACCAAGGCGCGGGCGCCATCGACGCGGCAAGCCACCGCTCGGCACGCGCAAAGCCGCTGATCAAGACGCCGGAAATCACATTTGATCCGGAAATGGTCAGGTAGAAGACCAGCGCCATGAGCAGGAGCATGGCGGGTATGCCCACCTTGCGCCCGGTCAGCATGCGGTCAATTGCGAGATAGCGCTCGCCAAGCGCATTGCCGCGCGTCTTAACCGCTTTTTCGCAAACGGTTTCCGCCACCATGAAAAGGCTTGCCACGATGCTTTTTTCAAGGTTCTCGTCTTCCTCCACCGCGCGCAGTGACCGCCAACGCAGGTTACCGCCCGCCATGGCGGATGCCGCCGCTTGCGCCGCGCGCTCAACCTCCGGCGCGTAAATGACGGGCCATGTGTGTCTCTCTGCCGCTTCACAGGCCCGCGAGAGCTTTTCCATCAGCTCGCCCACGCCTTCGCCGCCGCGCGCGCTGACGCAGGCCACCCGGACGCCGAGCGCCGTTTCCAGCGCAGCGCCGTCCACATCAATCCCGCGCTTTTTCGCCTCGTCGATGAGGTTTACGCACAAAACGACGCGCGGCGTGATTTCCATCGCCTGCAGCGCGAGCGGCAAACTTCTGACAAGGCAGGTCGCGTCGCACACCACGCACACGGCATCGTAGGCGTTTGATAAAATGTAATCGCGCGTCACCTCCTCTTCCCGTGATCGCGGGGCGAGCGAGTACGCGCCCGGTAAGTCAATCATTTCGTATGGCGCGCCCGCCCATTCAAACCTTCCCCGCGCCACTTCCACCGTCTTACCCGGCCAATTGCCGGTATGCTGGCGCATGCCTGTCAGCCGGTTGAAAACGGTGGATTTGCCGACATTGGGGTTCCCGACCAGCGCGATTGTCCTTATTTCACTCAAGGCCCTCTTCCTCCTTCAGCCAAACGCCGTGCGCGTCGAGCGACCTGAGCGCGATGACCGCGCCCCGCACCGCGTAAGCCCGCGGGTTGCCACCCGGACTTTCAAAAACACACTTGACTTGCGCGCCATCGGTGAATCCGAGGTCCAGAAGTCTGCGCTTGATGCCGATATTCCTTTCGACCCCAAAAATATGCGCCACGCCGCCTACAGGCAGCGCGTCAAGATGCACCATCGCCTGTTCCTCCCCGCTTTGCGTCCTTAAACCAAGATATGTTTAGAATGCGGAATAGGTTAGCGCGCGCGGTTCAAACTAATGCTATGAAAGGATGTGACATCATGAAGAGAGTAAAAACGTGGCTGGACCATGGGGCGCGCTTTATGCGGAAAAACGCCTTCGCGCTGTCGCTTGGCGCATGTCTGCTGCTCGTCGGTACGGGGCTGTACTTTGCCCGCACGCGCCTCAGCACGCCCTCCGCGCCCGTTCCGCAGCCCTTGCCCGCGCCCGCCGCGTCGAGCCTGGACGAGCGGCTTCAGGATAAACCGCCCAAGGTCTCCCTCCTATGGCCCATCTCAGGGCGCGTCATCCTCACACCAAACAGCCCCACAGAACCCACCTGGTCGGACACGCTTTCGCAGTGGCAGACGCATGAAGGCATCGACATTGAAGCCACCCGAGGCGAAGTGGTCCACGCGGCCATCGCGGGCACAGTGACGCGCGCCGAACGCGACCACCTAATGGGTCACACGGTGGAAGTAACCAGCGAAGACGGCATCCTAACCCGCTACCAAAACCTGGCCACGAGTTCCCTGGTCAAGGTGGGCGACTGCGTCAAGGCGGGCGACGCCATAGGTGCAGTGGGCGATTCATCTGCGCTTGAAGGCGGGCAAGCGGCGCACCTGCACTTTGAAGCCTGGCAAAACGGCGAATGGATAGAATTGAGCGAATAAGAGCGGAGCGAATAAGAAAGCGCGCAACCCAACCCCAAAGGGAACGGGGAGGCCAAAGCCTCCCAAACCCAACCCCAGAGGGAACGGGGAGGCCAAAGCCTCCCAAACCCAACCCCAGAGGGAACGGGGAGGCCGAAGCCTCCCGCAAACCCACCCCAGAGGGAACGGGGAGGCCGAAGCCTCCCGCAAACAACGCCCCCGGCGACCTGCGCGCCGGGGGTGAAGGGGATTTTGACCAAGGGCGGGCTTTATCGCCCGCCCGACTCAAAATCCCTACCCGCCCGGATTCCGCCCGGAAAAGTCCGCTGACTTTTCAGGAATCCGGCCCCGTTCCCCCCCCTCATCGAAAAGATTTGGCCGCAGCCAAAGATTTTCGATGAAGGCGTTTACGCCAGATACCCCCCATCCACCAGCAGCACCTGCGCGGTGATGAAGGACGCGCGCTCTGACAAAAGAAACAGGATCGCTTCCGCGACTTCCTCTGGCTTTCCCAGGCGCATGAGCGGCGTCTGTTCGGCGAGCTCTTCTTTGTCCCGCCGGCTTAGGTGCGCGTTCATGTCGGTGTCAATCGCGCCGGGCGCTACGCAGTTGACGCGCACGCCGCTGGGTCCGACTTCGCGCGCGACCGCTTTTGTCAGTCCGATCAGCCCGGCTTTGAACGTGGAATACGCCGCTTCGCAGCTCGCGCCCGAAACACCCCACATGCTCGACACATTGACAATCGCGCCGCGCTTTCGCGAGATCATGTCGGGGAGCACCGCGCGCGTCAGGTAGAACGCCCCGTTCAGGTTGACCGCCCCGAGCCGCTGCCAGACATCGTCCTTCGTGTCGGTGATGAGGCCTACTTCCGACAGCCCGGCGTTGTTGACCAGAAAGTCGATCGGGCCAAGCTCGCGCCGAACACGCCCCACCGCGGCTTCTATCTCGGCGCGCTCCGCAACGTCGCACCGGATCGCAAGAGATGCGGTCTCCCGCGCCAGCGCCCCGGCCGCTTCGTCCGCTTGCCGATATAAAAATGCCGTTTGCACACCCTCACGGAAAAGCCCTTTGACCGTCGCCGCGCCAATGCCGCGCGCGCCGCCAGTAACCAGTGCGACCATTTCTCTCCCTCCTCATTCGTCCTCGACTTCAAGCCGCTTCTTTATGCCCCGCCAAATCGGCGATGCCAGCACGCTCTCGTCCGCGTCATGAAGCATGCCCTCAAAATCCGCACCTGAAACGGTAAAGAACGCCTTCTCCTTGTCAAAGTGCGGGCGCGAAAATATGTCCACATTGCCGATCACCGCGCGGCCCGATTCTTTCATGGCCTCGCCAAACGGCACGCGGAACAAGGACGCGCAGCCCGACACCATCGGCGCGATGACCGTGTCGTACGCGGCCCTTCGATAATTGAAGATGTGAATCAGAGCCGCCATCTGGTCCATATTGACCAGCGCCGTCACCGTGTCCGCGCCGTAGTCTTTCGCATACGGCTTGACGCGCACGCGGTCATGACCTTCCATGACGCCTTGCGGCTGCAGCATGAGCATCATCTCTGAAAGCTCGGGCGAGCACTTGATGCGTTCGCCCGGCGGAAAGCCCTCGCCGCGCCCATGGGCGATGAAGTGGCCGAATCCGCCCGGTATTTCCGGAATGCCGTCCTGAAACCCGATCCCGCTTGCCGCGCCGCGGCAGGTGAGGTTTTGGGGTGAAAACACGACCGTTTCCCCCGCCAAAGCGCGCGCGAGCGCCTTCAGTGCGCAGCCGCCGACGCCAAGCGCCTCCGCCTCGCCCCCGCGCATTTTGGCAATCGACAAAAAACCGCCCTTGAGATTGATCGCCCCGGCCAATTGCTCTGCTGTCATTGACTTTCTCCCGTCTGTACAAAAATAAATGGGATGCATACGAAGGCGGCCGCCACAGCGAGCGGACGCAGCGTCACAGCTTGCAAGCGGCTCGGCAGGAACATAAACGCCGTCAGAAACGCGACAATGATCCATTGGAACACGATGCCGCACATGCCTTTGCCCAGCATTGTGTTGGTGACGGCAGCCACGCCCCTCCCTTTCCAAGTTCTTGCCGGTTATATCGTATCACAAATTCCCGTCTTTTGCCAATCATTCACAGGACCAAACAAAAAAATAGTCAAGGATCAAAAAGGAGCTACCGCGGAAATTTGACTTCCGCGATAGCTCCTGGCAGCTCCCGAGCGGCATCGTAGCGCCGGCCGATCCATTCAGCCATGAAAGGGTTTTTGATTTTTCATGAAAGCGCACTTTCCCAGACCAAGGGCGATAAAGCGCTCAGTCGAGTGTTCTTGCAGGTGCGCACGGGCGGAAAAGAGGCGGCTACACTGTGATGGTATCAACCGGCGGGCAATCAAAGCGGCGGATTCCACAACCTGCATACATTGCTCCCAACGGTATGGCCACCTTTGTTTGTGACTTCTCGTTTTGTATCACCGCAACTGTTACACTTGTAAAACTTAACCGTTGATGTTGTGCAATAGCTACCACTACTTGGAGCTTCATGCGTCCTTATAGAATCAGTAATGCTCCAAACGTGCGTGTGAGCATCCGCTTGAAGTTGAGTGCTGGATCGATTCATCCGGGCTGGTATATACTTTTGTATCTCATACAATAATTCGTCGTAGCTCATATCATAATCATACAGCTTCACCACTCTGACCAATCGAGATTCGGAAGAGTTATCACAATCACCGTAGTAGATGGCAAAAGAAGCGGAAGCTAGATCGGCCTTGCGCGGGTCGTCCTGCCAGTGTGCGCTTACTGTACTAAAACATAGAGTGGTGAAAATCAGGATCAAAACCAATGATCGTTTCACGTTTTACCCCTTTCTTCGCTATCTATCGATATATGTACGACGCGACGGAATCCAATTTCTACAGGTAAACTGGTTGTAGTTATGTGTTTGCCGATCCAGCACAATATCGTAGGCTACGCTTGAGCATTGTGCGCAGACATACAGCTTGTCGGTCCATGTGGAACACGTGACTTGCGTGTCTTGTTCATCGGGCGGGCATCTATGAACCCTCACGGAGTACTTTATTGAACCGGCGCTTTGTACGTGCGCACAACCATCTCCCGGTTGCGATGTACGATCGCCCAAATCCCGCTCGATATATTCATCGCAAGAGGATCGTATGAATGAATCAAAATATTCATCGCTCTTGCTCAGGGGAAAGATAACCATGTCGGTAAAAAGCCCCTTCGCGCGTATGATTGTGTCGCAATCCCCTTCATACAACGTATAGTACGCGTCCACTTGCTCTTCCTCCAGCGCAGGCTCTGCCTGACAAGGGGCGACGGCCATCGCAAACAGGAACGCCATCAGCACAATTCCCTTCATCATCCTAATCCCACCCCAGTGCTCTACACACGGCATTGTTTGTCTGATGGTACTCCTTGGGCGTACTTGAGGACTTGTTTGCTCCACACTCACATTCATAGAAACTTGTCGTAAAAGTTTGGCATCGGCCGTCCGACATTTTGCTATGGGTGAACGTGGACTTGAACTTTCTAAATAAATGGTTCCCATCATCATAGTACGGACAACCAGCGGCAACGGCGACTGTGGAAAGTATGAGTGTAAAAACCAACAGGAAAACTACTGGCGCCAACAATTTTCTAAGCATGGAAATCACCTCCTATGATCGCTCATGTTCGCGTGCTCATACAACGAAATGCATACCATAATACCCCGCTGAATCACCCAAAGATTTTTAAATTTTACAATGTATTCCATATATATTAAACCACGAATCGTGAACTTTGTCAATGCTTTTTATCAATTTCATGAATGCCAAACCGTTTTCGGCCTGTAGCCACGAAATTATAAGGCAAGCCTTCCGATAAACGCCCTTAATAATGTGTTTCATTCTGGGGAACAAAAAGGCTGCCGCGAAAAAACGCGGCAGTCCCTTTGTTGATCTTGACAGCACCGTGCTTCAGGCGCTCACTCGCCGGTAGCTCCATGGCTTAGAAACAGACTCTAGCTCGCCTTGAGCATTTCCTTGAAGGACGGCACCATGGTCTTGAGCATGGCGCGCACCTGGTCTTCGCCCGCCGCGACGGCCCGGCGCATCTCGTCCATCTGCTTAAGGAACATTCCTTCGTCCATCGGCGTCAGGCTCAGCACCATGATTTTGTTGTGAAAGGTCTTGTGAAGCGTCTCCTGTTCCTCGGTCATGGCCAGCTCCTCATAGAGCTTCTCGCCGGGCCTGAGGCCCGAAAACTCGATCTTGATGTCCTCATCGGGCGTAAACCCGGCCAACTGAATCAGGTTGCGCGCGAGGTCCACAATCTTGACGGGCGTGCCCATGTCGAGCACAAATATGCTGCCGCTCTCCCCGATCGCGCCCGCCTGCATGACGAGCTGCGCCGCTTCCGGGATCGTCATAAAAAACCGGGTGATCTCAGGGTGCGTAACCCGGACCGGCCCGCCCGCTTCAATCATCTTCTTGAAAAGCGGGATCACGCTGCCGTTTGAGCCGAGGACGTTTCCGAACCGCACCGCCATGAACTTGGTCTTGGACGTGCTGGCCATGTGGCGGATGATCATTTCGGTCACGCGCTTGGTCGCGCCCATGACGTTGGTCGGGTTGACCGCCTTGTCGGTCGATATCTGAACCACGCGCTTTACGCCGTGCTTCGCGGCCGCTTGCGCCACGTTCCACGTTCCGAATATATTGTTCTTGACCGCCTCGGCGGGGCTGTCCTCCATCAGCGGCACGTGCTTGTGCGCCGCCGCGTGGAAGACCACATCGGGCTTTGTTTGAAAAAACACCTCGTCCAGCCGCCCCGCGTCGCGGACCGAGCCGATCAGGACCGTCAGCTTCAGTTTGTCGCCGTATTTCGCGCGCAGTTCCTGTTCAAGCTCATAGGCATTGTTCTCGTAGATGTCAAACACGGTCAGGTGCGACGGTCCAAACGCCGCGATCTGGCGGCACAGCTCCGAGCCGATCGAGCCGCCGCCGCCTGTGACCAGCACCGATTTTCCGGTCAGGTACGCCTCAATCGAAGCCGTATCGAGCGTCACCTCGTCCCGGCACAGAAGGTCGGCGATGTTGACATCGCGCATGGCGCTGACCCGCTGCGGCCCGCCGGTCACGTCCTGCATGGCCGAAACCATGCGCAGTTTGAGTCCGGTTGACGTGCACACCTGCATGATGTGGCGCATCTGGTCCTTGGTGGCCGACGGAATCGCGATCACAATGTCCGAGCACTGGTATTTCTTGGCGTGTTCGGGAATGCGCTCGGTGTCAAACTCGATCGGCACGTTGTTGAGCAAGGTATTCGCCTTGGCCGGATCGTCGTCCACCACCACCACCGGCATGCCTTCGCGGTAGCCGCGCGCGGCCATCTCGCGAATGACCGATGCGCCGCCCCAGCCCGCGCCCACCACCAGCACGCGCCTGCGAAGCTCCGGGCTGATCGAGCGCCGCTTGACGCCCGCGCTGTGAATCAGGCGGATGCCAAAACGCTGGGCGGTGATGAGCAAAAACAGCATCAGCCACGCCATGGCATAGACCACCTTGCCATGCAAAAAATTGTTGGGCTCGATGCGCACGGAGTTGCCGACCAGGCCCATCAGGTATTGGAAGAAGGAAAGCTGCGCGGTCGTGCGGCCGGCAGCCGTGGCCACGATCGCGAACGCGTAGGTCGCCCCCATGCCCAGCAACGTACCCAGAACCAGCTTGATCACTTCCTCAATGCTGGCGTAGCGCCACAGGCACTTGTAAACGCGCGCGAGGCAAAGCGCGCCCAGGCACAGAAGCGTCATGATCGGCCAGATGTTGATGTAGCGCTGGATCATCACGCCGGGCACAGATTTTTCATAGCGCAAATAAAGCGCCGCGAGGAACGACAGGTTGACGATGACCGTGTCGATCAGCACTTGCAGCGTGAGCCTGCGGATTTGGTGCCAGCGTTTTTGCCTTTTCATATCTGCCATATCCGTACCTCTTGCCGAACTTGGTCCCATTTGTATCGCCAATCAGTATACCATCTACATATGTTAAGTGCAACCGCGCCGCGCAATTGCCGCGCCTTAACCCATTCGGCGCCTTTTATACCCGCTCGCGAAGCGTAACATGGACGGTGTCGCCGGGTTGCTTCTTGATCTGGGCGCGGATGTCCTTTCGGATGCCCACGATGTGGCAGGGCGTGCCCATTCTGACCAATATGCCATCGTAGGGCGCGCCGTCAAAGGTCACCGACACCTTGACGCGGCCTTTGCCGAACACCGCCTTCGCGTCATAGGGAAACTCGATATAGGCCCCGTCCTGATCCTCCACCTTGCGAATCACCGCGTCAAATTCAAATTCCTGGGTAAGCATAACGCCCCTCCTCACATCCGTATACTGCCTTCGGTTTTGGTTCCATTTTGCACCCGCAAACACTTCTTGTCAAGGTCTCTCGCGGTTGACAAGGCGCTTGTTTTGGCGATATACTTAACGCGTTACCAATAGAAGGGGGATATACCCATGAAACCCACACGCAGCTGCGGCGTGCTGATGCATATTACGTCCCTGCCTTCCCCCGAGGGCATTGGAACGTTGGGCCAGGCCGCTTATGATTTCGTGGATTTTTTGGCCGAGGCGGGCATGCGCATTTGGCAGATGTTGCCGGTAGGCCCGGTGGGCGGCGGCGATTCGCCTTACCAAAGCGCATCCACATTCGCGGGCAACGCGCAATTGATAGACCTCGCCCAGCTCAGGGAGGACGGGCTGTTGGACCTTCCCAAAGATGCGTGGGGCTGCGGGCCGGTCGATTACCCGCGCGTGCGCGCCTATAAGCGCATGATGCTTGAACGGGCGTTTCAGTCTTCCTTTTCGCGCCTTGAGAGCGAGATTGAGGCATTCCGTCAGCAAAACGAGTGGCTCGACGATTATTGCTTGTTTGAGGCGCTGCGGGAGCATTTTGAATACGCGCCGCTGGGCGAATGGCCGGACCGCGCCGCGCGCATGCGCGACAAGGGCGCGCTCAAGCATTACCGCGCGCTTTTGTCCGAACGGATCCATTACCACATGTTTCTTCAGTATTTGTTTGACCGTCAATGGGAAAAGCTGAAATTCTATTCACAGCTCAAGGGCGTGAAGCTCTTGGGCGACCTGCCCATCTATGTGGCCGCCGATTCCGCCGACGTGTGGGCCAATCCGCTTTTGTTCAAGCTCGACGAGGAGCGCCGCCCCACCAGGGTGGCGGGCGTGCCGCCCGATTATTTCACCGAGGACGGGCAGTTGTGGGGCAACCCGGTCTACGACTGGAAGGTACACAGGAAGACCGGCTTTGACTGGTGGATCAAGCGCATGAAGGGCATAGAAAAGCGCTTTGACATGGTGCGCATCGATCATTTTATCGGCCTGGTCAACTACTACTCAGTGCCCTACGGCGCGCCGAACGCCCGGGACGGCAAGTGGAGAAAGGCCGAGGGCGAGCTTTTGCTTAAGGCGGTCAGGCGGCAGTTGCCCCAGCTTGACATCGTGGCGGAGGATTTGGGCGTGGTGAACAAGCGCGTGACGGCGCTGAGAAAGCTGTTTCGCCTGCCGGGCATGAAGATATTGCAGTTCGCGTATTCGAGCGACCTGAAAAACCAGGACCTGCCCCAGAACTACAAGAAGAACACCGTCGCATACACCGGCACCCATGACAACGATACGACGCTTGGTTGGTGGACGAACGGCGCGACCGAGCACGAACAAGCGCTCGCGACCGAGCTGCTTGGGCTTACGCCCGATGAGGACGTCCTGTGCCGTTTCATTCGCGAAGCGATGATGAGCCGCGCCAACACCTGCATCTTACCCATGCAGGACGTGTTGGGGCTTGGGAGCGAAGCGCGCATGAACCTGCCCGGCACGGGAAGCGGCAACTGGAGATGGCGCATGTCGCCGGACGCGATCGACGAAAGCGTGACATCGTGGCTCAAGGCGCTGGTCATCGAGAGTGAAAGGGAGGCAAAAACGTGACGCGAAGCGAGCATTTGATTGGGCGCGCGCAGGACCGCCTTATGACGGAGCACAGGCTGAGCCTGACCGAAGCGACGAGCGAACAATTGCATTCAGCCATCGCGGACGCGCTGATGGAGGACATTGCGCCGGCGTGGCGGGCCTCAGAGGAAAAGCGCCATGCCGGACGGCAGGCCTGCTACCTGTCCGCCGAATATCTGATCGGGCGGCAGGTGTTTAACAACCTCTACGCATCGGGCCTGCTTGACGATACCGCGCGGCTTCTCAAGGAAAAAGGCGTTGACCTGAGCGCGCTTGAGGATGTAGAGGACGCGGCGCTTGGCAACGGCGGGCTGGGGCGCCTGGCCGCGTGCTACCTGGACAGCGCCGCCACCCATGAAATAGCGCTGACCGGGTATGGCCTCAGATACCGCTACGGCCTTTTCAAGCAATCCTTTGAAGAGGGGCGGCAGGTGGAAGCGCCCGACGACTGGACGCGCTACGGCGACCCCTGGAGCGTCCGGCGCGACGAACTTTCCGTCGTCGTACCGCTCAAGGGGTTTTCGGTGCGCGCCGTGCCCTACGATATGCCGATCATCGGCTACGAGACGCGCAACATCGGAACGCTTCGGCTGTGGCAGACCGAGAGCCTCAACGAGTTCGACTTTCATCTCTTCAGCGATCAGGAGTATTCGCGCGCCGCGGCGGAAAAAAACAAGGCCGAGGACATCGTGAAGCTGCTCTACCCGAACGATACGCGCCGCGCGGGCAAACTCATGCGCGTCAAAGCGCAATACGTGCTCTCAAGCGCGTCCCTACAGGACATGCTCAGGCTCTACCGCGCCAAGTGGGGGCCGGACTATGCGCGTTTTTCCGATGCTTTTACAATCCAGCTCAACGACACCCACCCGACCATGGCCATCCCGGAACTGATCCGCCTGCTGACCGAGGACGGCGTCTCATTTGACACGGCGCTTGAAATCGCGCGCGCGTCCTTCGCCTACACCAACCACACCGTGATGAAAGAAGCGCTCGAGGTTTGGGACGAGAAGCTATTGGCGGGCGCGGCGCCGCAGCTTGTGGGCATCATCCGCCAGATCGATAGACGCCTCCGGGCCGAGCATCCCCACATGTCGATCATCCAAAATGGGCAGGTACACATGGCGGACCTGGCGGTTTACATGACGCGCAAGACCAACGGCGTGGCGCGCATCCATTCTGAAATTTTAAAGGACGACGTATTTCACGATTGGTATACGCTCTATCCCGGGCGCTTCACAAACGTTACCAACGGCATCACGCAGCGGCGGTGGCTCGGGCTTTGCAATCCGGAATTGACCGAGTTGATCGAAAAGACGCTCGGCACGCGCGCATTCCTCAAGGATTTATCGCTATTGAGCGGGTTGAAAGAAAAAATAGACGACGAACTGGCCGATCGGTTCATTGAAGTCAAGCGCGAGAAGAAGCGCCAACTGGCGCGCTATATCGCCGTGCGCGAGGGCGCCTTGCTGCCCGATCACTTTGTCTTTGACGTGCAGGTCAAGCGCCTGCACGAGTACAAGCGCCAGCTCATGAACGCGCTGTCGATCCTGGCCATTTACTTCGAGCTGAAAGCCGGGCGCTTGCCGGATTTTGAGCCCATGGCCGCGATCTTCGGCGCGAAGGCCTACCCGAGTTATGCCCGCGCCAAGGCGGTCATCCGCCTGATCAATCAAATCGCGGCCTTGGTCAGCGGCGACGAAGATGTAAATGAACGCCTGAGGGTTGTATTTGTCCGCGACTACAATTGCTCCTACGCCGAACGCATCATCCCGGCAGCCGACATTTCCGAGCAAATCTCCCCCGCGGGCACCGAGGCCAGCGGCACCGGCAACATGAAGCTGATGCTCAGCGGCGCGATTACGCTGGGCACGCTCGATGGCGCGAACGTCGAAATCGTCCAGCAGGCAGGCATTGAGAATACCGCCATATTCGGCGCAACGGTTGAGGAACTCAATGCCATCCGCGCCGGGTACGACCCAACCGAGTTCTACAATCGCAGCCCGCTCATGAAAAAATGCGTGGACGCGCTGACCGACGGGACCTTTGACGATCCCGACGGCGCGCTCAAGGACCTGAGCGATTCGCTGCTCGTGGGCGCGAGCTGGCACGCCGCAGACCACTACTTCGTGCTCAAGGACTTTGAGCCGTACCTTGAAGCCAAGCTCAAACTCAACCGCGCTTTTGCAGACAAACGCGTGATCGCCAAGATGGCGCTTGAAAACATCGCCTCGGCGGGCAAGTTCTCCTCCGACCGCTCCGTCATGGACTATGCGCGGGATATTTGGGGCATATTCGAGTCACAATATCTCAATTCCTTGACATAATGATTGCAAAAGTGCTATGATAGGGATGTGGAAAAGATGTTGAGGGAGGTGTACGCATGGAAGCAAAGCACAACAACAAAGGAATCAGGGCGCTCGCGATTTTTGTCGCGGCGCTGATGCTGTTTGCCAGCCTGCCCGCGTTTGCGGGCGCGGTGCCCAAGTATACGACCAGGCTGGAGCTATCGACGCATGACGTAGCAGTGATCGAGGGGAAAAAGGCGACATTCTGGTTCAAGATGTACGGAATTGGGAAGGGCGACACGCCGGCCATTGGTTGTTCGGCGGCGGACAAAGAAATTTTTTCGTATACATCCAAGGGTGGAAGCAAGGCCGTCGTCACAATAAAGGGGCTTAAAGCGGGCACGGGCAAGCTGCTCCTGCAAGTGAAAACCACCGATCCGGAATCGACCGTCATAAACGAATACGTCAACATCACCGTCTACCCAAAGGCAGCACCCGCTCCGGAGAAAATCGTGTTTGAGCAAGGCGCGGTTCAACTCAAAAAAGGGAAAAAGTTGGTGCTCGACAAGGCCAAGGTCGAGCCGTACCACCCGAATCAGAAGGAAGTCACTTGGAAGAGCCTGAATCCCAAGATCGCCTCGGTCGGCGCGAAGGGCAAGATCACGGCCAAGAAGCCGGGCATCGCGGTTCTCGAAGGCAAGATCAAGGGCACGGACCTCAAGGTTACCTGCACGGTGACCGTGGTGCCCAAGGACTATGTGGAGCCGGTGGAACCGGAGACGCCCGAAACGCCCGAAACGCCCGAGACGCCGGACGACACCGTCGCCATCCCCAAGGACTGACCCATCCCGCCCAATCAAAAACGAGCCCGGACGCTTTGTCCGGGCTCGTCCAGCTTATCGACAAAGTCGATAAGCTGGAATCGAAAATCTTTGGCCCCGGCAAAACCTTTTCGATGAGTGGGAAACGGGGCCAAATTCCTGAAAATCTGCGGATTTTCCGGGCGGAATTTGGACGGGTGGGGATTTTGAGCCGGGCGGGCGATACAGCCCGCCCTTGGTCAAAATCCCATTCACCCCCGGCGCACAGGTCGCCGGGGGCGTTGTTAACGGGGTTTGTTGATGGGCTGAGCGTATCGACAAAGTCGATACGCTGTCATCGAAAATCTTTTGCCCCGGCAAAACCTTTTCGATGAGTGGGACACGGGGCCACATATCTGACAATCCTGCGGGATTTTCCAGGCGCAATTTGGACGGGTAGGGATTTTGAGTCGGGGAGGCGGTAAAGCCTCCCCTTTGTCAAAATCCCAT